>NZ_JBHUPC010000012.1:0-771716 GCF_042686145.1 Flavobacterium chuncheonense | reverse complement strand
GTTGTAACACAAACAATAACGGTTAATCCTATACCAGGTACGCCTATACCATCACCAGATGTTACAATTTGTAGTGGAGAGTCACCAAATATTACATTGTCTGTAACCAACCCATCAATACCAGGAACAGAAGTAGAATGGTTTGTGTATGATGTAAATGGTGTTGCAGGAGCAACTAATGGATCAGGAGTTGCACCATTACAAATCAACGAGGTGTTGACAACAACAGGAGCAACACAAGGTTATGTGGTGTACCGTGTTCGTACAAAATTAGGAAATTGTCAAGGAGGTTATACAGATTATACCGTGTTTGTTAATCCATTACCAATGCCAGTATTAGAAGATGGCGCAATTTGTGTGGACGGAACAGGAACAGTTTATCAAACGTATTGGTTAAACGCTGGAGATTTTGGAACAGGCTATGAGTTTTCATGGTATGAAACAAGTGATCCTACAACAGCAATTGCAGTTACAAGTGTGCCGACACTAGAGATAAGTCAAGCGGGTAACTACTTTGTTGTAGTTGAAAACACGACTACAGACTGTATAGGAACATCAAATACAGTAACAGTTATTGCAACAACACCAGCAACTAATATTAGTTATACAGTTACCGATGCGTTTAGTGATAATGCAACCGTTATCGTTACTATAGATCCAGGAGTGAATGGTACTTATCAATACCAAATGGATGATGATGCAGCTCAGGATACAGGAGTGTTTACAGGAGTAAGTCCAGGTACACACACTGTTACAGTTGTTGATACGCAAGGTTGTACATACTTAACAATAGAAGTAATGGTAATTGATTATCCAAAATACTTTACACCAAATGGAGATGGAGTAAACGATACATGGAAAGTATCAGGATTAAACCAAGCAAATGCTAAGTTGTATATCTTTGACCGTTATGGTAAGTTAATCAAACAAATTAGTACTTTAGATGGTGCTGAGGGATGGAATGGAACTTTCAATGGAGAACAGTTGCCATCATCAGATTATTGGTTTACATTAGAATATATTGAGAACAATGAAACAAAAGAATTTAAGTCCCATTTTTCTTTAAAACGTTAAATTTTAAGTATTTTTTTATAACTATTAGAATGTTTTGTGAAAATTTATATCTTTGACGAACTTGATAAATTATAAGAAATACAATAAGTAAAAAACAATAGAAGCCTACAATGAAATTTTTAAAAAGTTATTTAGTTCTAACATTTTTAGTAGCTCAATTTGCAGCTTTTTCTCAAGAAGGAGTTGCAGTTTATTCGGATTATTTATCTGATAACTATTATTTAATTCATCCATCAATGGCGGGAGCTGCTAATTGTGGTAAAATTAGACTAACAGGTCGTCAACAGTGGTTCGGTCAAGATGATGCCCCAGCATTACAAACTTTAAGTTTTAATACCTCTATTGATGAAGATGGAAAATCGGGTATAGGTGCTATTGTTTTTAATGATCGTAATGGTTATCATTCTCAAACTGGAGCAAAATTAACTTATGCACATCACTTGAGATTTTCAAGAAGTACGGCGGATTTAAACCAGTTGTCATTTGGTTTAAGTGCTGGTTTTGTTCAAAGTCAATTAGATGAGACAGAGTTTGAAGGTTTTGATCCTGTTGTATTTGGAGGTGTATATCAAAAATATACTTATTTCAATGTGGATTTAGGTGCATCGTACCACTACATGGACTTCTTTACTCATGTAACGGTTAAGAATTTCTTAGCAAACAGTAGAAGGAAAATCTATACTGAAGGATATGAGTCAGATAACTTGAGAAAATTCTTATGGAGTGCAGGAGCAGTTTTTGGTGACAGTGATCGTTTATTGTTTGAGCCCTCTTTAATGTTTCAATATGTTGAGGAGACAAAAGAATCAACTATTGATTTAAATTTGAAGGTTTACAAAGGAATGGACTTTGGTAGACTTTGGGCTGCTTTATCATATAGAAGAAGTTTAGATGGAGCTGAGTATTTTGATGGAAGTGGAATTAGCGAGCAAAAGCTTCAATATATTACTCCAATTATAGGTGTAAATTATAAGAAGTTTATGTTTTCTTACACATATTCGCATTTGTTAGGAGATGTTAACTTTGATAATGCAGGATTTCATCAGTTAACTTTAGGATTCGATATTTTCTGTAAAGCTGCTGCTTGGGATTGTAACTGTCCTGCGGTTAACTAAACAACAAAAATTAATATATTTGTCCCGATTTAATCGGGACATTTTTTTTATAAATAATATATGATAATAAAAGCTGTAAATGGGAAAAGCCCAATCATACCTAAGGATTGTTTTGTGGCGGATAATGCAACTATAGTTGGAGAAGTTACTTTTGGAGAAAATTGTAGTGTATGGTTTAATGCAGTTGTTAGGGGTGATGTTAATTCAATCACTATTGGAAATAAAGTAAATATACAAGATGGAGCTGTGATTCATTGTACCTATCAAAAACATCCTACAATAATCGGAAACAATGTGTCTATTGGTCATAATGCCATAGTACACGGTTGTGAAGTTAAGGATAATGTTTTAATTGGAATGGGAGCTATTGTAATGGATAATTGTGTTATTGAAAGTAATTCAATTGTAGCTGCTGGCTCTGTAATTACTCAGAACACAATTGTAGAATCGGGGACTATTTACGCGGGTGTTCCTGCTAAAAAAGTTAAAGATATTAATACGAGTGATTTTGCAGGAGAAATCGAACGCATATCGAATAATTATGTAATGTATTCAAGTTGGTTAAAGGAGGAGTAATTCCGGGCTTAAATCTGCTTAAAATGGCTCTGGGTTTTTCTTGATTACTAAAGGAAATTTTAATTTTGTTGGCAGTGTTTAAAAATCAAAAAATGACACTTTTTTAGAACAACCCAAAATATTTTGTAAAACCTCAGTATCCGAATTGGAATAAAAAACGTTTGTCCCATTTTGAGTATTGGGGTTTTTAATATTGTGCTCCGCAAGTACGGTTTTAGTTTGTCTTGCAACGGCTTCTCCAGAGTCAATTATTTGAATGTGTCTCGGGAGAATTTTTTTTATTTGTGGAATTAAATAAGGATAGTGACTACACCCTAAAACCAAATAATCTATGTTTTCATCGACCATCGGTTGTAAATACGTTGTGAGTAATTCATACATTTCTATAGAATCGATGTCGCCATTTTCAATAAGTTGAACAAGGCCGTGACCGATTTGTTCAATAATGGTAACATTAGTATAGCTTTTTACTTTTTCATGAAAGAGTTCGCTATTTAGGGTGCCTTTTGTTGCTAAGATTCCTATTTTATGTGTTTTTGTTTGATTTACGGCAGGTTTTAATGCAGGTTCAATGCCAATAAAAGGAACTTTAAATTTAGCTCTTAATTCTTTTATTGCATTAGTAGTAGCAGTATTACAAGCAACCACGATAAGTTTGCAATTTTGTTCGAGTAAGAATTCGGTATTCTTTATACTTAAAGCAATTATTTCTTCTTTGGACTTTAACCCGTATGGTGCATTTTTACTATCTGCTAAATAGATAGTATTTTCATTTGGTAGTAGTAAATTAATTTCCTTCCAAATTGAAGTACCGCCAATTCCGGAATCAAAAAGGCCAATAGGTGCTGTTGTCTGCATAAAACAAATTTAAAGAAAAACTGCTCATAAACCGAAGTCTATGAGCAGTAAAATTTAAATGAAATTGTATTGAATTAAAATCCTAATTCTTTTTTAACATCAGCTAATAAATCAGTACCATTAGCAACTAATACACCGCTTCCGTTTGTTGCGTCTAATACATATTGGAAACCTTTTGCTGTTGCAACTTTTTGAATTGCATTTTGTGCTTTTTCTAAAATAGGTTTCAATAAATCAAGTTCTTTTTGTTGTAATTCTTTACCAGCACTTTGTTGATACTGTTGGATACGTTGTCCCATATCTTGCATTTCTTTAGAACGTGCCTCGTTCACTGCTTCACCAGCTGTAGGAGCTTCTTGTTCGTATTTCTGCAATTTTGTTTGATACTCTTGTACCATTGTTTTGTATTCTTTATCGTAATTCTCTTTAATTTTATCCAATTGAGATTGCGCTGCTTTCATTTCTGGCATGTTTGTCATTAGCGCTTGTACATCAATATGTGCAATTTTTGTTTGAGCTGATATTTGAGTTCCAACAAATAGTACTAAAGCAATTACTAAAGTTTTAAATTGTTTCATGTGTAATTTAATTAATTGGGTTATTATTTTTAATCGTTTTTAGTTTCTGTTTCTTTTTGTTTTTTAGCTTCTTCTCTTTTTCGAATAGCTTCATTTCTTTTCTCTTCTAAAGCTTTTTTACGCTCTTCAATTTTAGCATTACGTTCTTCTTCTAATTGGGCTCTTTTTTGTTCTGGAGTTAGTTCCTCAGTAGGAGAAGGGTTTGTTTTTTCTATTTCGCCAGTAGAAGTCTTTTGTTCTTCAGTGTTTTCTTTTTCAATTACTGTGCCACTTTTTTCTCCTTCACGGGCTTCTGTAGTCTTTTGTCTCTTTGCTTCAGCAGCTTTCTTTCGATCTTCAATTAGTTTTTCACGAGCTGCTTTACGCTCTTCAATTAATTTTTCTCTTGCTGCTCTTTTTTCTTCTAGTGCTTTTTGTCTTGCAGCTAATTCTGGATTTTCATCTTGCATATCTTCAAGAGCTTCTTGCGCCTCCTGTTGTTTTAACTGCTTTTTCGAAAGTTGTTCTCTTTTTTGAGAGCGAGAAAGAAGTCGGATTACTTGATCACTGATATCAAATCGTTGTGCAGCAAAAAGCATAGTTAAATCCGATGATTTGTCGAAAATAAAGTCATATTTTTTTTGTTCCGCTATATCTTGTATTGCAGTGAAAACTTGGTCTTGAATAGGTTTTACTAAAGTTGATTGCTGGATGATAAGATCTCCAGTTGGGCCAAACCTTTTTTCTTGATATTCCAAAAGCTCCTTTTCTTGAAAAGAGATTTCTTCCTCACGCTCTTCTATCAGTTCTTTAGTAAGTAGAACTTTTTCCGTATTTAAATCGTCTTTAAGTTTTTTAATTGCATTTTTTTTAACTTCTATTTCTTGTTTCCACTTTTGCGCTTTTTGATCCAATTGGTTTTTTGACTCAGCATATTCTGGAACTTTTTCCAAAATATAATCCATGTCAATATAGCCTATTCGTACTCCGCGTGATTGTGAAAATGCAAATGTTGATAATAAGAATGCTGCTAATAAGACTATTTTTTTCATTAATTGCTTTTTAATAAATTAAAACTCTTTGAAAGGAGTAGTAAAAATACGTTCGAAAGATAAGAAATATTTTTATTGTACTATTTCAAATGATATTTATTTAAACGCTCATTTATTAAAATTGTTGTCCTATGATAAAGTGGGTTTGCCAACCGCTTTTCTGTGTGTCTCCAGGTACAGGATCGAATCCATGAGCAAAGTCTATCCCTAATAAACCAAATGCAGGCATGAACACACGTAGACCTAAACCAGCTGAACGTTGAACAGCAAATGGGTTATAATTTTTAAAATCATTAAAGGCAGCTCCAGCTTCTACAAAAGTTAAAGCGTAAATAGAGGCACTCGGATTTAAAGTGATAGGGTAACGAAGTTCTAACGAATATTTATTATATACCGTACCTCCATCAGTCGATGATAAGGAGTTGTTTGGATATCCTCTTAATTGAATAGTTTCTCTACCATCTAATGAGTAATTGGCTAGTCCATCTCCTCCCAAATAGAAACGCTCAAATGGTACCAAACCTCTTTCATGATCGTAAGCTCCCATAAAACCAAATTCACCCAATGCTCTTAATACTAATTTGCCATAAATACGTTGGTAAGTATCCGCTTTGAATTTGATTTTATAGTATTCTAACCACTTATACTTTTCTTGGTCTACTTTTGCTGGATCAGCAGCAGCAGTTGCCAAACTATTTGCTTTTTTAGGTGTAGGGTTTGATGTTGAAGGAATAGCCTCTAAGTAATCACCTTCAGTAACTAGAATATCAACACCATTATCAGAATAAGTGTATGGACTTCCGTTGTATTTGTATTTGTATTCTTCCAAATTTTCAAGGTTTCCATAATCTACCCCATTAAAAGCAGAATAAGGAAGTGTGAATTTTGCCGACACGCTGAAATCCGATCCGTACATTGGAAAGATAGGATTAGAACCTTTACTGTTACGCGATAAACCAATGGTATAAGCTAGGTTTCTAGAAGCTCCATCACCAAAAGTAAATAAACCTGTGTTATAATTGTTCAAATCATAATACTGAAAAGAAACCGCTTGTGACAACACAAAATAATCATCTGGTACTCGTAAACGCTTTGCTAAACCAACTGAAAATGAAGTAATGTTAAAACTTTGATCTCTTGTAACATCGCGAGTAGCGTAATTATATAAGAATTGTTTACTGTGGGAAATAGACGCCGAAAAATTAACTGGTTTTTTACCACCTAACCAAGGTTCAGAAAACGATAAACTATACGTTTGGAAGTAGGTACTTCCTTGTAGACGTAATGCTAATTTTTGCCCGTCTCCCATAGGTACTGGAGTATAAGCCTCTTTATTGAAAAGATTTCTGATTGAAAAGTTGTTAAATGACAATCCTAATGTTCCAATGAAACCACCTCCACCGTAACCACCTTGTAATTCAATTTGGCTCGATCCTTTTTCAACAACATTGTATTCGATATCTACTGTTCCTGCTTGCGGGTCTACATTTTTAAAATCGGGCTTAATAGCTTCAGGATCGAAAAAGCCTAATTGACCAATCTCACGTATCGAACGAATCAATAATTCTTTACTATATTTTTGACCAGGTTTAGTTTTTAACTCACGGTAAATTACGTGGTCGTTTGTTTTGTCGTTACCTACAACCGAAATTTTATTGAAATAAGCAATAGGACCTTCAGTTATTCTGATTTCAAAGTCAATGGTGTCGTTTACTGTGCGTACTTCTACAGCATTAATACTTGAAAACAAATATCCATTATTTTGGTATAAGTTAGTGATGTCTTCTCCATCTGGTTTTGTTTCATCAGCAATTCTTTTTTGAAGTAAAACACCATTGTAAACATCTCCTCTTTTCACACCAAGTAACTGACTTAACTGTCTGTCTGTGTAAATAGTATTTCCTAAGTATCGAATATCTCCAAAATAATATTTTCGACCTTCTTCAAGGTTAACTTTGATAGCTACTGTATTACTGTTTTTGTCGTATGTTACAGAATCAGAAGTGATTCTGGCATCTCTAAATCCGTTCTCTTTGTATTTTGATATTACAGAAGCTAAATCTTCTTTGTATTTTTCTTTAATATATTTTGAACGTTTGTAAAAGCGTACAAAATTTCTCTTTTTGGTGTTTTTAAATGCTTTTAGAAGTTTAGCATCGGTTAGTTGTTCGTTTCCACTGAAATCAATGTTTTTGACTTTTACTTTTTCACCTTTGTCGATATTAACTAGCATTTTCACTTCTGTCCCAGTAGAATCAGGAGTATTGCTGATGATTACTTTAGTGTTGTAATATCCGTCTTTTTTGTATTTGTTTTCAATGTAATTTTTTGTAGTAGTTATAAGATTTTCATTAACTACTTTTCCTTTTTTAAGGTCGGTTTCTTTTAATAAATCTTCTGTTTTTCCTTTTTTAACGCCTTGTATTTTTACATCGGCAAGTTTTGGTAGTTCCATTAAGTTCAATTCAAGGTAAATGCTATCACCTTCAATTTTGTTAATGTAAAAATTTACATCATTAAATAACCCAAGCTTCCAAAGCTTTTTAATCGCTAAACTGATTTCTTCGCCAGGAACTCTAATTTTTTGACCTTTTTCAAGGCCTGTAAAGGTTACAACTGTTTGTTGGTTATATTGAACTTTTCCAGTTACTTCAACATCCGCTAAAATATAATCTTTTCCGTTTTCAAGTTTGGTGTCTTGAGCAAAAATGGTACTGTTTCCTAAAATAATAAAGGCGAATAGTAATAGTTTGAAACCTTTTTTTAACATTGTTGTATTATGAAATTTGTTCACTTGTTTTTCCAAATCGTCTTTCTCTATTTTGATAGCTAATAATGGCTTCATATAAATCATTTTCTTTAAAGTCTGGCCAAAGCACATTGGTGAAATAAAATTCAGCATAGGCTATTTGCCATAATAAAAAATTACTTATTCTATGCTCGCCACTTGTACGTATAACTAAATCGACATCAGGCAAATTATGCGTGTAAAGATGCTTATTAATAATTGATTCGTCAATAGCGTCTAGAGAAATTATATTATTTTTAACTTTATCACTAATTTTTTTAACAGCTTGTGTAAGTTCCTCTCTTGAGCCATAACTAAGAGCTAAAGTCAATGTCATTCTAGTGTTGTCTTCAGTTAAAGACATCACTTCGTTCAATTCATTTTGGACTTTTGTAGGTAAAGTTGTTAAATTTCCGATTGCGTTTAAGCGGATATTATTTTTTTGAAATGTCTTAACTTCCTTTTTTAAAGAGGAAACTAAAAGTCTCATAAGTGTGTCAACTTCGAGTTTTGGTCGATTCCAATTTTCTGTTGAAAAAGCATAAAGCGTCAAGTTTTTAATACCTAATTGTGTACACGCTTCTACTATAGTTTTTACGGTTTTGGTTCCGCTTTCGTGACCAAGAGTTCTTAAAAGGCCTTTTTGTTTTGCCCAACGACCATTACCATCCATAATAATGGCAAGATGGTTTGGAATTTTATTTTTGTCTATTTGGTTTAATAAGCTCATAATCAATTTGCGCAAAAACAAGGGTTTTGTCCGAAGGTGTAAGTTAGGGTGAATCCTGTAAAGACATACCAATCGTCACTATTTAGATTTCCAAAACGTAAATTTTCAAAGTTATTATTTCTAGGATTACTTGCGTCTAAGTTATCCGTGAAGGTATATCTAGCACCAACTTCTAAACCGATAATCCAATTTCGATACAATCTTGTTTTTACACCTACAATCATTGGTATTGCAAAAGCACTGTGTCTGTAATCAACTTCGCTTTCTTTTCCATTCATGTAGATTTCGTTGTAAATAAAATAATTTATCCCAGTAAACACATAAGGTGTAAAGGTGTTTTTAGAATCGTGCAGGTCAAATTCAAAAAAATTAAATTCTAAACCTGCTGAAAATTCATCAACACTATTTTTGAAAGTAAAATCTCTTAAATAACGGCTAGGTACATCGCTATCAGCGTCATGTGAGTTCAAAGTTCCGTGTGTGTATGAAAAACGGTAGGCGTGTCGAGTACTTCTGTTCCATTTGTATACAATTCCAAAGGCAAATTCATTTGGGGAAATGTAAGTTGTAGGTCCTACATCGCCAATATAGTTAGCACCTCCTAAAAAAACGCCCAATTCATTGATTTGAGCACTTGAGGAAAAATAACTTAGGAATAACAATATGTAAACGATTAACTGTCTCATTTTAAAAATAGTTTGCAAATATAACAATATAGATTTCTTAACCAACGGTATGGAATTTTATTTTAAACGCAAAAATCGGCAAAAAGGTATTGTTTTAAGGCTTAATTTCTTCGATCTTCACCCCAAAGTAGTTTTTTTCGAATTGTTTTTGCAAAACCTTCCTCCTGGAATTCTATCATGTTAATTTGGAATGGAGTCTTCTTAATGAACAAGGTGGTTTCGTTTGTTACAGATGTTATTCTGGAATCTAGAGAAACTAAATATTGTTCTTCACGTCCAGAAACTTTTAATTGAATTTCAGTGTCATCTGTAATAACTAGAGGGCGTGCATTCAAATTGTGTGGTGCAATAGGGGTTATTACAAGGCTGTTGACATCGGGCATTAATACTGGTCCACCGCAACTTAAAGAATAGCCTGTGGATCCTGTTGGGGTTGAAATGATTAAACCGTCTGCCCAATAAGAATTCAAATACTCTCCATTCAAGCTAGTTTCGATTGTAATCATGGAAGTAGTATCTTTCCTAGAAACGGAAATTTCGTTTAATGCAAAATTTAAATCTACTAAGTCAGGGTTTCTTGGTTCGCATCGTAAACTCAACAAACTGCGTTTTGAAATCAGATAATCTTTTGCAATTACTTTTGGTAGTAATTCTTCAATATTATCATATTGAACAGTTGCCAAAAAACCTAGCCTTCCAGCATTAATACCTACAATCGGTATCTTTTTATCTCTAACATAAGTAACAGCTCTTAATATAGTTCCATCTCCACCTACACTTATAAGGGCTTCAAAACTGCTGTCTAATTCTTCATGATTGCTAAAGGTTTTATAATCCGATTTTAAAATTTTACTGATGATAGTGTAAAATTGTTCTTCGATTACAAGTTCTATATTGTAGTTGTTTAAAACTTCAATTACTTTGGTAACAATGGCTTCGGTGTTGTTTTGGTAATATTGGCCAAAAAGAGCTATTTTCATCATGGTTAGATGTTTAAATATTTGTCAAGATAGTCCGAACGGTCTTTTAAATCTTTTAAGTAAGCATCTTCTTGGTGCTCCGAAATGATTTCATATTCGTATCGTCTAAAACTTTGAATAATATCGTTTAGTCCTCCTAAATTTATTTTTAGTGTGACTTCTATTTTTTGGTCAGTTATTTTTGATATAAAAAGCCCTAAAAGTTTAGCATTGTTACTCTCTACAATTTGTGCAATTTGACTCATTGAATAATCCTTTATGTCTTTTTGGATAACCAAAATGCCACCATCTTCTTTTAAAAATGGAGTCTCATGGAAAAAACGAATTACATCTTCAAGTTCGTAATACCCCAAATAATTATTTTGATCGTCTAGGACAGGGACGATATTGGTTTCGTTTTGAGCAAATATTTCCAAAACATCTAACCAAATCATATTGGAACGAACGTAGAAACGATTGAACTCATAGCGATGTTCCCCTATAGAATCGGTGCTTTTTAATATTTCTGCATTTTCTTTGCGAATACATCCTATATAAATGCCATTTTCACTTACTGGGAAATGACTGTATGTCAAATCTGTAAATAAATCTTGTGCGTCTGCAATTAGATTATCGCTTTTTAAGGGGCTGATGTCGTTGTTTATGTACTCAAATAAGCTTGTCATGCACTAGTGTTCAAATTTTACTGCAAAATAATCAAAAATACCGTATTAAAGCTAGTTATACTTCGTATTTTTGTGTTGCTAATTTATTTTCACATGACAAAATTATCAGTAAATATCAATAAAATTGCAACATTACGAAACTCACGAGGCGGTAATGTCCCTAATTTGTTAAAAGTCGCACACGATGTACAGCAATTTGGCGCGCAAGGTGTTACGATACATCCTAGGCCAGATGAGCGTCACATTCGTTATCAAGATGCTAGAGATCTAAAGCCAATTGTTTATACAGAATATAATATTGAAGGTAATCCTGTAAAGAATTTTATGGATTTGGTTTTAGAAGTGAAACCAACTCAGGTTACTTTGGTTCCAGATGCAGATGATGCTTTGACTTCAAATGCTGGATGGGATACAATTAAGCACAAAGATTTTTTGAAGGAGGTTATTCAAGAGTTTCAGCGTAACGCTATTCGTACTTCAATTTTTGTTGATGCAGATGAGAAAATGGTTGAAGGAGCAAAAGAAACGGGTGCTGATAGAATAGAATTGTATACTGAAAGTTTTGCGCATGAGTATGGTTTAGGAAATGCGAAAGGGATTGAACCTTTTGTTAAAGCTGCTTTACGTGCTAATGAATTAAATATTGGTATTAACGCAGGGCATGATTTAAGTTTGGATAATATTCGATTTTTTAAAGAAAATATTCCGAATCTTTTAGAAGTATCAATTGGACATGCATTGATATCGGAGTCTATTTATTTAGGAATAGAGAATGTGGTAAACATGTATTTACAAAAACTAAAGTAATGTTATATTCAAAAATAGAAGGGGAAGGGCAGCCTTTTTTAATAATACACGGTTTCTTAGGAATGTCAGATAATTGGAAAACGTTAGGAGGGCAATTTGCCACTCAAGGTTTTCAAGTCCATATGTTAGATATGCGAAATCATGGTAGGAGTTTTCATACTGATGAGTTTACGTATGAAGTTATGGCTAATGATGTACTGGAGTATTGTCAGATGAATCAACTGGATAATATTGTGCTTTTAGGACATTCTATGGGAGGTAAAATAGCAATGCTTGTGTCATGTTTGCAGCCTAGTTTAGTTTCAAAGCTAATAGTTGCAGATATTGGTCCAAAGTTTTATGCACCGCATCATGATTCTATTTTAGCAGGATTGTTAGCTGTTGATTTTTCGCAAAAACCAAGTCGAAATCAAGTGGATGAAATTGTATCGCAATACATTACTGATTTTGGAACGCGACAGTTTTTGCTGAAAAATTTATACTGGGAAGAACCTGGCCAATTAGCTTTTCGATTCAATTTACCGGTATTTATAAACAATAAAAGTAGTATTGGTAAAGCTTTGCCAGAAGCTTTACAGTTTGATAATCCGACTCTTTTCCTAAGAGGGGATAAGTCTGACTACATATTAGATGATGATATCAGTCTTATAAAACATCATTTCCCTATCTCTGATATACAAACAATAACTAATGCTGGACATTGGTTGCATGCGGAAAATCCTAAAGATTTTTACGACTCGGTTTTGCGATTTATTAAATAAAAATAAATTTTATTATGAATGCATAATATTTTTTAATATTCTATTGCATTTTGTATAAAAAATTTTATTTTTGAGAAAAAGATTTTTAAAACCAGAACAACTTAACTAACACATTTTTAACATTATGAGAAAATTACTTTCTTTGGCACTCTATGCTTTAGCGGGTACTACAGCTTTTGCTGGTGGGTATAGAGTTTCAATCCAAGGACAAAAGCAATTGGCTATGGGACACACAGGTGTTGCTGTGGTAAATAGCGCAGAAGTTGCTTTTTTTAACCCAGCAGGTATGGCTTATTTAGATAAAAAGTTTAATATTTCTGTGGGAGCAAATGGTTTATTTGCAAAATCAAAATTTCAAAATTCAGAGTTCAATTGGACCAATTCAACTGATAATTTTGGTACACCTTTTAGTGTGTATGCTACGTATAAATTAACAGATTGGTTAACGGCTGGTCTTGCCGTTTATTCTCCATATGGTAGTGCAGTAGAATGGGATCAAGATTGGCAAGGTGCTCACTTAGTTAATAATATCGATTTACAAGCAATATTTGTACAGCCTTCAGTTTCTATTAGAGTAGGAGAACATTTCAGTATTGGTGGTGGACCTATTTATGCTACAGGGTCTGTAGAATTTAATAGAAATTTATCGACGAACCCTGTATTGTCACAAAGTCCAGATAATTTAGCAGATGTTACATTAGATGCAAAAGGGATTTCAGCTTGGGGATATAATGTTGGTTTTATGTTTAATCCAACGGACAAAATGCGTTTAGGGATGAATTATCGTTCTGAAATTATTATGGAAGCTCGTGATGGTGATGCTACATTTAATGATGTCGCTCCTTTTGCACAAGGTGCATTTTCCAATACCCAATTTGATGCTGATTTGCCATTGCCAGCTGAATTTACTACAGGATTATCGTATCAAGTTACAGATAAATGGATGTTAGCTTTTGATTATAATTATACTTTATGGAATGCTTACGATGCTTTAGTTGTTGATTTTAAAAATGATGTGCCAACATCTTATAATGCGAGAAATTATAAAAACTCAAGTACTTACCGTGTGGGTACACAATATGAAGCAAATGATAAATTTACTTTCAGAGCGGGTTGGTATTTTGACGAAAGTCCAGTACAAGATGGATATTTCGCTCCAGAAACGCCGCGTAACGATTCTATGGGATTCACAGGTGGTTTAACCTACCAGTTGAATTCAAAGTTTGGAGTTGATTTTTCATTCTTGTATTTACACTTTGATGAAGTTGACAATTCATACGACCATTATGTTGACCCAACAGCAGGAACGGGAGAAACAATTTCTTTTGGCGGAACATATAAGTCAGTTGTGTTTTCTCCAGGTATTGGTATAACGTATGGTTTTTAATAAAATAGATAAAAAATGAAAAATAGTAAATTTATATATTTAACGGTTTTTGCTGCGGTTTTTGCAGCTTGTGAACCAGAATTTGAAAATGATGTAACCGCGGATTATACTTCAGGAGAGGCAGATTTCTCTTCATATGTTGCAGTAGGGAATTCTTTAACTGCAGGTTATATGGATGGAACAGTGTATCGTTCAGGTCAAATGAATTCTTTTCCAAATTTATTAGCGCAACAGTTTGCTCTAGTAGGAGGTGGGGCATTTACTCAACCTTCTTTTGCTGATGATGTAAATAATGTTGGAGGTTTGTTGCTTGGTGGGAACCAAATTTCATCAACTCGTTTAGTAATTGATGCTTCTGAAGGGCGTCCTGAAAATATTGCAGGTACACCTAGCATTGAAGTGGCAAATCAGCAAGCAACAGCTTATAATAATATGGGAATTCCTGGGGCAAAATCTTTTCACTTGTTGGCACCTGGCTATGGTTCTCTTACAGGTTTAGGGCAACAACCACCCACAGCAAATCCTTATTTTGTACGTCATGCAACATCACCAAACGCAACAGTTTTAGGAGATGCGGTGTCTAAAAACCCAACTTTTTTTACCAATTGGATTGGTGCAAACGATGTACTTAGTTACGCAACAAATGGTGGTGCACAAGCTGATGGTGTAACGCCGGCAGATGATCATAATGAAACAGGAAATTTAAATCCACTAACTTATGGTGGTAACGATATTACCAATGCCAGTGTTTTTGCTTTGACTTATGATTTAATTATTAATGGGGGTACACATCCTTTATTAGGTCCGGTTACAGGTTTGACTTCTGGTGGGGCAAAAGGAGTTGTGGCTACAATTCCAAGTGTTACCTCAATTCCTTATTTTACAACTGTACCTTACAATCCGATTAGTGCTGAGGTTATCAATGCAAACCCACAAGCAGCTTTGTTAACGCAGCTGTATCAGTTTTTAGCAGTTGCAACAAATGGGAGGATTAGTCCTCTTAATACAACAGCAGGAACTACAAATCCGGTTTTAATCTCCGATGTAGCTTTGACGGATTTAGGGGCGCAAATTACAGCTTATGCAAATGCTTCTGGAAATCCATTATTAGTGGCTAATGCAAATGCTTTGGGTGCTTTGTACGGTAGAGCGCGTCATGCTTCTGCATCTGATTTAATTGTTTTGCCTGCGTCATCAGTAATTGGTGCATCAAATGGTGGTCAAGCTCCTTTTGATGTTGTTGGTGTGACTTTCCCAATGTCAAATAAATGGGTGTTGACATCTGCTGAGCAAGCTAAAGTTGAAGCAGCAACTGTTGCATACAATAATGCTATAGTTGCAATTGCGAATGCAAAGAATTTAGCAGTTGCTGATATGAATGCAATTATGAATCAATTGGTAAGTGGGTTGCGTATTGAAACAGGACAGACTTATACAGCAAACTATTTTAGTGGCTCTACTACGGAAGGTCAAGTATTGTTTTCATTAGATGGAGTACATCCTAATGCTAGAGGATATGCTGTAATTGCTAATGAAATTTTAAAAGTTATAAATGCGCATTATGGAGCGAAATTGCCACTTCATAATCCGGGTTATTTTACAGGTACACAAATTGTTCCAGTGAATAACTAATATGTTTTAGATAATAAGTTAATATTAAAAGGCACCTATTTGGTGTCTTTTTTTTATCTTTATGAAAACCTTAAATATATTGATTATGAATTTATTAGTGCGATTACTGATAACAACAATCTTAATTGTGGTTGTTGCAAATTTTTTACCTGGAGTTTCAGTGGATAATTTTACTACCAGTTTAATAGTAGCGGTAGTTTTAGGACTTCTCAATACTTTTTTAAAACCTTTTTTGGTTTTTTTAACCATTCCAGTAACCTTGATAACCTTAGGATTATTTTTGTTGGTAATCAATGCGGTAATAATAATGTTGGGCGATTATTTTGTTGATGGATTTCACGTTTCAGGTTTTTGGAGCGCTTTTTTCTTTAGTATTAT
Source organism: Flavobacterium chuncheonense (assembly GCF_042686145.1). NCBI lineage: Bacteria > Pseudomonadati > Bacteroidota > Flavobacteriia > Flavobacteriales > Flavobacteriaceae > Flavobacterium > Flavobacterium chuncheonense. The sequence goes on along the minus strand of NZ_JBHUPC010000012.1, from coordinate 755,670 downwards.
ATTGACTTTTAGTCAGACGATAATGAATAATTTTTTTGTTGATGAAAAGTAAAATTTAGTAAACTGAAATTCAATTAATTAAAAACTTGTTTGGGTTGTAAAAATTGTATAATTTTGCAACCCAATTTTTATGACATTAAAATAACATATAATGAACATTTCAAGAGAGCAAGTAGATGCATTAAATGCTATTGTTACAGTAGCAATTTCAAAAGATGATTACGCAGATAAAGTAAACAAAGTTTTAGCTGATTATAGAAAGCACGCAAATATCCCAGGTTTTAGAAAAGGTGCAGTTCCAATGAGTTTGATTCAAAAACAATATGGAAAAGCAGTTTTGTTAGACGAGGTAAATAAATTATTACAATCTTCTTTGAATGATTATTTAGTAGAAGAAAAATTAGATATTTTAGGTAACCCACTACCAAAAATTACTGAAGATTTTAATTGGGATAAAGAAGATTTTACTTTTGAATTTGAATTAGGTCTTGCTCCAGAATTTTCTGTTGATTTAGCTGGGATTTCAAATGTAACTAAATTTGAAATTGAAGCGGATGCAGCTATGTTAGACGAACAAGTTGAGCGTATTCAAAAACAATACGGAAAAATGGTTTCTCAAGATACCGTAGAAGCAGATTTTACTTTAAGAGGAACTTTCTCAAATGAAGAAAAAGGAATCAACAATACTACAAACATTACTTTAGATATCTTCAGTAATCAAGATGTAGCGAATCAATTTGTAGGTAAAAAAGTTGGTGATGTTGTTGCTGTTGCAACTAAAGGTCTTTTTGACGATGATCACAAATTAATGGATTACTTAAAAGTAAGTCATGATGATGTTCATGGTTTAGATATTACTGTTGATTTTACAATTGAAGAAATTAATGCAGTTGAAAAAGCAGAATTAAACCAAGAATTATTTGATAAATTATTCGGTGAAGGAAATGTTACTTCAGTAGCAGATTTAAAAGGAAAAATTAAAGAGGATGCTGAAGCGCAATTTGCACAACAAGCAGATCAAAAATTCTTAAATGATGTTATCGAAGGATTAATTGAAAGCACAACTTTTGAATTACCAGCTACGTTCTTGAAAAAATGGATTCAGACTGTTGGAGAAAACCCATTAACTGCTGAACAAGCTGAGGAAGAATACGCAAAATCTGAAAAAGGATTACGTTACCAATTGATTGAAGGTAAAATTATTGCTGCAAACAATTTACAAATCCAATTCGAAGATTTAAAAGCACACACTGCTGAATTAATCAAAAAGCAAATGGCTCAATTTGGTCAATTAAATCCTTCTGATGAAGAAGTTGAAGGAATTGTTGCTCGTGTATTATCAAACCAAGATGAGGTTAAACGTTTATCAGAGCAAGTAATGAGCGAGAAAATGTTAAGCTTATTCAAGGAGCAAGTAAAAGCAAACGCTAAAAAAGTAAACTATCAAGAGTTTATTAAAGAAATGTACGGAGAATAATTCTCATAAAAAATAATTATCTTTGAACGTCAAGCTTTAAGTTTGACGTTCTTAGTTTATAACCTATTTAATATATTATTTATGAATTTTGGTAAAGAATTTGAAAAATATGCTACAAAGCATCATAAAATAAACAGCATGTATTACGATAAAATCGTAAGCCGTGTTACTCCTGTAGGTATGACACCTTATATTATGGAAGAGCGCCAGTTAAACGTAACGCAAATGGACGTTTTTTCGCGTTTGATGATGGATAGAATTATCTTTCTTGGTACAGGGATTGATGATCAAATTGCAAACATTGTTCAAGCACAGTTGTTATTTTTAGAAAGTTTAGATGCATCTAAGGATATTCAAATTTATGTAAATTCTCCAGGAGGAGGAGTTTATGCAGGATTAGGAATTTATGATACAATGCAGTTTATCAAGCCTGATGTAGCAACAATTTGTACAGGAATGGCAGCTTCAATGGGAGCGGTTTTACTTTGTGCTGGAGCTGCTGGAAAAAGAAGTGCTTTACCACATTCAAGAGTAATGATTCACCAACCTTTGGGTGGTGCACAAGGACAAGCTTCAGATATCGAAATTACAGCGCGCGAGATTATGAAATTAAAAGGCGAATTGTACGAAATCATTGCGAAGCATTCTGGGCAATCTGTTGAAAAAGTACACGATGATAGTGATCGTGATTACTGGATGATTGCAAGTGAAGCTAAGGAGTATGGAATGATTGATGAAGTTTTATCGAGATAGGTTAAAGAGTGTTTTTTACTCCAACCTTATAATTTTAAAAATATGGCGAAAGAAGTATTAGAATGTTCGTTTTGTGGAAGGAAAAAGCCAGAAACAAATTTATTAATTGCCGGTATTAACGCACACATTTGTGACCGTTGTATTGAGCAAGCACATGGAATTGTATTAGAAGAATTAAAGCAAAGCGGTAAAACAGAGCTTTTATCAGAGTTGGTTTTAATGAAGCCGAAAGAAATAAAATCGTTTTTAGACGGATATGTAATTGGTCAAGATCAAACGAAAAAAGTAATGAGTGTGGCTGTTTACAATCATTACAAACGTTTGATGCAAAAACAATTGGATGATGAGGTCGAAATTGAAAAGAGTAACATCATTATGGTTGGTCAAACTGGTACAGGAAAAACATTAGTGGCAAAAACTATTGCTAAGATGTTGAATGTTCCTTTGGCTATTGTTGATGCCACGGTTTTAACAGAAGCTGGATATGTAGGAGAAGATGTTGAAAGTATTTTAACGCGTCTTTTACAGGCTGCAGACTATGATGTTGCCAAAGCAGAAAGAGGAATTGTTTTTATCGATGAGATTGATAAAATAGCACGTAAGAGTGATAATCCATCTATTACGCGTGATGTTTCTGGAGAAGGTGTGCAACAAGCTTTGTTGAAACTTTTGGAAGGAACTGTAGTTAATGTTCCACCTAAGGGAGGGCGAAAACACCCAGATCAAAAGTTTGTTGAGGTGAATACCCAAAACATTTTGTTTATTGCTGGTGGAGCTTTTGATGGTATTGAAAAAGTAATTTCAAAGCGTTTAAACCGTCAGGCTGTTGGATATAGTTCTTCTATTTCATCTGATGCGATTGATAAAACCAATTTGTTGCAGTACATTATTCCAAAGGATTTGAAAGATTTTGGATTGATTCCTGAAATTATTGGTCGTTTACCAGTGTTGACCTATATGGATCCGCTTGATGCTAAAACATTAAGAGCTATTTTGACTGAACCCAAAAATGCATTGGTAAAACAGTACAAAAAATTATTTGAAATGGATGAGGTAGAATTCTCTATCGAGAATGAAGCTTTGGATTTTATTGTTGATAAGGCATTAGAGTACAAGTTAGGTGCACGTGGTTTGCGTTCTTTGTGTGAAGCTATTTTGACAGACGCAATGTTTGACTTACCAAGCTCGGAAGATAAAGAATTAAATGTAACAAAAGATTTTGCAGAGCAAAGTTTGAATAAAAATTTATTACAGCGTTTGAAAACCGCTTCGTAATAAATTCAGTATGAATAAAAAATCCCGCAACTGCGGGATTTTTTATTTTAAACTTCTCTCTGTTGTTTCGTTGTTTTTTCAACTTTAGAATCTGCTTTAACATAACTTGATTTGCAGTTCCATCCACTTGAGCAAGAAGTTAATAAAAAGGATGTAATAATGAGGGTAATAGCTAATAATTTTCTCATGGTTAAAGTTTTATAATGTTAGGGTTTTAAATTCAACTCTTCGATTTTCTTGGTCTTCTTTAGGGGTACATTTAATACAATTATTTAACGGTTGGCTTTCTCCATAACCTTTTGTCGTTAACCTTTTTTTATTGATACCTTTTGAAATTAAATAATTAGCTGTTGCTTTAGCTCTTCTCTTTGACAATGTCAGATTATAGTTTTCAGAACCCTTATTGTCGGTATGTGCTTGAATACTTATGTTTAAAGTAGGATTTTCATTAAGCAGATTTACAACTTTGTCAAGTGCTTTTTTTGATTCTGCTTTGATAATAGCTTTATCAAAATCAAAATGTATGTTTTCAACCGACAAATTGATTTTAGAAGGTAATTTCTTTGTTAGTAAAGTAATAGGATTGTTTAATGGTTTTTCCGATGTAAATGAATCAACATAAGGTTCAAAACCTTCTTTTTCTATCGTAATGTTATTGTACGACATGGGAAGAATTTCAAATTTAACTTTTCCATTTTCATCAGAAATTGTGTTTGTAACAACATTTCCATTTTCATCTTTAATTATTACTTGAGCATTAGGAACTGTTGTAAGTGTTTCTTCTTCAACAATTGTAAAATCTTGATCTTTTACTTCGTTGAGGTTTAATGTGAATTTTAAAATATTAAAATCACCATCACCTGATTTGTCATTAGAGATGTAGCCTTTGTCTTTATCCGCCAAGATGAATGCAATATCATCTCTTTTTGAGTTAAGACTTGCTCCAAGATTCAATGCAGGTAAATATGATTTTTTTACCATTGCACTTCGGAAAATATCATAGCCTCCAAGGTTTAAATGTCCTTTTGATGCAAAATAAAAATGATTGCTTTCTTTCGAAATGTAAGGATATTTTTCGTCTTCAGCTGTATTAATATTGGTGCCTAAATTTGTGATGTTGGAAAAAGTTCCGTCACCATTAATATCGGCTTTATATAAATCAAAGCCCCCATATCCTTCAGGTAAATTGGCAGCAAAGTATAGTGTTTTACCATCTGGGGCAACAAACGGAGTTTCTATCGACTGTCCTTCTGCTAATAATTTTACTTTTTTGATATTGACCCAATACTCTTTTGAATTCAAATCGAGCTCAGCGGTATACAGTTCTAAAGCAGAATGGTTTGTAGGATTTTCTTTTGTATAATAAATCCTTTTTTGGTCTGGTGTAAAGGCTATTGATCCCTCATTTTTTTCAGAATCTAATATTCTTGAAAACAATAATGGGAATGAAAGGTCGCCTTCAGCATCAATATTTACACAAAACAGGTTGTTATTATAAGTGTTTGTTTTTTCGTTGAATGTGGTTTTATAATGTCTTCTTTTTTTATTTGACAATATGATGTATTTATTCATGAAAAAGGCACCGCCAATTTCTGAAAGATCAGAATTAATACCAGTATCACTTAAAACAAAACGTAATCCTTTTGTTGAGTTGTCTAAGACAGTTATTAAAGAATCTTTTACTTCCAAACGCTCCGGTTCTTGCGCTGAAAGGATATAGGAATATAGGAAAAAAATGGAGGTGGTTAGCCTAGCAAGTAATCTCATAAATTAGCAATTCTAAATCGATTTTTTAATCGATTAATTAATAATTTGTATGCAAAAATATGAGTTTAAATGAATTAGCTTTTTTTTTAACCTTAAAATTTTAATGATTTATTAACAATACCGACAAAAAGCAAAAATAATCGATAAGTGGTTTAAAATTTTGTTTAATATGGAAGATTTAGCAAATTTTAGTTTTAGTTTTTGAGCTATTTGCTTCTATAACAGGTTGTTGTTTTTCGGTTTTGATTTCGCATCTTCTGTAAGGTCCACATTTATACCTTCTTGGTCCACAAGAAGCTAAAAGTAGTAAAGTGGAAATAGTGAGAAGAGCTGTTTTTGTTTTTTTCATGATTCTGTTATTGCTGTAATAGTTGCATTTGTAATAATTTCTCTAAATATTTCCGATCGTTTGACAATCTTGGTATTTTATTTTGGCCGCCAAGTTTATCATTTTCTTTTAACCAATCGTAAAATAAGTTGTGACGGGCCACATTTATTTTAAGTGGATTTAAGGTCATGTTGTTAAAGCGTTTGGCTTCATAATCAGAATTTAACAATTGCAGATTATGATCCAATAAGCGACTAAAGCTCTCCATATTAGTTGGCTTAGTCTTAAATTCAATAATCCATTCGTGAGCACCTTTTTGGTTGTTTACCATAAAAATAGGTGCAACTGTATATTCAATAACTTCACAGCTTAAATCTTGACAGGTTTTTGCAATCGCTTTATCGGTATTTTCCACCATCAATTCTTCACCAAAAACATTAATGTGATGTTTGGTTCTACCTGTAACATTAATGCGGTATGGACTCAAATTTGTAAAACGTATCGTATCACCAATAAGATAACGCCATAATCCCGAATTAGTTGTGATGACTAAGGCATAATTTTTATTCAATTCAACGTCACTTAATCGAACAATCTTTTGGTTAGGTGTTCCAAACGTATCCATTGGGATAAATTCGTAAAAAATACCATAATCAAGCATTAAAAGGAGTTCGTTTGAATCATTTTGGTCTTGAATGGCAAAGAAACCTTCAGAGGCATTATAGATTTCGTAATACTTAAAATTATCTTTCGGAAAAAGATTTTTATATTGATTACGATAGGGATCAAAATTTACACCGCCATGAAAATATACTTCAGCATTAGGCCAAATTTCAAACATATTTTTTTTATCGGTAGCTTCTAATGTTTTATTTAAAAGTACCATCATCCAACTTGGTACTCCAGCCAAACTTGTAACGTTTTCGTGTATTGTTTCGTTTATGATAGCTGGGAGTTTTGTTTCCCAATCACTCATAAGTGATATTTTATTACTAGGTGTTGAACTAAACTCTGCCCATATAGGCATGTTGTCAATCAGGATGGCAGATAAATCGCCAAAAAAAGTGTTGTTGTTTTCGTAAAGTTGTTTGCTACCACCCAAACGTAAACTTTTACCAGTGAACAATTGTGAATTTTCATTGTTGTTCAAATACAAGCAAAGCAAGTCCTTACTCGCTTTGTAATGGCAGTTTTCTAAAGCATCATTACTTACCGGTATAAATTTACTTTTCGCATTGGTTGTACCACTTGATTTTGCAAACCATTTGATTGGGGTATTCCAAAACACATTTTGAATACCCTGGCGCGTTTTCATAAGCATAGGTTCCAATTCCTCATAGGTTGAAATAGGAACACGCTCTGAAAAAGTAGCGTAATTTTTAATGTCTGAAAAACCATATTTTTTGCCTATGTCAGTATTTTCAGCTGCTTTTAATAAGTTGAAAAGTAGCTCTTCCTGAACTTCATGAGGATATTTTAAAAACAGCTCCATTTGATGAATGCGTTTTTTTAAAATCCAAGAGGCAATTGAGTTTAATATTGGTAAAGCCATTTTTTAGAATAGTAAATTATGAATTCCAAATAAGGAATGATAACTTTACCAAAAATAACATTTTTTTTAAATTTTTACTTATAAAAATTACATTTAGTATATGACGTATCAAGGTGTACTCCAAAAGATGCAGACAGAGTTTTTGAGTCCTATTCAATATTATCTCGTTTTTAAAGATAGCTTTTTGAATGTTAATCAATTGCTTGGGAAACAAGTTGAAATTTCATTCCAAGGATATGAATGTTTGAATTGCGAGAAGCAAAAGAAAATTTTCAGACAAGGCTTTTGTTACGATTGTTTTATGAGTAGTCCAGCTGTTGGTGATTGGATTATGAAGCCAGAGTTAAGTACGGCACATTTGGATATTGAAGATAGGGATTTAGCCTATGAAAAGCGAGTACAATTGCAACCACACGTCGTATATTTGGCACTTTCTAGTGAGGTTAAAGTGGGAGTAACGCGAAAGACACAAGTACCGACTAGGTGGATTGACCAAGGAGCAGTTCAAGCAATTCCTATTGTAGAAGTTCCAAATCGTTATTTAGCAGGTATTACTGAAGTTGCATTGAAATCACATTATACGGATAAAACAAGTTGGCAAAAAATGTTGAAGAACGAGGTTTTACAAGCCGATTTAGTTGCTGAACGTTCGAAGACGTATGATTGGTTACCAGATGAAGTGAAACAACATTATGCTTCAGATTCAACTTTATATAATTTAGACTTTCCTGTTTTGAATTATCCTAAAAAAGTTAGTAGTTTAAATTTGGATAAAACACCAAATTATAGTGGTACTGTTACTGGTATAAAAGGGCAGTATTTGATTTTTGAAGACGGTACTGTTTTTAATATTCGAACCTATGAAGGTTATGTTGTTAAAATAAGTTTATAAAAAAATCCCAATTCATTGAATTGGGATTTTTTTGTGTTTAGAAATGATTAATTCTTTTTACCAAAAATATTTTTGATTGTACTCTTAACACCTTCTTCTACTTGTTCTTTTGTAGATTGCTGTGTTGTTTTTGTACTGTCTTTTGGTGTACTAGAAGTAGTATTACCACTAATCATGTTGGTGATAGAACTAGTACCTTGATTAATCAAATTGTTTTTTTGCATTTGAACAATTTGGTTTGTCAAGTTTGTTGTAGTTTGCTTCATGTCTGTCTTAACAGTCGGGCTTGTAAAACTCCCAGTCAAATTAGCGGTAACTGGCACACTCTTAATTTTTTGTTGATCTGCTGGGGATAATTTAGCAATCAATGAATTTACTTCATTTCCTAAATATTTAACAGGAACATCAAATTTCACATTGTAATCCATTTTTTGGTCAAAACCATGCGTTCCGCCAATTTCAATTCCGATATCTTGATATTTTAAAGTAGTTGGTTTTAAAGCTACTTTTCCATCTTTGAATGATAAAGCAGCTTTCACATCATTCAAGTTTAATTTACTAGCGTCAAAAAAGGCAACATTTGAAGATAGACTTGACAATAGTTTTGAGTTTTGGGTATTAACCGAAGGTGATAATAATTGTCCAATTAAATCTCCTGAAATAGTGGCTAAGTCAGGGGTCATGTCATTGGTTAAATCACCCGATAATTTGATAGTTGAGTTAAGTTTTCCGTTAATAGTATTTGCAATAGGTGCGATACTTTGTAACATTTCAAGTTGTGTAAACGATTCTGCAATATTTACAGCATTTAAACCTAAATCCATATCAAATGTAGGTTGCTTCCCTTTTGTAGAAACAGTACCCGTTAATCCGATACTTCCGCCAAAAACATCCATTTTTAAATTGCTTAAAGTAACAGCTTCATCTTTGATTACTAAGTTTCCTGTTACGTTTTTAAGATTTAAATTGTCGTATACTACAGTATTAGCGCGCGCTGTTAAGCTACAATCTAAGAAAGAAGGAATTTTTACTGCTTCAGTAGTAGTTGTTTTGTTTTCTTCAGTAGTCGTTGTAGTGGTTGGTTCCATAAAATCAGAAACTACTAACCTATTTGAAGTTAAATTAAAGCTTCCTTTCAATACCTGATTTTTAAACATAAAACCATAAAAATTATCCAATGCACCGTTAATGTTAATATCACTACTACCTGTTTTGGCATCAAATTCGTTCAAGCGAATTTGGTTTGGATTAAATGTAATCGAAGTTTGATTGATTTGGAAAGGTTTTGCCATTTCAGGACCTTCATATTTGAAACCGCTCAAACTTACAGTTCCGGCATTTTGAATGTTTTGATATTGACTTTTCTCAACCGAATTCATGTCAAATTTAGTGCTAACATCTGCTTTCAAAATTCCAGAAAGTGGTTTGTCTAGTTGTACAGGATATGCTTTTGTAACATTGGCTAAATTAATTATACCTTTTAATTCAGCAGCAACAATAGGGTTTTGCGTTAAATTTCTAATATTCGCTTTTGCGCTAAATACATCTTGATCGATAGCAAATGATAATTGATCTAAATTTACATAAGTATCATTCATCAAACCAGTTTCATTTACAATATGCGTGTCAATCACAATATTTTTAACCGATTTTGGTAAATCTGGATATTGGAAAGAGGCATTGTTTGAAGCCAATTCAATATTGAATTTTGGAACCGTATTATCAGAAAGTTTACCATCAACTTTACCCGATACTTTAAATTCTCCTGTAGTTTTTACTTGGTTGATATTTCCAGCGTAGGCTTCTGGAATTAAACCTAAGAAGTTTTTAAAGTCCGATGTAGGTGTTTTAAAGTCTAGTTTATACAATTGTCCGTCTTCAACAATTTGAATGAAACCGTCAAATTCTAAAGGTAACTGATTGATTAAAGCTTTGTTTTCTTTAAACTCGTATTTGCTGTTTTCTAAATCAATTCCTAATACAGCATCAAGTGAAAGTGCAACATTTTTCATATAATTGTTGCCTTCCATTTCAAAAGATAATTTTGTAGTGGTTTTGGTGTCTAAGTCAAGTTTTTGAGCAGCAAAATCACCTTTTCCAACGTGGTTTAAACTGTCTAAAACCATTTTCATATTAGAAGCTTGATCCCAATATACCAATCTGAAATTTTCTAGTTCGTAATTTTGAATGCTTAAGTTAAAAGGAGCACTTTCCGATTCTTCTTCTGGTTTGTCATCTTTCAAAGCAATATCAAAATTTCCAATACCATCTTTGTTGAAAATAATATTAGCCACAGTGTTTTTACTACTGAAGCTTTTTAAGACCATTGCTTCATTTTCACCTTTGAAAAGTTCCTTGATACTCATTTGAACATTCAATTCGCCTGAATAAAAAAGCGTATCTCCTTCAAAAGGAGCTTTGTTAATGATGCCAAGTTGGTCAATGGTTACACTTGCATTTGGGAAGTTTTTTAAAAGACTTAAATCCACATCTGCAAACGAAGCAGTTGCATCAATATTTTCATTGATTGATTTTAAGACCAATGCTTTGATTTTGTCTTTAAACAAAAAAGGCACTGCTGCAAGAGCTATAACAGTAAGAAGTAAAAAAATACCGAGGCCTTTTAGAACTTTTTTTAACATAAATTTTATAGTTTTAGGGTGAGTTACTAATAACAAAAATAAAGCCAATTATTTTAAAAATAATTAACTATACGTTAAACTTTTTTATTAATCAATAATTAATTCATCATTTAGTTTTAGATTAAACTTTCTTCTGAAAAAGTACACAAACAAATAGAGTAAAGGAGTATCCAATAAAGCAATTAATAATTTAAAGGCAAATCCACTTATAAATAGTTTTCCAAATAGAGCCCAAGGCAATATGTTGAACGAACAAAGTAAAAATAAAACGGAAAAAGTATCTACAGCTTGAGACGTTATCGTTGAAAAGTTGTTGCGTAGCCATAGCATTTTACCTTTTGTAAGTTTCTTCCAGAAATGATAAACTTGAATATCGATATATTGTGCTGCTAAATAAGCAATCATTGAAGCCAGTACTGCCAGTGCTGTTTGACCAAATACTTTGGTAAATAAAGCATCGTCCACAGGCGAATGTTCAATAGCGGGTAAATGATTTGCAATATAAATAATAGCTAATGAAAATACGGAAGCAAATATTCCAGTTGTAACCACTTGATTGGCCTTTTTCTTGCCATATATTTCCGAAATGATATCGGTAATTAAAAAGGTAATAGGGTAAGGGATTATACCGACTGAAATTTCAAATAACTTAGCGCCAAATAATTCAAAATCGCCAAATGGATACCAATAGAAAAATTTTTGAAAAATTAAATTGGAAACGACTAATGAGCAGATAAAAAGTCCGCTAAGAGTAAAATAGATGCGCTGTGCTAAGAGTTTGTCTTTTATATTCATTCTGTATGAAATAGAATACAAAGATATTGAAACAAAGTGTTTAAAAATAAAAGGCTACTTTAAATTAAGTAGCCTTTTTTTAGGGGTTGTATTCTGATTATTTGATTTTTAATTCAAATGGCATTAACGCTTGAACGCCTCGAAGCTGGTTTGCTCTTTTAATTTGTTCCAATAATTGATAGTTTTCTTCGCCTATTTGTTCTTTCAATAAAGCTTCTTTAGTTTGGAACATTGCAAAGCCTGTAAATTGTGCAATTAAATCTTCAAAGCTCTTTTCATACTCAGGATAATTTTCCGTTCTATAAGAGTCTGTTTTGCCTAATTTAGCAGCATAAGCAATAGCATCATTTAAACCGCCAATTTCATCCACTAAACCGTTTTGTAAAGCATCAGTTCCAGTCCATACACGGCCTTGTGCAATAGCATCTACTTGTTCCGTTGTCATTTTTCTACCGTCAGCAACTCTTTTCAAGAAAACAGTATAAATGTTTTCAATTCCTTCTAACGTGACGTTTTTGAAGTTTTCATCTAATGGTTCAAAAAGGCTGTACCCAGAAGCATTTTCATGTGTCTTTACTTGTTCTGCATTGATACCAATATTTTGTGCCAATTGTGTCATGTTTGGAAGCATTCCAAAAACACCAATCGAACCTGTAATTGTACTTGGTTCTGCGAAAATTTTATTAGCATTACATGCAATATAATATCCGCCAGAAGCGGCATAATTACCCATAGAAACCACAACAGGCTTTACTTTTTTAGTGATTTCGATTTCACGCCAGATTAATTCTGAAGTTAAGGCACTACCTCCAGGACTGTTCACACGTAAAACAATTGCTTTCACATCGTCATCATTACGAGCTTCTTCTAATGAACGTTTTATTGAACCTTCTCCGATAGTGTTGATGTCGCCTTCACCGCCTTGAATTTCACCCTGAGCGTAAATCACAGCAATAATATCTTTTTTGTCAAAATTAAATGCAGTAGTCGCTACATTTTTAGCATAATCTAAAATGCTGATTTTATTGTAATCTTTCTTTGAATCTACATTTAGCTTTTTCTTAATACTATTGTGGTATTCGTCTTCATACGCGACGCGATCTACCAAGTTTTTAGCCAAAGCTAATTCAGGAGTTCTTGCGCCTAAAGAATTTGCAATTGAGTTTAAACTGTCTACTGAAATTTTTCTGCTTTGTGAAATATCAGTTACAATTGTATTCCACATCGAATTTAATAATACCGTCATTTGCTCTCTATTAGCCTCACTCATTTCTTGTGCTAAGAAAGGTTCAACAGCGCTTTTGTATTTACCATGACGTAATACTTCCATCTTAACCCCTGTTTTTTCTTGTAACTCCTTCATGTAAATAATTTCAGAAGCCAAACCTTTGAAGTCTAATTCTCCAACAGGATTAAGGTAAACCGTGTCGGCAACAGAGTTTAAGTAGTAGTCTTTTTGTGTTAGATAGTTGGAATATGCCACTACAAATTTTCCTGATTTTTTAAAGCTTTCCAATTCGTCACGCAAAGCTTTGCTTTGCGCTAAACCTAAATTTGAAAAATTGTTTAAAATGGATATTCCTTTTATTTTATCGTCTGTTTTTGCGGCATCGATAGCATTTAAAACATCAACTAAACCATTATGGTTGGTTTCAAAATAATTGAATTCTTTAAAGTTAACTTTTCCTGCATAATCAAGGTTTACTTTGGATAAATCCAACTCTATTACCGCATTTTCTTTTACTTTTACATGGTCTCCATCACCACCTGCTATTACGCCAATAATAAGAATCCCAAAAAAAGAAATCATGCAAAAAATAAAGATTCCCACAATAGTGGCTAATACGTTTCCTAAAAATTTCATTTTGTATCATTTTTTATGTCTTGATATGTCTTGCTAAATGTTAAAATGTTACATGTTTGTAAAAAAATAAAATTCCGTAAACGAATGTTTAAAATAGTTCGTTAATTTGTTTGCGTATGAAGGTTCAAAACAAAATTATAGTTTCAATAGGAAGCAATCAAGGCAATCGATTAACAAACTTGCAGAGGTCAGTTAATTTGATTCACGAGCGAATAGGTACTGTTATTCAAGTTTCATCGGTTTATGAAACGGCAGCTTGGGGTTTTGACAGTAGTCCTTTTTTGAACGGAGCGTTAGAACTGCATTCATTCAATAATGCAGAAGATGTACTTACACAATTATTGACTATTGAAGTGGAATTGGGCAGAGTACGTTCTGAAGGAGCTGGTTATCAAGCTCGGATTATTGATTTGGACATTGTAGCTTTTAATGAAACGATAGTTGATACGGAAAGTTTGAAAATACCGCATCCGCAAATTCAAAACCGCAAGTTTGTATTAGAACCTCTTCAAGAAATTAAGCCCGAGTGGATGCATCCTGTTTTAAAGCAATCCGTTTCAGATTTATTAGCTTCTACGGCTGATGACAGCAATTGCGTTGTAGTAGGGCAATTGGAGAATCCATTAGAAAGTTTTGGTTTAAAGCAGTTTAATTATATTGCCATTGAAGGGAATATAGGAGTAGGTAAGACTACGCTGGCAAAAAGAATCGCGGAAGACTTTAATGCGAAATTGGTATTAGAGCGTTTTGCAGATAATCCATTTTTGCCGAAATTTTACAAAGATCAAAATCGTTATGCTTTCCCGCTTGAGATGTCTTTTTTAGCGGAACGTTACCAACAGTTATCGGATGATTTGGCACAATACGATTTGTTTAAAGATTTTATTGTTACGGATTATCACGCTTTCAAATCGTTGGTTTTTGCAAAGATTACTTTGAACGAAGAGGAATATCAATTGTATAAAACGATGTTTGATATCGTACACAAGGAAATGCCGAAACCTGATTTGTATGTGTACTTGTATCAGAATACAGACCGACTGCTTGAGAATATAAAAACGAGAGGAAGAAGTTACGAGCAAGAAATTCAAGCAACGTATTTGGATAAAATCAACAGCGGTTATTTGGAGTTCATTAAAAATAGAACTGATTTAAACGTTTTAATTGTTGATGTTTCGGAATTGGATTTTGTAAACAAACAATCCGATTATATTCACTTGTTACGAACAATCAATGGTGAACTTTAATTTTTGTTATTGTCTCTTCTTACAATTAAGCGTGATAAAATGATAAATTGCAAAGCAGCAATAATTTTATAATCTTGAAGTGGATTGTTTGGAATCCAATCCAGAATGGTTACCAACATTATTCCAAATGAAATAAGTAATAGTAGTATGGCAAGCGGTCCGATTTTCATTTATTGCATTTTTTGAAATAAATCCCAAATTACAATACCAGCACTTACCGAAATGTTTAATGAGTGTTTGCTTCCTAATTGTGGAATCTCAATAACGCCATCGCTTAAGTTGATTGCTTGTTGTTGTACGCCTTTCACTTCGTTGCCGAAAATTAAAGCGTATTTTTCATTAGTGTTTACTTGGAAGTCATTCAACATGGTAGCGTTTTCGGTTTGTTCTACCGAGAAAACTTTGATGTTGTCTTCTTTTAATTTTTGAATAACTTCAATAACATCTTTTACGTATTCCCAAGTAACCGTTTCCGTAGCGCCTAAAGCAGTTTTGTGGATTTCTTTATTAGGTGGAACAGCTGTTATTCCGCACAAATAGATTTTTTCAATCAAGAAAGCATCGGCAGTTCTGAAAACAGATCCAATATTGTGTAAACTTCTGATGTCGTCCAAAACAACAATAATGGGTGTTTTTTCGGCATCTTTGAATTCTTCAATGTTTTTACGGTCTAGTTCGGCGTTTGCTAATTTTCTCATACTGCAAAGATATTTTTTTGTTACGAAGTTTCAAAGGATTGTTTTAAACACAATTATTGCTATTGCCACCGATTTTACTACCTTCGCAAATAGTACTTAAAATTTAAAATTGTGGCGAAGAAAGCAGCAGCAACCAAAGAGAAGAAAGAGACTCCTTTAATGAAACAATACAACGAGATTAAGAATAAATATCCCGATGCGTGTTTGTTGTTTCGAGTAGGTGATTTTTATGAAACTTTTGGAGAAGATGCTGTTCGTGCCGCAGGGATTTTAGGAATTACACTTACTAAAAGAGGTGCGGGTTCTGACAGCGAAACGGCTTTGGCTGGTTTTCCACATCATTCGTTGAATACGTATTTACCAAAGTTGGTGAAGGCGGGTCTTCGCGTTGCTATTTGTGACCAATTGGAAGATCCAAAAATGACTAAAACCATTGTGAAGCGTGGTGTTACCGAATTGGTTACTCCAGGGCTTTCCATGAATGATGAGGTGTTGCATTCCAAATCGAATAATTTTTTGGCTTCGGTTCATTTTGGAAAGAAAACATTGGGTGTAGCCTTTCTTGATGTTTCTACGGGAGAGTTTTTGACAGCTCAAGGTAATGAAGAGTATATTGATAAATTATTACAGAATTTTAGTCCAAGCGAGGTGTTGGTTCCGAAACAAAATAAAAATCAGTTTCGTGAAATTTTTGGTGATGATTTTCATACGTTTTACTTGGAAGATTGGGTTTATAAAGATGATTATGCTATTGAAACCCTAACCAAACATTTTCAAACAAATTCGCTAAAAGGTTTTGGAAT
Source organism: Flavobacterium chuncheonense (assembly GCF_042686145.1). Taxonomy (NCBI): domain Bacteria; kingdom Pseudomonadati; phylum Bacteroidota; class Flavobacteriia; order Flavobacteriales; family Flavobacteriaceae; genus Flavobacterium; species Flavobacterium chuncheonense. The sequence goes on along the minus strand of NZ_JBHUPC010000012.1, from coordinate 739,577 downwards.
TGAAGAATTACAAGAAGGGATAGTCGCTTCGGGGGCAGTTTTATATTATTTATCAGAAACACAGCATAACAAAATCCAGCATATTACCAATATTCAGCGCATAGCAGAAGACGCTTATGTGTGGATGGATCGATTTACGATTCGCAATTTGGAGTTGTATCATTCAACAAATTTGAATGCTGTTACTTTACTCGATGTTATTGACAAAACGCTTTCGCCAATGGGAGCGCGTTTGCTAAAACGTTGGTTGGCACTTCCACTTAAAGATGCTGAAAAAATTAAGAGTCGCCATGAAGTAGTGGCTTATTTTAAAGAAAATCAAGAAGTGCTTCATGCGATTCAGTATCAAATCAGACAGATTTCGGACTTAGAACGCTTGATTTCTAAAGTTGCTACGGGTAAAGTGTCGCCACGTGAAGTAATTTATTTGAATGATTCATTAAATGCTATAATTCCAATTAAAGAATTGGCGTTAAAAAGTAAGAATGAAGCTTTAAAAGTTATCGGAGATAGTTTACATGCTTGTGAATTGCTTCGTGAGAAAATACAGGCTACTTTGAATCAAGATGCGCCAGTACATGTAAATAAAGGAAATGCTATCGCTACTGGGGTAAATGAGGAATTGGATGAGTTACGTGCTATTTCTTCAAAAGGAAAAGGATATCTAGAAGACTTAGAGAAAAGAGAAAGTGATAGAACGGGAATACCATCTTTAAAAGTTTCTTTCAATAATGTTTTCGGTTATTATATCGAAGTTCGTAACACACATAAAGATAAAGTTCCTGCTGAGTGGATTCGTAAGCAAACATTGGTGAGTGCAGAACGCTATATTACGGAAGAATTAAAAGAATATGAGGCGAAAATATTAGGAGCTGAAGATAAAATTCAGCAATTGGAAAGTCAATTGTTTGAGCAATTGGTGAATTGGATGGCGACTTATATTAAGCCGGTACAGCACAATGCAAATTTAATTGCACAGTTGGATTGTTTGAATTCGTTTACGCAATTGGCTATTGAAAATAATTACACGCAACCAATACTTGATGATAGTTTTGATTTAGAGATTAAAGAAGGACGTCACCCTGTAATTGAAAAGCAATTGCCAATAGGAGTTCCTTATATTTCAAATGATGTTTTTTTAGATCGTGAAAACCAGCAAATCATAATGATCACTGGTCCTAATATGTCGGGTAAGTCGGCTATATTGCGACAAACCGCTTTAATAGTATTATTGGCTCAAATGGGGAGTTTTGTGCCAGCCGAAAGTGTTAGAATGGGTGTAGTTGATAAAATATTTACTAGAGTAGGGGCAAGTGATAATATTTCGATGGGTGAATCTACTTTTATGGTGGAGATGAATGAAACGGCTTCTATTTTGAATAATATATCCGAAAGGAGTTTAGTATTGTTGGATGAAATTGGGAGAGGGACGTCAACCTATGATGGAATTTCAATTGCTTGGGCAATATCGGAGTATTTGCACGAACATCCTAACAAGCCAAAAACGCTTTTTGCAACACATTATCATGAGTTGAATGAAATGGAAGTGTTGTTTGAACGCATTCAAAACTTTAATGTTTCAGTAAAAGAGCTGAAGGATACTGTTTTGTTTATTCGTAAATTAGTAAAAGGTGGAAGCGCGCACAGTTTTGGTATTCATGTTGCCAAAATGGCTGGGATGCCACAAACTGTAATTCAAAAGGCGCAAAAAATATTAAAGAAATTAGAAAAAGATCATTCGAGTGAAGAGTTGAGCGGTATTAAGGCGGTCGATGATGAAATGCAATTGAGTTTTTTCAATCTCGACGATCCTTTATTGGAGGAAATTAAAGAAGAAATTGTTAATATTGACATCAATACTTTAACTCCTGTTGAGGCTCTAATGAAGCTTAATGAGATAAAAAGAATGTTGGTAAAAAAATAATTTTACTTTTTTTAAAATAAATTATTCGTTATCAAATGGTTATAAAAAAGTTTGATTTTTTTTAAAAAAAGTACTTGCGGAGAATAAAATATGTTTTATATTTGCACCGCAATCAACAAGAATGAGGGTTGCGATGTTCTTAAAAAAGACACGAATGCGAAAATAGCTCAGTTGGTAGAGCGCAACCTTGCCAAGGTTGAGGTCGCGGGTTCGAACCCCGTTTTTCGCTCAAACTACCATAAAAATATTTGCTCGAGTGGTGGAATTGGTAGACACGCTGGACTTAAAATCCAGTGGGCAGTAATGTCCGTGCGGGTTCAAGTCCCGCCTTGAGTACAAGAAGCTTCAAACTTTAGTTTGGAGCTTTTTTTGTTTAGTCAGGTAACTGAACTTCTTGTAAGTTTTATTTTTAAAACTTTTTGCAAAATCTTAATTTGCAAATTAAATTCTAGAATCTATAGCATGGCAACTTTTGTAATTAGCAAACGCTTAAGCGGGGTTTATAAATACGAATTGACTTCTCGTAAAGGAAAAACAATTTTTACCAGTAACAACTTTGAGTTAAGGTTTGAGTGTGAAGAGCACATTGAATATTTGAAAAAAGGTTTGGACCGAATGATTTTTATGCGATTCAAGTCGGGTAATGGTAAGTTTTTCTTCAGAATGGTGCTTGATGAAAAAGAAGTGGCTGTGAGTAGACGCTATACCACTCAATTGTTACTTCAGAAAGGAATAGATGAAATTATGCGATCTGCTGCTGAGGCAGAGGTGCTTGATTTTTCATCTGGCTCAGATATTTTTCCAGATATTTTTGGTGAGGAAGCAGAAAGTTAATTGTTCTTTAATGTATAGATATAAAAAAAGCTCCACTTAGTGGAGCTTTGTTTTTTCTGTCAGCTAAATATTAGTGAGCAGCTTCAACAGTTTCAGTAACTTCAGTAGCAGCAGCTTCAGTAGCAGCAGCAGCAGAGTCAGCAGCAACTTCTACGTTCTCGATAACTTCTTCTGTAGTAGCTTCAACAGCTTCAACAGTTTCTTCAGTTACAGCTTCTGTATTTTCAGCAGCTTCTTTACAAGATACGAACATCATAGCAACTAATGCTAAGCTTAAAACAACTTTTTTCATCTTACTAAATTATAAAAGGTTAATTATTAATTCGTAGCAAAGATATAAATTTTTTGACTTGACAAAATAAATTTAGATTTTTTTTTCAATTTTTTTTTCTAGAGATTTTTCCTTCAAAATCAGCGTGTTAAATTGATGTGAAATAAGTAAAATTATTTTTTTGGATGAACCAGTTTCATTTCGTCAATTAAATGTGACGCGTCCGCGTATTTATCGATTACAAATAATACATATCGGATGTCAACCATAATATTTCTACAGATTTCTGGATCATAATGTATGTCACTCATTGTACCTTCCCAAACACGGTCAAAGTTCAATCCGATTAGGTTTCCATGCGCGTCAATTGCAGGGCTTCCAGAATTTCCTCCTGTTGTGTGATTAGTAGCAATAAAACAAACTGGCATTTTTCCGTTTTCAGCATATTGACCATAATCTTTATTCTTAATAAGGTCTAATAATTTACTTGGAACATCAAATTCGTAATCCCCTGGAATGTATTTTTCCATTACACCTTCTAAGTGTGTTACGGGTTGGTAATACACTGCGTCATTAGGACTGTATCCTTTTACTTGGCCATAAGTAATACGTAAAGTGCTGTTTGCATCTGGGAAGAAGCGACCGTCAGGGAATAAATCCAATTGCGCTTTCATATAATTACGTTGTAATGCGCCAATTTCTAAATTGATTCTATCGTAAGTAGGTGCAATGTTGTTGAAATAGTTTTCTGCTAATTTCTTTACCAATACATATCCTTTGTCTTTGTTTAGTGCTTTAAAGTTAGCTGCTGCATCTCCTTTGAATAATGATTTTACACCTTCGTAAGAAGTAAGCTTTGATGATTTGTAAATGTCAGCAGTTGTTTTCTCATAATTCATAGTTTTAAACTCCTCTGGAATAAGTGGAGACTTTTGGCCATAAAGTGTGATAAGTTTTTCAAAAACTTTTTCATCAACATTAACGTTAAAATCTTTGTAGAATCCTTGAAGACTATTAATTGTATTTGTTTTTCTATCGTCAAAAGCTTGTTCTCCTTTTGTTTTGTAAACTTGTTCCAATTGATACAATTTGAAACCAACACTTAATAACTCTGTATTTCGTAAAACAACTTCAATAAAATAATCACGAGCTAAAGTATATTCATTGATAGCTTTGTAATTCTTTTCGAAATCAGCAAGTATGTTTCCATATTCTGCAGACTTTCCTTTTTGAGCAATACGTTTTTGGAATTCCGCTTCAAAATCTTTTTTCAACTGAATAGCGTTGGATTTTTTTAAACCTTGGCTTTCGCCAATCCATTTCTTCCAGTAATTTGCAACACTAGCATATTTTGAAGCATATTGAATTTTAATTGCTTGGTCTTTACGCATGAAACCATCTTGTACTTTTAAAGCATTGTCTCTGATTTCAATTTTTGCTGGATTTAAAGTGTTTACAATTTGCTCTACAGCAAATGATGGTAAGTATTCTTGTGTTCTTCCAGGGAAACCAAAAACCATAGTGAAGTCACCTTCGCTAATACCGTCTAAAGAAACTGGTAAAAAGTGTTTTGGTGTGTAAGGAACGTTATCTTTTGAATATTCCGCTGGTTTGTTGTCTTTACCTGCATAAATACGGAACATTGAAAAGTCTCCTGTATGACGTGGCCAAACCCAGTTGTCTGTGTCTGAACCGAATTTTCCTATTGAACTTGGTGGCGCACCAACTAAACGGATGTCTTTGTATGTTTCAGTAACAAATAAAATGTACTGATTACCTTCGTAAAAAGTTTTGATTTTATTTTCTTGCCATGTTTCTTTTGGGAAAGTAGTTTGAACACGGTTGATGTTCTCTTGAATTCTTTTTTGTTTATCAGCTTCTGTGTTCAATGATGCAACACCCTCTAAAACGGTATTGGTAACATCGTGTATGCTTACGATGAATGTTACAACCATTCCAGGATTTGGTAATTCTGAAGCCATGTCTTTTGCCCAAAATCCATCCTGAAGGTAATCGTGTTCAACTGTTGAGTGACTTTGAATTTCACCATATCCACAGTGGTGATTGGTTAATAACAATCCTTTTGGTGAAATTACTTCTGCAGTACAGCCTCCGTCAAAATGAACGATGGCATCTTTTAAGCTTGATTTGTTGACATCATAAATGTCTTCAGCTGTCATTTTCATTCCTAAACTTTGCATTTCACTTTCGTTCATGCCTTTTAACATACTTGGAATCCACATTCCTCCTTGCTGTGCAAAGATTGGGAACGTAACCAATACAAGTAATAATCTTAAAAACTTCATAATTAATTAATTTTACGCGTGCAATTTACGGAAATTAAAATTTCCGATTTGGGTTATTTTATTTATTGTTGATGTACTGTAGAATAGTGTTGGTTGCGCCTTTGTTCATTTGAACAAAAGTTTCACAAATATGTCCTTTTTCATGGCGTTCGTCTTCATTGTTGAGCAATAAGTCGAATGCTTCGTATAGTTCAATTTGATTTTGAATGGTAATACATCCTTCAGCATGGACTAGAGCTGTTGCTTCTGCAAAATGACTGAAATTTGGTCCGATAATAATTGGAATGCCAAAAGTTGCAGGCTCTAAAATGTTATGCACCCCAGGATTTCCAAAACCACCACCTACATAAGCTATGTCAGCATAACTGTAAATTTTAGTTAGGATGCCAATAGTGTCAATGATAAAAACTTGAAAATCGGCAAGGTTTTTATTTTCTTTTTCTGAAAATAAAACGGTAGATTTTTGAACACTATATTTTAAACTCTCAATTTGTTCCTTTTTGATATTATGTGGAGCAATGATAAATTTTACATCAGAACTTGAATTGTTGATGTAATTAATTAGTAAATCTTCATCTTTTGGCCATGAACTTCCAATAACAATGGTTGTTTTGTTTGCTTTGAACTCTTCAATAAAATCCAATTGGTTGTTACGGTCTAAAATGGTTACGACTCTATCAAAGCGGGTGTCTCCAGAAACGGTTATATTATTGAATCCTAGCTTTTGTATCAGTTTTTTTGAAGAATCGTTTTGTACAAAAAAGTGATTAAAAGTATTCAAAGCATTTCTGTAAAAACCTCCATACCATTTGAAAAAAGCTTGCTGTTCTCTGAAAATTCCTGAAATTAAATAGGTAGGGATTTTTCTAGCTTTTAATTCGTTTAAATAATTCGGCCAGAATTCATATTTAATAAAAAACACCATTTCTGGTTGTGCTGCTTCTATGAATTTTGTAGCATTACTTTTAGTGTCCAACAGTAAATAAACAGTTGCATCTGCTACAGTGTTGTTTTTTCGTACTTCGTAACCCGAAGGAGAAAAGAAACTAACTACTATTTTGTGATTAGGATAACTTGTTTTTACTTTTTCGATTACTGGAAGTCCTTGTTCGTATTCGCCAAGTGATGCTGCATGGAACCAAATGGTTTTATCACTTGCGTTAATCTTTGAGTTAAGCGTCTCAATTACAGTTTTTCTTCCTGCTACAAAGAGCTTTAATTTTGGGCTAAAAAGAGCGAGCAATTTTAAAAAAATGCCAGCAATATGAACTACTATATTGTACAGAAATAGCATACTATTTTTTTGATTCGCTAAAATACGTTTCTTTTTGGTTATCTTAAAAACGTAGCTTAGAATTTCTTACTTTTGTGACACTTAATTTTATTTCAGATGAAAAAATTACAAATGGTTGACTTGAAAAGTCAATATGAAAAAATAAAAGAAGAAGTCAATAATTCAATACAAGAAGTTCTAGAAACTAACACTTATATTAATGGACCTTTGGTACATCAATTTCAAGCAGATTTGGAACAATATTTAGGTGTAAAACACGTAATTCCATGTGCAAATGGTACGGATGCTTTACAAATAGCAATGATGGGATTGGGATTACAGCCTGGTGATGAAGTAATTACTGCCGATTTTACGTTTGCTGCGACAGTAGAAGTGATTGCTTTATTACAATTAACGCCAGTTTTAGTAGATGTGAACATGGATGATATGAACATTTCTATTGAAGCGATTAAAAAAGCAATTACTCCAAAAACTAAGGCAATTGTACCGGTACATTTGTTTGGACGTGCTGCCAATATGGATGCTATTATGGAAATTGCAGCAGCGCATAATTTATATGTAATTGAAGATAATGCTCAGGCAATTGGTGCAAATTATACTTGGAAGAGTGGGGCTAGTGAAAAAGTAGGTGGAATTGGACATGTAGGGGCTACTTCATTTTTCCCTTCAAAAAATTTAGGCTGTTATGGTGATGGTGGTGCAATTTTTACAAATGATGATGCTTTAGCACATACTTTGAGAGGAATTGTTAACCATGGTATGTATGAGCGTTACCACCACGACGTAGTAGGTGTAAATTCTCGTTTAGACAGTATTCAAGCGGGTGTTTTGAAAGCAAAATTACCACACTTGGACAGTTACAATCAAGCTAGAAGAACTGCTGCTAAAAAATACAATGAAATTTTATCGCAAAATGAAAATATAGTTGTTCCACAATTCGATTGGAATGGAAATGATCACGTTTTCCATCAATATGTTTTTAGAGTTACTAATGGTAAACGCGATGGATTATTAGCACATTTACAAGGGAAAGGTATCCCATGTGCCATTTATTATCCAATTCCATTACACAGTCAAAAGGCGTATGCGGACACTCGATATAATGAAGCAGATTTTGTGGTTACCAACCAATTGTGTAAAGAAGTAATTGCTTTGCCAATGCATACTGAATTAGAAGACGATCAAGTTAAGTTTATTACAGACGCTGTGTTAGAGTTTGTATAAAAAAAATGGGATGAGAATATTAGTTACTGGAGGATTAGGATTTATAGGTTCGCATACTGTAGTAGAATTGCAAAATGAGGGGTTGGATGTTGTCATTATTGATAATTTATCAAATTCTTCAATTGAAGTATTGGATGGAATTGAGCGTATAACGAATAAAAGACCTGTTTTTGAAAATATTGACTTACGAGATAAAAATGCAGTTCAAGATTTTTTTAACCGTTACTCAGATGTTCAAGGTGTAATACATTTTGCAGCAAGTAAAGCGGTTGGAGAAAGTGTTGAGAATCCGTTATTGTATTATGAAAACAACATTAATTCTTTAGTGTATTTGTTACAGCAACTTCAGGCAAAACCTGAGGCGCATTTTATTTTCAGTTCTTCTTGTACAGTTTATGGGCAAGCGGAACAAATGCCTATTACAGAAGAAGCTCCAGTACAACAAGCAATGTCACCTTATGGAAATACCAAGCAAATTGGAGAAGAAATTATTCAAGATGTTGCTAAAGTATCCAATATTAATGCCGTTTTATTACGCTATTTTAATCCTATTGGAGCTCATCCTTCAATAGAAATAGGGGAGTTGCCATTAGGAGTCCCTCAGAATTTGGTGCCGTTTATTACCCAAACAGCGGCAGGTTTACGAAAGGAACTTTCTGTTTTTGGAGAAGATTATCCTACTCCAGATGGAACAGCCATTCGTGATTATATTCATGTGGTAGATTTAGCAAAAGCTCATGTAGTAGCGTTACAGCGATTGATAGCGAAGACAAATAGGGAGAAAGTAGAAACGTTTAATATTGGTACAGGAAAAGGTAGTTCGGTATTAGAGGTAATACAAGCTTTTGAAAAAGTTGCCAACCAAAAATTACCGTATAAAATAGTTGGGCGTAGAGAAGGTGATATTACAGAAGCTTATGCCAATACTGACAAAGTTAACAATGAATTGGGCTGGAAGGCACACTTGAGTTTAGAACAAGCTCTTGATAGTGCTTGGAAATGGGAAAAAAAGATAAGAGGTAGCTTTTAAAGCTACCTTTTTTATAGGACTAATTCTATATATAATTTTTCAAAAGTAACATCTAAATCAGAAGTTAGACCTGTGTGTGGTCTTGAGGTTTGAATACTTGAGCTTTTTACGGCAGTAATCCATCGGAAGCGTTCAGCTAATTCAAAATGAGCAATGGGACCTCCATTTTTACCCTGACATATTTTAGAAAACGATTCTAAATTATGACGTAATTGTTCTACATCAAAATCTGGGCAAAACAAACTGATTTTCGTTTCTGGAATTTGATATTGTATGCGTAAATATTTTTGGCGTTTGCAAAACAGCATCAAGCCAATATTAATAAATTCTTCGCGTTCAACCCTAGGTACAACACGAATTACAGCATACTCATATAAGTGTTTTTCGTGCATCTTCGGCTTGTTTTAAAAATAATTCAGCATTTGCTAAACGTGAAGTTAAAAACTGTGTATACACCGACTTAATTTCTTCAGGTGTAATGTCTTGTTCTTCCCATTGTAACCAATCTTCTGGAATTTGATCTACAATTTTATGAAGAATATCATTATTTAATTTGGCTGTAAATTCTTGATGCGCTTTATCAAGTTTTGAAGCCTTTGGTAGTAAAACGTGGTCTTTTATTAATGCAAAAGGCGTTAATGCTGTGGTTTCCCAATTGTTCCAAGAATGATGGAAATAAAAGGCAGCTCCATGGTCTATTAACCAAAGTTCCTTTTTCCAAATCAAAAGATTGGTGTTTTTAAATGTTCGGTCCACATTTGTAATGTAAGCATCAAGCCAAACTATTTTTGAGGCTAGTAAAGCTTCACAATCGTTTGCTGCAGCATCATAAGTTATAGCCCCTGACAAATAATGTAAACCTAAATTCAAACCTTGACTAAATTTGAGTAAGTCTTGAATTTCCTCATCGCCCTCTGTTCTTCCAAAAGCTTCGTCAAGGGTTGCAAATACCAATTCGGGTACAGGTAATCCTAAATATTTGGCTATTTGGCCACCTAAAAATTCTGCAATTAAAGCTTTCACACCATGTCCTGCTCCTCTAAACTTTAATACATATTTAAAGTCATCATCGGCATCAGCCAAAGCAGGTAGAGAACCGCCTTCGCGAAGAGGGGTTATATAACGCGTAACATTTACCGTTCGCAAATCAAAATTCATAAAAAAGAGAATGTTTAAAACAAAGATAGCTAAAAAAAAACTCCGATTAATTTATCGGAGTTTTGAGTTATTATTTAAGCTGAAATTGTTTCGACTTCGTTGTTGATTTTTTTAACTAATCCAACGAGTACTTTACCTGGTCCAACTTCTGTGAAGCTAGTTGCTCCATCATGAATCATTTGGTTGACAGATTGCGTCCATTTAACAGCTCCTGTTAATTGCGCAATTAAGTTCTTTTTGATTTCTGCAGGATCTGAAATTGCACTTGCTGTTACGTTTTGATAAACGGGACAACTTGGAGTACTGAAAGTCGTTGCTTCAATAGCTGCCGCTAATTCTTCACGTGCAGGTTCCATCATTGGCGAGTGGAATGCACCTCCTACTGGTAAAATTAAAGCACGTTTTGCACCTGCTTCTTTCATTTTTTCACAAGCCGCTTCAACCGCTTTATACTCTCCTGAAATCACTAATTGTCCTGGGCAATTGTAATTTGCAGCAACAACTACACCATCAATAGAAGCACAGATGTCTTCCACAACTTTATCCTCTAGGTTTAAAACAGCAGCCATAGTTGAAGGTGTAATTTCACATGCTTTTTGCATCGCTAAAGCTCTTTTTGAAACTAATTTTAATCCATCTTCAAATGATAAAGCACCATTTGCGACTAAGGCCGAAAATTCACCTAATGAATGTCCTGCAACCATTTCTGGATTAAAATTTTCTAAGGTTTTGGCTAAAATTACAGAATGTAAGAAAACAGCTGGTTGTGTAACTTTCGTTTCTTTTAATTCATCTGCTGTACCTTCAAACATGATGTCGGTAATTCTAAACCCTAATATCTCGTTTGCTTTTTCGAATAATTCTTTTGCTAACGAAGAATTCTCATATAAGTCTTTTCCCATTCCAGTGAATTGGGCACCTTGACCTGGAAATACGTATGCTTTCATTTCAATTGGTTTTATTTGTGAGCGCAAAAATACGTTTTTTTTTAAAATACACTTTTTTTGAATGCGAATAGCTTATGTTAGCTTAAGTTTTGGTATATTAAGCATATGAAAATTTATACTTTTAAAATGTTGAGAAATGGGGGATTTTTGGTTAGTATTTGGAATTAGTTTCTTCGGTTTGTTTTTTTTAGTCTATAATGCGCTTAGAAGTGTTTCTTTTCGTAAAAAAATAGACTTAAACTCGTTTAAGTTTTTTTCGGTATACCTGGTAACAATGGCTATTATTGAAATAGGTTGTCATATTTTAGGAGTTTTAGAACCGGGATCAAATTTTTTTATTTCTCATTTTCAGTTTAATTTTCAATTTATAATCATTACCCTTTTTTTTCTGCAACTGTTTAAAGGCAATGGAAAGATACAAAGTGTTGTAGCCGTGTTTTCTAGTATTGTTTTACTTTTGATATTAATGTCGTATGTTATAAAACCCTCACTATTTTGGGAGTTTAATCTATTTGAAATTGGAATTACGTCTTCGACAATTTTAGTTTATGTGATTTTTTATTTCTATACTACTTTTGATAAAGTTAGAGTTGATTATCACTACTTTTTTGGAGGATTAAGTATTTATTTACTGAGTAGCAGCTTAATTTTTTTGACGGGAAATGTGGAGTGGGTCTTGTGGGATAGACCGTTTATTGATATCTGGGTTTTCAACTCTTTGTTTTATATATTGTTTCAGTTTTTTGTTATGAAAGAATTACAATTTTTAAAGAAGAAATACCTAATTAAAAAAGCCTTAGTTTAAACTAAGGCTTTTTTAATTTATTTGACATTAATTTTTTTGGCTGTTTCTTTCGCACGCTCTACAATTTCTTCAATAGGGGTAGTAGTTGTATCATATGATAAAACAACGCCCATTCTTCTGTAAGGTCTTGACGTTGGTTTCCCAAATAATCTGAAATCTGTTTTAGGTAAACCAGCAATATTTTCAACTCCTTCAAATGAAGGATTTGTTGAATTTTCTGAAGCTAAAATTACTGCACTAGCTCCAGCTCTCTCAAAGGTAATTTCGGCAATTGGTAAACTTAAGATGGCGCGTAAGTGTAACTCAAACTCGTTGAAATTTTGAGTACCTGCAAGCGTAACCATTCCTGTATCGTGTGGACGAGGTGATAATTCTGAAAAATAAACACCTTCATCTGTTAGGAAAAATTCAACACCGAAAATGCCAGCACCACCTAGAGCTTCGGTTACTTTTTTAGCCATGTCTTGCGCTTCAGCTAAATCTTTGTCTGTAACTCTTGCTGGTTGCCAACTTTCTTGATAATCGCCACGTTCTTGACGGTGTCCGATAGGAGAACAAAATAGCGTAGGGTTGTTGTTTTGGGTAACCGTCAGAAGAGTGATTTCCGAATGGAAATTAACAAATGCTTCTACAATGACCTCGATAACATCTCCACGAGAACCTTCAACGGCATAGTTCCAAGCCTTTGCGATGTCTTCTTGTGTTTTGATAGTCGATTGTCCTTTTCCAGAAGAACTCATCAGGGGTTTAACTACACAAGGCATTCCAACCGCTTCAACCGCTTTTTCCAATTCTTCAGCAGTAGTAGCGTAACGGTAGTTAGCAGTGCGTAAGCCCAAATCTTTAGCTGCTAAATCGCGAATTGCTTTACGATTCATGGTGAAGTTTGCAGCTTTAGCAGATGGTACTACAGTTATCCCTTGTTTTTCGTATTCGTAAAAACGTTCAGTACGAATAGCTTCAATTTCAGGGACAATAAAATCAGGTTGGTGTTTTGCAACAATACGATCCAATTCGGCACCGTCTAACATATTGATTACTTCAAATTCATGAGCAACTTGCATAGCAGGAGCATTTTCATAACTATCAACTGCAATTACGTGTTGTCCGATGCGTTGCGCTGCAATTACGAATTCTTTTCCTAATTCTCCCGAACCTAATAAAAGTATTTTTTTCTTCATTGTATAAAGTGTGATTGAGCGAGTAAGGGAGTTACTATAATTATAGATGCTCCCTTAGGTATTTCGCGTGATGTGATTTAATAAAAAAACCTCAAGAAATCTTGAGGCATTATAATGTTTAAGCTAATGCTTCTTTGATTCTGCGTAATGCTTCAATTAGAAGTTCTTCGCTAGTAGCGTAAGAGAATCTGATGCAGTTTGGATTTCCAAATGCTTCACCTGTCACAGTGGCAACATTAGCCTCTGATAGCAAGTACATAGAGAAATCACTTGCATTTTCAATTTTAGTTCCTTTTAATGTTTTTCCGAAAAAATCAGAAACATCAGGGAATACGTAGAAAGCTCCTTCTGGTACGTTAATTTTTAATCCTGGAATATCTTGGATTAATCCAACTACCAAATCACGTCTTTTGTGGAATGCTTCAACCATGTAGTTCAATACTTTTGGGTCTGCTTCAACTGCTGCTATAGTAGCACGTTGCGCAATAGAGTTTGCACCACTAGTTACTTGACCTTGAATTTTTGTACATGCTTTAGCGATGAATTCTGGAGCACCAATATAACCAATTCTCCAGCCTGTCATTGCAAATGCTTTTGCAACACCATTAACGGTAATGGTTTTTTCCAACATTCCTGGAATAGATCCGATACTGCAAAAAGTACCTGAAAAATTAATATGTTCGTAGATCTCATCTGAAACTACGTAAATATTTGGATATTTTTCTAAAACTTTAGCTAAAGCTGTTAGTTCATCTCTGCTGTAAACAGATCCACTTGGATTACAAGGAGAACTATACCAAATCATTTTAGTTTTTGGTGTAATAGCTTTTTCCAGTTGTTCTGGTGTGATTTTGAAATCGTTCTCGATAGAAGTTTCTACTTCAACCGGTACTCCACCTGAAAGTTTTACAATTTCGAAATAGCTTACCCAATAAGGAGCGGGAAGAATAACTTCGTCACCTTCGTTCAACATTACCTGTGCAATATTGTATAAGGACTGTTTTGCTCCAGTAGAAACAACAATGTTTGCGGGTTTATAATCTAAATCGTTATCTCTTTTGAATTTTTTACAAATAGCCTCCTTCAATTCAGCATAACCATCAACCGGAGTGTAGGTGCTGTAATTTTCGTCAATGGCTTTTTTTGCAGCTTCTTTGATAAAATCGGGAGTGTTAAAGTCAGGTTCTCCTAAACTTAAACTAATAATGTCTTTTCCTTGTGCTTTTAACTCTCTTGCAAGAGCTGCCATAGCAAGCGTTTGAGACGTAGATAAATTATTAATTCTATCTGATAACGGATTCATGATATATATGCTGATGTTAGTTATTATGCTAATTGCGGTTTTTTTCCTAATTCTTTAAGGTGTTTGAAGTGAGAAGCAATAGCTGCTCTAGTCGTTTCAAATTCGTAATAGGGTAAGTTACATTCTTTAGCAGTTTGCTTAACAATTTCAGCAATTTTACCATAGTGAATATGACTAATATTAGGGAAAATGTGATGTTCGATTTGATGATTCAATCCACCTGTATAATAGTTAACAATCCAGTTTTTAGGTGCAAAATTCGCTGTTGTAAACAATTGGTGTACTGCCCAAGTGTTCTCAATTTCTCCATTTTCGTTTGGCATTGGGTTGATGGTATCTTCAACAACGTGTGCCAATTGGAATACGACACTTAAAATTAAACCTGCGGTATAGTGCATTACTACAAATCCTAAAAGTACTTTCCACCAAATTACACCCACCATAATTGGTAGCACAATCCAAATAGAGAAGTATATGGCTTTAGTGATAATAAGTGTTGTCCATTGAAATGCAGGACTTTTAGCTTCTCCATATGATAATTGACGCTTCAAATAGCGTTTCATTTGAAGGAAGTCTGTTGTAATAGCCCAGTTAAAAGTTAATAATCCATATAAAAACACAGAGTAGTAGTGTTGGAATTTGTGGAAACTGTACCATTTTGCTGTTTTTGAAAAGCGTAAAATACGGCCCGCTTCTAAATCTTCATCATGACCTAAAATATTGGTGTACGTGTGGTGTAAAACATTATGCTGTACTTGCCAATTGTAAACATTTCCAGCTAAAATGTAAATACTTCCTCCCATTAATTTATTTACCCATGATTTGGTAGAATAAGCACCATGATTACCATCGTGCATTACGTTCATCCCTACACCCGCCATTCCTATACCGATTACTACATTAAGTAATAAGTATACCCAGAAAGGCATGTTCATAGCTAAAAGGAAAAAATAAGGAGTAAGAAAAAGAGCAAACATTACAATTGTTTTAAGGTGTAATTTCCAATTTCCAGTTTTGCTTAAATTTTTCTCTTTGAAGTATTCGTTAACTCTTTTGTTTAAAGTTCTAAAGAATTTAGTATCGTCGGTTTTTGAAAAAACAGGGGCATTTGTATTCATATTCATGTGTTTCAATATTGTTTTCAAAGGTAATAATTATCTTTTGTAAACGAAGATATTAAAAATAAATTGTTACTTTATTTCCGTATTTTTGCTCAAAATTAGTGAAATGGAAGTCTTGTTGAAATATTTTCCAAATTTGTCTGAGACGCAAATCAAGCAGTTTTCAATGCTAAAAGATTTGTATGAAGATTGGAATGCCAAAATAAATGTTGTCTCTCGAAAAGATATCGACGAATTGTACACGCGTCATGTTTTACATTCTTTAGGAATTGTAAAAGTATTAGAATTTAAACCAGGAAGTCAAATTATGGATGTTGGTACTGGTGGTGGTTTTCCAGGAATCCCGTTGGCGATTATGCATCCTGAAGTTGATTTTTATTTGATAGATGTAATTGCAAAAAAAATAAAAGTAGTTAACGAGGTGGCTTCTGCTATTGGATTGAAAAATTTAAAAGCAGAGCAAAAACGTGCAGAGTTGGTTAAAAATAGTTTTGATTTTATTGTGAGTCGAGCAGTTACCAATATGCCTGATTTTGTAAATTGGGTTGATGGTAAAATCAAAAAAGATTCCAAGCACGATTTGAAAAATGGAATTTTATATTTAAAAGGTGGTGATTTGACAGAAGAGTTGGCGAGTTTTCCAGCGGCAACATTATACGATTTGTCTAGTTTCTTTGATGAAGAATTTTTTGAAACTAAAAAAGTAGTACACTTGCCATTAAAATTTAAGAAATAAAAAAGTCCCGAATTTTTTCGGGACTTTTTGTTTTTATTGGATTATCCTAAAAATGGATAGCTATAATGTTCTGGAGTAACAAATGTTTCTTTTATTGTTCTTGGAGAAACCCAACGTAATAAGTTTAACATCGAACCTGCTTTATCATTTGTTCCTGAAGCTCTAGCGCCACCAAATGGTTGGTTGCCAACTACAGCTCCTGTTGGTTTGTCGTTGATGTAGAAGTTACCTGCAGCATTTTGTAAAGCAATAACTGCTTCTTCAACTGCATAACGGCATTGGCTGAATACAGCTCCTGTTAAAGCATATTCTGAAGTAGCGTCCACTAATTCTAAAGTTTCAGACCATTTTGCATCTTCGTAAACGTAAATCGTTACAACTGGACCGAATAATTCAGTTTCCATTGTAGTGTATTTAGGATTTGTAGTAACGATAACGGTTGGCTCAATAAAGTATCCCTTTGATTTATCGTAGTTACCACCTAAGATGATTTCTGCATCAGCATCTTTTTTAGCTTGGTCGATATATGATGCTAATTTGTCAAATGAGCCTTCATGAATCACAGCTGTGATGAAGTTTGACATATCTTCTGGAGATCCCATTTTCATTGAATTTACATCAATTTCCAATTGGTTTTTAACAGCAGGCCATAAACTTTGAGGAATGTAAACACGAGAAGCAGCACTACATTTTTGCCCTTGGAATTCAAAAGCGCCACGAGTAATTCCGGTTACTACTTGTTTAACATTTGCAGATGGGTGAGCAATAATGAAATCTTTACCACCAGTTTCTCCTACAATTCTTGGGTATGTTTTATAAGAATGAATGTTTGCACCAATCTTAGCCCAAATATCTTTGAATACATGAGTTGAACCTGTGAAGTGTACTCCAGCAAAATCAGGACTCGCTAAAACAGTTTCAGTAATCATGATAGGGTCACCGTATACTACGTTGATTACGCCGTCTGGCACACCTGCTTCTTTGAAAATGTCAATGATAACTTTTGCAGAGAAAATTTGACTGTCACTTGGTTTCCAAACGACTACATTACCCATCATAGCAGCACTTGCAGGCAAGTTTGCTGCGATAGCTGTAAAGTTAAATGGAGTAATAGCATATACAAAACCTTCTAATGGACGGTGTTCAACACGGTTCCAAGTTGAAGAGTCTGATTGTGGTTGTTCTTTATAAATTTGAGCCATGTATTCTACGTTAAAACGTAAGAAGTCAATCAATTCACAAGAAGCGTCAATTTCTGCTTGGTGAATAGTTTTAGATTGTGCAATCATAGTTGCAGCATTGATTTTTGCACGGTAAGGACCTGCAATTAATTCAGCAGCTTTTAAAAAGATTGCAGCACGGTTTTCCCATGACATTGCAGCCCATTTTTTTCTTGCTTCTAATGCTGTAGCGATAGCTTGATCAATATGTTTTTTTTCAGCTAAGTGATAAGTACCTACAATGTGTTGGTGATCGTGAGGAGCAGACATCGTTCTAGTGTTGCCTGTTCTTATTTCTTCAGCACCTATATATAAAGGAACATCAATTTGAGTATTCCACATTTCTTTATATGCTGCTAAAACGCGCTCTCTTTCCACAGATCCAGGAGCATACGCTTTAACTGGCTCATTTACTGCTTTCGGAACATTAAAGAATCCTTTAGTCATGATATTGTTTTTTAAGTAATTATAAATTTGAAAGCACAAATTTAGTAAAAAATAACCGAAAGAAGTGTTACTTTAATTACACAAAAAAGGAGAGTGGTTTTTAGTTTAATGCAAATGGAGCACTAAATTTGAAAGTAGGTATGATGACTTTAAAGCTTTTAGTTGAAGTAAAGTTAATCATATTGTAATGTCCTTTCATTGCACCTATTGGAGAAGAAAGTAAACACCCTGAAGTATAGGTGTGTTTCTCACCTGGTTTTAATACTGGTTTTTTGCCAACTACACCTTCGCCATCAACAATTTCTTTGTTGTTTAAAGCATCGTAAATTTCCCAATGACGAGAATTAAGTTGTACTGAATCTTTACTGTGGTTTTCAATAGTGATTTGGTAACTAAAGGCAAAGTTTATCTTGTAGTTTTTAAAGTAGGTGCCTTCAAAACTAGTAGAAACAGAAATTTTTATGCCTTTTGTTATTTGTGTTACCATCAGATACACATGAAAATGAAAAACGTTATAAAAAATAAAGTTGGTAGAGCAACGATTATAGTTACAATATTCAAAAGTACAAATTTATAAATTGTTTTCCATCTACTAAAATTATAAAATTTTCTTAAAGACTTGTATAAGTACAACATAAAGACAATTGCTGTTATAAAAGCGATGTCGAGTGTAGTTGTTTTTAGAACAATTAAATCAAGAAAAAGACTTAGGAAATAGACAGAAGCTAGAGTGTATACAAAAATCAAATTGTCAGTATAAGTATATACTTTATTCCTGAAAATCAAAAAAAAACAAAATGCAATTGAAGGAAGTAGTAAAAAGATTATAAAAGGCATTTTTTTTACTAATTCTGTCCAAAGTTTGCTTTTGAATCCTAGTTTAGAAGCTTCCCAGAGTAACCATACTCTTTTATATAAAAAGTGATTTTCCTTGGTGTCTTTGTAGTTTAGGTCTTGTAATGTTTTTTCTTGATCATATTCGGGATGTAAAGGAATGTAATCACTAAATGTATCTGCTTTTTTAGACCATCTTATTAGAAAAATTTCTTTTTCTAATTCCTTTTCCGAGTAAAACTTTTTTTCTTCTTTTTTTATGGAGTCTTTTTGGGGAATCGTTATGGTTTCGGGGGTTATTTTAGATTCGTATAAATCGTCTTCATTTTCTAAAAAGCTTTGTGCTAAGAAGAATAGAATTACGATACTTAAAAATAAACGAAAAGGATTTGCAAACGACTGTCTTTTGCCGTTTATAATTTGTTTAGCTACAAATGCAGGTTTAGTGAATAGATAAGTAAAGGTGTTTCTAACTTTGGAGTCATAAGCGTAAAAATTGGCGAAAAACTCCTCAATGAAATCACTTAGTGTAACTTTTTTGGTAGAGTTTAATTGTCCGCAAAAATGACAATATCGTTCGCTAATGTCAAGTGGAGTATGACAATTAAGGCATTCGGTGCCTCGGTAAATTGCGTCTTTTCTGCCCATGTTTAGTTGCGAATTGATTCACTATTTGCGTTAGCAATACCAATGACTTTGTCGTAACGCGCATTGTTGCCTCTATAGTACACTATAGCCGGATAATTGTTTTCCGTTTGGTAATAATTGCCATCAACGGCATCTTTGTAATTGATTTTGTTGTTGTTGTCTGCCACAGTATACTGATAATTGGTGTATCCTTGTTTGATAAGAATTGCTTTTTCGTACAAACCATTTTTCTTATTGTAAACCAGTTTGTTTTCTTCTGACATTGCGTAGTTGTTGAACATTCCGGTAATGTAAATGTTGTTTCTGTCAAAAAAATCAGGTGCTTCCAATGTGAAATATACCCAAGAATAATCCGATTCGATTTCTTGATTTTCTGAATTTAAACTTTGGATAACGAAATTTCCATTAAAGTCAGGGAAGTATGTGTAGGGGTTGTTTTTACGAGCGTAGTTTATGTATAAGTGTGAGTTGTAAATATCGCCTGCGCTTACTTTTGCCACACTATTATTAGAAGTTCTTAAATTGGAAGTGTCAATAGTGTAACATTCGTTGCCTCCCCAAAACTGTGTTTCAGTATTGTACTTGTATATAAGTTGAGTACCCAAAGTATATTGTGGTTTCACATTGTAGATAGCGTTTTTCCAATTGCCGTTTTGGAAAAAAGTAACTTTAACATTTTGTGTTGGGTTTTGTAAAATACGATCGCCATAATCAATCGCCAATTCCATGTTTTGTTTTTCTTGGATGGCATCAAAATTTCGTGCTCTACGAATGTCTAAAGCAACAGATACTTGTTCTTCATACAATACAAAGCGTCTTGAAAAGACTAATTCTTGTTCGTCGTTGAATATTTTTATAATATAATTACCGCTTTTGATAATGGTGTTGAACTTGTTTGGGAATGCTTGTTTGTAGTGCGAATATTGCTGAAGTGTATTGTAAGAATTTTGATAGTTCATGATTCTTTGGTTGTCAATACCGTTCAAATATTCATTTTTGGTTAAACCAGTTGGAGTCCAGTCATACGAGCACTGTGTTAATGTGTAATAGTAATCGGCCTCGTTTCCGTATAAATCGTCAAATTGAATTTCAAAAACTTCTCCTAGTCTGAAAAAAGGGAGCACGTTTTTTTGATTTTGGACAAAGGATACGGTTTTGATATTGAATGGAGGGTCTATTTCGTATTCAACTTGTCCAAAACAAATAGAAACGAGTAAAAGAAATGGTAGTAAAAATGTTGATCTGGTCATTTTCAGAATGATTGTAAATGTAAATGTAGTAATTCTATTTCATCAAGTACAAATTTTGTGCACGAAACCTTATGTTTGTTAATTTAGAATTGGTATAAATAATAAAAAAGCCTGAGCATAATTTTGCGTTAGTGTATTCTAATTAATTAAATTTGCACGTTTTATAGTAAATTAGTACTAACCATATCTTCAATAAACATGTCAAAAGACATTCGAATTAAAAAAGGTTTAGACCTTAAGTTAAAGGGTGAAGCGGAAAAAACAGTTTCTGAGGTTACCCGCTCGAAAGTCTATGCTATCAAACCTTCCGATTTTCACGGAGTAACACCAAAAATGGTTGTTAAGGAAGGAGCAAAAGTTAAAGCTGGTGAAGTTATTTTTTATTCAAAAAATGATGAGGCTGTAAAGTTTGTTTCTCCTGTTAGCGGAACGATTCAAGAGATAAAAAGAGGTGAGAAAAGAGTTATTTTAGAAATTCTTATTATTGCTGATTCTCAAGATGATTTCGTAGAGCATAGCAAAAAAAATCCAAAAGATTTATCTGGAAAAGAAGTAAAAGAGCATTTGTTGGCATCGGGAAGTTGGCCGTTTATCACGCAACGTCCTTATGATGTAATGGCAAATTCTGCAGATACTCCTAAAGCAATTTTTGTTTCAGGAATCAATTCTGCGCCATTAGCGGCTGACTTAAATGTGACTTTAAAAGGTAGACAAGATGCTTTGGCTGCTGGTTTTACTGCTTTGACAAAATTGACTTCTGGTAAAGTTCACGTTACAGTATCACCAAGCGCAGATTTTATGCCAAAAGTTGACGGTGTAACAGTTCACAAAGGTCAAGGTGTGCATCCAGTAGGTTTGGTTTCAACTCAAATTGCAAAAATTGATCCTATTAACAAAGGAGAAAAAGTTTGGGTGGTTCAAATCGAAGATGTTGCTACTATTGGAGACTTGTTTTTGACAGGTAAACTTAATCAAGAAAAAGTTATTGCTTTAGCAGGAACTGGTTTTGCAAAACCTTCTTATGTGAAAGTAAAGGCTGGAGCTCAAATTAGTGATATTGTTGCTGGAAACTTGAAAGAGGGTGGTTATAGAATTATCAGTGGTGATGTACTAACTGGAGATCAAAAATCAAAAGATGGATTTTTAGGTTTTTACCATGACATGGTAACTGCTATTCCAGAGGGTGATGATTATGATTTCTTTGGGTGGAATATTCCAAGACCAAATAAATTCAGTGTTTACAGAGCAAATATGTTCTCATTCTTAACACCGAATAAGAAATATGATTTGAATACTAATACAAATGGTGAGCACAGAGCATTCGTGTTAACAGGTGAGTATGAGAAAGTATTTCCATTAGATATCTATCCAATGCAATTGATGAAAGCAATTTTGGTGAAAGATATTGATCAAATGGAAGCTTTAGGTATTTACGAAGTTGCGCCAGAAGATTTTGCGCTTACTGAGTATGTTTGTGTTTCAAAACAAGATCACCAAAGGATTATCAGACAAGGTTTGGACGTAATGATCAAAGAAGTAGGTTAGTCCTCATAGCAATCTAAAAATCACAAAAATGGGATTAAAACAAAATTTACATAATTTAAAAGAAAAATACCGCGGTACGAAATTTGAACAAGGTTTCAACGCGTTGCATACTTTTCTTTATTTGCCTAATATGACTACGCATGGCGGAACTCATATTAAAGATGCAACTGACCTAAAACGTGTAATGAACACGGTTATTATGGCAATGGTTCCGGTTTTATTATTCGGAATGTTCAATGCAGGTTTTCAATATCATGGACAAATAAATGGTTTTCCAGAAGGAATGCCATTTTTATCTGGTGATTTTTGGAATCTTGACAACTTATTAATTGGAGCTGAAAAAATTCTTCCTTTATTAATCGTTTCTTACGGTGTAGGTTTAGGTATCGAATTTATTTTTGCAACAGTTAAAAAACACGAAGTAGAAGAAGGATACTTGGTAACAGGTATGCTTGTGCCACTTATTGTTCCTATTGATTTACCTTTATGGATGCTTGCTGTTGCTGTGGCATTTGGTGTAGTTATCGGAAAAGAGTTATTCGGTGGAACAGGTATGAATGTGTTAAACCCAGCTTTAACAATTCGTGCTTTCTTATTCTTTAACTGGGCAGCTTGGATGTCTGGAGATAAAGTATGGGTTCACGGAGCAGTTAATGGTGTAACAAAAGCAAACGGTGTAGATGCTATTTCTGGAGAGACTATCTTAGGAGCTTTAGCAGCAAATCATACGCCTACTCATTCAGTAGCAGATATGTTCTTCGGATTTATTCCTGGATCTGTTGGAGAAACATCAACTTTCTTAATTTTATTAGGAGCAGCTTGGTTAATTTTCACAGGAATTGGAAGTGCAAGAATTATGATTTCTGCTGTTGTAGGTGCTGTTGTTATGGGATTAATCTTCAACGGTATTGTAGATGCTGGTGTTATCACGGAATCTAGTAAATTCTATGGATTAATGTCATTCCCATTCTGGCAACATTTATTAATTGGAGGTATTGCATTCGGTATTGTATTTATGGCTACAGACCCAGTTTCTGCGGCACAAACTAATGCAGGTAAAATCATCTACGGATTCTTAATTGGTTTATTCAGTATTTTAATCCGTGTGTTCAACCCAGCTTACCCAGAAGGAGTAATGATGGCTATTTTATTGTTGAATGTATTTGCTCCAACAATTGACCACTATGTGGTACAAGGTAATGTGAAGAGAAGAATGAAACGTTTAAAAACTCAAACTGCTTAATTATGTCAACAAAACGTACAGACTCAAACTCGTATACTATTATATTCTCAGTAATATTAGTAGTAGTAGTAGGATCTTTGTTGGCTTTTTTCGCAAGTGCAACAAAAGAAATGCGTGTTAATAACGATAAAGTTAAAACACAAATGGATATTTTAAGTTCAATGGGTATTGAGTCGGATAGAAGCAATGCTACTGAAACTTTTAACCAATACATTAAGCAACAATATGTAATTGAAGGTACTACAGCTACTGAAAATTCTGAGGCTTATTTAATTGATGTTAAGAAAGAACAAGATGCTGCAAAGCAAGGAAAAGTTCAAAGATTGCCTTTATTCATTGGAGAAAAAGATGGTGAAAAAATCTACATTTTCCCAGTTAGAGGTAACGGACTTTGGGATGCAATTTGGGGCTACATTGCTTTAAATGATGACTTGAAAAGTATCAACGGAGTTTTCTTTGATCACAAAGGAGAAACACCTGGTTTAGGAGCAAACATTACGGAATCTTTCTTTAAAGACGATTTCAAAGGAGAAATGATTTTTGACGCAAGCGGAAATTACAAATCAGTTGAAATTTCTAAATCAAACGGAGATCCTAATAACACAGATAAGACAGACAATCAAGTTGATGCTATTTCGGGTGCAACTATTACTGGAAACGGTGTAGCTGCAATGTTGAAATCAGGTATTAAATTGTACTTGCCTTATTTTGAAACATTAAAAAAATAAAACCATGGCAGAAAAAAACACAGAAAAAGAGCCATTGTTCTCAAAAAAGAATATCGGTTTAATTAAAGATCCACTAACAGATAGTAACCCTATTACGGTTCAAGTGTTAGGTATTTGTTCGGCATTGGCAATTACAGCAGAATTGAAAGCTTCTATCATTATGGCATTGTCTGTAATGTTTGTATTAGCTGCAGGTAACGTTGTAATTTCATTAATGCGTAATGTTATTCCATCTGCAATTCGTATTATCGCTCAATTAGTAGTAGTTGCAGCTTTGGTTATTATTGTAGACTTAACATTAAAAGCTTACGTTCCAGATTTAGCTAAAAAATTATCAGTATTCGTAGGTTTGATTATTACAAACTGTATTATCATGGGACGTTTCGAAGCTTTTGCTTTGGGTAACGGACCTTGGAAAGCATTCTTAGACGGTATTGGAAATGCTGCTGGATATGGTTTAATATTAGTAGTAGTAGGTTTCTTCAGGGAGTTATTAGGTTCTGGTAAATTATTAGGTTTCCCAGTATTCGGTGACCCAGTTGAAAAAACAGGATTGTATGCAATTGGTTACGAAAATAATGGATTTATGTTGTTGGCTCCTATGGCGTTAATTACTTTAGGTCTAATTATTGGTTTCCAACGTTCAAGAAATAAAAGTTTAATAGAAACACACTAAGAAATGGAATTATTACAATTATTTTTAAAATCAATTTTTATTGATAATATGGTATTCGCTACCTTCTTAGGTATGTGTTCATATTTAGCTGTTTCTAAAAAAGTATCAACAGCAGTTGGACTTGGTGCAGCGGTTATTTTCGTAATGTTAGTAACAGTACCAATGAATTACTTATTGGATCAATATATTTTACGTCCAGGTGCTTTAGTTTGGATGGGTGAAGAATTTGCAGATTACGACTTAAGTTTCTTAACGTTCATTTTATTTATTGCTACTATTGCAACAATGGTACAGTTGGTAGAGATGATTGTTGAAAAATTTGCTCCAGCACTTTATAACTCTTTGGGTATTTTCTTACCACTTATTGCGGTAAACTGTGCTATCTTAGGAGGTTCGTTATTTATGCAACAAAAAGAATTCAACAATATTACAGAGGCAACGGTTTACGGTGTCGGATCAGGTATTGGATGGTTTTTAGCAATCTTAGCTATTGCAGCTATTAGAGAAAAAATCAGATATTCAAATGTACCACCTGCATTTAGAGGTTTAGGTATGACGTTTATTTTAACAGGTTTAATGGCTATTGGATTTATGTCTTTTGGAGGTATGCTTTCAGGAGGTGATAGTGAAGAAGCGCCTAAAAAAGATATTGTTGAAAATGTAGCGCCAGTTGAAACTACAGAAGTTGTTGAAACAGTTGTTGTGGACTCAACAGTAGTAGAAACAGTAAATGATTCATTAACCGAAATAGTACAAGAATAATTATGATAGCTTTAGAAGTAAGTACTACTGGTTTAATCAGTACAACAGTTATAGCCTTTTTAATTTTATTATTGCTTTTGGTAGCGGTTATTTTGTTTGCCAAAGCAAAATTGGTTCCATCTGGACCGGTTAAAATTAAAATTAATGGTGAAAATGAAATTGAAGTAGGTTCAGGGAATACCTTATTGTCTACTCTAGGATCAAGTAAAATTTTCTTGCCATCAGCTTGTGGTGGTGGAGGTACTTGTATCCAATGTAAATGTAAAGTTCTTGATGGTGGTGGTGAAGCATTACCAACAGAGGTGCCTCACTTTAGTAGAAAAGAATTAGCTGAAGGATGGCGTTTAGGATGTCAGGTGAAAGTAAAAAGTAACATGGTAATTGAAGTTCCAGAAGAAGTTTTTGGTATCAAGAAATTCCAAGCTAAAGTTTACTCAAACTACAATGTGGCTTCCTTCATTAAAGAGTTTATCGTTGAATTGCCTGAGGATATGCACTATGAGCCAGGAGGGTATATTCAAATTGAAATACCTAAATGTGAGATTAAATATTCGGATATCGATATTACAGCACACCCAGTGGAGCACCCAGGTGAACCTGAAAAATTCAAAGCAGAGTGGGATAAATTTAATTTATGGCCATTAGTGATGAAAAATGATGACTTGGTGGAAAGAGCCTACTCTATGGCTTCTTATCCAGCTGAGGGGCGTAAAATTATGTTAAACGTTCGTGTTGCTACTCCGCCATGGGATCGTAACATTAACGGATGGGCAAAAGTAAATCCAGGTATTGCATCATCTTATATCTTCTCTAGAAAAGCTGGTGACCCAGTTGTGGTTTCAGGACCTTACGGAGAGTTCTTCATTAATGAAACAGATGCTGAGATGTTGTATGTAGGTGGAGGGGCTGGTATGGCACCAATGCGTTCTCACTTGTATCACTTATTCCGTACTGTTAAAACAGGACGTAAAGTTACGTATTGGTATGGAGGACGTTCAAAACGAGAGTTGTTTTATACTGATCACTTTAGAGCTTTAGAGAAAGATTTCCCTAACTTCAAATTCTACTTAGCATTGTCTGAGCCTTTACCAGAAGATAACTGGAAAGTGAAAGATGGTGTTGATGGAGAAGGAGATGGATTTGTTGGATTTATCCACAATGTGGTTATTGATAACTATTTATCGAAACACGAAAATCCAGAAGATATTGAATTGTATTTCTGTGGTCCGCCAATGATGAACAAAGCCGTTCAAAAAATGGGTGAAGACTTCGGATTAGATCCAGAAAATATTCGTTTTGACGACTTTGGAGGATAATACATTCTATCATAAAAACACAAAAAACCGGTTCAGAAATGAACCGGTTTTTTTATATTTGGCCCTTTTTATAACGAAACTTAAACAATGAAATTTTCAACTTTTTTAGCAATTACTTTTTTGGCTCTTAGCAATACAATCTATTCTCAAACCTATAATCAATCTCATGTTACTTTTTATTTTGGAGATAAAACGTTTAAAAATGCCACTGTTTTATTGAATAACGGTAAAACTTTACTAGGTGAAATTCATGATTTTGAGAGTCCTAATGTAATAGAGATATACAGCCTTCAAGTTAATGTGGCGAATTTGGAGTCTGACTTACATTTCGATCGTAAGGAAATTAAATTTAGGGAGAGTGGCTCCGATGAATATATTAAATTGGATTCCGATAGTATAAATGAAATTACATACTATGATAAACAATTAAAAGAAGAGCAGTCTTTTAAGCGGTTAAGAGTGGTAAAAAGCAGTAACGGTGAAATATTGGAAAGGTCACGTAATGTATTTTTACCTTTGATAAAGAAGGATTCTATTAATTTGTATGGTTATCATTTGTATATGAATGAACCATATCAAAATAAGGAAAAGTATATGACTACTATAGTATATTTGAATAACAATAATAGTAATGAAGCCATTACTCCATTTGATGCTAATTTAATGGAAATGATAATGAATAAGAATATCATGTATTCTAAGTTTATAGATTCATATCGTTTTGTATCTAATGATTGTGAAGATTTTATGAGTTGGTTAAATTCTGAAATTGTAGCTGAAATCCTTAATAAGGATCAAGGTTATGATAAATATAAAGAATTACAAAAAGTGATTAAAGAGGGGAAAAAGCAATTCAAATCAAAAGAAGATAAAAAGGATTTTGAAATGAAAAAATATTCAGAGTATTATGTAATTCCATTCGATAAAATCAATCAAGAATACAAACAGCGTTGTAATTAATTTGATTTTCCAAGTAATGGCTTAACTTTGCATTATGGAAGAACTTACAGAACAAGAATTGCATCAAATTGCAATGAATCACGTAGGAAAAGACCTTGAGAAAAAGGGTTTTGAATTCATTGCAATAAACAGTCAGTTAAAAAAGCACCCTCAATTTGTGTGTGTTGATACGCAAAACAGACTGCATTTTGTTATGGTGCAAGCTGTTCCTTATCCAATTAATCCTGATGAACCCAATATTTTATTTGTGGAAACGTTTATCAATCATGCCAAAGCTAAAAACGCTAAAGTTCTTTTTGCAGGAGTTGGTATCGCTAATGCTGTTGATTTTGAAAAACCAGTTTACAGAAACTCTGATTATATCATCAATTACAATGGTTACAAAGTACTTTTATAGTTGTGTTCTCTTAGTTTTTCTTTTGGTTTCTTGTCAGGAAATGAAAGAAAATCAATTTTTTATTATTCAAGGTGAGGCGCAAGGCAGTACGTATACTATTAAGTATATTGCCAATGAAGAACTCGTTACGAAAACGCAAATTGATTCTTTATTAGAAGCTTTCGATTTATCACTTTCGACTTATAGGCCTGATTCAAAAATTTCAAAAATTAACGCAGGGGACAGTACTGTAGTAGTTGATGAATTGTTTTTGGAAACATTCAACGCTTCCCGACAAATTTTTAACGAAACGAACGGGCTTTTTGATCCTACTATAGGTGTTTTGGTTAATGTATATGGTTTCGGACCTAATCATTCAAGAAAAAGCTTAAATCAATCTGAAATTGATAGTTTGTTGCAGTTCGTAGGTTTTAATAAAGTAAAAGTAAATAGTAATCATACTATCAAAAAGCAATATCCTGAAACCTATTTTGATTTTAATGCTATTGCACAAGGGTATTCTGTTGATGTAGCAATTGATTTTTTGAAAGCCAAAGGTATTGAGAATGCTATTGTAGAAATTGGTGGTGAATTGTATGCATTGGGTAAAAATACCATTGATAATAAAAATTGGGTAGTTGGGATTGATGATCCGTTGCAAACCCCTGAAGCGCGTAAATTGATTGCTACGGTTAATCTTGAAAATTTAGGTATGGCAACTTCAGGAAATTATCGAAAGGTAATTACCGATTCAATTACCGGTGAGAAGTTTGTACATACCATTAATCCAAAAACGGGTAAAGCACAAAAAGGTAATGTTTTAAGTACAACTGTTCTAGCACCTACTTGTATTATGGCCGATGGTTACGCAACTGCATTAATGGTTATGGATGTTGAACAAGGGAAAAAATTTGTTGCTGAGCATCCGGAACTTTATGTGATGATTATGTATGCCAATGAGGCGAATTCTTTGGAACGTTTTGAAACAGAAAACTTTAAAAAAATCAGAAAGTAATAAAATTTAACTTTTTTATAATATTTTAGTTTTTTAGTAGTTATATATTTACAAAAACCACAAACGTTATATAATGAAAAAAACTAAATTTCTCCTTATTGGATTGATTTCGGTTTCTTTTGGATTGCACGCACAAGAATTTGACTTGAATGCGGCAATACCAACGGATCCTAATGTCAAAATCGGACAATTAAAAAACGGATTAAAGTATTACATCCGGAAAAATGAAAAACCGGAAGATAAAGTCGATTTACGACTTGTTATTAATGCAGGATCTATTTTAGAAAATGATCAGCAACAGGGTTTAGCACACTTCATGGAGCACATGTGTTTCAATGGGACAAAACGTTTTCCTAAAAATCAATTGGTTGATTATCTGCAAAGTATAGGTGTGAAATTTGGTCAGCATTTGAATGCTTATACCGGTTTTGATGAAACGGTTTACTTTTTACCAATACCTTCTGATGATAAGGAAAAGGTAGAAAAAGGTTTCCAAATTATCGAAGATTGGGCATTTAATACTACCCTGACACCTGAAGAAATTGATAAAGAGCGTGGTGTAGTACTTGAAGAATACCGTTTAGGATTAGGAGCTGATAAACGTATGATGGGTAGATTTATGCCTAAGATAATGCACAATTCGTTATACGCAAAGCGTTTGCCTATAGGACAAAAGGAGATTTTAGAAAACTTTACGTATGATAAACTGACATCTTTTTACAAAGATTGGTATAGGCCTGATTTAATGGCTGTTATTGTGGTTGGTGATATTGATGTAAATGAAATGGAACAAAAAATTATAGACCATTTTAACGGCTATAAAAATCCAAAGAAAGAAAAACCTAGAAAATTATACGAGGTTCCAAATCATAAAGAAACGTTTGTAGCAATTGAAACGGATAAGGAGGCTTCAATGTCACAAGTACAATTAATGTACAAAGATTATGATGCTCCAGAAGTTGTAAAAACTGTAGGTGACTTTAAAAATTACCTTTCAAAAGCTTTATTTGCTACCATGTTGAACAATCGTTTGGAAGAGTTGCGTAATGGAACAAATCCTCCTTTTACTTATGGGTATTCGTATCACGGAGGTACTTGGGCGCGTACTAAAAATGCATTCCAATCGGTTGCAATGGTTTCGGAAGATAAACAAGTGGAAGCATTATCAATATTGGTAGCTGAAAATGAAAGAGTAAAGAAATTTGGTTTTACCGATGGTGAATTTGACAGAGCAAAGAATCAACTTTTGGTACAATTTGAGCGTCAATATAATGAGCGTGATAAAAGTGAATCCGCAAACTATGTGTGGGAATATCAAAGTAATTTCTTAGATAAAGAACCTATTCCTAGTATTGAATGGACTTTTAGTTCTATTAAAAGAATGTTGCCATTTATCTCTATTGAAGATGTAAATAAAATGATTACAAAGTATCTGAAAGAAGATAATAGAGTGGTGGTATTAACGGGTCCTGAAAAAAGTGGTGTTAAACCGGTTACAGAAGCAGAAGTATTGAAAGCTTTAAAAGTAGATGTCACTAAATTGACACCTTATCAAGATACAAAAGTTTCAGAAAGTTTACTTCGTAATGCGGTGAAACCTGGAAAAATTGTTTCAAGAGAAGTAAATCAAGAATTAGGAATAACTTCTTTGGTATTGTCAAATGGAGCAAAAGTAAGTTATAAAAAAACAGACTTTAAGAATGATGAAGTTTTATTTGAAGCATTGAGTTTTGGTGGATCTAGTCTTATTAATAATGAGGAGTATTTAAAAGTTAATTTAGCTCTAAGCGGATTATCAGAAGCTGGATTCTCTGGTTTAAATAAGAATGATATCAATAAATTCATGACGGGTAAAATTGCACGCGTTTACCCTTACATCACGGGTATGTATGAAGGCTTCAGGGGTAATTCAATACCAAAAGACTTGGAGTATTTAATGCAAATGACGTATGCTTATTTTACGGATTTGAATCTAGACAAAGATGCTTTTGAAAGTTTCGTAACCAAACAAAAAGGCTTCATGGCTAATTTCTTATCTGATCCATCGATGTATTTTTCTAATGAATTGTACACTTATTTGAATGAAGGTAATCCACGTTATACAGGTTTTCCAACAGCAGAGGATTATGATAAAGCGGATTATGAATTGGCCTATAAAAAGTATAAAGAGCGTTTTGCAAATGCAGCCGATTTTAATTTCTACTTTGTAGGTAATTTTGATGAAAGGGAATTAGAGAAGCATATTGAACTTTATTTGGCTTCACTTCCTGCAACTACTGACAAACATGAAACGGCAGTTGATTTAGGTTACAGAATGCGTAAAGGAAATATTGAAAAGATAATCAATAAAGGGAAAGATCCTAAGAGTTCAGTTAGAATATTGATTTACGGGGATACCAAATATGATAAAGAGGAAGCGGTATTGATGAAAGTTTTGGGTGAGGCATTAACGATTAAATTGGTTGAAGAATTAAGAGAAAACGAAAGTGGTGTGTATGGTGTTTCGGCAAGCGGATCTATTCGTAAGCTGCCGGCAGGTTCTTATAATTTTTCAATTAGCTTCCCATGTGGACCAGAAAATGCACAAAAGTTAACACAATCAGCATTAAATGAATTGGATAAAATGATTAAAAATGGTCCAACTCAAAAAGATTTAGATAAAGTTAAAGAGGCAGCACGCTTGGAACATAAAAAGAATTTAAAAGAGAACAGATTCTGGATGACCCAATTGAAAAAGGAATATACAGATGATGCCGACCTAGATAATTTGAATGATTTTGAAGAAAATCTTAATAAAATCACGGTTGAAAAATTAAAGGCTGTGGCCAATAAGTATTTAACGAAGGATAAAGTTATTGCGACTTTAATGCCAGAAGAATAAAAATAAAAACCCGCTTTAAGCGGGTTTTTTAATTTTTAAAACAAACGGGAATTATTTCTCCCTTTGCCAAACAATATTTTTCCACTAATTCGGATGTTAGTGTTTGCGTATAATCGACTTCATTAACTTTAAAACCAATGCTTCTCAGTTTGTCAAAATAATCACGACCGTAAACCCTTACATGGTCATATTGCCCAAATATTTTAGCGCGTTCTTTTGGATCGGTAATCGAATCATCAGCGAAAGTGGTTACCCTTGATAAATCTTGTGGGATTTGGAAAATTCCCATTCCACCAGGTTTTAATACACGGTATAATTCCTGCATAGCTTTAGTGTCATCAGGAATGTGTTCTAAAACATGATTGCACAAAATAATATCGTATTGATTGTCCTCAAATGGAAGATTACAAATATCAGCTTTTACATCTGCCAATGGTGAAAACAAATCAGTAGTGGTATAGTCTAAGTTTTTTTGGTTACGAAAGCGTTTATAAAAAGCTTGTTCTGGAGCAAAATGTAAAACTTTTAATTTCTTTTCGCTAGTAAAAAAATCGGTTTCATTTTGCAAATACAACCATAACAAACGATGACGTTCTAGTGAAAGCGTACTTGGCGACAGTACGTTGTTGCGCTGGTTGCCATAGCCGTAAGGTAAAAACATACGAAAACTTTTTCCATCAATAGGATCAGTGTAAGTACTTCCTTTTAAGAAGAAAGTTAAAATAGGCCGCACGATATAACTTAATCGTATAAGTAACGGCCTAGGTATAGTATTTAAAATGAATTTGAATAGTTTTTTCATTATAAAACTAGTGGAGCCTGACGTAAACCTTCTTCTTCGTTACTTGTAATGCCTAAAGCCTCATAGATATAAGCAAAAGTTGACAATAATTCTGGTTTACCGTCAATAATGGCTACATCGTGTTCAAAATGCGCACTAGGTTTTCCATCAGCAGTAGTAATGGTCCAACCGTCTCGGTGTTGTACAATGCTTTTAGTACCTTGATTAATCATCGGTTCAATAGCGATAACCATACCGTTCACTAATTTTTTCCCGCGACCACGTTTTCCATAGTTAGGAACTTCTGGATCTTCGTGCATTTTTCTACCCAATCCGTGTCCACACAATTCACGAACTACTCCATAGCCGTGTTTTTCACAATATTGTTGAATCGCATAACCAATATCTTCAACACGGTTTCCAACTTTTGTTTCACGAATTCCAACGTATAATGATTCTTTAGTAACCTGAAGTAATTTTTTGGTATCTGGGTGTACTTCTCCTACTTCAAAAGTGTAAGCATGGTCACCATAAAAACCATTTTTTAAAGCACCACAGTCAACCGAAATGATATCGCCTTCTACAAGTGGTGTATTATTTGGGATACCATGAACCACTTGGGTGTTTGGACTCATACATAATGAGTTTGGGAAACCATACATGCCTAAAAATGCTGGTTCTGCACCATGATCTCTTATAAATTCTTCAGCTAGTTTATCTAAATGTAAAGTAGTAACGCCTGGTTTGATTTCCTTGGCAATCATACCTAAGGTTTTGGAAACAATTAAAGCACTCTCGCGCATTAATTCAATTTCTTCTCTTGTTTTTATTACAATCATAATATGAATTTCGAAGGGCAAAAATACAACTTTATGACGAAAAAGGCATAATTTTATAGAGCTAAACAATTTAACATGAGCAATGTCATGTTTTAGCAGATTTATGAATTCTAATTTTGTAAAAAAAATAAGGTATGAATAAATATGTGACAGCTGAAGAAGCTGTAAAAGTAGTTAAAAGTGGTGATCGCGTTTACGTCCAAGCAGCTGCAGCTACGCCAACAATACTTACTAAAGCATTAACAAAGCGAGCTTCAGAATTGCGAAACGTCGAAATTTGTCACTTGCATACAGAAGGAGAAGCACCCTACGCAAATCCTGAGTTAATAGAAAGTTTTCATGTGAATTCTTTTTTTATAGGGAGTAACGTAAGGCATACTATACAGGCGGGTAATGGTTCTTATACACCAGTTTTTTTGAGTGAGTTACCTTTATTGTTTCGTAAGAATGTATTAACTCTTGATGTGGTTTTTATACAGGTTTCCCCACCAGATATTCATGGTTATTGTTCTTTAGGTGTATCGGTGGAAGCATCAATAGCAGCTATTGAAAATGCTAAAGTGGTAATAGCACAAGTAAATCAAAACATGCCGAGGACTTTTGGTGACGGAATTTTGCATATAAAAGAAATCAATTATTTAGTAGAAGTGGATGTACCAATTCATGCTCATGATGTTGCTCCATTTACTAAAGAAGAAGAAAAAATAGGTAAATATATTGCCTCTTTGATTGAAGATAAAAGCACTTTGCAAATGGGAATTGGCTCTATTCCTAATGCTGCGTTGAGTCAATTGGGGAATCATAAAGATTTAGGGCTTCATACCGAAATGTTTTCGGATGGGGTTATTGATTTAATTGAAAAAAATGTTATCAATTGCAATTATAAAGGGACATTCAGAGGGAGAGCGTTGGCTACTTTTTTAATGGGTTCCAAAAGACTGTATGATTTCGTGAACGATAATCCCTTTATCGAAATGAAAGAGTCTTCTATCGTTAATGACTCGGCTCGTATTCGTAAAAACCCACGTATGGTTGCTATTAATTCTGCTATAGAAGTGGATTTAACAGGGCAAGTTTGCGCCGATTCTATAGGTAGAAGGATGTATTCTGGTGTAGGTGGTCAAATGGACTTTATTCGTGGTGCGTCATTAAGTGAAGGCGGAAAGGCCATAATTGCTTTACCTTCAATTACAAAAAGAGGTGAGAGCAGAATTGTTCCATTTTTAAAGCAGGGGGCAGGAGTGGTAACCACCCGTTCACACGTACAATATATCATAACCGAAAATGGTATTGCCGATTTATATGGTAAAAGCTTAAAACAGCGTTTGAATGAAATGGTTAAAATAGCGCATCCTATGCACCAAGAGGCTATTGAAAGGGCTTTTTTTGAATAGAAAATGGCTTGAAAAAAAATAATTTATCCCTTTGAAATATTTTATTTTTCTAAATAACTGAAAATAAATGGAATAAAAATTTTTTGGTAGCAATAAAAGACTACCTTTGGAAAGAATTAAATTTTTATTATGAACATTTTTGTAGGAAGTCTTCCTTTCAGTATTGAGGAAGCAGATTTAAGAGGATTTTTTGAAGATTATGGAACTGTAGATTCAGTTAAAATTATCTCTGATAAATTCACAGGTAGAAGCAAAGGATTTGGTTTCGTAGAGATGCCAAATGATGCTGAAGCACAAAAAGCAATTGAAGAATTAAACGGTGGTACTGTTGAAGGAAGAACAATTGTTGTAAACAAATCTGAGCCAAAACCAGAGGGAGAAAGAAGATCTTTCAACCGTACAGGTGGTAATGGTGGTAGAGGAGGTTTTTCTAACAACAGAGATAACAACAGAGGTCGTTATTAATCACCCTTTTGTTATAAAACATGAAATCCCGCTTTTAGCGGGATTTTTTTATTCTGGGTTGGCCATTGTTTTATATAAATCTAAAGCAGCTTGTAAATAACTATTGGTTAGCAATATATTTGATAGTTGTGTGGTTACTAATGAATTTTCTCTCGAATTGATTAAGAAAAGCGAACTTTCACCCATTTGAAACAAACGTTCCTCAGCATTTAACATTTGATTGTAATTATTGACTAAATCTACTGTAAGTTGTATTTGTCTTTTATATGATTTGATTTCGTTTTTTTGAGCTTCAATTTTATTAATTAACGCTTGTTGTTCAAAATTTAAACTGAATTGTGAATCTGCAGCTTTGACTTTTGCTAGTTTTAAATTAGCTCTTTCTTTACGTAAAAATAAGGGAAAGGCAAAGTTAACGCCAACCTTATAATCCTTCAAGCGATAATTGTCAAATGCGTTTGGCTCCGAAAGGTAATTATAATTGACGTTTAGTTTTGGTAACAAACTATTAGCGAATAAACGTGTTTCCACATTTAAAATATCTAGTTTACTATTCAAGGCTTCCATTTTTGGGTGACTTTCAATGTTGAAATTTTGAAAATCATCTAATTTAAGAGAAAACAATATGGTCTGGTCTATTTTTTCTTCTGGACGCATTGTTTCATTAATTTCAAAAGGAACACCATCTTCTGTCCAAAGATAATTGGAAAGCGTAAGCCTCGCTTTTATTAATTTTAAATTAGCATTTTCTAGATTTAGCTTTCTACTCTTAACTGTAATTCCAGCTTCAACACTATCAATAGCTGGTTTGTCACCTTGTTCAATTAATTTAAGTACACCATTGTATCGTGTTTTGGCATTTTCCAAATATGTCGAGTATAAAGCAACCTCATCAAAACTTCTTTTCCAATTAATATAGCTTTTAGATGCTTCGTAAATGACTTCAGTTAGCATGATTTTGCGTTCCGCTTCGTTTACACGTTGGTAAATTTTAGCTTTTCGTAATTCAGCCATTCTCTCGTTTATCCAAAGCCCTTGGCCTAGAGGAACACTAATGCCTAATGAAGTTAAACCACTATTGGGCAAAGTGTTTTCAGGATTCAAATAAATACCTTCAGCATTGTCAAAAGCTGCTTTAATTTCAACACCAAACCACGTTGGTATTTTAAAACTTCCATTAAAAATGGAGTAATAATTTTTATCGGAATATTCTTTTTCAACATAGTCCGCCTCAAGCTTTGGGTCAAAAGCACCTCGGGCTTTCATTAATTTAGCTTGAGCTTCTGTAATTTTTAAATTCGCTTGCTTAGTAAGTGGATGCGTTGTTTTTATATAGCCCAAAAACTCTTCAAATGATAACACCTCTGTTTGTTGTGCGAAACTAAAATTAACAATAGCTAGAAGGAAAAGTAGCAAAATTCTTTTCATATTGATTATTTTTTTTCTGCTTTTTGATCGACTACTGAAGGAGTATAAAAATTAGGAGGAAATCCGTTTAAAGTTCTCCAAATTTCAAACCAAATAGGCACATCTTCTAATAGCGCTATGGTTTCAGTTCCGGCTCCAATACTTAATTCTGTTGGCCATTCTTTATCATTTTTATCTGGCGCAATCAAAACTCTGTATTTTCCATTTTGACTAATGAAATTTTCTTTGGCAACAATTACACCTCCAAAAGTTCCAAATGAAGCACCAGGCCAACCACTAAATACTATTGATGGCCATCCATCAAACCAGACTCTCACTTTTTCGCCTTTATGAATAAGAGGGAAGTCAACAGGACTGATATAAGTTTCTACTGCAATGTCAAATTTTGCAGGCATGATACTTACTATTGAAGTACCTTCTTTTAATGTTTCACCAATACCTGACTGTAAAGCTCTATTGATATAACCATCTTGAGGTGCCAATATATAATACATACCGTTTCTGATTTGGTAATTGGTGTATTGGTTTTTGAGTTTGTTAACTTGTGCTTCGGTATCAAATTGTGTACTTAACGCTGTTTGTCGATCACTTGTAGCTTTTGCATTTTTTTCAGCATATTCGGCAACAATTCGATTCAATTCCATTGTAGCATTTAATACTTCATTTTGGCTCGCGATGTATTTGTTTTCTTGTGTAACAATTTTAGCCTCTGTTTCTTGAAGTTTTACTTTTTTAGCTTCTACATCAGTTAATGGTTTAAGCCCTTCTTTGTTTAAATTGATTGAACGGTTGTATTGAGTTTGGGCAATCTTTAATTGTGTTTTAGCTGCTTCGAAATCAATGCTATCGCTTTTTACTTTTAAATGAGCTTGTTTCAGTTTGTTTTGTGCTTGTTTGTATTTTAGATTTTTTTCATTTTCAATTGCACTCAATTGCATTTCTAGCGCTTTTACCTTACTTTCATAAGACGCAGCAGCACTTTCTTTGGCTTTAACTTGATTACCGGTATTCTCTACTAAATTAGGATCTAAATAGTCTTCTTTAATTTCTGAAATAAACAAGATAGTATCTCCTTTATTTACATAATCTCCTTCGTTAACATACCATTTTTCTATTCTACCTGCTATGGTTGTATGAATAGTTTGTGGTCGTTGATCTGGTTTTAAAGTAGTCACAGCTCCTGAGCCTGAAACATTTTGCGTCCAAGGTAAAAAGAGTATGGCAAACAATAAGAAACTCAAAACTCCTATCACTCTTTTAATATTTTGATAGCCTTTATTGTCTTCAAAAACTTTGGCTGATTTGTATTTGTCTAAATCAACCCATTTATCAATTCTATTCTTTGTGATATTTAACATGACTATTTAATAGATTTAATGGTGTTGTTTTCTAAT
This sequence comes from Flavobacterium chuncheonense, assembly GCF_042686145.1. NCBI lineage: Bacteria > Pseudomonadati > Bacteroidota > Flavobacteriia > Flavobacteriales > Flavobacteriaceae > Flavobacterium > Flavobacterium chuncheonense. The sequence goes on along the minus strand of NZ_JBHUPC010000012.1, from coordinate 701,241 downwards.
TTTAAAATTCGTGTACATTTTTCTTTCCAGTAATTTCCTTTGGCGATAACCACTAATGTCCATGGGTTTTTAGGATCGGTAAGAAAGTCAATAATTTCGCCGGCACTATATTTGTCAAGTTTTTCAACGGGTTCTTCCAAGAATAATAATTTTGGATTTGTAATTAAACAGCGAGCCAATAATATTTTTTGAATGGAAGCCGAGTTTATTCTTTTTCCTTCTGAAATCATCATGGTGTCAAGACCAAGCGGAAGTGATTTGATTAAATCGGTTAATTTTAATTTATCCAAAAGTTGGGCGACCTCCTTCTTTGTCACATTCGGGTTGTTACACGTAATATTTTCGAATATAGTTCCTTCAAAAGGACTATCGTCAATTGTTATTACACCAATATTGTCTCTAAAATCATCAATACAATATTTTTTGATATTAGTGTCATTTAAGAAAATACTTCCAGTTGAAGGCTCTATCAATCGTGCAAGTAGGCGTAATAATGTTGTTTTACCACTACCGTTTTCGCCATGAATTAATAAGCGGTCACCCTTTTTAAGTGTAAGGCTGATATCTTTTAATACAGGAACATCGCTGTCGGGAAATTGAAATGAAATTTCTTTGGCTTCCAGAGAAATTGGTTCGTCATCAAGATAGTAATGTGACGCTGCGTTTTGAGAAGGAGTTTCTAGTTCAAGATCAACAACAGTTCCTAATTTTTCTAAAGAAGTCGTGACATCGTAAAATAACTCTAAGCCATAAAACAATTTTTCAACTGCTGATATAATGGTAATAATAATAATTTCTGCCGCTACAAATTGACCGATATTCATTTGTTGGTTTAATACTAACATCCCTCCAATAATTAGTAATCCAGCTGTAATTAAAATTTTAAAACCAATAAGTTGAATGAACTGTTTTCGAAGGACTTTAAAGTGACTTTCACGATGTGACAAATATTCGTTAACTAAAATATCATTTTTATTTAAAGAAAAATTAAACAAATTATTGTTTTTAAAACTCAAGTGATTGCGTGCTATTTCTTGTAACCAATGTGCAACTTTGTATTTGTATTTTGATTCTTTTAAACTTGTATTTAATCCCGAATTGAAATTTATTTTAAAAATGAAATAGAGTAAAGTCAATAATAAAATTCCAAAAAATATAAAAAAGGAATGATAAAGAGAAAGTAAAAGTATACCAAATAGAATTTGTAAAGCAGCTGTAGAAACTTCCAAAATTAATTTTGAAAATCCCTTTTGAACCGTTAAAGTATCAAAGAAACGATTGGCTAATTCAGGTGGAGATTCGTTGTAAATTTGATTGAATTTAATTTTTGGAAAACGATAAGCAAATTCAAAAGAGGAACGAACAAATATTTTTTGTTGTAAGTTCTCTGTTATTCTGAATTGCATAATTTTTAAAACCCCTACAAAGGCCACCCCAATGACTACTATAAATACCAATACAATCCAAGAAGTGCTGATTTGCCCTGCTTGAATAAAGTTTATAATCGATTGAATACCCAATGGGATGGATAAACTGATAAGACCAGCTAAAACAGCATAAATAAGAAGTTGAGTAACGTCTTTTTTGTCGATTACTATTAAATTTTTAAAGCGCTCTATTGGGTTCATAATAATATTTTTTTAATCATGTTGATATAAAAGTCGGATAAACAATCTTTATCAGAAAGGTTGGTTAAATTTTTGAAATGGTCTTTCAAATAATGTTGGTGTAATGCTCCTTGCACTATCGAAGAGGCCAAACTTTTTGCATAAGGATAATCAGGATTTACCTCAATTATCATTTCAATTAACCTATTGATTACACTTGTGTATACTAAGAAAAAGCCTTCTTTGTTTTCGGTGTCAACGTCTTTAGTTAGCAGTGTTTTGGTAAAATCTGAAATAATTATTCTGTTTAAAACAGATTCATCAATGTAAGGTGTGTTTTTATCATCAACTATATTTTGTGTAATTACTTTAATGCTTTTACAAAGCTTGTCAGTAGGGTCTTTGATATTGTTTGTTGCAAAAACTAAGTTGTATTCCATCCACGACCAATACCAAGTAGAAAGATAAATGAGTAGCTTATGTTTGTTTTCAAAATAGCGATAAATAGAACTTTCATTGGAATGAATTTTTTCTCCCAATTTTTTAAAAGTAAAAGCTTCAAAACCTATTTCGTCAATTAATAGGATGCTGTTTTTTAAGATTTTATGACCTAGTTCGGAGGTCTCAGGATCTTTCAAGTACAGCTTTTCGTTAATTGTTATTCTTAAATTTGACAGTAAGTTTTCCATATTGTAAATACTTAAGCAATACAAATATAATAGTATTACTATCAATAATTAAAAGTTTAACTTTTGTTTTAGAATTGTCATAAAAAAATCCCGAACGAATCGGGATTATGTATTAACGTTTTAAAGTGAAATGATTGCGATATTCGTATTCTACATCATCTATGGTGTAAACCAATCGGAACCAATAGTCTGAAGCCGGCAGCATTTGACCATTAAAAGTGCCGTCCCATTCTGGAGTATTTTTCCGTATTTGTGTAATCAATTTTCCATAACGATCAAATATTGAAACAGTATAGGCGTCAAAAAGGTAAGTGCCTCTAATGTTCCAAACATCATTGAATGTGTCTCCATTTGGTGTGAAAAATTTTGGATAATCCACAATAGTAAATACTGTTTTGGTTTCTCCACATCCATATTTATTAATCACTTTTAAAAAGTGTTTTCCTGGTGGCACATTATAGAAAATATTGCTTTCTTGTTCACCACCATTATCAATTGCATATAAATAATCAGATGAATTTGGGGTAGCAGTTGCTACAACAGTATTATCGGAATCAAAAGCGATTAATTCACTTGGTGATACTGTAACTGTTTGTGGAATTGGAGAAGTTTGTGTTGTGAAATTAAAAGTGGATGCACAAGGTGTAGCTCCTGTAATATCAGTTATTTGTACGGAAAATAATCCAAGATTACTTGTTGTAAACGAACTGCTTGTAGCGCCAGTTATTTCATTACCTGCAACAGCATTAAAACCATTGTACCATATAAATTCATAATCGGTTTCATTCAAGTTGGTTTTAACCTCAACGGGGTAGGCAATGTTGTTTTCAGCGTTGTAACAAATAGTATAAGGGTTATCGGAAAGGACATTTTCAAGATAAGGTTTTACTATTAATTCTTGTTCCAATATAGTATAACATTCGTCATTCGTGTTTGTATTAATAATGCTAGTTAATCGAATGTAAATGGTTTGATTATATGGATTTGTATTCATGAAATTGCTAGGATCGTTTATTTGATTTGTATTAGCAATAGCTTCATTTAAAGAAGTGAAATATTGAAAAGATACTGTTGGGTAAGTTGTTGAAGCAGTAATGGCATTTTCGTTTTCTTGTAAATTGAAAGTCGCAAATTCTGATGTGCTACATGTTACTAATGCATTTGGGTTATTGATAATAACTGGATTTTCAATAATCTGAATTACATTTGAATTTACTGAAGGACATGGACTGTTGGTTACTTTTACAAAATACTCACCAACTTGAGTAGGAGAGTAGTTTTGAGCAGTAGCCCCTGTAATAGGATTGTTATTCAAGTACCATTGGTAAGTAAGATTGTCAACTCCAGTAACCAAAGCGGACGAATTCAATATATTCGTTGTAAGTTGCGGATTTGTATTCACACAACTATAATCGTTTAATGTTATTGCGACATCTGGGGTAGTATGGAAAAATAAATCTACTTCGGCATCACTCACTGCGGGTATTGGGCTATTTTGATTGGGATTATTTACAATGTCATAAGTTGTAGTTTCTACTTTATACGTACCCGAACTCGTTATAGTAATGGTATTGGTAGGGTTACTGTCATTTAAAACAGGAGTTCCTATTTGTACACCATTTTTATACCAAGTATAATTAAAACGTAAATCACTCGCATTTCCAGTAAAAGCATTAACATCAATAGTTGCCATAATTTGTTTTGTATCCGAAAAACACAAATTAGCATCTAAATTACTTATTGGAGTTCCATCTGTATTGTTAATTTTTACAGTTGAAAGGAAATCACAGTTAGTGCTACCAGAACCGCCTATTTGACTCACTGAAATTTGACCAGATTGTCCTGAATAATTATCGATTAACAAAACATACAATTGTCCTGGAGTACTTGATGGAATACTAACGGTTTCTACTGCTGCTGAAGAATAACTACAATCTTTTTCTTTTGATTGGTTCAATTGGCTGCAAACGTTTGTCAAGTTTGTAAAGGGACCCCATAATACAAAATCTACATCGGCTCCATTACCATTAGAATTGGTTTGGCTAATTTGTAAAATTACATTTCCTGGATCTTTAATTTCTATAAAAAACCATGTCGGTCCTACAAAGGCTGTTGGAATACAACTGGTATTAAAGAATTCATTATTCCCTCCTACAGAATTGGAAAAGGGGATTGAAGTAGCACAAGATTGATAATCTTGATAGTTTGCTTCAAGTTGTGCGCAAGAGGAAGCTCCTCCTTGAGCATAGATTTTGAAACAAATAATTTGGAAAAGCAGCAGTAATTTCAGTAGATTATTCATCAAGTTTTGGATTAAAGTAAGGACTTACAGGTCATTACTTCTGGTTGAGGTATTTGCATTAGATCAAGAATGGTTGGAGCAACGTCACCTAATACGCCACTATTGATGTGTTTTAATTCGTTGTCAATTAAAATTAACGGAACAGGGTTTGTGGTGTGTGCTGTATTTGGCGTTCCGTCTGGGTTAATCATGGTTTCACAATTTCCGTGATCGGCAATTAATAATGTAGTGTATCCGTTTTCAAGAGCAGTTTCTACTACTTCTTTAACACAAACATCCACTGCTTCACAAGCTTTGATCGCTGCTTCCATTACACCAGTATGTCCAACCATATCACCATTTGCAAAGTTTAAACAAACAAAGTCAACTTCCCCTTTTTTAAGCTCAGGAACCAATGCATCTTTTAATTCAAATGCGCTCATTTCAGGTTTTAAGTCGTAAGTAGCCACTTTTGGTGAATTTTTTAAAATACGCATTTCACCATTAAACGGTTCCTCTCTTCCACCAGAGAAAAAGAATGTAACGTGAGGGTATTTTTCTGTTTCGGCAATACGAATTTGTTTTTTAGCTGCTTTTTCTAAAACTTCTCCTAGAGTTTCTGTGATATTATCTTTGTCGTAAATTACATGAACATTTTCAAATGTTTCATCATAATTGGTCATGGTAACATAGTACAAATTAAGTTTGTGCATGTTTTGTTCATGAAAATCTTTTTGTGATAAAGCTTCAGTTAATTCACGTCCTCTATCGGTTCTAAAGTTGAAGAAAACCACTACATCCCCATCTTGAATAGTTGCGATTGGATTATCATGACTATCAACCATAGTTATCGGTTTGATGAATTCATCGGTGACATCATTAGCATAACTGTCTAAAATGCTTCCAACGGCATCTTTTGATTTTTCCCCAACTCCATTTACAACTAAGTCATAAGCAAGTTTGACGCGTTCCCATCTTTTATCACGATCCATTGCATAATAACGCCCTATGATTGAAGCAAGCTTTGCATTTGTATTTTGCAAATAGTGATCAAGGTCTTTTATGTATTTTGCACCAGATTTTGGATCTACATCACGACCGTCTGTAAAAGCATGAACATACATGTTTTTTAGGCCATTTTCTTCCGCAACATCAATTAATCCTCTTAAATGTGAAGTGTGAGAGTGTACGCCACCATCGGAAACAAGTCCAAGGAAGTGAACGGGTTTGTTGTTTTTTTTGGCATAATCAAAAGCATCCATTAAAGGCTTTTCTTGATTCATAGTTTTATTGGCTACAGCTAAATTAATTTTAGCTAAATCTTGATAAACAATGCGTCCAGCACCAAGATTCATGTGACCAACTTCTGAATTTCCCATTTGCCCCTCTGGTAAGCCAACATTTAAACCATCGGTACGCAATTGCGCATTTGGGTATTTTGTATATAAACTATCAATAAAAGGAGTGTTAGCATTATCAATTGCAGAAACTTTAGGATCAGGTGATTTTCCCCAACCATCTAAAATCATTAATATAACTTTTTTGTTCATTTTTTGAAAAATTTACACAAAGATAACCATTACGCTAATTAAGTGGGTATGAATTATGTTTTTTTAAGCCAATTCTTAGCTTGATTGTAGTCGATGTAATACCGTACGCTTACAGAGAAGGTGTGATTTAAATTATCATCAAGGAGACTTGAAAAATTACTATTAAAATTGTTGTTGATTTCTCGGTTGAAGTTTGAGGCGTTATTTCGGTATAATACGGAAATTTGACTCCCAGGTGCAAACCACCATGAATACGATAAATCCATATTCCAAGTGCCGAAATTAGAATCTTTGTTTGTGTTGTATTCCAAGTTTTCTGCTAAAGTGCCATCATCATTCAATGTGAAAATATTTTGATTTTCTGCTAATGACCAATAGTGGCGTACTAGTAGATTAAAATTCATATTACTATTGATGGAAAACTTACTAGATAAACTATTGGTATAGGTACTGCGATTTCTTTTTGCAAAGTAAATATTGGTAGAATCATTATCAATATAGCCAACATTATTCAGCTGTTTACTCAGATTAAAACTGTAGATCATGGAAAGCTTATCACTGAAACGGTATCTTGGACTAATATTAATGCCATAATTATACCTGCCTTTTTCGTAAGTGGTATAAAAAGAAGGTGAAATGTCTAAAGCAAGTGGGTTGTTGTAATTTGAAGATAAATATACATTACCACCATAACTTTCTGGATAAATAACATATCGGCCTTCTTGTCGAGGCTCATAATAATCGTAATTTTTAAAAGGGTTGTAATCAAAATTGGCTCCTATGTAATGATTGGATTTATTGTTTCCGCCAAAATTGATATTATAATTGCTCGATTGTATCTTTCCTGTTGTATTGTTGTATTCCATATAGGAATTTAAATTCAAACGGAAAGTATTGAAATACTTGGTAGGATTTAAAATTCTGTAATTAACATTACCAGAGATCGAAGCATAGTTGGTTTGAAAAATGATACCTAAATCATTGTTGTCATAATCTTTTGAAATATAATTACCACCTACTTGATATCGAATTTTACCGCTGGTTTCTGCAAAATATAAAGAAGTGCTATATCCGTTATAATTCTTTATATCGTAAACGCTGCTCATTTTAACATCACCATTAAGGTTGTAGGTGTTTTTTTTAGTATTAAGGTCGAATAGCATTCCAGTAACATTGGCATCTCTAAAAGAACCATTTCGGGTAACATTGGTGTTAATTAAAGTTACTGAAGAGTTTTGGTTAAAACGTTGGTCAAGTACAGTTACATTATAGTTGGTTAATGGAGCAACTACGGTTTCCCTGTCATTCCCTGTCACAGTATTTTTTACTGCTGCAGTTGTTCGTTCTGTAATGGCATTTAAAAAACCGACACCTAAACCGCTTTTGTCTCTACCTGATATTTTTAAAGCATTTACCAAATTGATATTAGCAGGAATTTCAGCTATTTCCTCGCTTTCTTCTAATGTGATGTTTAAGTTTGGAAGGGCGCCAATACGTCTGGAATACACCAAATTTCCTTTGGTAAACAAATCGGTTCCTTCTGTGAAAAAGGGACGATTTTCATTGAACTGCTGTTCAAATGGTCCTAGATTCAATACTACATTATCGAATTTGGTTTGACCAAAATCAGGTATTAAAATAGCATCTAAAGTAAAGGCATCGTTTATGCCATACTTTATATCCAAACCACCTTTGAATTCTGTTGAAGTTTCATCTTGAGTTTTGCTAACGTAACTGGATGCATACGGAATTAAAAAAAGACGTGTAGGTGTTTTAATGTTTTGGATGCCTTTTAAAATACCCGCTTGTTGCGAAAAAGCACCTATTTGATTGTCTACAGGAGACCAAGTGAATTTTTGTCTTTTTCGTCGTACTTCTCTAAAAAAGTTAATGCCCCAAACTTGCTCATTTTGTTTAGGAAAACGTAGTGCCGCATAAGGTATTTTCATTTCAACAACCCAGCCATAATCTGTGATTTGCGCTTTGCTTTCCCATATAGCATTCCAAGAGTAATCTTCTCCAGTTTGTGAAGTAAAATTGCAATCCGCTTGACCATTGGCAGCTGTTACATAAAATTGAAAATCTTGTTGTCCATCATTGTAACCGTTCAGATATACACCGAAACTATCACTTACTCCAAAGTTGTCTCGCTCTGTAATTTCTTTCATAATTAAATGAGGTTCGCTATCATATAGAATAGCGCCAATGTAAATAGCATCGTTATTGTAGAGTACTTTTATTTCACTTTTAAGTTCATTTGGTGCGGGTTTTCCGTTGTCCGGATCAAACATTGTAAAATTGGTAGCAGACTCTGCTTGTTGCCATTCGGGTTCATCTAAATTGGCATCTATAGAAATGTTTCTATTAATTTTAAATGTCTGTAAGGTCTTTTTGGTGTTTTCCTCGTTTTGAGAAAATATATAGGATGAAAAGAGTAGGTTTAAAATACAGATTGTAAGTGTTTTATGCATAAAAAAAGTTTTGCAAAACAATTGGGGTTGTTTAGTTTTAAAATTAATTTTTCAAAATAGAGGTATTTTGTTGTAAATATAACAGAAAGCCGATAAAATGCTTTTTTTTACGATAAAATGCAAATTAAAATTTGTTTAGTAAAAATAAATAAATATATTTGAAACCTTTAAAAAACAAACCAACTATAAGATTTACAATGATTTACAGATTTTTGCCTCTTGTGCTTTTGAGTTTAATGTCGTTTGATTCTATAAAAGAGACTAAAGTTAAACAAAATGATAATATAGTAATTGCTACAGACCCTAAAGATATTGCTGCAAATAAAAAAGTAGCATTTGAAGCGAGTTGTAAATCGTTTTATCAATCAATAGAAGCAAATAATTATTCGTTACCTCAATATGAGAGTTTTTTCAAAGCTTTTGAGGGATATTCGCAATTGCAGCAACAAGGATTGATAGAAAATGAGTATTTAACCATTGTTGATTTCAGTCTTTCTTCAAAGGAAGAGCGTTTGTGGGTTATTGATATGAACACCAAAATGGTTGTATTACAATCGTTAGTGGCACATGGTAAAAATTCGGGAATGGAATTTGCAAATCAATTTTCAAATAAATCAGAATCGTATCAAAGTAGTTTAGGGTTTTATCTTACAGGTGAAACTTATACCGGGAAACACGGACTTTCGTTAAAAATTGACGGTTTAGAATATGGAATAAATAACAATGCGCGTCAAAGAGCTGTTGTTATTCATGGTGCTGATTACGCTTCTGAAAAGTTTGTAAAAGCAAATGGACGTTTGGGAAGAAGTCAAGGTTGTCCTGCAGTTCCGTATACTGTACATAAAACTTTAATTGAAACAATTAAAGGGAAATCTTGTCTTTTTATTTATCATCCTTCTAGATCTTATGTTGAAAAATCAAAGTTAGTTTCGTAATTGTTGAAACAAATCTTTGTCGAGATTATACACATCTTCTCTGAATTGTAGTTTGTTGTTTTTATCCAGCCAACTTGTCCAATAGAATAAGTACACATTAATTTTGCTATTTTTTAACGGAACAACTTTTGTCTTTTTTCTAACGATTAGGCTGTCTATTTCTGCAGTTGTCCATTTTTCATCCTCTTTTAAAAGTATTTTTTCGGTGAGTAGTAATGGGTTTTCAATACGCACACAACCAGAACTCAAAGCTCTGTATTCTTTTACAAAGTAATCCCTGTGGTTGGTGTCGTGTAAATATACAGCGTGACGATTTGGGAAATTCAATTTAACTAAGCCTAATGAATTGTCATAACTAGCCGCTTGTACATAGCGGTAAGATTTTGATTTTTCTGGTTTCCAATCTGTAGGTTCAATTTGATTGCCTTCTTTATCGAAAATCGAAATTTTAGTACGTTCAAAATAGCCGATATCTTTTTTTGCTGCAGGAGTTAAGTCTTCTTTTATAATTGTTGGAGGTACAGTCCATGTGGGGTTGAATACAAAATTTGACATGTGCGAACTCAAAATAGGGGTTTTTCTTTTAGGAGTTCCAATGACAACTCTGTTTGTGGATACTGTATCGTTGTTAACCACATAAACAAGATTGTAATTCGGTAAGTTAACTAACAAATATTCTTCACCTAGATTTTTTGGAAACCAGCGCCAACGTTCCAGATTGGCAATAATCTGTTCACGACGTTCATTTTTAGAATAATTAAAAGCTTTAATAGTTCCTTTGCCTATAACGCCATCGGGCTTTAAGCCATGTCTTAATTGAAAACGTTTCACAGCTTCAAACGTTAAACTATCATATACAGGTGTAATGATACTGTCTTTAATACGATAATCTTTCCAATACGCTAATCGTTTTTTAATCGATATGATTTCGTCAAGTGTATCATTTACTTCAATTTTATCGTTTAAAGTAATTTTTTTGAAGCGATATTCGGGATATTGTTCCAGATGATATAGACTTTTTTTAATTTGATTGTAGATGAAATGCTGAGGTTTTAGGTTTTTAAAAGTTGAAGCAATTGTATGCGATTTAATGTTTTTTTCCAATAGAGGAGAAAGAGCTACATCTTCTTTGCTAATATCCCAGTCTTCATACAAAACTTTTGGGTCTAATTTTCCTTTGTATAAATCAGAAGCGAGTTTTTGAAAAGAGCGAGTTAGTAGTATGTCATAGTTGATGATTTCATCATCTTTTAAGTTTTCTCTTTTGGCTTCTAATTTTTGAATTTTGTCCAGGTTATAGTCATCAGGGTTCAAACCTTCATTATAGCAAAGTTTAATTTCGTTAATTAAATCAGTTCTGTTTTCTTGATCGTACCAAATTTCAAGGTTGTTGAGTTTGGAGTAATAAAGTTGTAAACTGTCACTTAATGATTCTAGCTTTTCACTAGGAATAGGTCGAATAACAGTATTCGAGTCTTCCGACTTTATTAAACTATCATCAATACTGGTTATTTCGTTATCTTTTTTACAACTGAAAACGAAAATGAGTAGTATCGAAAGTAGAAATAATTTTTTAAACATAACTTAGTGTGTCTATTCAATTACTTTGAACATCACGAAATGTGTGCCAATTGAATCAATCTCAAAAGCTGTGCCGAAGGTTGTGTAACCTAATTTTTCATAAAATGGAACAGCAATTAGTCTTGCATTAAACCAAATTAAGCCATTTTTTTGAATTTTAACTTCTTTTTCAATTGCTTGAATGAGCTGTGCTCCGTATCCTTTTTTTTGGCACTCTGTTAAAACAGCCATGCCTCTTAATTGAAATTGGGTCTCATTTTTAAAATTTGAGTTACTTTTTTTGAAAAGTGAAGCTACACCTTTTAAATTATTGTCTTCAAAAAGTCCGAAATGGGAGGTGTTGGAGTCGTTATCATGGTCAAATTTACAACTATCAAGGGGCATTCCTGCTCTTAAAATGGGTTGTCGGACACTAAAAGTGTCACTAGCTGTAATTTTTTTTATAAAAAGCATTATGGTGTAATTGGTTAATAGTGAAAGGTTTAATTAGTTTTTTGGATAGGTAGCAATCTTTTTTATAAAGATAGGTGAAAAATTTTCAAAAAAAAACTTGCATTTCGTTTAACTTTTAGATTAAATTTGCACTCAGAAATGCGGAAGTAGCTCAGTTGGTAGAGCTCCAGCCTTCCAAGCTGGTTGTCGCGAGTTCGAGCCTCGTCTTCCGCTCTAAGTTTTACTGAATTAATTTTTTATTGCGGAAGTAGCTCAGTTGGTAGAGCTCCAGCCTTCCAAGCTGGTTGTCGCGAGTTCGAGCCTCGTCTTCCGCTCCAAGTTTTACTGAATTAATTTTTTACTGCGGAAGTAGCTCAGTTGGTAGAGCTCCAGCCTTCCAAGCTGGTTGTCGCGAGTTCGAGCCTCGTCTTCCGCTCACAGATAAACCACTCAAAAGAGTGGTTTTTTATTTTAATTCAATTTGTAATCGCATCTTTTATAACAAAAAGCCTCAAACACATGCTTGAGGCTTTTTGTTATTTTAAATTGTTTAATTCCGTTTCAGGAGCTATTTCAATTGCTGCTTCATTTTGTTTAAACAATCGTGCAGTTAAATGACCTTTTAATACGATTGAGTCATTATTTACTTCTAACCAGCTTCCTTCTCGTAAACCTAATACTGGTTGCGGGTTGAATTTGTGAAATTCGTTAATTCTTGTTTCTCTGGTTTCTCCCATATGTTCAGAGGATGGATCTGGGTCTAAATAATGCGGGTTGAGGTTAAAGGAAATGAAGCCAAGTGTTCTGAAACTTGGTGGATAGACTATAGGCATATCGTTTGTAGTGCCCATTGTTAATCCGCAAATGTTACTTCCTGCACTTGTGCCTAAATATGGTGTTCCGTTATTTACAACTTTGGCTAAAGATTCCATTATATTGTTGCGATACAATTCTGAAACTAATAAAAAGGTGTTACCACCTCCAGTAAAAATTCCTTCAGCTTGTTGTAATGCTTCAATTGGGTTTTCAAATTCGTGGAGCCCTGTTACTTTTTTGTGAATAGTAGTAAATGCTTTTCGTACTTTTTCGGTGTATTCATCGTGTGTAATACCTCCAGGTCTTGCATACGGAATGAATAGTATGGATGTAGCTTTTTCAAAATGTTTAGCTAGTGTAGGGAGTAAATATTCTAAGTACCCGCTGTTGTGTAATGTTGAGGTACTGGCAATTATGATTTTTTTCATTTTTCTCTCATTTTAAACAAAATTACAATTTTGTCTTAACATAAGTTTATCATCTTCTTAGTATTTAATTGGGAGGTTTAGCGGTTATTTTTACAAAGTATTAATTTAGAAACAGTTAAATGGATATACGGCTACTTCTTCTTATTTGTATGATTTTTAATCTGAATTACGGTCAAAAGGATTCTATTGTAAAGGGAAAAGTTGTTTCAGAATATAGTGTTTTGGAAGGTATTCATGTGATTAATAAAAATACGAAGAGAGGATTTGTTACATTGAGAGGAGGCTATTTTTCAATTACTGCATCGGTTCAGGATACGATTATGTTTAGTTCGGTCGGGTTAAAAGGAACAATACATGTTGTTGCTGAGGAAGATTTTACCAAGGATTTACTTTTCATACCGATGGAACCCTTAGTTAGCGAATTGAATGAGGTTGTTATGACGGAATATAAAAGTATTAATGCCGAATCTTTAGGCATCATTCCGAAAGGGATGAAATCGTATACACCAGCTGAACGTCGTTTGAAAACTGCTTCTGAATTTAAATTGGGAACTGCAATGCCATTGGATGGTGTTATAAATGCTATTTCGGGACGCACTAAACAACTTAAAAAAGAATTAAAAGTTGAACGAAAGCAAACATTTATGGAGTTGCTTACTGAAACCTATGATGAAAAATTTATAGTCAATACTTTAAAGATACCGCAAGAGCATGTGGAAGGATTTTTGTATTATGTTGTGGATGAAAAGCGATTGATTCAGGCAGTAACTTCTAAAAACAATACGATGGCTGTTTTTCTTATAAGTGAATTAGCAGCGAATTACAAGAAGTTGTTAGCAAGTGGAACTAACTGAAAAATATATGAGGCAAAACTACTTATTTGCAACGGTTTTATTATTGATACTTACACAGTGGACTTTTGCCCAAGGTAAAGAACGGGTTGTATTAGTGGGTAAAATCCTATCCGATTCGTTAGATGTTGAAAATATTTCAGTTTTTAATATTAGCAGTAACACAACATCGATTACTAATATTGATGGAAAGTTTTCAATTAAAGCACGTGAAACAGATACATTGTTTTTTCAAAGTTTGGCTTTTGTTTCCAAAAAATATGTATTGACTCAAAATGATTTTTGGGTAGATGATTTGGAAATCCGATTGGATGTTAAGATTAACGAACTCGATGAAGTAGTGGTCTCTCCTTCAACTTTAACAGGGATTTTAAAAGAAGATACTAAAAAAATAAAAGTTTACGGACTCAATATGTCGTCTATAGATGTGGGCGAAAAACGACAGTATAGCGATAGTAGATTTGATAGAACGCCAAATTCTGTTATGCCAAGTCAGTTTGCACCTAATGGAAGTAGTATTGATATTAAAATGATACTAGTAGGTGTTGCTGGTTTACTGGGTATTAAAGGAGATCCTAAGCGAAATTCGAGAAAGGTTTACGAATCGCGTTGGAAAAATGAAGTGACGTCCATGTCTTTTTCAGATCATCTTTACCGACGTTTTTCACATAATTTCTTTGTTAATAATTTAAAGCTTAAAAATGAAGAGATTGCAACATTTATAGCTTTTGCAGAACCTGGTGTTGACCAATTGGCTCAATTTTTAAAACCAGAAAATGAATTGCAATTTGTAGAATACTTACTGCAAAAAGTTGAGGAGTTTAAACGTAACAAATCAACTGAAAATACTACTAATACAAATCAAGATTAAAAACAGAGAATGAATTCAAAAATTAAATACGGAGTTTTTTTTATACTCGTTTTGCTTTTTTCGTCTTTTTCGTTGCATAAATTCTATGTTTCGGTGACGCAAATTGATGAAAATGTAAAAAAGGGAAGAATAGAAATTTCCAGTCGCATATTTATCGATGATTTGGAAAAAGCATTGGATAAAAAAAATAATAAAAAATTGTTCTTAGCAACAACAAAAGAGTTGCCTGAAGCAAAACAATTGATTCAAAATTATCTTGCTGATAAAATGAGGGTTACTATTAATGGAAAAGTGCAAAAGTTGGTTTTTTTGGGAAGCGAATATGAGGATGATGTGTTAATATGTTATTTAAAAGTTGATAATTCTCAAAAAATAGCTACTTTCGAATTTTTTAATGCAATCTTAACAGAAATTTATTCTGAACAACAAAATTTAGTACATACCAATATCAATCATAATAAGAAAAGTTTTTTGTTAACCAACAGTGAAAGGTTAGCGAATATCGAGAATTAAAGAATATTAAAAACCATGACAAAAAAGATTCTATTTTCTTCAGTTTTAGTAATGGCGACTTCCTTTTTTGCAACAGCGCAAAATGGAAAAACAGAAGAAGAAACGAGAAAACCAGGACATTATAACGAAAATAAGTTTCGTCAAATGTATGAGGAAATGGCAACGCCTAACATGTTTAGAACAGCATCAGGTGCGCCAGGACCAGCGTATTATCAGCAACAAGCTGATTACAAAATGACGTTGGAGTTGGATGATAAAAACACCAAGTTGTTTGGTAACGAAACCATTACGTATCACAATAATTCTCCTGAGAATTTAGAATATTTATGGGTACAGCTGGATCAAAATATGCGTGCTCCTCAGTCGAATACGCCATTGGTGGAAAGCCAAAGAATGGCTCCGGCACTTTCGCCTGATAAATTTGCAAAACAATTTATGGAAGAGCCTTTTCAAGGAGGTTTTCATATTGAAGAAGTAAAAGATAAATCGGGTAAAAATATGAGTTATACCATCAATCAAACGATGATGCGTATTAATTTAGATAAACCACTTGCTTCTGGTGCAAAAATCACGTTTTCAATTAAATGGTGGTACAATATCAATAATTACCAAGTTGACGGAGGTCGTTCGGGGTATGAGCAATTTGAAGACGGTAACCGTTTGTATGTAATTGCACAGTTTTATCCTCGTATGGCGGTTTATAGTGACGTTGAAGGATGGCA
Source organism: Flavobacterium chuncheonense (assembly GCF_042686145.1). Lineage (NCBI taxonomy): Bacteria > Pseudomonadati > Bacteroidota > Flavobacteriia > Flavobacteriales > Flavobacteriaceae > Flavobacterium > Flavobacterium chuncheonense. Next base: position 685,494 of record NZ_JBHUPC010000012.1, on the reverse strand, counting down.
AAACATGCAATTCTGGGGTAGAGGAGAGTTTGCGTTACCATTTGGTAATTTCGACGTAAGCATTACAGTTCCGGCAGATCACGTTATGGAGGCTACAGGTGTTTTACAAAATAGAAAAGAGGTATTTACGGCGACTCAAATGAAGCGTTGGGAATTGGCTGAAAAAACTTATGATAAACCAGTTGTTATTGTAACGCAAGAAGAAGCGATTGCGGCGGAAAAAGGCTTTTCTGATAAAAAGAAAACTTGGAAGTTTAAAGCGGAAAATGTTCGTGATTTCGGATTCTCAACATCGCGTAAATTCATCTTAGATGCAATGGCAGTTAAGCTTGAGACGACTACTCCAATGGCAATTTCGCTTTATCCAAAAGAAGGAAATCCACTTTGGGGAGAATACTCAACAAGAGCGGTTGCACACACTTTAAAGTCATATTCTCACTATACATTCGATTACCCTTACCCAAAGGCGGTATCTATTTCAGCTCAAGATCAAGGTATGGAATATCCAATGATTTGTTGGAATTTTGGTCGTCCAGAAAAAGACGGTTCGTATTCGGATAGAGTTAAATACGGAATGTTAGGTGTAATTATACATGAAGTAGGACATAATTTCTTTCCAATGATTGTAAATTCAGATGAAAGACAATGGACTTGGATGGATGAAGGTTTGAATACTTTTATGGAATTCTTAGCTGAAAAAACATTCGATCCAAACTTCCCGTTAGATAGAGGTCCTGCGGATAAAATTGTTCCTTACATGAAAGGGAATCAAGATTTTATTGCGCCAATTATGTCGAATTCTGAAAATATATTCCAATTTGGAGCTAATGCTTACGGAAAACCAGCTACAGGTTTGAATATTCTTCGTGAAACGATTATGGGGCCAGAATTGTTTGATTATGCATTCAAAACATATGCAAACCGTTGGAAATTCAAACATCCAACTCCAGAAGATTTCTTCAGAACTATGGAAGATGCATCTGCAGTAGATTTGGATTGGTTTTGGAGAGGTTGGTTCTATTCAACGGATTATGTTGATCTAGGAATTAAAAGTGTGAAGCAGTACTATGTTTCAACTGAGCCTACTCAAGAATTGAAAGATTATGTAGCGCGTAGAGGAAGATTCTTACGTGATATGGGGCCTTTTGTCTATTTAATTGATGAAGAGCATAAAGAATTTAATTCTGCGACAAAGAAAGCGTTGAATGTTGCTGATATTCAAGTTTTAGAAGATTATTTATCATCTAACTATTCTGCATCTGAAAGAGCAGCATTGAAAAATCCTAAGTTTTTCTACGAAGTTGAGTTTGAAAAACCAGGAGGTATGATTATGCCAATTATTGCAGAATTTCAATTTGAAGATGGAACTACAGAACTTCATAAATTCCCAGCTCAAATTTGGAGAAAGAATAATGACACTGCTAAACGCATTTTCGCTACAAGTAAAAAAGTGGTTAAAATTCAGTTGGATCCTAAGTTAGAAACAGCCGATATTGATGTGACCAACAATATGTGGCCAAAAGAAGAAGTGAAGTCTAAATTTGACGAATTGGACAAATAATTTAATAGTTATAAAAAAAGGCACTTGTTAAAGTGCCTTTTTTTATTTTTAAAGCACCAAATCTTCGTAACTTTGTTCTTTCTAATTATATAATACTATCAAAATGTTTGGAATAGGCGGTGGAGAATTTGTCTTCATAATTTTTATTGTTTTGATGCTTTTTGGGTCAGATAAAATTCCAGAATTTGCACGTTCACTTGGAAAAGGGATGGCGCAACTTAAAAATGCCACTAACGAAATTAAAACCGAAATCAGTAGAAGTGCAAAAGATTCGGGTATGGATTTGGACTCTTTGACAGGTGGTGTTTCGGAAGAAATTAAAAAGGCTAAAGAAGAAATTAATAAGTCTATTAATCCATTGGAAAATATTGCTTCAGATATTCAAAATCCTATTCAAAAAGCAAAAGAAGACATTGAAAATATTACCGGACCTATAAAAAGACAAATGTAATTTTGGAACAGATTATTGACCTTGACAAGCAACTGTTTGTTTTTTTAAACGGTTTAGGTTCTGCACAATTTGACCCTTTTTGGGAATTGATAACAAAGCAATTCAATTGGGTGCCACTTATTTTAACAGTGTTATATTTAATTCAAAAAAAAATAGGTTGGAAGAACTTAGGAGTAGTAGTTTTATTTTTAGCATTGCTTATTACGTTTACCGATCAAACAACTAATTTTTTTAAAAATCATTTTCAGCGTTTACGTCCATGTAATGATCCCGAAATTATGGAGGTTATTCGAATTGTAATTCATAGAAATTCATTTAGCTTTTTCTCAGGACATGCTGCAAATTCTATGGCCGCAACTATGTTCGTGGGATTAGTGTTGCGTCGTTATTACAAGTATGTAGGATTACTTTTTTTATTTCCCTTAATATTTGCCTACAGCAGAATATACCTAGGTTTGCATTTTCCAGGTGATATTTTAACTGGTTATTTCTTTGGGATGCTTTTCGGATTTTGTTTTTATAAATTGTATCAATTGGTGGTTAAAAAATATCCACAATTGCAGGTATAATTATAAAACGCGACTTACCGTTAACCCATCTCGGATTGGTAACAAAACTGTTTCAACTCTAGGGTCGTCTTTAAGCAAACGATTGTATTCGACTAATACTTTTGTACTGATGTCTCTTGGATCAAGTTCTTCAACTACTTTACCACTCCACAATACATTATCAGATAAAATGATGCCGCCTTGGTTCATCATTGGTACAATCATATGGAAATAATTGATGTAGTTGTCTTTGTCTGCATCAATGAATACTAAGTCGAACTTTTTATTTAACGTAGGTATTATATCTAAAGCATTTCCTAAATGCGAAGTAATTTGATCTTTCCATGGAGAAGCATCAAAATATTTTTGTTGGAAATCCACTAACTCTTCTTTAATATCGATAGTGTCCAAAGTACCATCCTTTTGCATGCCTTCAGCCAAACATAAAGTTGCGTATCCTGTATAGGTTCCAATTTCTAAAATGTTCTTTGGATTGATTATTTTGGAAAGCATACTTAAAACTCTACCTTGAAAATGACCACTTAACATGCGAGGTTGTAGTATTTTCTGATGTGTTTCTTTGTTAAGTTGGGCTAATAATTTTGGTTCATTTTCCGAGTGTTGCTCAACGTAATGTTCTAATTCTTCCGAGATAAAGTGCATGTTTCATGAATTTTGTGCAAAATTACAAATAACCAAATAACCAAATGGACAAATTAACTTAAATTTGCAACATGCAAACGATAAAAAAAGATATCCGATCTTTAACAAAAGAACAATTACGCGAATTTTTTGTTTCCAATGGAGACAAAGCTTTTCGTGGCAATCAAGTTTATGAATGGTTATGGAGTAAACGTGCTCATACTTTTGAAGATATGACAAATGTTTCAAAAGAAACACGAGCTATGCTAGAAGAAAATTTTGTAATCAATCATATCAAAGTAGATACCATGCAGCGTAGTTCGGATGGTACCGTAAAAAATGCGGTTCGTTTGCATGATGATTTAATCGTTGAATCGGTATTGATACCAACAGAGACTAGAACTACAGCTTGCGTCTCAAGTCAAGTAGGGTGTAGTTTGGATTGTAATTTTTGCGCAACGGCACGTTTAAAGCGTATGCGTAATTTGAATCCTGATGAAATTTACGATCAAGTGGCAGCCATAGATAGTGAAAGTCGTTTGTACTACGACAGGCCATTGTCGAATATTGTTTTCATGGGAATGGGTGAACCTTTGATGAATTACCCTAATGTTATGAAAGCAATAGACATGATTACTTCTCCTGAAGGATTAGGAATGTCGCCAAAACGTATTACAGTTTCGACTTCAGGTGTTTCCAAGATGATTAAAAAGATGGCGGATGATGATGTGAAATTTAAGTTGGCGGTATCATTGCATTCGGCAATTGAAGAGATTCGTAATGAAATCATGCCTTTTACCAAAAGCTTTCCGTTAACAGAATTACGTGAAGCTTTAGAATATTGGTTCAAAAAAACAAAAAGTAAAATCACATACGAATATGTAGTGTGGAAAGGGATTAATGATGACAAAAAGTCAATTGATGCTTTGGTGAAATTTTGTAAGTATGTGCCATGTAAAGTAAACCTGATTGAATACAACGCTATTGATGATGGTGATTTTCAACAAGCCTCAGAGCAGGCTACAAATGATTATATAGCAGCTTTGGAGAAAAATAATATAGTTGTTAAAGTAAGACGTAGTCGTGGAAAGGATATTGATGCAGCTTGCGGACAATTGGCAAATAAATCATAAATTATACTGAAATTTCAGTATTTTTGAAACCAGCATGAAAGTCGTAGAACAAATCAAACATCCTATATTCTTAGAAATGGAACTTTTTGAAAAAAAGTTTCAAAACTCGATGTCCTCAAAAGTTGCACTTCTTAACCGAATTACCCATTACATTGTCAATCGAAAAGGAAAGCAAATGCGACCAATGTTTGTTTTCTTAACGGCTAAAATGGTTTCGGGAGGTGAGGTAAACGAACGAACATTTCGTGGCGCTTCAGTAATCGAACTGATTCATACTGCAACTTTGGTACACGATGATGTAGTAGATGATAGTAATAAACGTCGTGGATTTTTCTCGATTAATGCACTTTGGAAAAATAAAATAGCTGTTTTAGTAGGTGATTATTTATTATCAAAAGGCTTATTACTTTCAATAGATAACGAAGATTTCGATTTACTAAAAATCATTTCGGTTGCTGTTCGTGAAATGAGCGAAGGTGAATTGCTGCAAATTGAAAAAGCCCGTAGACTCGATATTACAGAGGAAGTGTATTACGAGATTATTCGTCAAAAAACGGCGACATTAATTGCGGCTTGTTGTTCGTTAGGAGCCTGTTCGGTAGCGCCAGAAGACAAAGATACAGTTGAAAAGATGCGTAAATTTGGAGAGCTTATAGGTATGGCTTTTCAAATTAAAGATGATTTGTTTGACTACACGGATGATGCTATTGGTAAACCTACGGGAATCGATATCAAAGAACAAAAAATGACTTTACCTTTAATTTATGCGTTAAACAGTTGTTCGCCTAAAGAAAAAAGTTGGGTTATAAATTCGGTTAAAAACCACAATAAAGATAAAAAGCGCGTAAAAGAGGTAATTCAATTTGTTAAAGACAAAAAGGGATTGCAATATGCTGAAGAGAAAATGATAGCCTTTCAGCAAGAAGCTTTAGCGTTAATTCAAAACTTCCCCTCATCACCTTACAAAGAGGCATTAACTTTGATGGTTAATTATGTAATTGAAAGGAAAAAATAATTTTTTTTCAATTCGGTACAACCTTTTTTTTACCATTCTCGTCTCTATAAATAGAACGCATTTGTAGAGCATATGAAATTGATTTGAGCGTATTAAAATTTCAAGATGAAGGTAATCAATTTACATCAAGAAGAACGACAATTAATTGAGCAAGCTGTTGCAAACAATAGACAGGCTCAGCAACAATTGTATGCAAAATTTTCTCCTAAAATGTTAGGAGTATGTAGGCAATATGTAAGTGATTTGCATCATGCTGAAGATGTTATGATAACCGCATTTATGAAGGTTTTTACCAACTTGAATAAATTTGAACATAAAGGCAGTTTTGAAGGTTGGATTCGTCGAATTATGGTCAATGAATGTATTGATTTTATTAGAGTAAAGAAAAATGTTTTCAAGCATCAAGATATTGAAGAAGGTGTCACTTTTGGAAATGTAAGCGATGAAGACTTAAATGATTTTTCGGTAGATGACATTCAGTTGTTAATTGATAAATTACCTGATGGCTGTAAAACAATTTTTAACCTTTATGCTATAGAAGGGTACAAACATCAAGAAATTGCTACGATGTTGAATATAACGGAAGGAACGTCAAAATCTCAATTGGCAAATGCTAGAAAATTACTGCAAAACCAAATTAACCAACTAAAACAAACGCAGAATGGAACCAAATAATATCGAAAATAAAATAAGAGAAAAATTGGGGTCTCGCGAAATTAATCCATCCGAAAACTCTTGGGATCGACTAGACGCTATGTTAACGGTACAAGAACCGAAAGGACCAAGGAAGAGTTATGTTATGCTATATGTTGCGGCGGCTTTTTTTCTTGTTTCTGGAATTGTTGTATGGTTTAATTCGAATACAACTACTGAGATTATAACGAATGCAACTCCGGTAGTAATTGCACCTGAAACATTGCCAGAAAATATTCAAGAAATGAGTGTTGAGAATAATGTTCCTAAAGCGGAAGTAGTGAAAGCTATTAATACAACTAACGTGATTTTTGAAAAGACAAGAATAGCCAAAGTCGATACAGAAGAGAATGTTGTTCAAGAAAATGAATTCAATAAAAGTAATATTTTGACAAAAGAGCAATTAACAAAGGTGAAATATCAATATGTGACTCCAGAGCAACTTTTGGCAGCTGTTGATGTTGTAACCACAGATAGCACAATTGAATTGAAAAATGAAACAAAAGAAGTGCCAAAAGTAAAAGTTAATTCAAATGCGCTATTAACTGCTGTAGAGTCTGAAATTGCAATCGAATATAGAGAAAACAGCTTTGATCGTATACAACGTAATTTGAACGAAGTGAAAGCAGCTTTTGCAAATAGAAATTATAAATAAGAATCATCATCAATCAAAAAACAAACAGTTATGCAAAAAATTATTTTTTACACAGTAATAATGTTCATCACGTTTATTACTAAGGTAACAGCTCAAGAAAAGAGCTTTGAGAAACAAGCGGGCGAAATAGCAAAAAATATTGAAACAATTACTACTGAAGAAAAGCAAGCGCTTAAGATAGAGGTTGAAGCTATTGAGAAACAATTGGAAGAAGGAAAGATTACTGCTGAGCAAGCAAAAGAGCAAAAAATGAAAGTTGCAGAGCAACATGCAAAAAATATTGAAACGAAAGTTGCACAAGAGCAAATAAAACTAGAACAATTAGTTCAAGCTAAAGTTGATGGTAAAGTGATTGCTGATACGATTTCGAAAAAGAAATTTAGGGAAGTTAATTTAGTTTTTGGTGTTAGTACTGAAGATGTTGATGAAAACGAAACTGAAATTAATCTTTCATCAATGAAAGTGTATAAAGGGAAAGACGATTATATAAGAAAAGTTTCGAAACGTACTACATCTCAAATTGTTTTTGCAACAGGATTAAATAATCTAATTACTGAAGGTCAAAGTTTAGAAGATTCGGACTATCGTATGTGGGGCTCTCATTTTTATGAATGGGGATTAACATTAAATTCGAGAATACTTAAAAATCACAATCTATTACATGCAAAGTATGGCTTGTCGTTAATGTATAATAATTTGCGTCCAACGGATAATCGTTATTTTGTTAAAAATGCCAATCAAACAGTTTTGTCAACCGCAACTATTGATTTAGATGAATCACGTTTTCGTAATGTGTATCTTGCTCTTCCTGTTCACTTGGAGCTTGACTTTTCTCCTAAAAGAGTTGACGATAAAGGGAATGAGTATTTTAGAACACATAAATCGTTTCGTTTAGGTCTTGGAGGATTTGGGGGATTGAGATTAAAATCAAAACAAATTTTAAAATATGATCAAGACGATTTAAAAGTAAAGGATAAACAAAAAGGCGATTTTAACGTGTCTAATTTTATTTATGGATTAAGTGGGTATATTGGGTATCGGGCAACCAGTTTATATGTGAAATATGATTTGAACCCAATGTTTAAACACAATGCAATTGATCAGAATAATATTTCATTTGGAGTTCGATTTGACATCAATTAAAATTTGAATAGTTAATGAAAAAAGGGCTTTCTCGAATGAGAAAGCTTTTTTGTTTGCGTGAGTTGATGTTTTATTAATAAAGTAGGTAAATTCTTAACGTTTGGTTAAATTTAGGTAGACCTTAGGGTAATGTAGACACGGTAAATTTGGGCAATTAAAAAAATGAAGAAATGAAAAATCATGCCTTTACCGTTGTCTTTTTTTTATTGATAGGGACTTTAAATGCTCAGGAAGCAAAAGGAATTGTTGGGGAATCAAATTGGTTTAATAATTGGACTTCTTTTGATCCTAAAAATGAAATATATAGAGAGCCTACACAGGTTATCGATAGTATTATAACTACAGATCTTGTGCTCAGAAGAAATTATACTTATTTATTGAAAGGTGTAGTTTATGTTACGAATAATGCAGTATTAACAATTGAGCCGGGTACTGTAATCCGTGGCGATTATAATACATGTGGGACATTGGTCGTTACTAAGGGAGCGAAATTAATAGCACAAGGGACAGAGTTTGAACCAATTGTTTTTACATCAAACAAGGAGTCTTATAATAAACGTCCGGGTGATTGGGGTGGTATTATCATTTTAGGTGATGCACCTATCAACAAGTTAGGTGGTATAAGTCATTTGGATTTCAATTTAGATCGTAAGTATAATCTATTTGGGGGGAACAATGCGAGTGATAATTCAGGAGTATTAAAATATGTTCGTATTGAATTTGCAGGGAGAAAGTTAAACTCTTCAAAGGAGTTAAATGCTCTGTCTTTAGCCGGAGTTGGTAATCAAACTGAAGTTAGCTATGTACAAGTAAGTTTTTCAAATGATGATTCTTTTGAAGGTTACGGAGGAAACTTAGCTATGAATCATTTGATTTCGTATCGCGCAACGGATGATGATTTCGATTTTACTTTAGGAGCACAAGTTGATATCAAAAATTCAATTGCTGTACGATATCCTTTCTCGTCAGATATTTCAGTATCGAGATGTTTTGAAATTGATTCATATGATAAAATTGATAATTTCGATTTTAATAGAAATCTTACCAATGTAAAAGCTTCCAACATGACGTTGGTAAACAATGAGTCCAATATGCAAGGATTAGTAAATGAAGCTGTTTTTGTTGATGAGAATAGTTTTTTTACGCTAAACAACTCTGTAGTTTCTGGTTTTGATTCATTTATGAAGTTCAATAAAAAAGTTATCGAAGACAAACATTTGGATAAAATAAAAGTTGCAAATATAACCGTTCATAATTGTGAAAATAATGTTGTATCGGAAACAGGATATGATGCAGAGTCACAATTGAAAAATTGGGCTAAAATGAATAGTAGTGCTGTTAATTTGTCAAATGCAAAAGGGGTTGATATTTTTATAGATTCGAATGTTAAGCATAGTCCTGATTTTAGATTAAAGCAAAATAATACATCAGGTTACTCTATTTCTTCGAAGTAAAAAGAAAGTTTTATTTTTAAAAGCATAGCGTAATTCTCTTTACGAATACAACATTAACTTTGTATCTTTGAGACTTAACTAAGTATAGGTACAATTGATTTCAAAGGCTACAATAGAAAATGTATTTGAAGCTGCTCGTGTAGAGGAGGTTATAGGTGATTTTGTTCAATTAAAACGTTCGGGAAGTAATCTTAAAGGCTTGAGCCCTTTTGTAGATGAAAAGTCGCCTTCGTTTATGGTTTCACCAGTGAAACAAATCTGGAAAGATTTTAGTTCTGGGAAAGGGGGAAATGTTGTGACTTTCTTAATGGAGCACGAACATTTCTCTTATCCCGAAGCTGTAAAATATTTAGCTAAAAAATACAATATTGAAGTTGAAGAAACCGTACAGACAAATGAGGATTTAGCAGTTGCTAATGAAAAAGAAAGTATGTACTTGGTTTCGGAATTTGCAAATAATTTTATGCATAATACCCTCTTGAATACGGAAGAGGGAAAGGCAATCGGACTTACCTATTTTAAAGAACGTGGCTTTACTTCTGATACCATTAAGAAATTTAGTTTAGGGTATTCTCCTGACAGTTGGGATGCTTTTACCAAAGAAGCATTGGGTAAAGGTTACAAATTGCAATATCTTGAAAAAACAGGCTTGACTATTGTAAAGGAAGATAAACAGTTTGATCGTTTTAAAGGGCGTGTGATGTTTCCTATCCAGAGTATGAGCGGTAGAGTGCTTGGTTTTGGTGGTCGTATATTGACTAGCGATAAAAAAGCAGCTAAATATGTTAATTCACCCGAGAGTGAAATTTATCATAAAAGTAAAGTACTTTACGGAATTTACCATGCCAAACAAGCAATAGCCAAACTTGATAATTGCTTTTTGGTAGAAGGTTATACCGATGTTGTTCAGTTTTACCAAGCTGGAATTGAAAATGTAGTTGCGTCTTCAGGAACCGCATTGACACCCGACCAAATTCGATTGGTAAGTCGTTTGACTAAAAATATAACGGTTTTATTTGATGGAGATGCCGCTGGTCTTCGCGCATCTATTCGCGGTATCGACCTTATTCTGGAAGCCGGAATGAATGTAAGGGTTTGTACTTTTCCAGATGGAGAAGACCCTGATAGTTTTGCTAAAAAAACACCTTTGAATGAGTTAACGGCTTATTTGGAAAATAATGCTAAGGATTTTATTCAGTTTAAAGCATCATTATTGATGAAAGAGGCGAATAATGATCCTATAAAAAAAGCGGATTTGATTCGTGATATGGTGGTTAGTATTTCTAAAATTCCAGATCGTATTAGACGCGAAATTTATTTGCAAGAATGTTCTCGAATTATGGATATTTCTGAGGATGTGTTGTTTAATACTTTAGCACAATTAGATAAAAAAGATCTGTCGGAAGCAAATAAAAAATTCAAAGAAGAGCAGAAAGCATTTGAGATTGTTCGAAATGAGAATCAAGCACAACAGTCTAAAATTGATATTCAAGATGAACTAGAGCGAAAGATTATCGAAATTATCTTACTATACGGAAATGTTTCGGAGGAGTTTGAAGATGTATTGTTGAAAGCAAATGAGGAAGGGGAGTTGATTGAGGTTAAAGAAATGAATACGTACAAAGTATACCAACGCATTTTTTTAAGTTTGCAAGAGGATGAGATTGAATTAGCAAACCCACTGTTTCGAGCGATTTATACCGATTTAATAAATTATTTCAATCAACAGGAAACCTTTGAAATTGAACAATATTTAATGCAATTGCCTCCTGAAATTGAACAAGAAGTTGCGTCTATTTTAATGCATGAAGAGCGAGAAGTTTTGCACAATTGGGAATCTCAACAAATTTTGGTAAAACAAAAGGAAACTACTATAGCGCAATATACTACAGAAACCATTTTAACCCTAAGATGGTATTGGGTTAATAAAATTATTGAAGAGTTAAAACTATCCTTAACACAAGAAGTGAAAGAGGATAACTCTGAAACCCTTTCTATGGTTATGGATTACCTAGGCTTAACGAATGTCTTTTCGAAGCGTTTAGGTCGTGTTATGAGTAGGTATTCTTAAATGATATCTAAACTTTTGGCTTTGCTCAATAAATCAACAAGATTGGTTACGTTTAGTTTGGCTAAAAGTCTCAATTTATATGTACTTATCGTTTTTTCGTCTAGACTTAAAATTTCGGCAATTTCTTTGTTTTTCTTTCCATCGTTTAAATAACGTAAAACTTCAATTTCTCTGGTAGAAAGTTTTTTGTACAAACGATCTGCTTTTTTGCCTTTACTTAAAAGTTCAATATTTTTCTTAACATCATCGCTAAAAACCACTATGCCTTGTTGTACCTTGTTAAGCGTGTCTTCAAGCGCTTTTAATGAGGTGTTTTTTTGTATGTAGGCAGAAACACCTGCTTTTATTGCAGTTGGCGCGTACATTTTCTCCGAAACTGCAGTAAACAAAACGAATTTGGTTTCATTGTGGTCTTTGATGAGATTTTTTATATCCCTTATACTTGTAATCCCTTCTAATTCTAAATCGATTATTGCAATGTCAATTTTTTTTGACTGAAGAGCACTTTGTAATTCTTCAAATGTAGTACCTGTGGCAACTATTTCCATTTGGGAGTTGCCACTAAAGTATGACTTGATTCCTTGAATTACCACCGGATGATTGTCTGAGATACAAACTTTTATCATGACTTTGAATTTTGGTTAAACGAACAAGTATATCCAAAGTTAATAAAAAAAAATGTAAATTCTTGTTAAATATTTAGTAATTATTTTAAATTTTTAGGAATTTCACATACAGGTATAGGGTTCATTTTGTGTTGGTTAATGGTGTTTAGGCGTTTGTAAATTTTAAAAACTTGGGCTTCTCTTCCTACAAAATCGTTTTCAGTTTTACCTGCTTCAAATTGCTGCATTGCCAGTTCTAATTCATCATAACTAGCGCCAATTTGCATTTCATCGGTTAAGTCATTTTCATATAAGCCATCAGAAGGTGCAGCGTTTAAAATACTTTCTGGAACGTCTAAGTGTTTCGCTAATAAACGAACTTCACTTTTTACCAAGTCAGCAATAGGACTGATGTCAACACCGCCATCTCCGTATTTAGTATAGAATCCAACACCAAAATCTTCGACTTTATTTCCAGTTCCGGCTACTAGTAAACCTCTAATTCCTGCATGATAATATAACGTTGTCATTCTTAAACGCGCGCGAGTATTGGCCAAAGTAATGTCAAGTGTATTTCTGTCGTTATTTTGTTCTACTTGGTTCGTAAATGCATCAAATACAGGGGTTAAGTCAGTGCGAATGTCTGAAACATTAGGAAATCTGTTTTTCAATTGTGTAATGTGTTCAACGGCTCTGTTTACGTGACTTTGATGCTGATGAATTGGCATTTCCACACAAAGTGTTGCCAATCCTGTTTGCGCACAAAGTGTTGAAGTTAAGGCGCTATCAATTCCTCCAGATATTCCTACAACAAATCCTTTAACTTTTGCGTTATTAGCATAATCAAGTAGCCACTGAACAATATGTTGATTTATTTCCTCAGATTTGAATGTATTTGAATTTGTCATTTTTTTAAGAAAATTTGTTAGGGTAAACAGTATATTTGCAGCGTTTAATTTACGCTGATTTAGAATCTAAAATTTATATAAAATTATAAAAAAAAGCCTTTATGAAGAAGCTTTTCCTATTATCCTTAGTCGTTTTGTTTTTTTCTTGTAAAAAAGAGACTCCTGAAGATTTGGCAATCAAAGAAATACCTGTTGAATTCAAGATTGAACGTTTTGATAAAATGTTTTACGAGTCGGAGCCAGAAGATTTAACAAGTATTAAGTCAAAATACCCATTTTTCTTTCCTGAGGGCAATGAGGATACGGTTTGGATTAATAAAATGCACAATCCTTTACTTCAAGATTTGTATAAAGAAGTAAAAATAAAATATACTAATACAAGTGATTTAGAAAAAGGTTTGGAAAGTTTATTTGCGAGAATTCAATACTACTTTCCAAGTTATAAAACACCACGTGTAATAACCTTAATTAGTGAAGTTGATACTGACGCTAAAGCAATTTATGCAGATTCAATCGCTTTGGTTTCTTTGGATTGTTATTTAGGAGCGGAACATCGTTTTTATGTTGATTTTCCAGAATATCAACGTGTAGGCTTTAATCAAGACCAAATTTTACCTGATTTGGTAACTAGTTTTTCTTATGGAAAAATAGCACCACCAGTTAACAAGTCATTATTGGCTTTAATGGTGTACTATGGTAAAGAACTTTATTTAAAAGATGTTTTGTTGCCAGACGTTACTGATGCAGCTAAAATTGCCTATACTGACAATCAAATTCAATGGTGTAAAGAAAATGAGTTTCAAATGTGGAGCTATTTTGTGGAAAACAATATTTTGTACGAAGCAAATAATAAAAATGAATTCCGCTTTATCAATGATGCTCCTTTTTCTAAGTTTTATTTAGAGATAGACAACGAATCACCAGGGAGAGTAGGACAATGGATAGGTTGGCAAATTGTAAGAAGCTATATGGAGCATAATAAAGTATCATTAGATCAAATGTTGGCTACTGATGCAAAAACTATTTTTGAACAATCACGATATAAACCAAGAAAATAATGGCAAATATTACCTCAGAAATTAAATTTCTAGTAGAATTAGATGAAAACAGAGTACCTGAAAAATTAAGCTGGTCTGCACAAGACGGCGGTATTGAAAATGAAGAAGCAAAAGCGATGATGTTATCTCTTTGGGATGCAAATGCTAGAGAAACAATGCGAATCGATTTATGGACAAAAGATATGCCGGTTGATGACATGAAGCAATTTTTTCACCAAACGTTAGTGGCTATGGCAGATACTTTTCAGCGCGCTACCGATGATGAAAAAATGAGTGCTACTATGCGTGATTTCTGCGATTATTTTGCGGAAAAATTGGAGTTGAAATAACTATACGAAATTTTCGTTTTTGAACATTTGGTCGTTAATATCGCCAATAAAGTTCAAAAGCTCATCCCTTCCAGTGCTTTCTAATGATGAGGTTACAAAATGTTGCGGCATTTCTTCCCATCCATTAGCAAGCACTTTCTTTTTGTAAGCTGCAATATTTTTTTGTGCTTGTACTTTGCCTATTTTATCTGCTTTTGTGAAAACAATACAAAACGGAACTTGTGCTTCACCAAGATAATTGATGAATTCCAAATCGATTTTTTGAGCTTCCAAACGTATATCGATTAAGATGAATGCACATACCAATTGTTCTCTGGTTTCAAAATAATCAGTAATAAACTTTTGAAACACTTCTTTTGTTTTTTTAGATACTCGAGCGTATCCGTATCCAGGTAAATCGACCAAATACCAATTTTGATTAATCTTAAAATGGTTGATCAATTGCGTTTTTCCTGGTTTTCCAGACGTTTTTGCTAAATTTTTATGGTTGGTAAGCATGTTTATAAGTGAGCTTTTTCCAACATTGGAACGTCCAATAAAAGCGTATTCTGGAAGTGGCTCATTCGGACATTTTTTTACGTCTGAATTACTTATAATAAACTCGGCACTGTTAATTTTCATCTTGATATAAAATAAAATTCCCCTTAGGGGGAATGTTTACATGTTGTTATTTTGTAGCCAATTCAATAAAATGGCATTGAATTCTTCTGGGTGCTCCATCATGGCAGCGTGACCACATTTGTCAATCCAAAACAACTCAGAATTCGGTAGTAATTGGTTGAATTCTTCCGCTACTTCTGGAGGAGTTACTTTGTCGTTTTTACCCCAAATAATACAAGTAGGTGTTTGCATTTTTGGTAAGTCTTTAGCCATATTATGACGAATGGCACTTTTGGCAATAGTCAACGTTTTTAATAATTTAATACGGTCGTTTACAGTGGCAAATACTTCGTCAACAATTTCTTTGGTAGCAACTTCCGGATTGTAAAAAACATCTTCACTCTTTTTCTTGATGTATTCATAATCTCCACGTTTTGGGTAGCTTTCTCCCATTCCGCTTTCGTAAAGTCCTGAACTGCCTGTTATTACTAGGCCTTTCATTAATTCTGGGTACATTTTAGTGTGGTACAAAGCAATGTGTCCACCAAGTGAATTACCCAATAATATTACTTTGTCGAAGCCTTTGTAGGTTATAAAGTCTTTGACAAATTTTGAAAAAGCTTTAACGTTTGTTTTTAAAATACTTTGAGTGTACAAGGGTAGTTCCGGAATGACAATTTTATAGCCTTTGTCTGCAAAAAAAGCTGCAACACCATCAAAGTTGCTTAAGCCGCCCATTAAGCCATGAAGAATAATAATTGGGGTGCCTTCTCCGGCTTCAAAATAGGTATATTTTTTTTCTTTCTTTAGCATAACGATAATTCCAAATTCAAATCAGAAATTTTCACAAATATAAGATTTTATAAATGATTTGAAAGAAATATTTAAAAGGGGGCTAAATATGATTTTGTAAGGTTTAAAAGCTTAGTTATCAACAGTTTTTTGTAGGAATGAGATTACTTTGAATTTATGTTTTTTTAGATTTTTTATTTTCGTTTTATGTTGCAATCGCTCGTTTTCACTGTTTTTGATGGTCTTTTGACGAAAAATAAAGGGTAAGTTATTGATTGTTAAAGTGTAAAAACTTATCAACAAAGTGGGGTAATGTGGTAAAAAGTGGTAAATATTTTTTAAATTTGTCAATATTCTAACGCTGTAAACGTATTTGGAAGCAATTATTGGAACATATGAGTGTAAAGTAGATGCAAAAGGAAGATTAATGCTTCCGGCTTCTCTGAAGAAACAATTAGGTTCTTTGGAGGAGGGTTTTGTGTTGAAGCGTTCGGTGTTTCAGCCTTGTTTGGAGTTGTATTCGATGAAGGAATGGCAGTTAGTAATGCAAAGGCTTAATAAGTTGAATCGTTTTGTGAAAAAGAATAATGATTTTATTCGACTTTTTACAGCTGGTGTAAAAATGATTGAAATTGATGCGACAGGAAGGTTGTTGATTTCAAAAGATTTGGTTGGTTTTGCGAAAATTGAAAAAGAAGTTGTATTGTCTTCAGCGATTAATATTGTGGAGATTTGGGATAAAGATCTTTATGAGAATGCTATAGAAAGTGCAACGGGTGATTTTGCAGAGTTAGCAGAAGAAGTAATGGGTAATTTATACGATGATGGAAATGGAATATCATAATCCGGTGTTATTAAAAGAAACTGTTGATGGTTTGAATGTCAAGCCTGATGGGGTGTATGTTGATGTTACATTTGGTGGTGGGGGTCACTCTAGGGAGATAATGTCTCGATTGGGTGAGAATGGAAGATTGTTTGCTTTTGATCAAGATGAGGATGCGCTTGCAAATGCAATTGATGATAGTCGCTTTGTGTTGATAAATGAAAACTTTAGAAATATAAAACGCTTTTTGCGCTTTCATGGTGTGAGAAAAGTGGATGGTATTTTAGCTGATTTGGGAGTTTCTTCTCATCAATTTGATGTTGCGGAAAGAGGGTTTTCAACTCGATTTGATGCGGAATTGGATATGAGGATGAATCGTAAAGGTGATTTAAGTGCTTATCATGTGGTAAATGAATATGATGAACAAGAATTGAAACGTGTTTTCTTGGATTATGGAGAATTGAAAAATGGTGGAGCTATGGCAAGTGTGATTGTTATGGCTCGTAAGGATAAACAAATTAAAGATTCGGAGCATTTAAAGCAGGTTTTAGCTAAGTTCTTACCGGCTCACAAGAGTAATAAAATTTTAGCACAGATATATCAGGCAATTCGTATTGAAGTGAATCAGGAGATGGAGGTTTTAAAGGAGTTTTTAGAACAATCATTAGAGATTTTAGATACAGGGGGACGTTTGAGTGTGATTTCGTATCATTCTTTAGAAGATAGATTGGTGAAGCGATTTATGCGAAACGGAATGTTTGAAGGGGAGCCAGAGCGCGACTTTTTTGGAAACTTTGAAGTTCCATTTAAGATTATAGAAAAATTGATTGTCCCTACAGAAGCTGAAATAGCGGTTAATAATAGAGCAAGAAGTGCAAAACTTAGAGTAGCAGAAAAAAAATAATATGAAAAGCGGAATTTACGGTTTATTGAAAGCAAAGTTTCTTGTAAGCGATGATGCTTTAAAGAACTGGAAATTTATTGTGTTTTTGATTGTTTTGGCTATGATGATGATTGCAAATAACCACCGTTATGATGCTAAAAATTATAAAATCACGGAACTTACTAATAAAGTAAAAGAATTACGATCTGAATTTGTTGATCGTCGTTCGGAATTGATGAAATTAAAGATGGAATCAACGGTTGCTGCAAAAATGGAAGAGCGTGATATTTTTCCTGCAGATGTGCCTCCAACTAAGATAATTGTAAAACATAAAGACTCTGTTAACTCAAAAAGCTTTTTTGATAAACTTAAACTATGGCAGTAACTAATAAAAATACCTCTTTTAGAATGTATTTGGTGGCTTTCTCGATTTTCGTGATGGCTGTTTTGGTTATGGTGAAGTTGAATAATATTCAATGGGTTGAAGGTGCGTATTATCGAAAATTAGCGGCAGAGCGTACAGTTAAAAATTTAAAAATTCCTGCAAACAAAGGAAATGTTTATTCATCAGATGGGAGTTTGTTAGCGACTTCAATACCAGAATATACAATTCGCTTTGATGCTGTTTCTCCATCGGAAGAAAATTTTAGAAATAATCTTAAACCTTTAAGTGATTCATTGGCTGTTTTTTTTGGGAAGTCTTCGGGCTTCTTCCAGGCAAAATTACAGAAGGCTAGAGCAAATAAAAACAGGTATTACCTAATTGGGCGAAAATTAAGCTATACGGATTATATGCGTATTAAAAGTTTTCCGCTTTTCAATAAAGGGCCTTATAAAGGAGGGATTATTATTGAACAAAAAACCGTTAGGGAGCATCCAATAGGTCAAATTGCGCAGCGTACAATTGGTTACGAACGTTCAGATAATGACGGAAAAGGACTGGAATATGCTTTTCGTAATTATATCAATGGAGAAGATGGGCATCGAATGATGCAAAAAATCGCTAAAAGTCAGTGGAAGCCTATTAATGATAATAATGAGTTAGAGCCTCAAGATGGGTATGATATTATTTCGACAATAGATGTTTATATTCAGGATATCGCACATCATGCTTTATTAAAGCAATTGGAATATTATCAAGCAGATCACGGTTGTGTAGTGGTGATGGAAACCAAAACGGGAGAAATTAAAGCAATTTCCAATTTAGGTAGAGCTAATGATGGTTCGTATTATGAAGCTCAAAATTATGCAGTTGCTGAAACACAAGAGCCAGGATCAACATTCAAAATAATGGATTTAATTGCATTATTGGATGATAAAAAAGTTGATACGAGTAAGGTTTACGATACAAACAATGGAATTGTAGAGTATTACGGAAGAAAAGTACGTGACTCCAAAAAAGGAGGATACGGTAAAATTTCTTTAGGAAGAGGTTTCGAACTTTCTTCAAATACTGTAGTAGTACAAGCGGTTTATGATGCTTATAGTAATGATCCGAAACAATTTGTAGAGCGAATTAATAATTATGGTTTAAATAAGCCATTAGGATTACAGCTAATAGGGGAAGGGAAACCGATTATTCCACAACCGGGTACAAAAAGCTGGAGTGGAACAACATTACCTTGGATGGCTTTCGGCTATAATATTGCTATGACTCCTTTACAAACGTTGACCTTGTACAATGCAGTTGCAAATGATGGTGTAATGGTAAAACCACTTTTTGTAAAAGAAATTAAGGAATGGAATAAAACCATTAAGAAGTTTGATACAGAAGTTTTATATCCCAAAATTGCTTCTGATGAAACTTTGATACAAGTGCGTTCATTGTTGGAGAATGTGGTAAAGAGAGGTACGGGTAAAAAATTGTACTCAAAAGATTTTTCAATGGCTGGTAAAACAGGGACAGCTCAAGCGAATTACCGTGATAAGTCAAAATTACATTATGTGTCGTCTTTTGCGGGGTATTTTCCAGCGAACAATCCCAAATATTCTTGCATAGTGGTAGTTCATAAACCAAATGTTTCTGCTGGGTATTATGGGGCAGATGTTGCAGGGCCTGTATTCAAACGTATAGCACAAAAAATTTACACCGATTCTCCACCTACAAATCATATTAAAAACATTGATCAAGCGATAACAAAATTAGATAATGCTTATATGCAGTATACAAATTCTGTAAACAAAGAAACACTAAGTATACCAAATGTTAAGGGAATGAATGGAATGGATGCAGTGGCTTTATTGGAAAATTTAGGATTAAAAGTGGAGGTTGAAGGATTTGGAAAAGTTCAAAAGCAATCGATCAAAGCCGGAGAAAGAATTAGAGAAAACGAAAAAATTACACTGAAATTATCGTGAAAATTTTAAAAGACATATTATACAAAGTTGGTATTGAAGCTGTAAATGGCACAACGGATATTGCGATTAACTATATTCATTTTGATTCAAGAAAAGTCGAAATGAATGATGTTTTTGTAGCAATTCGTGGAACAGTTTCAGATGGACATGATTTTATAGAAAAGGCTTTAAGCCAAGGAGCCACAGCTGTAATATGTGAGGAGTTTCCAAGTGTAATTGTAAACGGAGTTACCTATATAAAAGTTGAAGATGCCAATCATGCTTTGGCTGTAATGGCTGCTAATTTTTACGAAAATCCATCTGAAGGGCTAAAATTAGTTGGTGTTACCGGAACTAATGGTAAAACTACTATCGCTTCATTGTTATTCCAATTATTCAAAAAGGCAGGGTACAAAGTAGGATTACTTTCTACTGTAAAAATAATGGTTAATGATCAGGAGTTTAAAGCAACGCATACCACTCCAGATTCGTTGACAATCAATCATTATCTATATGAGATGATTGCAGTAGGATGTGAATTTTGTTTTATGGAAGTGAGTTCGCATGGAATTCATCAAAAACGTACAGAAGGATTGCACTTTACAGGTGGAATTTTCACCAATTTGTCGCATGATCATTTGGATTATCATAAAACATTTGCAGAATATCGCGATGTTAAAAAATCATTTTTCGATCATTTGCCGAAAACCGCATTTGCCATTTCAAATGTGGATGATAAGAATGGAACGATAATGCTTCAAAATACCAAAGCAAAGAAAATTACTTATGCTTTGAAATCTTATGCTGACTATAAAGCACAAATCTTAGAAAATCAATTTACAGGTTTATTGCTTAAAATTAACAACCATGAAGTGTGGAGTAAGTTGATTGGTTCTTTTAATGCATATAATTTGTTGGCGATTTTGGCAACAGCAGAAGCTTTAGGACTTGAAGAACAAGAAGCTTTACGACTATTGTCGGAATTAGAAAGTGTTTCCGGACGTTTTCAATATGTAATTTCTGAAGGAAAAGTAACAGCGATTGTAGATTATGCACACACGCCTGATGCTTTGGAAAATGTACTGAAGACTATAGAAAATATCCGTACGAAAAACGAGCAATTGATAACAGTTGTAGGTTGTGGAGGCGATAGGGATAAAACAAAACGTCCGATAATGGCACAAATTGCTTCAACATTAAGTGATAAAGTTGTTTTTACCTCTGACAACCCAAGAACGGAAAATCCAGAAACGATAATTGAAGAAATGGAAAAAGGAGTTGAACCTCAAAATTTCAAAAAAACAGTTTCGGTTTTAGATAGAAAACAAGCGATAAAAATGGCTTGTCAATTGGCTAATCCAAATGATATTATTTTGATTGCAGGGAAAGGACATGAAACGTATCAAGAGATTAATGGTGTTCGTCATGATTTTGATGATATGAAAATTGTTCAAGAATTATTAACGCTATTAAACAAGTAAAAGCATGCTATACTACTTTTTTCAATATTTAGACAGAGCATTTGACTTTCCTGGGGCAGGAGTGTTTCAATATATTACATTTCGTTCAGCAATGGCTTTTATTTTGTCATTAGCTATTTCAACTATTTATGGTAAACGCATTATCGGTTTTTTACGCAAACAGCAAGTTGGCGAAACGGTTCGTGAACTTGGTTTGGCAGGGCAGAGTGAGAAAGCAGGAACACCTACAATGGGTGGAATTATCATTATTTTGGCAACATTAGTCCCAGTACTTTTATTGGCGCGATTGGAAAATATTTATGTCATTCTTCTTATTGTTACGACGCTTTGGATGGGTGCAATTGGATTTCTAGATGATTATATTAAAATTTTCAAGAAAGATAAAGAAGGACTAAAAGGACGTTTTAAAGTTATTGGACAGGTAGGTTTAGGGTTAATCGTTGGTTCTGTTTTGTATTTTCATCCAAATGTGACAGTTAGAAAAGATACTACAGGAGCTCGTGTGAAAATCGAAAATCTTGATCCAGTTTCTTTGCAAGAAAAGTCTACAGCCACTACCATTCCATTTTTCAAAAACAACGAATTGGATTATGCCGATGTTTTGTCTTTTATGGGGGATGGTTATGAAAATTGGGCGTGGTTAATTTTTATACCAGTTGTAATTTTTATTATTACTGCAGTATCAAATGGCGCTAATTTAACCGATGGAATTGACGGTTTAGCAGCAGGTACATCGGCAATTTCGGTATTAACACTCGGGATATTTGCATTCCTTTCGGGTAATATCATTTTTTCCGATTATTTAAATATTATGTACATCCCCAATTCTGGAGAGATGACGATTTTCATTGCGGCATTTGTTGGGGCTTTGGTTGGGTTTCTATGGTACAATACCTATCCAGCTCAAGTTTTTATGGGCGATACGGGTAGTTTAACTATTGGAGGTATTATCGCAGTTATTGCAATTGCTATTCGTAAAGAATTATTGATCCCAATTTTATGTGGGATTTTCTTAGCAGAGAATTTATCGGTGGTATTACAAGTGAGTTATTTCAAGTATACCAAAAAGAAATATGGTGAAGGACGACGAATCTTTTTGATGTCACCTTTACATCATCATTATCAAAAGAAAGGGTTTCATGAAAGTAAAATTGTAACTCGATTCTGGATTGTGGGTATTTTATTAGCAATTCTTTCTTTGGTATTATTAAAATTAAGATAGTATGCGATTAGTAGTTCTTGGTGGTGGCGAAAGCGGTGTAGGTACTGCAATCCTTGGGAAAAAGAAAGGATATGATGTCTTTGTTTCCGATTTTGGAAAAATCAAAGAAAACTATCGTGAGATTTTAACCATTAATGGGATAAAATGGGAGGATGAAAAGCATTCAGAAGATTTGATTTTGAATGCAGATGTGGTGATGAAGAGTCCAGGTATTCCAGAAAAGGCGCCAATTGTAAAAAAACTTTTGGAATTGAACGTTCCGGTTATTTCAGAAATTGAGTTTGCGATACAATTTACAAATGCTGTTACTATTGGAATCACAGGTAGTAATGGAAAAACCACGACAACGCTGTTAACCTATCATTTGTTGAAACAAGGTGGTTTGAATGTTGGTTTAGCTGGAAATATTGGAAAAAGTTTTGCATGGCAGGTAGCGGAAAACAAGTTTGATTATTATGTATTGGAGTTGAGTAGTTTTCAGCTAGACGGAATCGTGAATTACAAACCGCATATTGCCATTATAACGAATCTTAGTCCTGATCATTTGGATCGCTATAATTACGATTACAATTTATACATAGCATCGAAATTTAAAATAACACAGAATCAAACGGAAGATGATTTTTTAATTATCGATCACGATGATGTAGAAATTAATAAATGGTTGCATAACCATTCAATAAAAGCACAAATTATTCCTTTTTCGATATCAAGTACAGTAGAAAAAGGAGGATATATAAACGAACAAAATATTAGTAGCAACATTAATAACGAACAATTAACTATGCCAATCAACGAATTAGCTTTAGAAGGAAAACACAATGTGAAAAACGCAATGGCAGCAACTGCTGTAGCGCAACTTTTGAAAATTAGAAAACAAACAATCAGAGAAAGCTTGAGTAATTTTCAAGGAGCTGAACATCGTTTGGAAAAAGTATTGAAAATTCAAAATGTGCAGTATGTGAACGATTCTAAAGCAACTAATGTTAATGCAACATTTTTTGCATTAGATAGTATGAATACGCCTACGGTTTGGATTGTTGGTGGAGTGGATAAGGGAAATGATTATGATGAGTTAATGTCATTGGTTCGTGAAAAAGTAAAAGGTATTGTGTGCTTAGGTGTGGACAATGCAAAATTATTTCAAACTTTCAATAATGTAGTGGATGTAATGGTTGAAACTACTTCTATGGAAGAGGCAGTTAAAATAGCGCAGCGTATGGCAGAAAAGGGCGATACAGTGTTGTTGTCACCATGTTGTGCAAGTTTTGACTTGTTTGAAAATTATGAAGACAGAGGTCGTCAATTTAAAAATGCAGTGCATAATTTGTAAGATATGAATCGATTAGTAGCCAGTTTAAGAGGGGATAAAGTAATATGGGCCATAGTTTTTTTATTGGCGCTTATTTCCTTTTTGCCGGTTTATAGTGCCAGTACCAATCTTGTGTATGTAATTGGTAAAGGTTCTACTTTGGGCTACTTGGTCAAGCATTTGGGGCATTTATTCATTGGTTTTATTATCATTTATTGGACACATAAAATCCCCTATCATTATTTTCGGGCTATATCACTTATTGGTATTCCCTTTGTAATTATACTGCTAATTTATACGCTTTTTCAGGGCACTACAATAGGAGGGGCTAATGCAAGTAGATGGATAAGAATACCGTTTGTAGGTATTGGTTTTCAAACTTCCACTTTAGCATTCACTGTTTTAATGGTTTATGTGGCACGATATCTAGCCAAAGTAAGTGATAAAACCTACAGCTTTAAAGAGTCGTTAGTTGAATTATGGATGCCTATTTTTGGGGTACTAATATTTATTTTGCCAACCAACTTTTCTACCACAGCTTTAATTTTTTCTATGGTGTGCATGTTGTTGTACATCGGGCAATATCCGTTTAAGTATTTATTAATTGTTCTCGGTGCAGGTATTGCTGCATTGCTTTTGTTTTTGTTGCTCGCAAAGGCTTTTCCAGAGAATAAAATGTTTAGTCGTGTTAAAACTTGGGAGAGTAGAATAGAACGATTTGTTGACGATAAGCCTAATGAAGATAATTACCAGATTGAAAAGGCAAAAATTGCAATTGCTTCAGGTAAAATTTACGGATTAGGTCCTGGTAAAAGTGTACAAAAGAACTTTTTGCCGCAATCTTCCTCCGATTTTATTTTTGCCATCATTGTTGAAGAGTATGGTATAATAGGAGCTTTTGGTATTATTTTTCTATACATGTTACTTTTTGTAAGGTTTATTATTAATGCACATAAAGCACCAACATTTTTTGGTAAGTTGTTAATAATTGGACTTGGTTTTCCAATTATTTTTCAAGCTATGGTTAATATGGCTGTTGCAGTTGAACTGTTACCGGTTACCGGACAAACATTGCCAATGATTAGTAGTGGAGGTACCTCTATTTGGATGACCTGTGTTTCGATAGGCTTGATCTTGAGTGTGACACGAAAAGAAGAGGAAGTTTCGCTAGATGAAGAAGAAAAAAGAAAAAGAGAAGAAGCATTGCAACGTATAATTGATAGAGAGGTAAGTTTAGATAGCGCACTTGAAGAAGATAAAGAAAAGGAAGAAGTGCAACATGATGAAAAAAATCCATTAGAACCAATTTTAAACCAGCAATAAATGGAGAAGCAATTTAAGTTTATTATAAGTGGTGGAGGAACTGGAGGGCATATTTATCCTGCTATAGCCATTGCAAACGAATTAAAAAGTCGTTATCCAGATGCTCAATTTTTGTTTGTGGGAGCAAATGATAAAATGGAAATGCAAAAAGTACCACAAGCAGGTTATAAAATAAAAGGACTTTGGATTTCGGGTATTCAACGAAAATTGACGCTTCAAAATGCTATGTTTCCTTTTAAGTTACTTTCGAGTTTGTGGAAATCATATTGGATTTTAAAACAATTTAAACCAGATGTGGTTATCGGAACTGGTGGTTTTGCAAGTGGTACAGTTTTGAAAGTTGCTTCCATGTTGGGGATACCAACGGTGGTTCAAGAACAAAATTCATATCCAGGAATAACAAATAAATTGTTAGCCAAAAAAGCTGCCGTTATTTGTGTGGCTTATGAAGGATTGGATCGCTTTTTTCCTCCTGAGAAAACAATTATAACAGGAAATCCTGTTCGTCAGGATTTATTAGAAATAGATGAAAAACGTATTCAAGCTTTAACCTATTTGGAGTTGGATCCAACGAAACGAACTTTGTTGGTTTTAGGCGGAAGTTTAGGGGCTAGACGAATTAATCAATTAATAGCAGAAGAAATTGATTTGTTTCAAGATTTAGGAATTCAGGTGGTTTGGCAATGTGGTAAATTGTATTTTGAAGAATACAATCATTTTAACGAGAAAAACAATGTTCATGTTTTGGCATTTATTGATAAAATGGACTTTGCATATGCTGCAGCCGACATAATAATTTCACGTTCAGGTGCTTCATCAGTTTCGGAGCTTTGTATAGTAGGTAAGCCTACTATTTTTATACCATCGCCTAATGTGTCTGAGGATCACCAAACTAAGAATGCACAAGCAATTTTGGACAAAAAAGCTGCAATTCTTTTGAAGGAAAATGAGTTAAATGAGAAGTTTAAAGTTACCTTTGCGGACCTTTTATCGAACGATGAAAAACAGGAAAAATTGAGTAAAAAAATTCACAAATTAGCCTTGCCATATGCAACGCGAGAAATTGTGAACGAAATTGAAAAATTGATAAAAGAATAAGTGTTGTAAACACGAAATGCTCCTTAAAAGCGTTTCATAATAGGGTAATTCAAGAGTGTTGTTTTAATTGGAAAACGGAAATGAATCTTAATCAAATACATAGCGTTTATTTTATAGGAATTGGGGGTATAGGCATGAGTGCTTTAGCTCGCTATTTTATGAATATTGGAAAAAATGTTGCGGGTTATGATAAAACAGAAACACAATTAACTTCCGAATTAAAAGCACTTGGTATGGATATCCATTTTGAAGATGCTGTTGCGTTAATTGAAGCTAAATATTTGGATAAAGAAACAACACTTGTGGTTGTTACACCTGCAATACCTAAAAATCATTCGGAGTGGAATTATTTTGTTGAAAATGGTTTTGAAGTAAAAAAGAGAGCAGAAGTTTTAGGATTAATTACAAAAGATACTTTTTGTTTCGCGGTTGCAGGGACACACGGTAAAACAACAACCTCTAGTATTCTGGGGCATGTTTTATATAAAAGCGGAGTGGATGTTACAGCTTTTTTGGGAGGAATTGTAGAAGAATACGATTCTAATTTAATTGGAGAAGGAAAATCTGTTACGGTTGTAGAAGCAGATGAATTTGATCGCTCTTTTCTTCATTTGCATCCAAATCTAGCATGTGTTACTTCAATGGATGCTGACCATTTGGATATTTATGGAGATGCCGCTGCAATTGAAGCTTCATTTAGAGAGTTTTCATGTAAAGTAAACAAGGAAGATTTGTTTGTGACAATAGGATTGCCCTTGGAAGGTAATAGCATTGGAATTAACGAACCGGCGGCTTATTCGGCTCAAAATATTCGCATTGAAAGCGGTTTTTACGTTTTTGATGTTAAAACAGAAGCAGAATTGATTGAAAATGTTCGCTTTGGTTTGCCAGGACATCATAATTTGTCAAATGCATTAATAGCTTTTGCCATGGCAAAACAATACGGCCTACAAAACGAATCAATAGTTGATGCTTTAGCAACTTTTCCAGGGGTGCGAAGACGTTTTTCATTTCAAGTAAGAGATGAAAAAATAGTGTATATTGATGATTATGCACACCATCCAACAGAAATTAATGCAGTGCATCAGGCGGTAAGAGAATTATATCCGGATAGAAAAGTATTAGCAGTTTTTCAACCGCACTTGTTTTCCAGAACTAGAGATTTTATAGGTGGTTTTGCTGAGAGCTTGTCAAAGTTTGATGAAGTTAAATTGTTGGACATATATCCAGCACGTGAATTGCCTATTGAAGGGGTTACTTCGCAATGGCTTTTGGATAAAATAAACAATCCTAATAAAGCACTTGTGACGAAAGAAAATTTGTTCCAGATTTTTAAAGAAACTGATGCGGATGTATTAGTGACTATAGGGGCTGGTGATATAGGGGAAATGGTTAAAGAATTAAAAAATATGCTGTATGAAAAGTATCAATTGGCATAATGTTCGCTTGGTTTTAATTCTCCTTGTGATGGTTTTTTTGTATTCTTTTTCGTCAAATAGAAACAAAAAAAGACCCATTAATGAGGTTACTGTTTCATTTGCAGCAGGTCAGGATAACCTGTTTATAACTCATGAAATGGTTAATAACTTGTTGAAACAAAATTTTGGAAGCTTGTCAAACATTGCGAAAGTTAAAGTAGATTTGAATAGTGTAGAGGCTATTCTCGATAATCACGAGATGATAGAAAAGGCTGAAGTGTTTTCTTCAATAGATGGTTCTCTAAGTGCGCATATTATTCAAAAGACCCCAACCGTAAGATTTTTATCAAATAATACTTCGTATTATCTTGATAGTAAAGGCGATAAAATGCCTTTATCCGAAAACTTTTCTGCAAGAGTTCCGCTCGTTGTAGGAAGTTTTTTTGATGTTAATAAAGAGGGTTATGTGGAATTGTTTAACAAAATTGAAAAGGACGATTTTTTAAAAAAAGACATAACAGGTGTTAAGATTCTTCCTTCTGGGAGTGTGATTTTAACAAACAGAAATTATAATTATAAGATAGTATTTGGTAATCCTGTTCAAATTGATAAAAAGCTAAGGAATTACAAAGCGTTTTATCAACATGCTATAAAGGATACCTTATTAAAGGAGTATAAAGAAGTAAACTTGATGTTCACTGAACAAGTAGTTTGTAAGAAATAATGTTGCGTTATGAATAAGGAGAATATTGCAGTAGGATTAGACATTGGTACAACTAAAATTGTGGCAATGATCGGTAAAAAGAATGAATACGGGAAATTGGAAATTCTAGGTGTTGGAAAATCCAAAAGTCTTGGTGTTCATAGAGGAGTTGTAAACAATATTACACAAACCATTCAGTCAATTCAACAAGCAATTTTAGAAGCTGAAAATAATTCAGATTATAAAATAAATGATGTAGTAGTTGGTATTGCGGGACAACACATTCGCAGTATTCAACACAGTGATTATATTAGTCGTCCAAATGCTGAGGAAGTAATAGGTGATTTAGATATTGATACTTTAATCGGGCAAGTGCATAAGTTAGCGATGTTGCCAGGAGAGGAGATTATTCATGTTTTACCTCAAGAGTTTAAAATTGATGGTCAAAATGAAATCAAAGAGCCAATTGGAATGTACGGCGGAAGACTTGAGTCAAGTTTTCATGTTGTAGTAGGTCAAGCGGCATCTATTCGCAATTTAGGGCGTTGTGTTAAAAGTGCTGGTTTAGAATTATCAGGTTTAACATTAGAGCCTTTAGCATCAGCTGATGCTGTATTAAGTCAGGAAGAAAAAGAAGCAGGTGTTGCTTTAATAGATATAGGTGGAGGTACTACCGATTTAGCTATTTTCAAAGATGGTATCATTCGTCATACGGCGGTAATTCCATTTGGAGGAAATGTTATTACAGAAGATATTAAAGAAGGTTGTTCTATTATTGAGAAGCAAGCTGAGTTGTTGAAAATCCGTTTCGGTTCGGCTTGGCCTGGTGAAAATAAAGACAATGAAATTGTTTCTATACCAGGATTAAGAGGTAGAGAGCCAAAAGAAATTTCGTTGAAAAACTTGTCAAAAATTATTCACGCTAGAGTTGTGGAAATTGTAGAACAAGTATATGCAGAAATTAAATTATACGGACATGAAGATCCGAAAAAGAAACTTATTGCAGGTATTGTATTAACAGGAGGTGGTGCTCAGTTAAAACACATCAAGCAATTAGTAGAATATATAACCGGTATGGATACCCGCATTGGTTATCCAAACGAACATTTAGCTGGAAATTCTGATGAAGAATTGTCTAGCCCATTGTATGCTACTGCTGTAGGATTGGTAATGAACAGCATTCGTAACAATACAAAAAGTGCTATTCCTTTAATGGAATTAAAAAAGGAAGAGCCTGTTGTTGTGCAACCAATTGTAGCGGCAGAACCAGTAGAAGAAGAGCTTGTTGAAGAAGAAATTCACGATACAAAGGCTACTACTGAGGAGAAAATCAAAAAGTCATTTTTTGATAAGTATATAGAAAAGATTAAAGAGTTTTTAGATAACGCAGAATAAAAAAGTACCATTATGCCAGAATTTGCAAACATTTCATTCGATTTACCAAAAAATCAATCCAACGTTATCAAAGTTATTGGAGTTGGTGGTGGAGGTAGCAATGCTATCAATCACATGTTCAAACAAGGGATTAAAGGTGTGGATTTTGTGGTTTGTAATACCGATTCACAAGCTTTAGAGAACAGCTCTGTTCCAAACAAAATTCAGTTAGGTGTAAGCTTAACAGAAGGTCTTGGAGCTGGTGCAAACCCTGAAGTGGGCCAACAGTCCGCTTTAGAGAGTATCAACGATATAGAAAAGATGTTGGATACTAACACAAAAATGCTCTTTATTACTGCTGGAATGGGTGGAGGTACAGGTACTGGTGCTGCCCCTGTTATTGCAAAGTTAGCAAAGGAAAGAGATATTTTAACAGTTGGTATTGTTACAATTCCTTTTCAATTTGAAGGTAAGATCCGTTCTGAGCAGGCATTACTTGGAGTGGAGCGCTTACGCAAACAAGTAGACTCTTTAATTGTTATTAACAATAATAAATTACGCGAAGTATACGGAAACCTTGGTTTTAAAGCTGGTTTCTCAAAAGCAGATGAAGTTTTAGCTACTGCAGCTAGAGGAATAGCGGAAGTTATTACACATCACTATACGCAAAATATCGATTTACGTGATGCGAAAACGGTATTGGCAAATAGTGGTACAGCTATAATGGGTTCTGCTATCGCTACCGGTGAAGAAAGAGCAAAAGAAGCGATTATGAATGCTTTAGATTCCCCGTTATTAAATGATAATAAAATAGCTGGTGCTAAAAATGTATTATTGTTAATCGTTTCAGGAACATCTGAAATTACTTTAGATGAAATTGGAGAAATTAATGATTTCATCCAATCGGAAGCAGGTTACAGTGCAAACATTATCATGGGGGTTGGTGAAGATGAGACTTTAGGGGAAGCTGTTGCTGTTACTATTATCGCTACAGGTTTTAATGTAGAGCAACAAGCTGAAATCGTTAATACAGAACCAAAAAAAATCATTCATTCACTAGAAGATGAACAAAAGATTGTTCATGATTTGTCGGGAAATAGAATGGAAAATATTTCAGTAGACCAACCAATTTTTGAGAAAAAAGAGGAGGTTAAGATTGAAACTCCAGAAGTTCCGGTAAACAAAGTAGAGGAGAAAGTAATTTTTACTTTAGAAGATACTGAAGAGGAAGTCAATGAATTAAAGTTTGAAATACAAGAACCAATAGCTGCAGTTGCTGAGAATGATTTAATTCAGACTACAGCGGCTATTCGTGATATAAAAGTTGATTTTGAAGTGGTTGCTCCTGCTATGCCAGTTGCAGCGGTTACACCAGTAGCTCCAGTTGCAAAAGTAAAGCCAATGAGCTTTGAAATCATAACGCCTCAGATAAAAGAAATTGAAGTTGTTGAGCCAGAATTCGTAATTGCAGATAATGAGTTTAATTTCTCATTGGATTTATTCGAAACACCTAAGGCGCAACAAAAAACTATATTTGATCTTACTGAAGAAACCAAAGAGATTGAAGTGAAGCAGCCAATTAATGTGGTTCCGGTAACAGAAGTGAATCAATCTGGAGTTGTGAAATATTCACTTGAGGACTATATGGATAAGGAAGATGAAGTTGTCGCTTCAAAACCAGTAGCTAAAGTTCAAGAACCTGTAGATGAAGCGTTAAACTTTGAGGTTAAGAAAACGGAAGTTGTAGAAGAAAAATCAATGTATCTTGAAGAGGTTTCTCCTATGGAAATGTCAATTGAAGATACCTTGAAAGCTAGAGCGGAAGAGCGTAAAAGAAGAATGAAAGACTTTAATTATAAATTCAACAATAGCGCGTCTAGAATTGATGAAATTGAAAAAGAGCCAGCTTATAAAAGAATGGGTATTGATGTGACTTCAAAACCAGATTCTTATGGGCAATCAAGGATGTCGTTAGGCACTGACAGTAATGATGATTTACAGTTGCGTTCCAACAATTCATTCTTGCATGATAATGTAGATTAATCTTTGTAAAACTACTACCTACCTACTTAAAACCCGAATTTGTTTCGGGTTTTTTTATTACTTTTGCTTTGCTTATGAAATTTACTATTTTAGTAGACTTCGTATAATTTGAACAATAATATAAAACTATAAGAATGAGTTTATCAGTACAAATAATGGACGCAATGAAAACAGCTATGAAAGCAAAAGATACTGTTGCTTTAGAAGCTTTGCGTGCCATTAAATCAGAAATTTTATTAGCCCAAACTTCAGGTGGAAACGCAGAATTATCAGCAGAGGACGAAATTAAATTACTTCAAAAATTAGTAAAACAACGTAAAGACAGTGCAAATGTTTATAACGAGCAAGGTCGTGCTGATTTAGCAGATCCTGAATTAGCACAGGTTGTTGTTATTGAGCAGTTTTTACCAGCACAGTTATCTGAGGAAGAAGTAGAGGTAATCGTAGCTAAAATCATCGCTGAAGGTGGTTTCTCAGGAATGGCTGCTATGGGACAAGTGATGGGAATGGTATCAAAAGAATTAGCTGGGAAGGCTGATGGTAAAACCATTTCTACAATTGTAAAAAAATTATTGGTTTAAAGAATAAGAGTGTTTAACGCTTTTTGGCTCCGTAGTTCAACTGGATAGAATGGCGGATTTCGGCTCCGTTGGTTGCAGGTTCGAACCCTGCCGGGGTCACGAGTAGGTGCAAAGTGTATACTTTGCACTTTTTTTATGTCTAAAAATGAAGGTAATAGAAAAACAAATTTGTATATTGTTGTCGTAAGTTTAAGTACTATTTAGTTTTTATAAAGTATAAGTAAAATGACTCTAAATAAATTAATCAGTGAAGTTGAAGGGAATTTATTTTATAAAATAATAGTTGGTTATTGCTTATTTACCATAATTAACAATCTTATTTTATTTGGTTTAAGTGCTGGGTATTTTTACTTGTATACTTTAGGGTATGTTTGTGAGGTCATAACAATAACTACCAAAGGTTGTATTGTTATTAGTTTGTTTTTACTTTGTAAAGTGTCTATTTTATGGTTATATAAAAAGTATGCGTATAAATTGCTTTTATATTATATAATTGGTGAGGCAATTATATTAATAGTTTCATTTTTAGATATTCTTTTAAATACTCATTTAATTGTAGCTTTTTATTCAAATCGACCTATATATGTATTGAGTTTGTATCTTACAAATAATTATTATATACTTCAGTTGCTTTTCAGTACAATATCCCTTCAGTTGCTTTTTAACAAGAATTTATTACGCAGTCCTATTTAAAATATAAGAAAATGACTTATTTTTAAATAATTCTGTAAGAATTATGGATTAATTTTTTAAATTAATGTGATATGAACAAATTACTAGTAATCCTATTTTTTATTATTTCTAATGTTCTTTTTGGACAAATTAAAGGAGTTGTTTTCTGTAAAAACTCCAATGCCCCAATACCATACGTTAATATTTGGATAGAAAATGAAAATATTGGAACAACTAGTAATAATGATGGTGAGTTTGAAATAGTAGATTCAAGAGGAAAATTTCTAATTTTATCTTGTTTGGGTTATGAAACAGCTAAAATAGATTTAGAAAATGTGCCTTCCAAAATCTTTTTAAATCCAACATCATTTACATTAAATGAAGTAACTGTTACTAGAGGTAAAGATAAAAAAGAAAATATACTTGGAGCATTCAATAATTCTGATGTTAGGGTTTATAGTGCTTCTGATAATGTACCACAAATTAGCGCTAGATTGTTCAATTTTGATTCACTTTGCGTAAAAACACCATATTTAAAAGCTCTAAAGTTGCAAACCTACAGTATGGTAAAGAATGCAAAGTTTAATATTCGATTTTATTCCGTTGGGGTAGAAGGACAACCGGATAAACTTCTTTATGAAAAAAATATAATAGGTATTGCAAAGAAAGGAATTAAGAGTGTGAAAATTGATTTATCGGATTTAAATATATTGTTTCCAGATGCAGGTCTTTTTGTAGGGTATGAATGGCTGATTATTGAGGAGAATAAACATTGGATTTCACTTCAACCAAAGGATTCTAATGAAAAAATTAAAAAATTACTTTATGAACCTAGAGTAGGAATTTTACCAATACCTCATAACGATAATAGTTGGGTATACAGAAGTGGAAAATGGCAAAAAAGTGAAAAACTAAGTAGTCAATTTTCAAAACCCTATTCTGAAAATTATGGATTATTAGCATTTGAGATTACTTTAACAGACTAAAGTTGTGTTTGTGATTTTTTTAAAATAGTGTAGGATTTTTTTGTTTTAATGATGTAAAAGCATTAATTGTTGTTTTTTTATTTAATTTTCATTTTTTTGTTTAAAATTTGACATAAGTCCCTAAAAGTTATTTTTTATTTAAAAATATTTTATATTTGGATATGAGTAAATAATTTTTATTTACTTATAGTCAGACTTTCCGAAACAGTGACTTAAAAAATCTGAAAGTAGGTAAATTTAATTTTATAAAATATGAAAAGTAAATTATGCTTAATTCTGTTAGCGATGTTAAGTTTACAATCTTGTTCTAAGGATGATGATTCAAGTAGTGATTCTGGAGTAACTCAATCAAAAATTTACGGTTGGTGGTACAGAGGAGAGAATGAACCACAATTGTATCATGGTTATTATTTTGGGAATGAAGATGATTATAGGCAAGAGGGTAGCGATTATGGTCTTGGACCAGGCATTGGTACTTGGGGTTGGGAAACAGATACTTCAATAAGAATTGTTCCTATTTCTGGTATGTATAACGAAGCGGTGCTAGAAGTTACTAAATTGACTAATGACTCATTAGTGGGTAAAGTTAATGGAGGTAGAACAATAAAACTTTCTCGTACCAATCATCAAGAATAAGGAATTGTTTATATATTTTTAATGACATATTTGAATTGTCAAATCAAAAAGGAGTTGGACTCCTTTTTTTATTAAATTTTAATCTTAAATATAATATTTTTATAAAACAATTTCTTATTTTCGTTTGCCTCAATATTTTAACGTGACTTATTTTTTAATTTTTTTAGGACTTATTTTTCTCGGCCTTTTCGCCTATAATGTTGTTGTTGAACCTATTTATGCTTTTGTTTTTCGAAAGCCGATGTATGTTCATTTTTATCCATTTCCAAAAAATTTAAAGTTAAACGAACTTCAGATATTAAACCAACGATTTGATTTTTATAAAAAATTACCCAAAAAGAAAAAAGGGTATTTTGAGCATCGTGTAGCCGATTTTTTAGAAAGTTATGCTTTCTATGGAAAAGATGGATTAGAGGTGACCGATGAGATGAGGGTTTTAATTGCAGCTACGGCTACTATGCTGACTTTTGGTTTGCGTAATTACCGTCTTACTGTAATAGAGAAAGTGATCATTTATCCTGATATTTATTATTCTCAATTGAATGATCAATACCATAAAGGTGAATTTAACCCCATGATGCGTGCAATTGTTTTTTCTTGGAAACATTTTCTGGAAGGTTACGAAATTGGTAACGATAATTTAAATTTAGGATTACACGAGTTTTCTCATGCACTTCATTTTCAAGGGCTAAAAAATACAGATACATCCGCTACTATTTTTGCAGCTACTTATGAAGATATTATTGCACAAGTTAAGCACCCTGCGAATTATAAACGTTTGATAAATTCTAATTACTTTAGAATTTATGCTTACACTAATGAATTTGAATTTATAGCAGTAATATTAGAACACTTTTTTGAAACCCCACAGCAGTTTAAAATGGAATTCCCAGAACTTTTCGAACAAGTGAAGGTAATGATTAATTATACAGAGGCGGTATAAAATACGTAAAAATATGCTAATTATCAATGATTTATGTTTTTTATCTGATAAAACATAGTGCTAACTTTGTAGTGTATCATTAAAATAGTTATGCCATGAAACAAAAAGTAGCAGTTACTACAATTATGACTAAAAACGTCATAAAACTAAATTTAACTGATGATTTAACCAAGGCAGAATATTTGTTTAAAAAACATCATATACGACATATACCAGTTGTTAATGGAAATAAAATAATTGGTATGTTGAGTTATACTGATTTGCTTCGAATATCTTTTGTAGATGCTGTTGATGATGACGCTGAAGTTGTAGATGCAACGGTTTATAATATGTTTACAGTTGAACAAGTAATGGCAAAAAATTTGGTTACCATCGATACAAACACAACAATTAAACAGGCAGCTGAAATTTTAGCATCCAATGAGTTTCATGCCTTACCGGTTGTAGAAGGTCAATTATTAGTGGGTATAGTCACAACTACAGACTTGATAAAATATTTAATTGATCAATATTAAAAAAAGCTCCATCAGGAGCTTTTTTTATTGTGTAATTTTTTTCAAATCGGCTATTGTTGCAGTCGGGTTTTCCGCTCCGAAAACATAGCTTCCGGCTACAAGTACATCAGCCCCTGCATCTGCTAGTTGTTTTGCGTTTTTATTGGTTACACCGCCATCAATTTCAATTAATGTAGAAGCGCCATTGCGCGTGATAATTTCTTTTAATTGTTTTACTTTTTTATAGGTGTTTTCAATAAAAGATTGTCCTCCAAAACCTGGATTTACACTCATGATACATACTAAGTCAATATCATTTATAACGTCTTCTAGTAAACTTACATTGGTGTGTGGGTTGATGGCAACACCAGCTTTCATGCCTTCAGCTTTCATGGCTTGTAGGGAACGGTGTAAATGGGTGCAAGCTTCGTAGTGAACGGTAAGAATATCAGCGCCTAATTTTTTAAATGTACTGATATAACGATCAGGATCTACTATCATTAAGTGAACGTCAATTGTTTTGGTAGCATGTTTTGAAATTGCTTGTAAAACTGGCATTCCAAAAGAGATATTAGGTACGAAAACACCATCCATAATATCAATGTGAAACCAATCGGCTTCACTTTGATTGACCATTTCAATATCACGTTGTAAGTTCGCAAAATCTGCGGCTAATACAGAAGGCGCTATAAGTGTGTTTTTCATTGTTGTTGTGTTGTTTTTATCTGATTCCGGTTCAGATTGTAATTTTATTGTACAAAGATAAATATATCTGTTAATATGGTTTGTTTGATTGTATTAAAAATATCTTAATTTACAATTAGGTCTTGTTTTCTTAAATTCTATCTAAAAACAAAACCACGGAAACCCGAGCGAAGCGAACAGACTGAGGTTTTTGTTTGCCTTTTAAAAAACAAAACCTCGGTAATCAGCCGAGGTTTCAATCATCAATCAAAAAACGAACAGTTATTGAAACTGTTGTTATTGTAATTTAGGGTTTATCCTAAATATGTTTTTAATATTTTACTTCTAGAAGTATGTTTTAATCGTCTAATTGCTTTCTCTTTAATTTGACGAACACGCTCGCGAGTTAAATCGAAAGTTTCTCCAATTTCTTCTAAAGTCATTGGGTGTTGGTCGCCTAAACCAAAATATAAACGAACAACATCTGCCTCTCTAGGAGTTAATGTCTCTAACGCTCTTTCAATTTCAGTTTGTAAAGACTCGTGAATTAACTCTCTATCTGGATTTGGAGATTCTCCTGAACGTAATACGTCGTATAAGTTTGAATCTTCACCTTCAACAAGAGGAGCATCCATTGATAAATGACGGCCAGAATTTTTCATGGACTCTTTAACGTCATTAACGGTCATGTCAAGTTCTTTTGCAATTTCTTCAGCAGAAGGAGCACGCTCACTAGATTGCTCTAAAAGCGCATACATTTTGTTGATTTTATTTATAGAGCCAATTTTGTTTAGAGGCAAACGAACAATACGAGATTGCTCTGCTAAGGCCTGTAAAATAGATTGACGAATCCACCAAACAGCATACGAAATGAATTTGAAACCACGCGTTTCATCAAAACGTTGTGCAGCTTTAATAAGACCTAAATTTCCTTCGTTAATTAAATCTGGAAGGGTAAGCCCTTGATTTTGGTATTGCTTTGCTACAGACACAACGAAACGTAAATTTGCTTTCGTTAATTTTTCAAGTGCTCTTTGATCACCTGCTTTTATGCGTTGTGCTAATTCTACCTCTTCATCGGCTGTAATTAAGTCTACTTTCCCTATCTCTTGTAAATATTTGTCTAAGGAAGCAGTCTCACGGTTGGTTACCTGCTTTGTAATTTTAAGCTGTCTCATCTAAATTATCCCTCTTAAATTAAGTGTTCAGTTTGTTATACGTATCAAGTTGAAAAAAAGTTACAAAAAATAAAAAAAAATATTTGAAATAAAAAGGTTCTATTTAATACAAATAGAACCTTTTAGTGAATTAATTATATTGCAAATTAACCTTGGGTATTATCTTTCTTTTCAATTTTTTTCTCTTCTCTTGGTGGACGAGGTAATAATTGTTTACGAGATACTTTTTCTTTACGTGTTTTAGGGTCAATTCCTAAGTACTTAACTTGGAATACATCTCCCATTTTAACAACGTCAGAAACGTTTTCTGTACGCTCCCAAGCTAACTCAGATACGTGTAATAAAACTTCATTTCCTGGAGCTTTAGTGTATTCAACTACAGCACCAAAATCTAGCATTTTTACTACTTTTACTTCGTATGCTTCTCCAATCTCTGGTTTGAACACGATTGAATCAATTTTAGCCAATACAGCAGCGATGCCTTCTGGACTAGTACCTAAAATTTCAACAACTCCTTGCTCGTCAACTTCGTTGATAACGATAGTTGTACCTGTAGCTTTTTGTAATTCTTGGATAACTTTTCCACCAGGACCAATCAATGCACCAATGAAAGCACCAGGAATTGTTCTAGTAATAATTTTTGGAGCTTTAGGTTTAACCTCAGCTCTTGGTTGTGCTAAAGTTTCCGTGATTTTTCCTAAGATATGTAAGCGTCCCTCACGTGCTTGACCTAAAGCTTGTTCCATAATATCATAACGTAATCCGTCAATTTTGATATCCATTTGGCAAGCTGTAATCCCGTCTGCAGTACCCGTTACTTTAAAGTCCATGTCTCCTAAGTGGTCTTCGTCTCCTAAAATATCTGATAATACTGCAAAGTTGTTACCGTCTGTGATTAATCCCATTGCAATTCCTGAAACAGGTTTAATCATTTGGATACCTGCATCCATCATAGCTAATGTCCCAGAACATACTGTTGCCATAGAAGAAGAACCATTAGATTCTAAAACTTCAGAAACGACACGTACAGTATAAGGACAGTCAGCAGGAATCATATTTTTAAGTGCACGTTGTGCTAAATTTCCGTGACCTACTTCTCTACGAGATGTACCTCTTAAAGGTTTTGCTTCTCCAGTTGAGAAAGGAGGGAAGTTGTAGTGTAAATAGAACGTTTCTTCTCCTTGTTCAGATGGTAAGTCAATTTGGTTTGCTTCTCTTGACGTTCCTAGAGTGACAGTTGCTAATGCTTGCGTTTCTCCACGTGTAAAGATTGCAGATCCGTGTGTAGAAGGTAAATAATCCACCTCGCACCAAATTGGACGAATTTCAGTTGTTTTTCTACCATCTAAACGTGTTCCTTTTTCAAGAATTACGTTACGAACAGCCTCTTTTTGAGTTTTGTAAATGTATTTGTTGATTAATTCAGCTAAGTCAGCATTTTCTGCATGATCTTCTTCGCTGAATAATGCTTTGATTTCTTCTTTAATTGCTGCAAATTTTTCACTTCTTTCGCTTTTAGCAGAAGCTTCTTGTGCTACAGCATAATATTTGTCGTAAGCAAATGCTTTAATTTTTGCGTAAACTGCTTCATCTTCTGCTTCACCTTCGTATTCTCTGTAAGCAGGAGCGCCAATTGCAGCTCTTAATCTTTCTTGAGCTTGAATTTGAAGTTTGATTGCTTCGTGTGCAAATTTAATTGCTTCAATCATTTCGGCTTCTGAAATTTCTTTCATTTCACCTTCAACCATTGCTACAGAATCCATTGAAGCTCCAATCATCATATCGATGTCAGATTGCTCTAATTCTTCTCTACTAGGGTTGATAATGAAATTTCCGTTAACACGTGCAACACGTACTTCAGAAATTAAATTGTAAAATGGAATGTCAGACACTGCTAAAGCGGCTGAAGCGGCTAAACCAGCTAATGCATCTGGCATTACATTGTCGTCATGAGACATTAACTGAATCATAACTTGAGTTTCTGCATGATAATCATCTGGGAAAAGTGGGCGTAAAACACGGTCAACAAGACGCATTGTTAATACTTCACTGTCGCTAGGACGTGCTTCTCTTTTGAAGAAACCACCTGGGAAACGTCCAGCTGCAGCAAATTTTTCGCGATAATCTACTGTTAAAGGTAAAAAGTCTACCCCTGGGTTTGCTGTTCTTGCAGAAACGGCAGTTGCCAATAACATAGCGTCTCCCATTCGAACAACTACAGAACCATCTGCTTGTTTGGCTAATTTTCCAGTTTCGATAGAGATGCTTCTTCCGTCACCTAAATCGATAACTTCTTGGAATACTTTTGGAATCATAATTTTTTTAATTCTTAATTAAACAAAGGGTCGTTGTGTTGTTGTGTAGTTGTGTGAAACCCAATGAAAAACCAAACTTTTTTATTTGATAGATATAAAA
The DNA here is from genome assembly GCF_042686145.1 of Flavobacterium chuncheonense. Lineage (NCBI taxonomy): Bacteria > Pseudomonadati > Bacteroidota > Flavobacteriia > Flavobacteriales > Flavobacteriaceae > Flavobacterium > Flavobacterium chuncheonense. Next base: position 645,230 of record NZ_JBHUPC010000012.1, on the reverse strand, counting down.
CAAAAAGGGGCACAAAGCCCCTTTAGTTGATTATTTTCTAATTCCTAATTCTTTAATAATCTCACGATATCTGTTGATATCTTTTTTCTTTAAGTAGTCAAGAAGACTTCTTCTTTTACCTACTAATTTTACTAACGAACGCTCAGTGTTGTAATCGTGACGATTTTGTTTTAAGTGTCCAGTTAAGTGGTTGATTCTGAATGTGAACAATGCGATTTGTCCTTCTGCAGATCCAGTGTTTTCTGCTTTTCCTCCGTGTTTAGCGAAAATATCCGCTTTAACTTCTTTAGTTAAGTACATGCTAATATTATTTTAAATGATTATTATGCAGTGAATTGTATGTCTTACAATTCGAGTGCAAAGATAATAATTAATATGAATTTTAAATTATGGGAAACGAAATATTTTTAAAAGGGTATTAAAAAAGTGTTGCCACTTGAAGATTTACAAATTCTAAAAAAGCTTCGTCTTCATTCGTGAAAGGATCTAAAACATGCGAATCGATATCAATTTGTCCAATATTTTGTCCATTAACAAATAGTGGAACTACAATTTCAGATTTTACGGTAATGCTACAAGCAATATAGTTGTCTTGTGCTTTTACATCGGGTACCACAAAATTTTCATTTGAAACAGCTACTTGACCACAAATACCTTTTCCAAAAGGAATTACAGTATGGTCTGTTGTGTCGCCTACATACGGGCCAAGATGTAAAGTTTGAGTTTCATGATTGGCAAAATAATAACCAACCCAATTGTAATACGAAATATTGTCGTGTAATAATTGACAGATAGCTTTCAGTTTCTCGTCTCTGTTAGCGTTTGTGTTATTAATAATTGCGGAAACCTCCGGTTTTAATGATTCGAAACTCATATTTTATTTATTTTTTATTTCGTCACAAAATTATATATTTTTGTTGCAAACGAATCTGCTTGAAAACTTTTTTAACACAATATAAACTCTTTTTTGTTTTCCTCACCAAGTTTATACTTTTCTATCTGTTGATAACAGGAGGGTATAAACTGTATTTGAATAGTTATGATACGGATAATAACGAAGTCGATGGAATTACAACTAGACTATCAGAACAGGTGGTAGGACTTCTGCATTATTTTGAGTTTGATGTAACTTCAATACCACTTGAGTCAGAGCCTGCTATGAGTGTCGTTTTTAAAGGAGAACGTATTTGTAGAATAATTGAAGGTTGTAATGCTGTAAGTGTTATGATTTTGTTCGCCGCTTTTGTTTTTGCTTTTTCTTCTGGGTTTAAAAAAACTTCTCTTTTTATATTAATAGGGGTAACTTTAATTTATTTGCTTAATATAACTCGAATAGTAATTTTAATACCCGCATTGTTTTATTATCCAGAATATGAAGAGCTTTTACATGATGTAATTTTTCCTTTGTTTATTTATGGTGTTGTTTTTTTACTATGGATAATTTGGGTCATGAAAATTTCAGCATATGGAAAAGTTACTCAATAACAAACAATTTTGCAGAATTTTAGTTTTTCTGCTACTCGTTTTACTGATTGGAATTCGTGTGTTTGAAAAGCAACTGTTTTATGACCCTTTGATGTTGTTTTTTAAAGGGAATTACCAAAATCAAAACTTGCCCAATTTTGAAAGTGCAAAATTGTTTTTGAATATCAGTTTGCGTTACTTTATGAATACTCTACTTTCATTAGGAATTGTATATATTATTTTTAAAGATAAAGCCCAGCTTGTTTTTCTGTGTTGGGTTTATTTGGGTCTTTATGTTTTATTGATTCTTGTTTTCGCTTTTCTGTTATTAAATGCAGAATCTCCTGATTATTTAGTGTTGTTTTATTTTAGACGCTTTTTGATACAGCCAATTCCGCTACTTCTTTTTGTACCAGCACTTTTCTATCAAAAGATGATGAATAAATCGTAACTTAGTAATTCAATTTTGAATTATGAAGGTTAAAAAGAACTCAGGCGAAGTAGTTGCTTTTAACAAAGAGAAACTGATTCGTTCTTTATTAGCTTCAGGTGCTACACTTGATAAAGCAAATGATATAATTGATGATATAGAATCTCAATTTTATGATGGCATTACTTCTAGAAAAATTTACCGCTTGGCCTTTCAAAAGCTTAAATCGAGTTCAAAAGCTCATGCAGCGCGATACAGTTTAAAGAAAGGAATCATGGCATTAGGGCCTGCAGGTTTTCATTTTGAAAAATTCATTGCTCGTATTTTTGAATTACAGGGGTGTCAATCGCAAACCAATATTGTTGTTGAAGGAAGTTGCACAAGCCACGAGTTGGATGTCGTAATAAAAAAAGATAATCATATTGCTATGATAGAGTGTAAGTTTCATGGTAGTCAGGAAACTAAAACCGATGTGAAAGTGCCGATGTATATTTTGTCACGGTTTAATGATGTAAAAGGGAATACGTATAATTTTTTTGGAGATAAAAATCAAATTTCAAAATGTTGGTTAGTGACCAATAACAGGTTTACCTCAGAAGCAATAAAGTTTGGGACATGTTCCAATTTAAATCTAATGAGTTGGGATTATCCACCACAAAGTGGTTTAAAAGATTTGGTGAGTAAGTATAATGTTTACCCTATAACTTGCCTTACTACTTTAACGATGGCAGAAAAAGAAATTTTACTACTTCAAAATATTTTAACAGTTTACAATTTGTTGCATAACAAAGATGGATTTGCTAAGTTGAAATTAAGTCAATCTAGAGTTAAGAATGTGATGAAGGAGTGTGAAGAAATTTTAAATCATTAGGTATGAAAATACATTTTTTAGGAGGAGCAGGAACTGTAACAGGTTCAAAAACTTTGATAGAATCGGAAAACTTAAATGTTTTAATTGATTGCGGAATGTTTCAAGGTGTTAAGGAGTTACGATTGCGCAATCGGGAACCTTTAGGCTTTGATGCTTCTAAAATTGATTTTGTTTTGTTGACACATGGGCATCTGGATCATTGTGGTTGGTTGCCAAAACTAGTTGAACAAGGTTTTAAAGGAAAGATTTTTTGTACGGCTCCCACCAAAGAAATTGCTAAGTTGATTCTCTTAGATAGTGCTAAAATTCAAGAAGAAGAAGCACAAAAAGCAAATGAAGAGTTTTATTCCAAGCATCATCCTGCGTTGCCTTTGTATACGGTACATGATGCAGAGCAGGTTTTTCCATTATTGCGAGTAGTTGATAAAGATGTTCCTGTAGTATTGTCTGAAGATTTTTCATTTTCATTTTTTTATGCCTCACATATTTTAGGGGCTTGTTCTATTTCGGTTCAAGTGGAAGGTAAAATACTTGTTTTTTCAGGGGATATTGGTCAAGATGATGATGTATTGTTGTATCCAACGGTTAAGCCAAAAGTTGCGGATTATGTTTTCTTGGAAAGTACTTATGGAAATCGTTTGCATACCAATAGTAATCCTTTGTTTGATTTAGAAATATTAATCAATAACACCTTTCAAAGAGGTGGAAACGTAGTGATTCCAAGTTTTGCTGTGGAACGTGTTCAAACAGTAATGTATTTGCTTTGGCAACTTAAGTTGCAAGATAGAATTCCGGATATTCCTTACATCATTGATACTCCGATGGGGGTAAATGTTTTGCAAGTTTTTCAGGAAAATAGGAGTTGGCATAAGTTGAATTTTGAACAATGTGAACAAATGTGTGGAATGTTTACCATAATTTCGGACTTCAGAGATACCATTGAAACGATTTATGATAAACACCCCAAGGTAGTAATTGCGGCTAGTGGAATGGTTACCGGGGGAAGAGTTTTGTCGTATTTGGAGCGTTATTTGGGTGATGCTAATAATTTAGTTGCATTGGTAGGTTATCAGGCGGAAGGTACTAGAGGACAAAAATTATTAGAAGGCGCAACTGAAATTAAAATGTACGGAAAGATGATAGCCGTTAAAGCTGCTGTTCATTTAATAGATGGGCTTTCTGCTCATGGTGATCAAAATGATTTGCTTAATTGGTTAAGCGAAATAGAGCATAATCCTAAAAAAGTTTTTTTAGTACATGGAGAACCAGAAGCCGCACAAACCTTGAAATCGAAGATTGTCGAAAAGTATAATGTGGATTGTGATGTTCCATTTTTAGGTGAAGTTGTTGAAATTTAGAATAATCTTAACGTAATAATTGATTTACTTTTATATTTTTGCGGCATGCAATTCAGAAAAGGCACATCTGTACTTTTAGCTTTATTTATCCTATTTTCAAATTTAGGATTGGCTTTTAATGTACATTATTGCCAAAATAAAATTGCATCAGTATCGGTAAATTATGAATTTTCAGAAACTTGTGATGCACCAATAACTTCTTGTTGTGCTGCTGAAAATAATCATAAAAAATGCTGTTCAGACAAGGTTGTGAAATTGGAGAAAAAATCAGATAATATTCTGGTAAAATCACTTCAATTAGACCTTCATAGTTTTATAGTTGGTGAATTGAATTGGGGAGCAAATTTTAATTCGGTTGCTTCTGTTGATAGCAATCAAATGATAGATTTCTATTGCGATTCCAATGCGCCACCTTTCTACAAATTATACTGTCAATTGGTATTTTACGCATAATTTTAATGTTGTTTTTTTAGTTTTTTAAATAAAATCAGAACATTAAAATTAATTTCATGAATAAAAATATAGCGTTATTGCTATTGTTTTTCACGTCGTTACTTCAAGCACAAGACGAAATTAAAGGAAAAATAGTAGATGAAAATAACGAACCTTTATTAGGGGCCAATGTTTTTTGGCAAAACACAACTGTTGGTGCAACAACAGATTTTGAGGGAAATTTTACTCTTGTAAAATCAGAAGAATCTACAAGTTTAATAGTAAGCTACATCGGTTATCAAACCAAACGAGTAGATGTTACTTCAAATGCACCTTTGTTTGTGCAATTAGAAGCAGTTACCAATTTAAAGGAGGTTACTGTAGCTAAGACTAAAAAGTCAACGGAACATTCTCATTTTGAAGCAACCAATGTGCAAACTATGGGGCAAAAAGAGTTGTTGAAAGCGGCTTGTTGTAATCTTTCAGAGAGTTTTAGTACTAACCCGTCTATCGATGTCAATTTTTCAGATGCAGTTACGGGTAATAGGCAGATAAAAATGTTAGGTTTAACAAGTCCTTATATTTTAATAGCTGAAGAAAATATCCCATCAGTACGAGGTGCTTCACAAGCATATGGTTTGTCTTTTGTACCAGGTACTTGGGTGGAAAGTATTCAAATTACAAAAGGAGCGGGGAGTGTAATTAATGGTTATGAAAGTATTTCAGGCCAAATTAACTACGAATTGTTAAAACCAGCTACAGATATTCCATTCTTTTTAAATGCTTACGGTTCGATGGATAGTAGATTCGAATTAAATACGCATTTCAATCAAAAATACTCGGATAAATTGAGTTCCTCATTATTTGTTCATGGAAATACCAGACAGGGTAAGAATGATATGAACGATGATGGTTTTTTAGATAATCCAATTGGAAAACAAATTAATATCTTGAATCGTTGGCAGTATAGTGATGCTGCAAATGGATTGGTAAGTTTTTTAAACGTGCGTTACATGCGCGATGATAAGCAATCGGGGCAGGTATCTTTCAATCCGGATACTGATAGATTAACGACTAATGCTTGGGGAAGCGAAATCAATACGGAAAAAATTGAATTGTCAAATAAAACAGGATATGTTTTCCCAGATATGCCTTACCAAAGTATAGGTTTTCAAAATTCATTTCAATCACACAAGCAAGATTCTTATTTTGGATTAAACCAATATAATATTCATCAGAAAAGTTATTATTCCAATTTGTTGTTTAACTCTATTATTTCCAATACCAAAAATAAGTTTACAACAGGGATTAACTTTGCTTATGACAAATATGATGAAAATGTAGTTTTAAACTTTAGCAATGATTTTTCAAGAATCGACAATTCTGTTGGTGCTTTTTTTGAATACACATATGACAATTTAGATAATTTCAGCTTGGTTGCAGGCGCTCGTGTGGACAATCACAATCGTTTGGGGACATTCGTAACACCACGTATGCATATTCGTTATAACCCATGGAAAGAGGCTGTGTTGCGCGTTTCGGCAGGAAGAGGAAAAAGAGCAGCTAATATTTTTGCAGAAAATCAGCAGTTATTTGCTTCTTCACGTAATTTCAACATCTTGAATACAGATGGGAAGTTGTACGGTTTAAACACAGAAATTGCTTGGAATTACGGTTTGAGTTTTATTCAATCCTTTAAATTGTTTGGGGCAGATTCAGAGATTGTATTGGATTATTACCGTACCGATTTTGAAAATCAAGCAGTAGTTGATTTGGATTTCAGTCCACAACAAGTGTTGTTCTATAATTTGGAAGGGAAAAGTTTTGCCAATTCTTTTCAGGCAGAGTTTAGTATTGAGCCATTTAGGCATTTTAATGTTAAATCGGCATATAAATATTATGATGTGCAAACACAATATACTACTGGACAGTTGCAACGTGCTTTACAAGCGAAACATCGTTTCTTTACTAATGTAGCCTTTGAAACGCACATTAAAGAAAAAGGGCAACAATGGAAGTTTGATGCAACCTATAACTGGTTAGGTAAGCAACGCTTGCCTAATACATCAAGCAATTTGCCTGAATACCGTTTAGCAGAGTATGCGCCTTCTTTTGCAGTTGTAAATGCGCAGGTAACCAGAACTTTTTCTAGTACTTTTGAAGTGTATGTAGGAGGGGAGAATATTGGAAATTACAAACAAAAAAATGCTATTGTAAGTGCAGAAAATCCTTTTGGCTCATATTTTGATAGTAGTATGATATACGGACCTGTTTTTGGACAGATGTACTATGCAGGTTTGCGTTTTAAGATTAAATAAGTAACTTTAAATAAATTAAAAAAAATGAAAAATTTTATCGTATTAGTGATGGTTTCCTTTTTATCCTTAACGGGTTTTGCACAAGAGAAACAAAAACTAAATAAGAATAAGCAGGTGGAGTTTTCGGTAAATGGAAATTGTGAAATGTGTAAAAAGCGCATTGAAAAAGCAGCATTTTCAGTTCCTGGAGTTAAAAGTGCCGATTGGAATATTGATCATAAGGATATGCATTTAATCATTGATGAGAGAAAATGTTCAGCAGAAGATGTGCAAAAAGCAATTGCAAAAGCGGGACACGATGCAGGCAAAATAAAAGCTACAGAGGAAGATTATAATAAACTTCACGGCTGTTGTCAATATGAAAGATAGTAATACTAAAAAACTCCCACGAAATTGGGAGTTTTTTATTTTATGATAGTTGGTTGATGATTTTTAAATTAGAATTTATAACTGATTCCTGGTTGAATTGAAATATTGTATGGATTTGTTCTTCTATGTGTGTTTACAGGAGTTAAATAGAAGTTAAACATTGGATTTATAGTGATGCTAAATTTTTTAGAAATACTATAGTCAAACCCTAATCCAGTATTAAACGTAGCGTTTGCTTTCATAAAGTTTGATGCTGAACCTATGTTTCGTTTACTATTTAAATCAGTCGATAGTAACAGTTTGTTATTATCTAGATAATTGAAACTTACCCCGGCAATAGCTTCTATCTTAAGTTTATTTAGCTGCAAGAGCTTGCGGTAATAATTAAAATTAAGATTATAATATGAAAATTCTTGATACAGTTTATTGTTATTCGAGTTGTTTAAAGCATTATTGATGTCATTTACATTTAAGTCAGAATTTAAATCGATATCATTAAAGCTCGGGAAATTTTTGTTGCTTTCTAATTTGTTTTCAATACGATTGTTCGTAATAGAAAAGCCAAGACTGAAATTATGAATCTCTTTAGTGGTTTTGATATAGAATCCATAAGTTGATGAAACTTTGCTTAGTGTTTCAATACCGTTAAACGCATTATTTAATAATGATTGATTGGAAAAAGTATTGAAATAGGATGGACCATAATAGACTGTAATTGATAGATTGCCAAATCCTTTTTTGGAAATTGAATCGGTATCGCTTTTAACTAACTCTTTTACTTTTTCATTAGTATTATTCTCTTCTTCGATAGTTTTATTTTCAACTAATACATCAGCAATACTATCCGTTTCAATAGGATTTAAAATTTTACTGTTTGTTTGACTCAAATCCGTAAAATTTGAACTGTTTCTAAAGTCTGATTCTTCAGTATATAAGTTTTCTTTTGCTGATTTTGTGTTGCGGTTAATAGCAAGACTTGAATTTGTTTTAAAACCTTTTTTGCTTCTAGAGGATTTTGAATTTAGAACCACATTGTTATTCGAACTGTTATTTTTATTTGGAGATTTTGTTTGATTGGCTGTAATTACGCTATTTTTAAAATCATCTAAAGTTTTCTCATTAGTAGTATTGTTATCAGTAGCATTGTCATCGTGCTTATTTTTTGGTGTTATAGCTTTTGAAAAATTTATTGTTGCTGAATCTTCTTCTGTATAGTGAGAGTTTATCACGGTTTTGATATTTGATTTTTGTAAAGCATTTGGATTAAATTGATCTTGTTTGTTTGAAAAATGGTATATCATAAAAAGTGACGAACCCAATCCAATTCCTAATAAACTGAAGAAAAGGAGCATTATATATCTTTTTTTTCTTTTCTTATGTAATGTTTCTTCAATGTTTTTCCATACTAAGTCATTCGGAGATTCGTCCAAGTTTGATAGTTTGCTTTTTAAAAGTTTACCAATTTCAGTATTATTTTCCATTGCTTTTCTTTGTTTGGATGTTCTTTTGAAGAAGTAGTTGTTCTTTAAGTTTTGCTTTTGCTCGATGCAAATTTGATTTTGAAGCACTTTCAGAAATAGATAACATGCATGCAATTTCTTTGTGGGAATAATCTTCCAATTCATAAAGATTGAAAACCAAGCGATATTGATGCGGTAAATTTTGAACGTGTTTTAAAATATCGTTCAATGGGATATCTACTACTTCTTCATCTATTGATATTTCATCTTTATAGTCGTCTTTAATAGGGACTAATGAATAGCTTTTTTTATATTTAGTGATAGCTTTGTTAATTGTTATTCTTTTCATCCATCCTTCAAAACTTCCTTTTCCGTTGAACTTTTTTATTGTGGCAAAAATTTCAATGAATGAATCGTGTAGGTTGTCTTCTGCTTCAGATGAATTGGAACAATATTTTAGACAAAGCGCAAAGAGGGGAACTTTATACAGATTGTATAATTCCTCTTGCGCTTTGATGTCTTGCTTGCTACAGCGTTTTACTAATTGATCTAAATTCAAAATTAAAAGTAACGGATTGGTAAAGTTTTTATGGATACATCACTTTTTATCATTGTGTCAACATCTTGCGTATTCATATTAAAGAAATACGCATTTGTTACTGAATTTTCAGTTGAGCTCCAAAAGTTAGTTAAAATTAAACTTGCGCCAATATTATTTATGGTATTATGAATTAAAATACATTCTTCGTTTGATGGTAATATCCAGTCGGTGTAATTGTTCAATTCATACATTCCTACTTCAAACGCAGCAACGCTACCATTGTTTAGAGATGAACATATTGAAGGATTTAGATAGAAATTATTAGAATGGTGATAATTGACAATGTTTTTTGTGTTGATTAACCCTTCGCCTAATTCTGTGTTGTCTGTGTTTGCAATGTTATTGGTATCGCAACCCCATTGCAAAGTAATTGTTGTTAGGTAGTCTGGTGCTACTTCTATGTAGCGCCATCCATTACTGTATTCTCCTTTGTCATATAGCGTTATGCCTCCTGAAGGACCTTCTTCTCCAACAATATATGGTGTTGTACTAGTGCAGGTTTTTTGTACTTTAAATTGATTTCCTTGAAGATTTATTAAATGTATTGTTGATTCATCAATATATTCAACAAGCCAATTAAAATTCCAAGCAGCAGTAGCAGAATTTTGACCTTCAATATTTATATTTAAATGTAAGTTGTCTTCAATGAATAAGAATATCCAAGTTGCTTCTAAAATTTCATTGTCATGATAGAAATAAAAAGCGCCATTGTTTCTACTTTCAAAAGAACTTAAGTAAAATGTATTGTTGTTATCTTCATTAAACTGTACCTTCCAAAAGCATTTGTCTGCGCTTATAGGAAAACAAATATCATTGCATTCTTCAATTGTTGTTTCTTGATAACATTCTTTTAAGTTGGCTAATAATTCATCATTATTATTAATTGAAAAGACACTTCCATTGTTTAAGGTTGTATTGATAGGGTAACTGATACTTATGGAATTGTTGACAGATAAATTGTTTAGTAAATCCATCATGTCATCATCATTGAAGATGTTGTGATTTTGTATAATTGTCAAATTTGAATCATACTCAAATACTACAATAGGATAGACGAATTCTACACATACTTCACTTTCTTCCGTTGTGTTTTTTACACTTTTTTGTATTACTGTAAACAATTCAGAGTCCTTTTGAATCAGATCTTCTAGTTGTATTACTTTTAAATTATCGTCATAGTCACTACAACCATTTATAGTTAAGATTGTTATTATGAATAAAAAGGTGCTAGCTAGAAAAGTATTTTTCATAAGACATTTTTTTATGATTTATTATTAAGTCTTATAAAACCAAAAAGGTTGCGTAGATGATAATAAAAAAATCCGATTAGTTATCTAATCGGATTTTTTATTTTATAAGTCAGCTATGATATTACATCATACCAGGCATTCCTCCACCCATTGGCATAGCTGGAGAGTCTTCTTTAATATCGATTAAAGCACATTCAGTTGTTAAAATCATTCCAGAAACTGAAGCAGCATTTTCAAGTGCTACACGTGTTACTTTTTTAGGATCGATGATTCCTGCTTTTAGCATTTCAACATATTCACCTGTTTTAGCATTGAAACCGAAATCTTTATCACCTTCTAATACTTTTGCAATAACTACAGATCCTTCTCCGCCTGCATTTTCTACAATAGTTCTTAAAGGTGCTTCAACAGCTCTGTTGATAATTTGAATTCCTGTTGCTTCATCAGCGTTTTCAGCTTTTAAGTTGGCTAAAACTGCTTTAGCTCTCACTAATGCAACTCCACCACCAGCAACAATTCCTTCTTCTACAGCTGCACGAGTAGCATGTAAAGCATCGTCAACTCTGTCTTTTTTCTCTTTCATTTCAACTTCAGAAGCAGCACCTACGTACAATACGGCTACACCTCCAGCTAATTTAGCCAAACGCTCTTGAAGTTTTTCTCTATCGTAATCTGAAGTTGTAGTTTCAACTTGCGCTTTAATTTGGTTTACTCTTGCTTTAATGTTTTCAGCATCACCAGCACCATTTACAATTGTAGTATTGTCTTTGTCAATAGTTACGTTTTCAGCTGTTCCAAGCATGTCTAAAGTAGCGTTTTCTAATGAATAACCACTTTCTTCTGCAATTACAATACCACCTGTTAAAATAGCGATATCTTCAAGCATAGCTTTTCTTCTGTCTCCAAATCCTGGAGCTTTTACAGCAGCAATTTTTAAACCACCTCTTAATTTGTTTACTACCAATGTTGCCAATGCTTGTCCATCAACATCTTCTGCAATAATTAAAAGAGGACGACCTGATTGTGCCACTGGCTCAAGTATAGGTAATAACTCTTGTAAGTTTGATATTTTTTTGTCGAATAATAAGATATAAGGATTGTCTAATTCAGCAATCATTTTATCAGCATTGGTTACAAAATATGGAGAAAGGAATCCTCTGTCAAATTGCATACCTTCCACAACGTCAACATAAGTATCAGTTCCTTTTGCTTCTTCAACAGTGATAACACCTTCTTTTCCAACTTTTCCAAAAGCTGTAGCAATTAATTCACCAATAGTTTCGTCGTTGTTTGCAGAAATTGAAGCTACTTGTTTGATTTTTTCTGAAGAATCACCCACAGCAACAGTTTGTTTTCCTAAATCTTCTACTAAAGCCTCAACAGCTTTGTCGATACCTCTTTTGAGATCCATAGGATTTGCACCTGCCGCAACGTTCTTCAATCCTTCTTTTACAATAGCTTGCGCTAATACAGTTGCTGTAGTAGTACCATCACCAGCAATGTCATTTGTTTTAGAAGCTACTTCTTTTACCATTTGAGCTCCCATGTTTTCAAGAGGGTCTTCTAGTTCAATTTCTTTCGCTACTGAAACACCATCTTTAGTCACAGTTGGTCCACCAAACGATTTTGAAATTATTACATTTCTACCTTTTGGTCCTAAAGTTACTTTTACTGCATTTGCTAATGCGTCAACACCACGCTTAAGTCCATCACGTGCTTCTATATCAAATTTAATATCTTTTGCCATTTTCTTTTGTTGTTTTAGTTTTTAAAAGTTTAAAATTTCCTTGCCGATTAAAGAATTGCGTAAATTTCTTCTTCTCTCATGATTAGGTAATCTTTACCTTCATATTTGAATTCTGTGCCAGCGTACTTTCCGTAAAGTACAACATCTCCCGTTTTAACTGACATGGTATAATCTTTCTTACCATTACCTACAGCAACAACAGTTCCCTTTTGTGGTTTTTCTTTTGCTGTGTCTGGGATAATAATTCCTGAAGCAGTTGTAGTTTCTGCAGCCATTGGCTCAATCACTACGCGATCTGAAATTGGTTTAATGTTTAATGACATAGTATCTTTAATTTTATTTGTTATTTTGATGTTTCATTATTTTTCAGAAATTGTGCCAAAGCGAATTTCTGACATTTTTGCTTATACTAAAAATGCCAGCACTGACATGCTGGCATTTTTGTGATATATTTAGACTCAAATTATTGAGCTGCTTCTTCTGTTGCTGTTTCCGTAGCAGTTTCAACAGCTTCTTGTTGTGCTTCTGGAGTTGTAGAAATTTCTGTTGTTGGCATTGCAGGTGTTTCTTCTCCTGTTAAAACTTTTGAACCAGTGTTTGAACCAGTGTTGAAAGCTAAAGATGATAATAAAATTAAAGCAATTAAAATACCACCTAGTGTCCAAGTACTTTTGTCTAAAAAGTCACTTGTTTTTTGTACACCACCAATTTGTGCAGAACTACCAAATGTAGAAGATAATCCTCCTCCTTTTGGGTTTTGAACCATGATAGCTAAAATTAATAAGAAACAAACAATTGTTATTGCAATTAAAAATCCTGTAAACATAATCTAGTTATTATTATTTTGTTGTAAATCTTTTATATTTTTTATTCGGTCTGCAAAGAAAGTACTTTTTTCTGGATATTTCAAAATTAAAATTTCATATGCTTGTATAGCACGTTGATATTTTTTTTGTTCCAAAAACACCTTTGCTAAGGTTTCGGTCATCAAATGTGTAGGTTCTTCAACGCTTTTACTGACATTGACAGGTGTTTTAACCGCTTCTTTTATAGCCGGAATTTTCGGATTTGCCTCAATAAATTTATCAATTAATTCTAATTTTTTTGATTTTTCTTCATCAATTTGAGGTGTAATTTCTTCATCTTGACGTTCAATCGGTTTAAATTGGGTCAATTGTAACCATTCTTGAAAGGAATGTTTTTCCGCTTGGTTGAAGTCTAATGGTTTGCCAATTTCTAATGCTTCTTCAATTGGGTTTAGGACTTCTTCAGGTTCTTCTGAAACAATAATGTCTTCAAATTCTTTCTCAACTAGTGCTTCTTGAATTTCAGAAATTTCAGGGATTGTTTGTTCAATTTCTAATGCGTCAACGCTATCCTTGATTTCTGATTTTAAAGCGTTTTTTTGTAGTGGTGTTATTATTTCAATCGTTAAACCTTCCTTAACGGGGATATTGTTGATTGTTTTTTCTTGTTCCGCTACAGTGCTTTTTTGAAGCGTTGCAAATTTTTCGGAGGTAATGAAGTCAAATAGAACAGCTCTGTCAGTTGTGTGAGCCGCTGTTTTTTTTAATTCATAGTTATATCGAAAGCTGCTTTGATTGTAAAGCCCTTTTAACAATAATGCACGTGCACTTTGCAGAAATGGATATTGTAATAATACCATTTCCAAAGCAGAAGTTTGCTGCTGGTTTAAAGCTTCTGGTTTGTTGAGTAAATATGTTAATTCGGTACTATTCAAAATAAAAAGCGATTGCTTACCACTTTGCAAGTGATTCGTTAAATATGTCTTGTGTTATACGGGTAAAAATCTCATCTAGCGCTGTTGTAAGTCTTGTTCCAGTCATTTGCTCGTTTGCAGGATAATCGTGGAAGAACGAAAAACGCTTTTCAAAATCATCTTCTTCTTTGTTTTTGTTCGTAAAACGAACCATAACCGTAATGGTAAGTCTGTTTTGTGCCGCCCGTTGGTCCGCTGTAGCAGTCATCGGTGTAATGCGGTATTCTATAACTTCCCCTTCGTATAATAAATCACCACCTTGAGAAACTAAGTTTAAGCTGGTTTGATTTTGTATAATTTCTTGTAATTGTATTGTAAAAGTACGCTCAATTCCTGGCTCTACTAATTCTGCATTATTTTGAAAATAATTGACTTGAAAGGTTTCAGCATCAATTTTTCCCGTTCCTGTAAAGTTGTAATATTTGCAGCTACTTAAACTTAAAAGTAAAGTTAAGACTACTAATTTTAAAATTGATTTCATTTATAAATCATATTGTTTTATTTTGCGATACAATGTTCGTTCTGATATTCCCAGTTCGTCTGCTGCCGCTTTACGTTTTCCTTTGTTGCGTTCCAATGCCTTTTTGATCAATTCAATTTCCTTAGCTTCTAAGCTTAAAGTTTCTTCCTCTTCAATTGTTTCAGCAAAAAGATAATTTTCATCATCCAAATCATCTTCAAAATCCTCTTGTTCAATTGGTTCAATTTGATTGGAAACCGGAATTATTTCCGCTTTTGGTTCTTTATCAAAGATAACATTCTCCTCGTTTTGACCATAAATTCGCTGAATTAAATTTTTATTGGTCTCTTGAACTTTTGCTGAAGAACCACTTTGCATCAGCTCCATGGTCAATTTCTTCAAGTCATTTAAGTCGGCTTTCATGTCAAAAAGCACTTTGTATAAAATCTCTCTTTCATTACTAAAATCACCTTCCGCTTTTTTAGTACTAATTACAGATGGAAGATTTGAACCTTCAGAAGGGAGATAGTGCTGTAAAGTAGCAACAGAAATATCTCTGTTGGTTTCCAAAACCGAAATTTGCTCTGCTATATTTCGTAATTGACGAATATTACCACTCCAACGGTAACGAATTAAATGTTCTACTGCTTGCGCATCCAACTTAATAGGAGGCATTTTATATTTGTGTGCAAAATCGGCTGCAAATTTTCTAAAGAGTAAATGGATATCTTCTTTACGTTCGCGCAAAGGTGGTAAAGCAATTTCAACAGTACTCAAACGGTAGTACAAATCTTCACGAAACTTACCTTTTTCGATAGCCTCAAACATATTTACGTTTGTTGCAGCTACGATGCGCACATTAGTTTTTTGTACTTGTGAAGAACCTACTTTAATGAATTCTCCATTTTCCAAAACACGTAACAAACGTACTTGAGTAGTAAGTGGAAGTTCACCTACTTCGTCTAGAAAAATAGTACCGCCATCTGCAACTTCAAAATACCCTTCACGGGTAGAAGTTGCTCCCGTAAAAGCACCTTTTTCGTGACCGAAAAGTTCGCTGTCGATAGTTCCTTCTGGAATTGCACCACAGTTTACAGCAATATATTTGCCGTGCTTTCGGTGTGAAAGGGAATGTATGATTTTTGGAATACTCTCCTTACCAACACCGCTTTCGCCAGTTACCAATACCGAAATATCAGTAGGTGCTACTTGAATGGCTTTTTCTATAGCACGGTTTAGTTTTGGGTCGTTCCCAATGATTTCAAATCGTTGTTTTACGGCTTGTACTGTCTCCATTTAATGTTAGTTCATTATTTCCGAATACCCAACTGCTTCACCTATCAAGGTAGCAGCGGTACAATCTGTAATTTTTACATTCACAAAATCGCCTGGTTTATAGTTTTCTTTAGGGAAAACAACAACAGTATTTTGAGAATTTCTTCCAGACCAATGTTTATCCGAACGTTTTGAATCTTTTTCGATAAGAACTTCAACTACTTGTCCTACAAAACGCTGTGTTCTTTCTAAACCGTGTTTTTGTTGTAAGTCGATGATTTCGTTCAAACGTCTTTTTTTAACTTCTTCCGGAACGTCATCTTCCATTTTACGAGCAGCTAAAGTGCCTGGACGTTCTGAATAAGCAAACATGAAACCAAAGTCGTATTTTACATATTCCATCAATGATAAAGTATCTTGGTGGTCTTCCTCTGTTTCAGTTGGGAAACCAGAAATCATATCTTGTGATAGAGAAATGTCTGGGATAATACGATATATATTGTCAATTAACGCCATATATTCTTCACGCGTATGTTGACGATTCATTTCTTTTAAAATACGAGTACTTCCCGATTGTACTGGTAAGTGAATATAGTTACAGATGTTATGGTGCTTTGCCATAGTTTCAATAACTTCAAGATGCATGTCTTGTGGGTTTGACGTAGAGAAACGGAAACGCATTTTTGGAAATTGCGTAGCACACATATCTAGTAATTGTGCAAAGTCAACTGAAGTCGCTTTTTGCATATCCGTAGCTTTGTCAAAATCCTTTTTCAAGCCACCTCCGTACCATAAATAACTGTCTACATTTTGTCCAAGTAGTGTTACTTCTTTAAAACCTCTGTTTACTAAGTCTTGAATTTCTTCTAATATACTTTGTGGTTCACGGCTACGTTCTCTACCACGAGTAAAAGGTACTACACAGAAAGTACACATGTTGTCGCAACCACGGGTAATGGACACAAATGCGGTTATACCATTACTGCTCAAACGTACTGGTTGAATATCACCGTAAGTTTCTTCTTTGGAAAGAATAACATTGATAGCATCACGACCTTCTTCTACTTCTTTTAATAAGTTTGGAATGTCTTTATAGGCATCGGGACCTACTACCATATCAACAATTTTTTCTTCTTCAAGAAATTTGTCTTTCAAACGTTCTGCCATACAGCCTAAAACACCCACCTTCATAGAAGGGTTTATTTTTTTTACTGCATTATATTTTTCCAAACGTTTGCGAATAGTTTGCTCTGCTTTATCGCGAATCGAACAAGTGTTGACCAAAACTAAATCGGCTTCTTCTAAGTTTTGAGTGGTGTTATAGCCTTCATTGGTTAGAATAGAAGCTACAATTTCACTATCCGAAAAATTCATTTGACAACCGTAGCTCTCGATGAATAATTTTTTTGAATTTCCTTCTTTTTGGTCTAAAACAAGGCTTGTTCCTTGTTTTTGCTCTTCAATAATCTTTTCCATAATACGTATTCGTGTATTTCTTTCCGAATGGTTCGAATTGCAAAGATAGTACTAAATTCTAAAATGTGACAAGATGGCAGAATTACTTTAACATTTTAAAATAGCTTATATAATAGGTATAAGTAAAAGTTTAAACGATTTGCCGAATTATTGTTCAAAAAGCCCTGCTAAAATGTAATATTTAAAAAAAACTCATACTTTTGCGACAAACAAAATCGGAAAATGGCAAAGAATTTAGTAATCGTAGAGTCACCTGCAAAGGCAAAAACTATCGAGAAATTTCTAGGGAAGGATTATCAAGTGGAATCGAGTTTCGGGCATATTGCAGATTTACCTTCAAAAGAAATTGGGGTAGATGTAGAGAATGACTTTAAACCAAAGTATCAAGTATCAGCAGATAAAAAAGCATTGGTTAAGAAACTAAAAGATTTGTCGAAAAAAGCCGATATGGTTTGGTTGGCTTCCGATGAGGATCGCGAAGGAGAGGCGATAGCTTGGCATTTAGCAGAAGAGTTAAAACTTGATGCATCTAAAACTAAGCGGATTGTTTTTCATGAGATTACTAAGACAGCGATTCAAAAAGCAATCGAGAATCCAAGAGGGATTGATTATAACTTGGTAAACGCACAACAAGCACGAAGAGTATTAGATCGATTAGTAGGTTATGAATTATCTCCGGTACTTTGGAAAAAAGTAAAAGGAGGTTTGTCGGCAGGAAGAGTGCAATCTGTTTCCGTGCGATTGATAGTAGAGCGTGAGCGTGATATTCAAAACTTTAAAGCTGAAGCTTCGTATAGTGTAGTTGCAGAATTTACAAATGAAAAAGGAAAGGCTTTTAAAGCAAAATTACCTAAGAATTTTTCAACACAAAAAGAAGCAGAAGATTTTTTAAATAAGAATGTAGGGAGCTCTTATAAAGTTGCTGATTTGGAAACAAAGCCTACAAAGAAATCTCCAGCGGCACCATTTACGACTTCTACATTACAACAAGAAGCGGCTCGTAAGTTGTATTTGCCTGTAGGTATTACCATGCAAATTGCACAACGCTTGTATGAAGCCGGTTTGATTACTTATATGAGAACCGATAGTGTTAACTTGTCAAATGAAGCAATGAGTGCTGCTCAAGCGGAAATTGAAAGTTACTATGGAAAAGAGTTTAGTAAACCACGAAATTATAATACTAAAGCCAAAGGAGCTCAAGAAGCACACGAGGCTATTCGTCCGACAGATATGTCGCGTCATACAATTAACATAGATAGAGATCAAGCGCGTCTATACGATTTAATTTGGAAACGTACCATTGCTTCACAGATGAGTGATGCGCAATTGGAGCGCACAAATGTAAAGATAGATGCGAATAATCATAACGAGCAATTTGTTGCAACGGGTGAGGTAATTAAGTTTGAAGGTTTCTTGAAAGTGTATTTGGAGGGACATGATGACGATGAAGAAGAACAAGAAGGAATGTTGCCTGCAATGCAAGTGAATGAAAAGTTGATTAATAATTATATTACAGCTACTGAACGTTTTTCAAGACCTCCTAGTCGTTATACCGAAGCTTCTTTAGTTAAGAAGTTGGAAGAGTTGGGTATTGGACGTCCGTCTACTTATGCACCAACAATTTCTACAATTATCAATCGTAATTATGTTGAGAAGGGGACTTTTGAAGGTCAGGAGCGTAATTACACACAATTGATTTTAGAATCGGGTGTTGTTAAGTCAAAAGCCTTGATCGAGAATACGGGTTCGGATAAAGGGAAATTAGTTCCAACAGATATCGGAATCATAGTAAATGATTTCTTGGTTAAAAATTTTGATACAATTTTAGATTATAACTTTACGGCTAAAGTTGAGCAAGATTTTGATGAGATTGCAGGCGGTAATGAGGATTGGACAAAAATGATGAAAGATTTTTACAGTCATTTCCATCCGAAAGTGAAAGATGTTGAAGAAAATGCTGATAGAGAAAGTGGCGAGCGTGTTTTAGGAATGCATCCACAACTGAATAAACCTGTTTCGGTGCGTTTGGGGAAATTTGGTCCTATGGCTCAAATTGGTGATGCGGAAGATGAAGAGAAGCAATTTGCAAGTTTATTGCCAGACCAAAATATTGGAACTATTACATTAGAGGAGGCTTTAACGTTGTTTTTACTTCCAAAGGCGTTAGGTCAATATGAAGGAGAGGAAGTGGAAGTGAATAATGGGCGTTTTGGTCCCTATGTTCGTTTTGGTAAGACATTTATTTCATTGCCAAAAGGCGAGGAGCCATTAGATGTTTCTTTGAATAGAGCTATTGAGTTAATAAAAGAAAAGCAGCAAGCTGATGCGCCTATTGCAACTTATGAAAGTTTGCCAGTGCAAAAAGGGGTGGGGCGTTTTGGGCCATTTATTAAATGGAATGGAATGTTTATTAATGTAAATAAAAAATACAATTTTGATAATTTATCAAATGCAGATGTGCAAGAGTTGATTGAAGATAAATTACAAAAAGAAAAAGATAAACTAGTTCATAACTGGGAAGAAGAAGGAATTCGTGTTGAAAAAGCCCGTTGGGGTAGATCGGTTATTTTAAAAGGTAAAGTGAAAATTGAATTGGGTAAAGATATTGACCCAACGAAATTGACTTTAGAGGCAGTTAAAGAGATGATAGAAGCGAAAGCTCCAGCCAAAAAAACAGCTGCTAAAAAGACTACTGCGAAGAAAACGACAACAAAAAAGAAATAACATTATAGAATGGTTTTTGATTTTTTACAACCCGTAAGTGATGAGTTTGTTGAGTTTGTTGGTAATTTGTCGCCGCAGTCGTTAGGTCGAAAGACTGTTTTTCATACCAAAAAGGAATTTCCTAATCTGGATAATGTAACTGTTGCTATCATAACAGTAAATGAGTACAGAGGAGGGGGAGTAGATAATTACGATGAAGGATACTTTAATTTTCGCAAGAAATTTTACAGTCTGTTTCCTGGTAATTGGAAAGTTTCAATTGTAGATTTAGGAACAATTCAACAAGGAGCGGAAATACAGGATACTTATTTTTTAGTAAGTTCTATTTGTGAAGACTTGATGCGAAAAAAAATCATCCCAGTTGTAATTGGAGGTAGTCAAGATTTGACTTATCCTATGTATAGGGCTTATGATAACCTTGATCAAATGGTGAATTTAGTAGCAGTTGATAATCAGTTTGATTTTGCTAAGGAGAATTCAAATTTGAATAAATCATATTTGTCACGTATAGTAGTTGAAGAACCAAATAATTTGTTTAATTATAGTAATTTGGGTTTTCAGACGTATTATAATGCACAAGAAGAGATAGATTTACTAGAGAAGTTGTATTTTGAAGCGTACCGTTTAGGTGCAATTTCAAATGATTTGAAGTTAGCAGAACCTGTTTTTAGAGATGCTGATTTAATAAGTATCGATTTAAGTAGTGTAGAATCTGCTTTTTCGGGGAATTTTACTACATTTGAGCCAAACGGATTTAATGGTAAGGAAATTTGTGCATTAGCGCGATACGGAGGTATTAGCGATCGAGTTTCTTCTTTTGGAATTTTTGATTTTGAAAATACAATGAATGAACAAGGTTTAATTGCACAAATTGTGTGGTACTTTGTAGAAGGTGTTGCTTTTCGTTCATACGAGTATCCATTTGGAACAAAAGATAGTTATTTGAAGTATATAGTGCCAATTGATGATGAAGAATTGGTTTTTTATAAGAGTGATATTACTGGAAGATGGTGGATCGAAATACCTTTTCTTGATAATGTTAACAATAAATTAAAAAGAAATACGTTATTACCTTGTTCGTATGATGATTATTTAGGAGCTTGCGAACAAGAAATACCGGAGCGTTGGTGGAAAGCCCAAAGGCGTAATCTGCTCTAGATAAAGGCTAGAAAGATCTTGATGAAGTTATATTTTGTAATATTTAAGATTTTTTTAAGCATTTTTTGAAAAAAAATTGTTTTTCTCAAAATTATTGAATAGGTTTACGCCCTTAAAAGTAAAATACATTTAACCCAAATTTATATGAAGAAGTTAGTTGCATTTACAGCAATCTTGTCCCTGTTTATCAGTTGTGGTAAAGGAGATAGAGGAGAATTAGTAGGTGTTAAAGGGAGGAAATGGAATCCTGAAAAGCCTTACGGAATGACTCTAGTTCCAGGTGGAGCGTTTATTATGGGTAAATCAGATGATGATTTAGCTAATATTCAAGATGCGCCAACAAAAACTGTTACTGTTCGTTCGTTTTATATGGATGAAACAGAAATTACTAATAGTGAATACCGTCAGTTCGTGGAATGGGTAAAAGATTCTATTATTAGAACGAGATTGGCTATTCTAGCAGATGAGGTTGGTCAAACTTCAACTGATGGTGGTGGAAAAAATGCTGGAAGTATAGGAGATTATGCTTTCGCAGATGCTAATGTTGAAGAGATGTCTCCATATGACAAATATATGTATGAGAATTACTACAGCGTTGGTACAGATGATGATATGTATGCGGGTAGAAAATTAAAAAGTGGTAAAGATAAACCTAAGTTGATTTTAGATCCTCAAAAGTATCCAGATGAGTACTATGTTGAGGTAATGGATTCAATGTATCTTCCAGAGTCTGAATCGTACAATGGGTTAAAAACTGTTGATGTTTCTAAGCTTATGTTTAAATTCAAGGAAGTGGATTGGAATAAAGCGGTTAAGAAAAAAGGAAGAAAAGGTTTGTATGAGGAGAATCCTCCAATTGAAATCTATCCTGATACTACGGCTTGGATTAAAGATTTTGCTTATTCATATAATGAGCCAATGCACAATGACTATTTCTGGCATCAAGCTTTCGCAGACTATCCTGTGGTAGGTGTGAACTGGAATCAAGCTAAGGCATTTTGTGCATGGAGAACGATGTATAAAAACGGTTTTATTAAAAAACAAAAAGGTAGAGATCAAATCAACTCTTTCCGTTTGCCAACAGAGGCTGAGTGGGAATATGCAGCTCGTGGCGGAATTGAATCTGGAAAATTCCCTTGGGGTGGTCCTTATGCTAAAAATGACAGAGGTTGTTTTATGGCTAATTTTAAACCAAACCGTGGAGATTATGCAGCTGATGGTGCGTTGTATACTGTAGAGGCTAAATCGTATGAACCAAATGATTTTAACTTATACAATATGGCGGGTAACGTTGCGGAGTGGACACAGTCGGCTTATGATCCAACGGCTTATGAGTTTGTTTCTACAATGAATCCAAACGTTCCAGATAGTAAAAATCAACGTAAAGTTGTAAGAGGAGGTTCTTGGAAAGACGTGGGTTATTTTTTACAAGTTTCAACTCGTGACTTCGAGTATGCTGATTCGGCAAGAAGTTATATCGGTTTCAGAACAGTTCAGGATTACATGGGTACTGCAGCTACTGGAGCTAGACCAAAATAGTATTTTAACCAATTTTATAATTTATATTAACTTAACTAACTAAAATTTATTTATTATGGCAATTTTAAGTAAAAAAATGATGAATTTCCTTTACGGAATGGGAGCGGCAGTAGTAATCGTTGGAGCATTATTCAAATTGATGCACTGGCCAGGTGCAGGACCAATGCTTATCGTTGGATTATTAACTGAGGCTTTCATCTTTGCTTTGTCGGCATTTGAAGCTCCTGAGAAAGATCTAGATTGGTCTTTAGTTTACCCTGAATTAGCTGGTGGTGAGCCAACTTCAAGAAAGAAAAAAGAAAACCCAACTGATGCTCAAGGTTTATTGTCTCAAAAATTAGACAACATTTTAAAAGAAGCTAAAATTGACGGTGCTTTAATGGAAAGCTTAGGAACAAGTATCAAAAATTTTGAAGGTGCTGCTAAAGGAATTGCTCCTACTGTAGATGCTATCGCTTCTCAAAAGAAATATGCTGAAGAAATGACTACAGCTGCTAGTTCAATGGAAGCTTTAAATAGCTTATACAAAGTACAATTAGAAAGTGCTACAAGAAACGCAGAGGCTAACAAAGAAATCGCTGATAACGCTGCTAAATTAAAAGAGCAAATGCAATCGATGACTTCTAACATTGCATCGTTAAATGCAGTTTACGGAGGAATGCTTTCTGCTATGAACAACAGAGGATAATTAGTTTTATCATTTAATTTAAACAAACTATTAATTAAAAAAAAACTAATTAGGAAATGGCAGGAGGAAAATTAACCCCTAGACAGAAGATGATTAACCTGATGTATCTGGTTTTCATCGCGATGTTAGCATTAAATATGTCGAAAGAAGTATTAACGGCTTTCGGATTAATGAACGAAAAATTTGAAACAGCAAATACAAATCAAAAGGATTATAATAATAAATTATTAGGGGCTTTAGAAACTAAGGCTAGTGATGATCCAACTCGTTTTGCTGAAGCTAAAAAGAAAGCAGATCAAATTGCAAAAGCTTCAAACGATTTCTATAACTACTTAGGTGGAATTAAGAATGAAATTGAAGGAGGATTTGAAAAGTCAGAAGATGGTAAATTGCCATATGAGGCTATGGATAAATCTACAATTGATGAGGCATGGTTCGCAGGAGATGGATATTCTCCAAAAGGAAAAGAAATTATCGCTGAGTTTGATAAGTATAAAAATGCTATAAAAGCTGTAATTGGTAATTTACCAGCTTATCAACCAATCGTTAAAGAATTAGAAGCTAAGTTTACTACTTCTGATATCAAAGACGGAGAAGGTGTTAATAAAAAGTACTTAGATTATCATTTTAAAGGTTTCCCTGCTATTGCTACTGTGGCTAAGTTAGGAGCTATCCAAAATGATGTTAAGACTATTGAAGCTGGAGTTTACAATGTGTTTATGGGTAACACTTTAAAAGAAGCTGCTTCTTTTAAAAACTACCAAGCTATTGTAATTCCTGAAAAATCAGCTTTCTTTGCTGGTGAGCAATTTAAAGGTAAAGTTGTATTAGGTCGTTATGACAAATCTACAGTACCAACTAAAGTTGTTGTTAACGGACAAGAAGTTGATTTAGCTAAATCATTAGTTGATGGTCAAGTTAATTTAGGATTCAATACAGGAAATGTTGGTGAGCATGACATTAATGGTAAATTCACTTTCATGGAAGAAGGTAAGCCAGTTGATATTGACATCAAAGGAAACTATGTTGTAGTACCTAAACCAAATTCAGCTACTATTTCTGCTGATAAAATGAATGTTGTGTATCGTGGTGTAACTAACCCAATGACAATTTCATTTGCTGGTATTTCTGCTGATAAAGTTAGTGCTGCTGCACCAGGTTTAGTGAAAGCTGGTAAGCCAGGTCAATACAACATGAACCCAGGTTCAGGACGTGAAGTAACTATTAATGTTACGGGTACTTTACCTGATGGTCAAAAAGTTGCTGACAAGAAAACTTTCCGTATCAAAGATATTCCTGCTCCACAAGGTAAAATCCGTAGAGATGTTGCTGCTAAAGGATCGAAAGCAAATGCTGAAATTTCTACAATTACAGCTGAGTTAGAAGACTTTGATTTCGAATTAGGAATCGATGTTACGCAATTCAACATTAAAGTTCCAGGTCAACCAACAGTTGTAGTTAATGGATCAAAAATGGATGATAGAGCAAAAGGAGTTATTAGAAAAGCTTCTAGAGGAGATATTATTGTAATCTCTGAAATTAAAACAAAATTAAGAGGAAGTTCTTTATTGTTAAAGAAAACAACTCCTTGTACTTTTGAAATACAATAATTTTCAAATAATTGAGTTTATTTATAAACTATTAGAATAAAAAATATGAATTGGAGAAATCTTATATTAGTAGTAGCATTAGGTTTAAGTTCAACTTTTACATTTGCACAGTCTAATCTTTTAAATGCAAAAACTCCTGATCAAATTGGTCAGAAAACACAAGCTGAATTAGTAGCAGAAAATGATAACCCACTACCTTACGGTTATGTTATGGATAGAGATATCCTTATGGGTAAACGTACATGGGAAATCATCGACTTAGATGAGCGTGTTAACTTTCCGTTATACTTTCCTGTTGAAGGTGATTTAGGTCCGGATAGAAGGCCACTTTACGATGTTTTAGTTTCTGCTATTAGAGATAGTACGCTAACTGAGGTTTATGACTCTAGTTATTTTACTCAAAAGAAATCTTTAAAGGATATTGAGGCTTCATTAGTGTTTGTTGATACTACTGATACGGCTAGAGAGTATATTAATGCTGGTGAAGCAGTGCCAGAAGAATTTATCAACAAAGTAGAAATTCAAGCTTATCATGTTGATTCGTATAAAGTTGTAGGATATTGGTATTTTGACAAGCGTCAAGGTGAGTTGAAATACAGAATGTTAGGAGTTTGTCCTATGGTTCCAGATGTTTATACAATGAACAATGACGAGAAAGATTACGTTGAGTTATTTTGGGTGTATTTCCCAGCTGCTCGTGGAGTACTTCACAAAGCAAAAGCATTCAACGATAGAAATTCGGCAATGCCATTTACATTCGATCATTTGTTGAATTCACGTCGTTTTAACGCTGTGATTTACCAAGAAGAGAACGTTTATGGAGATCGTATGATCAAAGATTATATGCAAGAAAACGCTCAGATGCAGTTATTAGAATCTGATCGTGTTAAAGAAAAGATTCGCGATTTCGAACAAGACATGTGGAATTATTAATATAATTTTTCTCCAATTCATTAAAAACTCTCATCTAGCGATGAGAGTTTTTTTATTTTTGCACTATGATAGATTATTTAATTGTAGGTTGTGGTATAGCAGGTGTTGCTTTTGCGGAGCAAGCGCTACGTGCTAGTAAAAAGGTTTTGGTTTTTGATAATAATTCGCAACCTTCTTCTAAGATTGCGGGAGGACTCTACAATCCTGTGGTTTTAAAACGCTTTAGTGAAGTATGGAAAGCTAGTGAACAAGTTGATTTGGCAACCATTTTTTACGGAGTGTTAGAATCGAAATTGCAAACCCAGTTTGATTACAAAATGCCAATTTACAGAAGGCTTGCTTCTATCGAAGAGCAAAATAATTGGTTTGCAGCGGCAGATAAACCCAATTTATCACGTTTTTTATCAACACACTTAGTGCCTAATACATTTGACTATATTTCAGCTCCCTACCACTATGGAGAAGTTTTAGAGACCGGTTATTTGGATGTAAAGACTTTAGTTACTGCTTATGCTGCATATTTGAATTCTATAGGTAGCTTTTCTGCAGATGCATTCGATTATAAAGCAATTCAATTTGAAGAAGATCATGTTTTATACAATGATGTTAAAGTCAAACATATCGTTTTTGCAGAGGGCTTTGGTTTACATGCTAATCCATACTTTAATGATTTGCCTTTAGACGGAACTAAAGGAGAATTGTTGCATGTTAGAATCCCGAATTTGAACCTTGATAGAGTGGTTAAATCAAATATTTTTGTTTTGCCAATTGGGAATGATATTTACAAAGTTGGAGCAACGTATGATTGGCAAGACAAATCGAACACGCCTACTGAAGAAGCAAAAAAGGAATTGATTGATAATTTAAAAGATTTAATCAGTTGCGATTTTGAAGTTTTAGAACACTTTGCTGGTGTAAGACCTACTGTTAAAGATAGAAGACCTTTAGTAGGAAAACATCCAATTCATGATACATTATTTGTTTTGAATGGATTAGGGACCAGAGGCGTTATGCTAGCGCCTTATTTAGCTTTACAACTATATAATTGTATTGAAAACAACATTCCATTGGAAAATGATATTAATGTGGAACGCATCTATAAAAAAAGAGCTAAATCATAGCTCTTTTTTTTTGTTTTGTTTCCAGTTTTCATCGTAATGAATGAAAATATTAATCCATATATTTCTTGATAATCGCATAATTATAGGCATAAAAACGACTAATGTTACAATAATAGCGATAAAGGCCGTTTTAAGACTAGTGTTTAAAAATACATATGTAATTATAAATGCAGCTACAGCAAATGCAATTCCTAAGGCATAACTCACATACATAGCGCCATAAAAAAATGAAGGTTCTATCTTGTAATGTGTTTTACAGTGACTACAAGAGTCGTACATTTTATAAATATTGTTTAATTTATAGGGATTCTGATCCAAATACATACTCTCTTCCTGACATTTTGGACAAGTTCCTGTTAAAATACTATTTAGTTTCGATCCTTTTTTTAACATTTGCAAAAAATTTAATCAAATATACTATTTACTTTACAGTAAATGTGTAACAATTGTAACAAAAATCACATGCTAAACATACATAATTTGTCGGTTTCTTTTGGTGGAACCTATCTTTTCGAAGAGGTAACTTTTAGATTGGGTTCAGGAGATCGTGTTGGACTTGTTGGAAAAAATGGAGCAGGAAAATCAACAATGTTGAAAATTTTAGCAGGTGACTTTAAACCCGATTCTGGTACAATTGCTACTGAAAAGGAAGTGCAATTAGGTTTTTTGCGTCAGGATATTGATTTTGAAGAGGGACGAACTGTTTTAGAAGAAGCGTACCAAGCATTTGAAGCTATTAAAGTTGCGGAGTTTCGTATCGAAGAAATCAATCATCTATTGGCTACTAGAACGGACTACGAAAGTGAAGAGTATGGAGCTTTAATTGAGGAGTTGGGTGACGTAACTCACCATTATGAAGTTTTAGGAGGGTATA
The DNA here is from genome assembly GCF_042686145.1 of Flavobacterium chuncheonense. Classification (NCBI taxonomy): domain Bacteria; kingdom Pseudomonadati; phylum Bacteroidota; class Flavobacteriia; order Flavobacteriales; family Flavobacteriaceae; genus Flavobacterium; species Flavobacterium chuncheonense. The sequence continues at coordinate 617,292 of NZ_JBHUPC010000012.1, read as the reverse complement.
ATTATGTTGGCGATACTGAAAAGATTCTTATTGGTTTAGGTTTTAAGAGGGAAGAGTTCAATAATTTAACTTCTACTTTTTCTGGAGGTTGGCGAATGCGTATTGAATTGGCTAAATTGTTATTACAGTCTAACGATATTCTTTTATTGGATGAGCCAACTAATCACTTGGATATTGAAAGTATCATTTGGTTGGAAAGTTTTCTTAAAACGTTTCCAGGAGTAGTGGTAATTGTTTCTCACGATAAAATGTTTTTGGACAATGTGACCAATAGAACCATCGAAATATCTTTGGGTAAAGCTTACGATTATAATAAACCGTACTCTCAATATTTAGTACTTCGTGAAGAGATTCGCGAAAAGCAATTGGCTACTCAAAAAAATCAAGCTAAAAAAATTGAAGAAACAGAAAAGTTAATTGAAAAATTCCGTGCAAAAGCGTCTAAAGCTTCCATGGCGCAATCGTTAATTAAAAAGCTTGATAAGGTTGAACGTATTGAGGTGGATGAAGATGATAATTCGGTTATGAATATTTCTTTCCCAGTTTCTCAAACGCCCGGTCGAGTTGTGGTAGAAGCAGAGCATGTAACCAAAGCCTATGGTGATAAAATAATATTAAAGGATATTTCCCTATTAGTAGAGCGTGGTAGTAAAATTGCTTTTGTGGGACAAAATGGTCAAGGTAAATCTACCTTTATAAAAGCTATTGTTGATGAGTTCGAATATCAAGGATCTATTAAGTTAGGACACAATGTGCAATTGGGATATTTTGCACAAAATCAAGCGGAGTATTTAGATGGTGAAAAAACACTTTTAGATACCATGCTTGAAGCCGCTCTAGACTCCAATCGTTCGAAGGTACGCGATATGCTTGGTGCATTTTTGTTCAGGGGTGATGATGTAGAGAAAAAAGTCAAAGTGCTATCAGGAGGGGAACGAAATCGTTTAGCATTATGTAAGCTGCTTTTACAGCCTATAAATGTATTGTTGATGGATGAGCCTACGAATCACTTAGATATTAAGTCTAAGAACGTTTTAAAGGCTGCATTACAAAAGTATGAAGGAACTTTGTTGTTAGTTTCGCACGACCGTGACTTCTTACAAGGTTTGGCAAATGTAACCTATGAGTTTAAAGACCAAAAAATAAAAGAGTATTTGGGGGATATCAATTTCTTCTTGGAACAACGTAACGCAAATGATATGCGTGCTATTGAGAAAAAGGATGAAGTAGTGAAGCCAAAAGATTCACAAACTAAAAATCTTTCTTACGAAGAACAAAAGAAGACGAAGTCGCTTCAAAACAAATTAAGTAAAATTGAAAGTCAAATCCAGCAATTGGAAAAAGACATTCAAAAAGATGATAAAGAATTGGCCACTCATTATGATAAGTTAATTGAAAATGCGTCATTTTTTACGGCTTACGAAAAAAAGAAACGCGAATTGGATCAGCTTTTAGAAGATTGGGAAAATGTGCAAATGGAACTGGAACAATTTAATTAGTGATGAATAAAGGAAGACTTTTTTGAAAATGCCAAAAAAGTCTTTTTTTATTTGAAAGGGTGGCGTTGTTGCCAATTCACCTCGGGTTCCAAACTATTAAAAATTCTGGCAATATATTTATTGATGAAACTATTGGTGTGTAGAATAAAACCTGACATTTGAATAGGATTAGCACCGATAGAGCTTTTGATTTCTAAGGCGGTTCTGCCAAAAATTATTTTTTCAAACTGATTTTCAATCCCGAATTTGGTCATGTTGTACAGCATGTTTAAATACAGCATGTTTTCCTTTTGAACAGTTTCATCATAACCTAAAAAATAAGTTTCTAAAACGACACCATTTAAAAGTAATGAATGAAAACCGACCAAATTAGCATTTAAAAAATACCCAAATACTTTAAAGCGATTACCACATTGCCTTTTAAAGGTAGAAAAGTGATGCTCATTTAAGAAAAAAGTATTGAAAGGCGCATTTTTTGCAACATAATGATACAACTGGTATATTTTACTTTCAAAACGAATAATCTCTTCTAACTCTAATTCTCTGCATACAATTCCGTTTATTTTTTTGTGAGCTCTTTTGTATTGGTCGCGGTATTTTTTGTTTAAAGCATTATAGTAATCATCTTTTGTTTTCCAATTTTCATCAATTTGAAAAATCATATTGGGTTGCGTATGGAACTCATAGATGTTTTTAAAATTATACATTTTTAGTTCTTTAGCTTTTTCAGTGTAAAAATCTTTAAATGAAACGATGTGGATTTTTATGTTTTTCTTTTGGAAGTATTCAATTATAGCATCGGAACTTTCAATTAAAATACTACTGATTTTTTCAATGTCAATTGGTCTTGAAAAAGCAAAGCTGTTTTGACCTGTTATCATGTTGTTGCCTAAAAACAGGACATGAGAAGCAAAATTTTTGAAAATAAAATTTCTAACCTTGGTTTTTAGACAATTATCGCGTTCTCCGAAAGATTCCAATTTGTTCAAATCGAGATATTGTGCTAGGCAAGTACCTATTAAAATATTTTCTTCAAAAACACCAATGTAAAAGCATTCCATGTTTACAGGTGCGGATTGTTCCAAGACATTCAAATAAGATGTTTGTAGAAAATGATTGCTATGGGCAACTTCATCCCATTCTTTTGGGAGACTAGCAATAGTGTTGAATATTTTAAAGGAGATGTTTTTCAAAGTAAAAAATAAATCGTCCTTAAAAATAGGACGATTTATAGTGAATTAAATGTTAAGAGACTGTTTTTTTATTTCCATCCACAGATGATTGCCCCCATGAGAGTTAAAGAGACCACCCAATATCCTCCTGTAATTAAAATGTACTTCCAAGACTTTTGTTCAAACAAACCATTTATGGCTACAGCTGGAAGGATTAGCATTACACCGGTCATGAGTCCATGTAACGCACCATGACCAAAACTTCTATGGTTCTCACCAACAACTTCCATATAAGCCATATAAGCAGGGTTAGTTGCATCACCATTAACAATTTGTAGAACACCACTTTGGTGAATGACAATGAGTGGTAAGAAAAATGACATGATAACGGATAAAATAAAAGTAAGACCAAAAATTTTAGCCATATTACCTTTTTTTGCTTTTTCTTCTGTCATTCCTGTTTCTGTCATCCAAGCTGTTCCAAATACTTTTGGGTTGTACCAAATGAAACCTACAAGAAAGGTTGATAATGCTGCTACTAAAGCAGCAATTGGATTAAAAATCATAAAATACTTTTTTTGGTTAGTGTATCTAATTTAATTTTTTTTTATAAATTGATTTGAGATTTGGGTGTGTTTTTTGTTTTTTCGAGCTATTTTGTAGGAATAACTACTCAAATTTATGGTAAATACGTATAAATAGGTATGTAAATACGTAATTATACGTATTGTTTACTGCGATATTTCGTTCTAAATTTGAATCATAAATCAAACAAGAGTATTTTATTTTTGATCAGTTTGATATTTTATAAGTTAAAAAGTAAAAAATAATGAGTTTAGTCAGAAACGTACACGAGTTGCAAATAAGTACTAAAACCGCTTTATTGTCAGTTTTTGGTCAAGCTCATTATTTTTTAATTGCTTTTTTTCTGTTTAAGCACAATATGGTTGACCAAGTAGAAAATCCATTTTTACTTGATTTTGATTTTTACATGATTATTTTGACAAGTTTGGTTTTTTCTTTGGTTTGGTTTATCGTTAATATTTGTATATCAAGTATATTACCAATCTATAGCATTCAGCCCAACGCTTCTGAGAAGGACGTATATTTTAGTTCAATGTCTTTTTCTATAGGATGTCTTACTTTGGCATTAATTCTTACTTTTCTACTAGATTCAAATTTTTACATTTTTATTGCATTTGCTTATATGTTTATTGCATTTAAAATTGTATGGTCTGTTTTTAAATTGATGTTTAATAAATAGTAATTTTTTTAAAAGAGAGAAAAGTCTTATATTAACACAATAATTATAATTCAAATTTTATGGCTGTTACACCAAATTCAGGAGCCCAGATTTCATTAACTGAGGCAGAAACATTAGTAGATGATTTTAAGGCTAAATTTCCAAGTGAAATTAAAGCTTCTTTTATTGGAATTGAAAATGTTCAAAATTTATTGAAACAAGACGGATGTATTGGAATTCGTATGTACTATGGATACGATAATGATGCGGAGAGATTGTCACCTGTTTTTGTTGGAGTAAATAGTGATGGAGAAGATATGATAGATTTGATAATGGACCGTAGTGTGCCTTGTCCTCCAGATTGTGATGCAAATAGCCCTTTAAACCGTTAATGTGGATTTATTAAGTTATACTTCTCAAATAGGCTTTTTTTTAGGATTATTACCGTTGGTAATTTATATATTAAACAAAAAGGTAAATCAAGAAACGGTTTACCTTTTGCCTTATATTGTATTAATGTTTGCAGGATCAATGTTTGAACAACTGAATGTAAATTTTTTTGGAATTCATACTGCAATTTGGTTTAGGTTTTATTGTTTTTTTGAGTTTTATGTGGTATTCTATTTTTTTTATAAAGTTTTAGAATATAAATTATTACTCAAGATTTTGGGGTGTATATATTTTGTAGTTTATTTCTATTTATTGAAAGATTTCTCTTTGGATCAACAGTTTTATGATGATATGCCTATTAATTTATTGATGGTAATATTTACGTTGTATGCTAGTACGCAGTGGTTTATTGAAGTTTTTCGAAAAATGGAGGATACCCCTTTGTATAGGCGTTCAGTTTTTTATTATATTTCTTCTTTTTTAATTTTCTTTACGGGGTCATTTTTAGTGCTGTTAACCGCTGATTACTTAAGGGAAGAGAATGTAGGGATTCGTAAATTTTGGGTAATCATAGGTGTTTTAAATATTGTGACTCGCTTAATTGTCAGTATTACTGTTTATAAGGCAAAAGTTAGAGTTACTTAAATCTATTTGTACTTTTCTTACCCCGTTCGAAACTTTTTTGTAATTTTATCCTCTAAATCTTACTAAAATTTGAATTGAAAGATTTGTTTTTTATAAGTTTTTTAGTTTTAATTTTGATTGTTAAGGAGATAAAAATTACTGTTTGGAGAGTTCAAATCAAATTGGAACATTAATCATTATAGGGTCAGGGCTGATAATTGTATTAGTACTTGTGCTACTTTTTTTGTCTGTTTTTTATCAGACTTACGTTTTAAAAATGAAGCGTAAGGAAGCAGAATTAATGTTAAAAACTTCGCTTGAAAGTGAGAAAAAAGAGCGTCAAAGAATTGCTGCGGATATTCATGATGGAGTATCTGGAGATTTAAATGCAATTCGAAATTTTATTTCTATTTTACTAAAGACAGAGCAAGATGTTGAAAAACAAGAAATGTTTGCTGAAATAAAGAGTGGAGTAGAAGCAGCACTTGAAAATACCAGAATTGTATCGTATAAATTGATGCCTCCTTTACTTGAAAAGGAAGGTTTTATTGTAGCTCTACAAGACTATTTTGAACGTTTGAATAGCAAAAACTCCGCTGTTTTTAGTTTAAATTTCAATAGTCGTTATGTCGATATGACTAATGAAATGGCTTATGAGTTATTCCGCGTACTTCAAGAGTTTACAACGAATATGATGAAATATGGAAATGTTTCTGAAGCTAAGGTAAATGTTATGGATGAAGCGCAGGCTTTAAAAATAACAATTCAAGACAACGGAACTCCATACAATTTCAAAGAAATGTATCTGAATTCAAAAGGAACTGGTTTAAAGAATATTAATTCGCGTTTAAAAGTAATAGAGGCCAATTTAATTCAGAATGAAGTTACTGACGGTAACTCATTTTTAATCGTTATAAGAAAATAACACATGAAAATTGCTATTGTAGACGACCATCAATTGTTTCGTAAAAGTCTTGTGCATCTAGTGAATACTTTTGATGGAGTAGAAGTGGTATTACAAGCAGGTAACGGAAAAGAATTCTTAGAAAAACTGGTTGATGTTCCCGTTGACTTGGTGTTATTGGATATTCAAATGCCCGAAATGGATGGTTTTCAAACGTGTAAAGTGCTTCGTGAGCAATATCCAGACTTGTACATTCTTATCATATCACAGTTAACCACAAAAGAAAGTATTCATCGTGTAATGGAAATGGGAGCGCATGGGTTTTTTACAAAAAATTCCGACCCAGAACAATTGGCGCAGGCTATAAGTAGTATTTCAGATAAAGGATATTATTTTGGTAACGAGCTAGGTTCGGTGCTAAGAGAGGCATTACTGTGGGAGAAAAAAGCCAATTATTCAACTACAGTATATGAAGATAATGCAATGTTAACTACTAGAGAAATTGAAATTATTAAATTAGCTTCACGGGAGTTAAGTAGTAAAGAAATTGCAGAAGAGTTAAATATTACAGTGAGAACTGTTGATACGCATCGAAAGCATATAATGGATAAGACGGCGTCTAAAAATATTATTGGGGCTGTTATTTATGCCTTAAAAAGACAATTGATAAACATTGATGATTTATAAAAATAAAAAAGCCTTTCATCTGAAAGGCTTTTTTATTTTTATACAGTTGCAACTAATTTACTAGCGCTTCTGTATAAATAAGTATTGTAAATATGACGTCTTGCGAAACGGCTAGGCGATTCCGCATTAATCATTTTGATATAAATGTTTTTTGGTACACCAAAATATTCATACTTATTACCATCTAAGAAATTTACATACAATACACTGTTGTCCATGTAAAAGTCTAAAATATTAGAAGTTGTAGTGGTTTTTGTATATTCTTCTTTGTCTTTTTCAAGGGTTTCAGGAGCAATACTCACTAAAAAATGATAGGCTTCAATTGTTAAAGTACTGATTGCTTCTACTTCCTTTTTTTGTTCCTCATCGGTAAATTTATCCGGATGATTCTCTTTCATGCTGTTTCGGTAGATAGTCTTTAACTCTTTTAAAGTAGCATCTTTCGTTACGTTAAGTAGTTTTCGGTACTCAACAATTTTTTTCATGTTCATAATTGTAAAAAATAATGCTTTTTAAAAGCAGTTGTAAACCTATTTCTTATTCCGGCGCAAAACTACTATAATTTATGTTAACCAACTAATAAAATCGTTTTTATTCGTACCGAATATATTCTGGCTTAGATAGTTGGAAGTCAGGAAGTGACAAGTCGGTATTTTCAAAAGAATTAGTTTTGAAAATATTTGTTCCTTCCAAAGGAATAGAAGGATAGTATGAAAACGAAATTTGAAAATGATTAAAAACCAAATAGTCATTATTGATTAAAACGCCAACGCCAAAGTTGGAATATATACGGCTGTTGAAAAAATCAGTATTTACGCCGGGAAGTACTCCAAAAGTCATATTGAGGTAGGGGCTAAAACGAAATCCATGCCAACTGCCAGGCGTATAGGTTTGCGTTTGTAAGCTTAAAACGCCTTTTTGAGTACCTGTAATAAGACTTTCAAAACCAGGGATACCGAGATTGTCATTTAAGGTTAGTTGGTCTTTTTCAGAAGGGTTACGGTTAGTTCCCCATATGTAAGATGGTTTTACAAATTGTCGTATACGCCATTTTCCAAGATAAAAGAGATTGGTAAAATACGTGAATTCCAATCGTAAAGCGATTTCTTGTGTGGTTCTGTTATCATAAAAACTGCCCCATTCTGCAGAACCACTCAAATAGCCAATGTTTAATTTTCTACCATACGCAAATTTGGATCCAAAATACCAGAGGGTTAAATTATTTTTATCTTGATATCCTACCTTTAATGCCATTATTTTACCATAAGGAACATCTTCTGGAAGATCGTAGTTGAAGATAAATTTATCTTGATAGTATTTTTGAGAAGTTAATCCAACTTGAAATATTGCATTTTTTTCATCTGAGAAAAAAGCATAAGGATCGATTGCAAAAGGCGGACTTTCAAAATATTTCTTTTGATTCAGTGTGAGGGAAGTGATAAGTTTGGTTGCTCGAAAGCGATATTCCATTTTGTCGGATAGCCTAAAGGAATGTCCGGCCCATATTTCGCCATATTCCGATTTTGTAGGACTAACAACGATACTATCAACAATTATTTGGCTAAACTCTTCACTTTGTGTTCTATTTTCAAAATAAACGCCACCAGCCCATTTCGTCAAAGGGGAGAAAAATTTACGCTGTAAAGAGACACTTCTTACACTGTTGTTGTCAAAATCATTTTCGTAATTAAGAGTGAGCTCGAGGTAACTGTTCTTGATGTTGTTGATGGTGTAGCGACCGGAAATATTTTTTTCTTTATCAATAAAACGCTCTTTAAATCGGCCATAAAGTTGGTGTCCGAGACCTAAAACATTGCGCTCTTTTAAATTAAAAGTTCCTTCACCTTCGGATAAGTTTCCATTTGGGATTAAACTCCAAGTATCCAAAGCTACTACTTCAATGTCAACAGAGTCTATTGTATTGGGAAGTTCGATAGTGTTTATTTCTACACGACGTATGTAGCGTTGACTTCTTATTAAACGCTCCGATTCTGCGATAAACAGAGGGTCGTAAGGGTCGTTGTTTTTAAAGAGTAATAAGTTTTTAATGGTCAGTTTTTTGGTTTTTACATGGATATGATTTCCAAAAGTTTCAAATTTTTTCGTTGGTACTTTGGAGGAATCACTAATAGAGTAACCAAATGGATCTAGGGTTTTAATTTTTATATTTCGTATAATTTTTCCTTTATAATTATTTTGGTCGGGTCTGTAGTTGGGTTCTATAATACGATTTACAGTTTTATTGAGTGCTGAAGGTCTAAAAATTAGTTTGTAGATTGCCCTTGAAAAGCTGTTCTTTTTTGAAAAATTATGAATATCGTGGTATACAGTCGTACTGTCGTTTACAATTTCATTATTTTGAGCGATACAAAATGATGAAATCAACAGAAAGACCCCTATAACGATTATATTTTTCATTTGCATACTTAAAGTTAGAATAACTTTTTTGTAAAATTAGTATCTGAATTTTATTTTGTAAGTAAAAAATGTAAATTAATGTAAAACAGTTTAATAAAAAAAGCTCCTTCAAAAGGAGCTTTTAAATTGAATTTATCCAATTTTATTTATTGGTGATATCTTTTAGTAGTTTTATTTGTAATAGTGATTCTGTTGAATTACCATTTGCATTATTGCCATTTATAATCATATTAGTTGGAACTTGCATATTTGATAACTCATGTGCAACACCAATGCGGGTTTCTTTTTCAATTTGCGCTTTTTCTTGTGGTGTTAAACCAGCATTTACTTTTAAGCGATTGGCGTCAGCCTCAGCCTTTTCTTTTATTAATAATGCTCGAGCTTCAAGTTCAGCAGTTTTAACCGCAATTTCGGCTAATTGTCTATTGGATTCCTCTTCTTTTACACGAGTTTCAATGGCAATCAATGTATTTACTTGCAGCTTTTCCTGTTTTACACGCTCAGCAGCTTTGTCTCGTTCTCCTTCAGCAACGATACGTTGTTGTGCAGCTCTAGCTGTTTCAACTTTTTGGATTTCAATAATCTTCTCGGCAGAAATATCACGTTGTTGTTTTAATTTGTCTTCAAAAGCCTTATTCAAATCTACATCATCGATAATTACTTGTGCAGTAATAATTTTGTTTACGTTGATTTCGTGAGGAATTCTTTTAGGAATACCGTTTACAAAAATTTTCTCGTTACGGATAAACTTGTTAATTTCCTTAATACTTCTTTTCTTTTTAACCAAGGAGTCGATTCCAGTTTCATTGTAAATTGTATCGCGTACCTCCACTTTTTTAACTACAAAGCCTCCGTTTTTAAGAGCGTCTTCAATAGTCATACGGTAATCGGTTGCTGAACCTGAAACATAATCTTCAGCCGAATACATGAAGGTAACGTTTTTTAATTGCTCTGAAATGGTTGGCAACAAAGTGTTGTTGATTAAGTTTGAAGGTTGTCTGTAGGTTTCTACAAGTTTAATAAATGAGGCATCGTCATTAGGCATTTCAAATCGAACAGAAGCATACACATTGGCGTCAACTTTATCGATGAAACGCACATTGATTCCGTTTGGAATAATGCCTTCAATACCGGTAACGTCTTGTTTGTAATTTCCTTTTTTGTCAAGCGCTACACATTTGATGTCAATGAATTTTTCCCACTCTTGAATTTTACTAAAAGGCACAACAAATTTAATACCTGGTGTCATAATTGTTGAACGTGCTCCCGATGGACTTAATATGTAATATTGGTGTCCTTCTTTTGCGAAAATTACCGATTCACTTAAAAGTAATAAAACTAAGCCAAATGCAAATACTCCAGCTCGCATTTTAAAATCCCACATGGTCAATAGTGGTGAATGTGGAGGTTGTCTATTACCGTTTACGTCTATTTCGCCGTTTGTTTTTCTTAAATAGGGGTAAACAAATGTCATTGCAATTGCGAAAGCAACCAATAGGAAACCTAGAAATGTTAACATACTTGAATATAAATTATGGGTTAGAAAATTGTCTTGAAAAAGGTAAAGCTTTAATCGTGTTTTTAGAAGTAGTATAGAAGTTACTACTGGAAAGTTTTAAGACTTTGAAGTTGAGTTTATGGCTTTGGTCTTTCAAGAATTGTAATTAAGATTGTCTTTATTGTACGCGAATAGCTACAAAAAAGTTACAATTTTAGGCTATAAAATTTAAGATATAGATTTTTAGGGTTTTATTTTTGAAGGACTTCTTCTTTTTTTACAATCTCATTAGTATGGTGAATTTCACCATTATAAGCATCTATTTCATTGGCTGCTAATACCGCAACCGACTTTAGTAAAGCGATATCTAGTCGATTACAAATTGCTTTAATATCTTTAGTTGCATCCGAAACACGCTTTTTTGGGTGCCACAAGGTGTCTTCTGTTAGATTGTATATTTTTTCTTTTTTAAAAATCCAGAAATCGTCAAAATATCCCATATCCAGTAAAGCATCTTTTGCTTCTTTATGTTTCTCTGCAATGTTGTAGCATAAAATTACTTTGCCGATTGTCTCTGTCATAACTTTGTAGATTTAAATTACAAAATAAATAAACATGGTTTTAGAAGGCAATACGTAAAATTACGTATTTATGTACGTGTTTTTACGTATGGCTTTAGCGGGGTGCTTAAAACTCAAGTTGATATTTTTATTATTGTATTTCTATTTTTTTTTTGAATATTATAGAGCAAAGAAAATTAATTCATTTTTAAAATAATTACGGAAAACCGTATATCAAAAGAATAGAAGTGTTTTTTGAATTCTATAGAAGTAAAAGTGAGGTTTTTCTTAAAAATTACCCACAAAAAAACCCTCTCATTGCTGAAAGGGTTACTTAGTAGCGGGAACAGGACTCGAACCTGTGATGGTAATCCCTTTGTATACTTGACTTTACAAGGGGTGTGGTTTTTTTGTTGTCGATTTGTATGCCTTTTATTTAAATTTGATATTCTAAATGGATAAAAATTATTTTATTTGCGCTATACTTAATTTCGTAAACCAAATTTTAATTTGGATTTAGTATGTTCAAATAATTTTAGGCATGGATTTTTTATTTTTAATTTTATTATTAACGATTAATTTTTTCACTTTTTTTTTAATAGATAGAAAAGTAATTGCTAAGCTAATTGCGAATGTTTTATTTTTTGTTGTATTAATTTTTTATTCAAAATATTTTAATGAATTTAAGGAAATCTTAGGTTTAAAAATGGAAAAAAAACATTATTTTATTATGATGGTTTTTAGTTTTTCCATTCTTGGGATAGTATATATTGTGTATTATTTCAATCAATTAAATTCACATATAAATAATGAAATTTTAGGAAAGCCATTGCCTTTTTCTCTTAGTAAGAAACTAATCTCAATAGTATTAATATTTGCTGTAAGTTTAATGCAAATTGTGTTGTTTTTAAAAAATTAGAAAATCATAATAGTTCATTGTTTTTATTATAAAATAAGGTTTTATTTTATTGGTAATGAGTGTTTTGTTTTTTAGCGTATTCTCTGAATGGTTTTATTAATGGTGATTTAAGCTTCCTTTATGGACTACAATAAATAAGAAAATCCTAACCATATCAGTTAGGATTTCTTGCTTTATACACTTAACTAATCAAACCCTTTATAACCTCAATACAGCTCATATAAGACACTTAAAAATGTTTTTATGAGAATGTTGTTGAGGATATTTGAGGTGTTATATGGGCTTATAAATGCTTAAAATGGATTGAGGCGAAACGGTTAGGAATCGCCTTTGTTTTTTAATTTAATTTGTACTTATACTTTTTAAATCTTCTCTTGAAAATCCAGCCTCTAATATTAATGTTGTATCAGTTATAGGTTCATTTAGATAGATTCTACTTACTTCATGATTATTTGAAGAATAAATTACTTTGTAAAATCCTCCAATTTTCTCTCCTTTTTCATCCCTTGGTGAATCAGAACCCCAAGCTTTTTCATTAACATAATATTTGTATCTTAAGTATGGTCTCATACTTGCTCCCTTGAACTCAGTAATTTTACCAACCGTAACTATTCCATGGTTTTCAATTTCATTGTCGTAATTATTTCCTTCATAAAGATTATAAACAATCCAAATTAAAGACAAAAAAAGAATAAAATAATTAAAATTTTTAGTTTTCATAATTTATTTATCTGTAAAATTAGAAGCTCCTGTTCCTATGCTTTCTATTCCTGAGTTAATCATCTATTGATAAGTCGCAAATGAAGCATTGGTCATTGTTGAACTTGGTCATTGTATATTCCTTTTAATACTTCCACCTATAGAATTAATCATAAGTTTATTTGTTGATACACTAAATGTATTTAAAATGCTATTATTTTTACCAATGATTTTATGAGAATGTTATATTGAGGATAATTGAGGTGTTATATGGGCTTATAAATACTTAAAATGGATAAAGGATGAGGCGAAACGGTTAGGAATCTCCTTTTACATATAAAAGAAAGAACTTGTTCTAAAATTAATATTACTAATACAGAAACATTATTAAATTACCTATTATCTGCCTCGGATGAAAAGTAGGACTTAGTAATATTAATAAGAGGTATAATTCTAAAGTTAAAAAAATGAAGACATAAATAGTATGTAAAACTCTACTTCTTTTCGATATGCCAAAGAATTCTTTATTATTCATTATAGGATAATTTTTAAAATATTTGCTAACTAAATAATAAATTATGAATGCAAATATTAAACCAGCAATTTTATAAACATCCTTAAAAAAATGTCCAAATAAAATAACAAAATCTATGTGCTCAAACAATAGTACCCTGAAAAACATTAAAACATCGAATATTCCAAAAAAAACAATAAATGATAAAATTATTTTACCTGTTTCACCATTTTCCCCAAAATGTTTATAATTTAAATGAGCACAACACCAATAACTATAACTTAAAAGCTTTTTTATTTTTTTCATAATTGAATTAATCAAAAGGATTTATATTAACATTTACTCCTCCAGTACTTTCGTCAATCGCATTCCCAATCATATCAGTTACTCCAACACCATTATTAAATAAAGAAACTGTTAAATCAACGCCGCTGTACGCCCAGCCTAGAGGTCCCATTGTAGAAAGTATTGAAATTGCAATCTTAGCACCTTCACCATAAGTTAATTTACCATCAGACCCTGCTTCTAACGTTGTTAAAACCGCAGAAGCATAGCCCCATTTTAGTGAGCCAGCACTAAGTTTTGCCGAGATATTTTTTGCGAAATTCTGATTAATTCTTTGACCTTGAACTCCTCTGATGAATTTGCCATTTGCTTGTTTTGCCAAGATATTTGAACTCCTCCATTTTCCCTTAGCATTAAACCAACCAAAACGATTTGATTTTAAATTACCTCTGGTACCTAATTGAAATGATTGTGTGCTAACTCCTATTTTTAATGCAGTCCAAGAATCAAACTGAGAACTCATATCATTTTCACCATACCACTGGGAGCCATAAACAAGAGCCTCTAGTCTATTAGCCGCACCATTAATTGCACTTTCACTATATCCTGTTCTTGAATTGCCAACAACTTCAATTCCTGGTAACATAATTAATTCACCTGGTGACATATTTAAACTTATATCTGAACTGTAAAAGTTTACGTAACCACCATCATAGGTTTCAAAACCTCCATTTCCATTATTGTTCCAGACGGTTACATCATCACGACTCCTATCAAACATCTCCATTAAAACACTTTCTTCAATTAATCCTGTTGGGTCTGAAAAGACTATTGGATTATTAAACGCGAAGCGATATGGGGTAAATCCTGGTGCTATCTCCGCCAATCTATCCATTCCATAAAAAAGTCCTATTGCAGGGTCATATTGTCTAAAATCCATTGCCGTAACATTAAGTCCTAGCTCATCTTGAAACTCTTTACCGTTGTATTTATACTTGTAAGATTTAGTAAACTTCTCTTAAGTTATTATATGCGTAAAAACTACTCTTTCATAAAAGAACGTCCAATCTTCTTTATTACTGCAACGAAAATATACTTATTCAATGTTTTTTCCTAGTTAACTAAAAAAAAACAACTAACGTTCTGTGATTTTTTATTTATATTTAGGTCTGAAAATTAAACAATTATAAAATTTTATTAAAATGGGAAAATTTGAGATTACAAAAAGAACAAATGGGGATTATCAATTCAATTTGAAAGCTGGCAATGGTCAAGTTATCTTAACTAGTCAAGGCTATTCTTCTAAAGCAGGTTGTGAAAACGGAATTGATTCTGTTAAAACAAATTCTAAAATTGATGAGCGTTTTGAAAGAAAGACATCAACGAATGGTAAGCCTTATTTTAATTTAAAATCTTCTAATGGTCAAATTATTGGAACGAGTGAAATGTATGAAAGTACAGCTTCAAGAGATAACGGAATTGAATCAGTCAAAAATAATGCTCCAAGTGCTGAGGTAGTAGATTTAAGTTAGGTTTTGATGTGAGATATAATAAAAAAAGCTCTCATTTGAGAGCTTTTTATAATGTAGGGATTATTTCGTTTACAATGTAATCTTCAGCTACTTGCTTTGTTAGTACATTTTTATTTCTGTTGTTTCTTAAGAGTAGAATGTTTGAAGTGTTTTCACCATATTCAAAATCTTCAGAGTTTAAATA
Organism: Flavobacterium chuncheonense; assembly: GCF_042686145.1. Classification (NCBI taxonomy): domain Bacteria; kingdom Pseudomonadati; phylum Bacteroidota; class Flavobacteriia; order Flavobacteriales; family Flavobacteriaceae; genus Flavobacterium; species Flavobacterium chuncheonense. The sequence continues at coordinate 602,164 of NZ_JBHUPC010000012.1, read as the reverse complement.
TTGCCTAGAATAAGAATGGTATACTATTTGTCTTTTAGTGTTTGCTATAGTAGAATTTTTATCATTTATTCAGAATTTAGGTTTTAATCTAGTTTTTTTCTCTTGGACCCACATAAAGCCAAATATATCCCCCTGATTGTTTTCTTTCTCCTCTACAACACTTAGTTATACAGGATTTTGATATACCTGTAATTCTAGAAGCTTCAGAAGCTGAAACATATGTATTCAATAAATTCCCTTTTAAACTGAATTGTTGTACTGCTTTTTTTCTACTGTCATTGTTCAGAGTAAAAGGCTCTTTGTATTCATAACTCCACATATAACCTCCTGCGGTTTGGTTCACACTCCAACAAGCTCTACTTATACTTTGTTTTTTTACATTTATACTGTTTCCAGAATCTGTTAAATTGTCAAAAGTGCTATTTAAAGTGCCATCAAGGTTGTACTTATAAATTGTTTTTTTAAAACCTCCTCCTTTGTCAGCGTTGTAGCCATTAATATACGAATTTTCTACTTTAATGTGTAAAATTTCTTTTTGCGCTAGTTCATCTTGAGTAGTTGCAGTATCAATTTGTTCCCAATTGAAAGTTTCTGGTCCGTATGTGTTGATTGCCTTATGGAATTTAATGTTGCTTCCTGAACTTGACTTTTGGTAATGGTCTTGTATTCTTTCTTCAATATTTTGGGTTGTAGCCCCAATGTAAACTTCGCCATTTAGCGTGTTTGTTGCTTTGTAAATTATTCCTTCTATCATCATCTTTCTTGTTTTTTATTTATTATCCTGCTACTGTAAATACTCCAAATTCCAATATCACTTCATTCATTGTTTTTTGAACTATATCAGCTTCACTTTTTTTACAACCCAAAGCATCATATATGTATAGCACATATATTCCTTGGTTGTTTAATCTGCGTATTACTTCAGTCATAATTTGTACTTCTAATTCAAACATTTTCATTGAAGTTATTTTATGACCAAAATTAGACCCTCTCTTGTCTTTAATTATATTTTTCAATAATTCTGGTTCATGTAGGTTGTAATACTCGTATAGAGGGCTTCTTTTCATTCCTTGAATCTTTCTGTTGAAAAAGGATAAGTGCTCTGTTTTTACCTCTTGTAAGCTAATTCCAAGGGCATTTGCGACATTTTGATGCGTTATATACTTGGTTGAGCCTTTGTAAATTTGCATCGCTAAATTTGGGTGTAAAGCTTTAAAGTCAACTTCAATAATTTCTTCTCCGTTTATTGTAACAAACTCTCTTATCCAACTCGGCATTAAATTAAAGCTGTCTACAACCCTTCCTCCAGATTTATAATTACCAATATGGGGCATTAAATATCCCTTTTGAGTTAGGTATAAATATTGCTTGATATTTTCCTCTACAAAGGTTTTGTTTTTGAAATCTTTAATTTTCTCCTTCTTGCGTTTATTTAATTTACACAAAGCTTTTCCTTTTTTGGAGTGATAATTGTCTTCAATTAATCGATCAGCTTCAATTGATATTTTCTCAATTGATGGTATTTCAAGAATAGGATAGATTCTCAATAAATTATATGCGATTTTGTTTTCTATAGCTTCACTTAGTTTTTTCAAATGTTGCTTTCTTCGCTTCTCAATTAAGTCTTCACTTGTTAATGTATATGTTTCAAAATTAATTGTTTGAAAACGTTGGTTTAACTTATAAGCTTTTGAATATGAACCAGATTTGTATGTTTCATTTCCATATTGTCCTTTTTTAATTTCAATTATGGGATATGTAGAATTGGTTGTGTACGTTAAAGCATCAATTATCGATGTGTAGATGTAGGTATTGTCATTTCCTTTTTTATATTTTTGATCAAGATATTTTGAATTTAGGTTTAGCCATTGATCATATTCATTTTCATAAAAAACTGTACCTGTAAAATTTGATACAAAATCCATACATTTTTCTACTGCAATAGTTTTGTTGTTATCAATCTTATTTAAAACTGATTTTGGTAATCGATTAATCGTTCTTTTTACAGTTTTAGGAATGGTAATACTTTCAACAGATGATAAATATGTCGGAAAATTGATACTACTATCTTCTGTAAAGATTGGGGTGTTTAAGTTGTTAGTTCCTTTAAAATAAGGTGTTTCAGTGATAGATTGATTCTTTTGTGAATCAGTAACATAATTAATAGTACTTGAAGGTGGTTGGTACTGATAATTAGAATTGAATTGAGTTTCTTTCAATAAATTCATTTTTTCAAAATTGATTAAACATTCAGTTTGAATCAGTTTTTTTGAATTTTTGAATATGTAGTATTTGTTAAGTAATTGTAGAGAGTAGTTTTTAGTAAAAAACTGAAATTAGCTGCAAATATAAGAAAAATATTTGAGAAATCCAAATTTTTAACACATTATTTTGTACAAAAGTGTTAATTTTTTAATTTTAACTCAATAATAAGTCCAGAAATACCAACACAAATTAGATTTGTGCTGATAAATGGACTAGGTTATTAACGTTTTCAGTGTTTTTTTGATGTAGCAGAGAACGGCTCAAAAGTTAATATCAAAATACAACATAACTGCTTTTGGGTATGATTACTCATCGTAATTAGTGAATCATTATATCTTTAGACGATGATTTCAAAATGGTAGTAGTAATAGGCTTTACCTTGAATGATGTAAACGGTTTTTAATTCTAAATTTACTTTTACTGCTTCAACAAATACGATATCACCAATTCTTAATGCTCCAATATCATGAATTACCTTTACTTGAAAAGGACAAAATAGTTTTTTTAGGAGATTATTCCACGTTACCACATAAATTACTCGAGGAGAAGCGTATTTTAATGTTTCTGCGAGTTCTTTTTTGTTCATTTTTACTGAATTATTGTAAATTTTGTTTGGGTAAATTTTAATAAAACCATCATGAAAAGGCTATTGTATTATTATAGATGAAATAATCCGTCTGGTTGTTTTGCAGCGTTTTAAAGAGGTAATTTATAAACTCGTAAGCATTTACATTCCGTTCCAAATTACTGTCTATATACGTGCTTTTATTGGCTTCTGTAAATAGGTTGTAGACATTCCAAAGGCTAATTTTATCGTCTGCTGATTTAGCAAAGTTTTCATCTAAATGGTAATCCCTTACAATGGAATTGATTTGACTGTCGTTGATTTTTAGAGTAAAAATTTCATTTTTAATAGTCTTATCCAAATGAGGGAATAGTTTCATTTTTCCAATTAAATGAGCAAATTGGTTTTCCGTAAGGTAATAGTCGTTCATTGAACGCATAAGTTCCAAATGCTTTTTTTTATCATAGCTTTCAAACAAGATATTAGTTCGATTGGCTAGCTCCTCAATAGAACTTACACGCAAATCCTCCTTTAAACCATCCGTTGCTATACAAAGATTGGTACATACCTTATTTTGAAACCCAATAAATAGCTTAAACTTCTCAATGGATTTTTTACTAAATAAATTTTCTTGGTTGTAGGCGCGTACTCCACCAATGCATAAGTTTAAAGGGTTACCGTTTACAATTTCACTTATTTCGGGTATTTCAAATAGAAATGCCATACGTTCGTAATAAATGGTTTTTTCTTCTTCCAATAAATCTTTGGCAGGTTTTCCAATAGCTGATGGTATTCGTCCTTTTATAACATGTGAAACTCTAATTTCAGGAACAAGATTACCCTGATACCCCAAAACATCTTGTATAACATTTTTTACAGTATTGATGAATTGGTAATGAGAAATAGTGGTTTCATTGTCTTTTGCAAAAACTGGAATGATACAATCGTTTTTGAGGTGTTCCAAAGTTACAGGTAGTGTATTCGCTTCTATAAAGGAGGAAGTTTTTGATTGTACAATTGCATCTTCCTCAATTATTTGGTGGCTAATGTTTTGTTGTAAGGTTGTTTCCATGAAGTTGAGTATTTTGATTTGAAATGATGTTATCCGTTGGTACGACTTGTGCAGTTAATGCAGACAATGCATCTTTTTTGGCTACAATTAAGGGATATAATTCTTTGCTGAATTGCGAATTATTATTGTAGATGGTTTTTAATTCTTCTTCAGTAGTACAATTTTCTATTTGTAGTTTTAAAGTGTCTAATGAAATACCTTGATTGCACCAGTCTTTTAATTTCTTTCCTGTAGATGAATTTATAATGAACTCGGGTTTTCCAACAAATAAGCCTGTTCTGTCTTTACTTGCAGCAACTAAATGTTTGTCATTTAGGAATTCAAAATTGACGGTCAATTCATACTCATAGCCCTCACGTTGGATTTCTTTAGTACCCAATTTCATGACTTTGGTTTTACCAGTGCTGTCTTGATCCAAGCTGTAATCCACTTTTCTACGTGATGTAGTTATAATATGGGTTTTGGATTGTATAATGGCATCAATAAAAGCGTTATGACGTGGTGTTATTTTTGCCCAATCGTTAAAACGTCCTCCTAACTGCTCGTGAATTTCCAAACAGCCACCTTTTCCTGACCATTCATGTGAAATGGAATCTATAATTACTACTTCAATAGCAGCGTTTTCACAAATTTTAATAGCTTCAATATACCGTTCTGGAGTATACGGTTCGCTTAACGACAATACGTTGAATTCTCCTAGATGAGAATATAAACTGGCACTATTGTTTTCTGTATCGATGAGTGCAATTTTATTCCAATCGTTGGTAATTCCAAAGGCTAGGAGTAAGGCACTGTAGGTCTTACCATATCCACTAGGACCTGACATACCAATTCGCAGTTTGACTTGATGTCTTTTTGCTTTTTCTAATTTCATGGTGTAGATGTTTTAAATTGATTAATAAAAAAGGAGCTTCCGATTTGGAAACTCCCTTGACTAAGCTGTATGGCGTATAATAAATGTTGTTTTATTCAATCACCATTTCGTGGTTAACATTTTCTGCAATAATTGCATTTTCATCACTCATGTATTCGTGGCGATGGTTACGCTGAATCATTTCACCTGTTTCTTCAATTGTGAATTCATACGGTTCAACTTCAACTTTTACGATTTTACCAGGCAATGAACTTCCAATTAAGGATTGACAGGTTGTTTCATTAAAAGTGCAAGAAACTCTTGCGGTTTTAGCGGTTAAGTAAGTTCTTCCAGTTTCTCTGCTGATAACTGCTTCAACCCCTCCTTGAACAACTAAAGAAAAGAACTCCTCGCCATTTTCTTTTTTGTAAGCTTTGTAATCAATAATTTGTACCATAGTTTTTTAAATTTAAGATTAAACATAGCGAGTGCTACCCGCCGCACTTGACCAAAGTGGAGTGATGATTCTACTTCCTTGCCCAACGGGGGTATTACCCAAAATCAAAGTAGAATGGGGGTTGATGCTTAATTACATCACGTTCGTTTCTGAAAAAAAATAAAAAAATTTGAAAAAAATAAATTTTAGTATCCAGTTACTACTAATATTTCAATTACCGGCCATAGTGCGATGTAAACTTGGGTATAGGGTGAAACACTTAGAGGTTTACGGACTGTTTTGTATTTTGTAAAATATTGGGAATTAACACAAAGTGTGAAATTTATGTAAGTATTTATTGAAATATTATTTTATATTTGAATATAACATAATGCGCTATACGGTGTTTTTGTTTGGTGTTGTACTAAAATTGAAATATAAAATAGATGAAAAGAATTTTACTATTACTGGTGTTGTGCTTAGGTACTTTAACATTACAAGGACAAGGTTTTCAATGGTTGCAAAATGGAGGGGGAACGGCGAGTATATCGGGGTCAAACTACTATAGACAAGAACAAGTTATTGATATTGCTACAGATAGCCAACGTAATGTTTATGTGGTATCGGTAGTGACTATGCTTAATGTCCAACTGGGGACAGTACCAGTAACTACTTTTGAGCAAGATATAAATAGTACTGATTTTGTTATTGCTAGTTATAGCTGTGATGGTACTTACCGCTGGCACAAAGTATTTGGCGGCGGTGATAGTGATTTTCCAGCTGGTATCGAAGTGGATAGTCAAGACAATGTGTATGTAGTGGGGTATCTAAAAGAATGTCGTGCAGCTGGTCAACCGTATTACGCAATACCTCAAATAGGGGACAATAGTGGTATTGATTATACTTCTACTAATTCTCCAACGGCATGTCAAAGGGCTTTTATGGCCAAGTTTAACAGCAATGGAGTATATCAGTGGATACATTATATACATCCTCCATCAACTAATTCAGCACCATTGTCCCACCCTTTTATGGTACGAAATTTTTATATGGTAAATGATGTTATCCATTGGCTTTTATGGATTCCTCCAGGTACTTATGAAAATGGCGCATTTAGTAATACGAATACTAACTTACCATTTTTATATTATGTATTAAAGTATGACACCTCTGGTAATTTTATCAGTGCTACCCCTTTTGATTTACAGCTATCAAATTATACTTCTAGTGAAATGCGTTGGTATCGCAACCCCTATAATGGGTATTATTATGCTATTCATGCAAATAACAATAATAGTATCACCATGACAGCCAATAATGGAAATACAAGCATGACTCCAGGTCCCTCAAAGATTATATGTTTTAACGCTTTAGGCCAATATCAATGGCATACAGAGTCAACAGGTGTTGTATTAGAATTATCTGATGTTGATTTTGATGTAAACAATAATGTATATCTGTCTGGAAGAACTAGTAATTTTGCTCCGGGTAGTTTTTTAGGTTGGGATATATCCAATTTACCATTTGGAGCTGTAGGATTTGTTATGAAGTGTAATCCAACCGTTACCTCTTATGATTGGGTGAGTCATTATGACCCACCTGGAGGTCAATTGCTTTATTCATCTATGAAATATACTCCTACAGCAATTTACTTTGCAGGTCAGATGGTATCATCCCCTTTTGTATGGGGCAATCAGTCGATAACAGGTCCTGGAACTAATAATGGTTTTGATCCCTTGTTAGCTCGTTTGGACCCTGCAACTGGAGCATGTACTAGTTTGCATCGTATTGTTGGTAATAATGGATCAAATGATACTTTTACAGCAATGGAATTTGACAATGCAGGAGATTTGATTTTGGGAGGCAGAATGGGATATGCTTTAACGGACAGTAATAATGTTACGCATTATGCTGTGGGTGGTAATACTGATTTTTTTGTTACGAAATTTGCATCACAGGCGTGTCAATCTTTAAGTGCTGAAAGTTTTGGTGAAACACAAATAAATATTTACCCGAATCCTACAAACACTTTTATTTCAGTAAATAATATTCAGCAAGAATATAACTACGCAATTTTTGATTTAAAAGGAGTCCGTGTGAAAGAAGGTACTGTTGCTATTGATAAAAATAGTATTGCTATGGATGATTTGAGTCTTGGTATTTATGTATTACAGCTTCAAAGTAATGATGGAGCAGTTTTAAATATAAAAGTGATAAAAAATTAATTCTAAGTCTAATCAATTATTAATCCACTACTAATATCTCTATTACTATTAATAATGTTACTGAATTGACTATGCTGAAAAACCCTAGTATGTAAAGGGTTTGTAGCTTTTTGTTAGTGTTTTGTAATGTCAGTTTTCCGATTAGTATAGGATATGCATATGAAAGTCAAAAGTGAAGGCTTTGCAATTTGGGCAGTAATTGTTGGATTGATTTAAAAACAAATCAAAGTTTTGAAAAACATTGTTTTTACCATTGTCACCTTTTAGGTCATTGTCGGTGTAAAACAAGTAATTTGGATTTTTATCATCAGTAATGTAGTTCACACTCTCTAGTTTTCCAGTATGAACATTTATTGCGGGAACAGGATTATTGGTCTGGTAGTTAAATCTTCCACCACCAAACCAAATATCTGTTTTGTAATCGCAGATTCTGCAATGTGCGTTTAAAATATAACCCATGGATATTCTTTTTCTATTTGATTGTATTAGAACTTATTTCTTTTTGCTGAAGCTATTCCAATTTTATTACTATCAAAAATGTTTATAATATTAATTCCAGTTGTATTGTTTAATGAACTAATTAGATTGTCTGCAAAATCTTGAGCATCTTGTTCGTACAAGAACTGGTTCATAATTATGTTTAATACGTCATGATTTATATGAGCTTCTTTTATATAAGGTTCGTTTTCAAGTTCTTTAATAAAGTTTTTGTGAGCTTCGTTTAAAATCGTTGTTTTATTTATCTCGTTTTGAACTAAATTTTCAAAATGCATATTAGCTATTTTTTTATTGCTATTACTTCTTTCTCTTTGAACAGCTTCTCTAGTTTCGTTTTCTTTAATTGCTGTAATAATAAAATAAATTACAATTAAAATAATTCCAATAATAATAGCGCTCATGTTTTTTGTTTTTTGGTTAGACTTAATGTTTTTTATTGTAAATGATTGTTGCAATTACTCAAAGTGATTCAGGCTTTATTTAATCAATTTACAAGATTAATTTTACTACAAATTACGGGTATCCCCATTTTTACTCAATTTTTCTGATAGTGACTTCATTTGCTCACTTACTTTTTTCTGAACGACTTTCGCATAATGTTCTTGGGTAGTTGAGATTTTTGCATGTCCAAGCAATTCGCTTACTATTTCAATAGGAATATCATTGTATAATAAAATAGTTGTGGCAAATGTTTTACGTGCAGTATGATGAGTAATTCTTTTCTCTATACCAACTATTTCAGCGATTTCTTTTAAGTATGAATTGAATTTTTGATTGGATATTTTTGGTAAAATATTTGAATTTGGAATTGAATCGTCTGCATACTTTGTAATTATTTCCTCTGCCTTACCTAGTAATGGAATTGAAATGTATTTCTTTGTTTTCTTTCTAAAAATACGAATCCATCTAGCTTTGTCAAAACCTGAAATAATATTCTTGTTTTTCAAACTGACCATTTCTTCATATGGTAAACCTGTGTAACAGCAAAAAATAAATAAATCTTTAATCTGCCTAAGTCTTCGTTGTTTGAAATTATGGTTTTCAACTAGTGATAATTCTTCAGGAGTTAAGTAAATGACTTCTAATTTAACTTTTTTAGGTTTGTAGAGTAGGAAAGGGTCTGTTATAATAAATCCTTCAGATAGTGCTAACTTGATTATTTTGCGTATTCTCTGAATGGTTTTATTAATGGTGATTTGCTTTTGCTTCTTTTGAATTTTTAAATACCGATCCAATTCAGTTAAAAACTTCAGATTTATTTCTTTTAGGAGAAGATCTTGCTTTTTGTACGTATGTTTTATAAAATCCTGGGTGTGATTTTTTGCTTCAAGGAATTTTTTGTAAGTACCAATGGAATATTCAATATTGATAAGACGTTGCATTGAATCGTTGTGTAGGTCAAATATTTCCAAAAGTGTTTTTTCAGATTTTATATTTTCTCCTTTAAAATGAAGGTATATGTCGTTAACATCAAAATCGGTTTGTTGAACCTGAAGAAATAAAAAAGCCTGACTTATCATGTGATTTATCAGGCTTAGTTGTGTTTCTATTTGGCTGTCATTAATTGTTTCAGTATTTATCCATTGTTTGGAACTGTCCCATTCGTTTGGTTTTATAAGTAGACCGGTGGCGAATTCACGCCTTTTTTGATTGTAGGTGATTCTACATCTTAAAGGACATTTTCCTTGCTTGTTTATTCGTGCTTTTGCTAGTAAAAAGATAATGTTGATTTTTTTATTATTCATGGCTTGTATATTAAGTTAATGGAGGTTAAAAGTGGCACACCTGAATTTTAGAGTGGTACACCTTTTTTATAAGTTTTGTGTCCGATTTGAACCCTCAATTTATGAAAATGGCACACCAAAAAGCACACCTTTGAAAAAAGTGGCACACCTAGTTTTTTTCGAAATATGCACACCTTGAAAAAATAGTACGCCTTTTTTGATTGTAAAATTGAAGGTAGAGAGTGTGTTTCTTGAATTCTATAGAAGTAAAAGTGAGGTTTTTCGTAAAAATTACCCACAAAAAAACCCTCTCATTGCTGAAAGGGTTACTTAGTAGCGGGAACAGGACTCGAACCTGTGACCTTCGGGTTATGAGCCCGACGAGCTGCCTACTGCTCTATCCCGCGCTGTGCGTTGAAATTCAATAAATTTAGTAGCGGGAACAGGACTCGAACCTGTGACCTTCGGGTTATGAGCCCGACGAGCTGCCTACTGCTCTATCCCGCGCTGTGTTTTACGCTGAAGTTTCCAATACTTTCAAAATACTACTTCAAAATCTCTTGAAAGGGTTAAAGTGACCAACTTAGTAGCGGGAACAGGACTCGAACCTGTGACCTTCGGGTTATGAGCCCGACGAGCTGCCTACTGCTCTATCCCGCGATTTGTGAGTGCAAAAGTACAAGGATTATATTGAAATACAAGTATTTTTATAAAAAACTTTTAAATTTCTTCTATTCACTTGATATGACTACCTTTGCACTTTGAATCTTTTAATGGTAAAGGATATCGTTAAAGTAAATACAAACAAATGGAACACAAAGCAGGTTTTGTTAATATAATTGGAAATCCTAATGTAGGAAAGTCAACCTTGATGAATGCATTAGTAGGTGAGCGCTTGTCTATTATCACAAGTAAAGCACAAACAACGCGTCATCGTATTTTAGGAATTGTGAATGGCGATGATTTTCAAATGGTATTGAGTGATACTCCAGGGATTATTAAACCGGCTTATGAATTACAAAGTTCGATGATGGATTTTGTGAAAAATGCTTTTGAAGATGCCGATGTGTTGATTTATATGGTAGAAATAGGAGAGAAGGAATTAAAAGATGAAGCCTTCTTTAATAAAATTATACATTCTAAAATTCCAGTTTTATTATTGTTGAATAAAATTGATAAGTCCAATCAAGACCAATTGGATGAGCAAATAGAATTGTGGTCTTCAAAAGTGCCGAATGCAGAAATTTTCCCAATATCGGCTTTAGAAAATTTCAACGTTAAGACTGTTTTTGATCGCATTATTGAATTGTTGCCCGTTTCTCCACCATATTATCCAAAAGACGCATTGACAGATAAGCCAGAGCGTTTTTTTGTGAATGAGACTATCCGCGAAAAGATTTTATTGAATTATGATAAAGAGATTCCTTACGCTGTTGAAATTGAAACGGAAGAGTTTTTAGAAGATGATACTATAATTAGAATCCGTGCCGTAATTATGGTAGAACGCGATTCGCAAAAGGGAATTATTATCGGACATAAAGGATCTGCTTTAAAACGCGTGGGTATGCAGTCACGAGAGGATTTGGAAAAATTCTTTGGAAAGCAAATTCATTTGGAAACTTATGTCAAAGTAAACAAGGATTGGCGTAATAGTGCTTTTCAATTGCGTCGATTTGGTTATAACAACAAGTAATAAAAGCTAAATAATACGTTCAACTAATTCCTCAAGTTCTCGCATTTGGGGAATTCCTTTTTTACGGTTTCTTCTAGCAAAATAGTATAAAAAGCCCCAAGTACAAATCATAAGTCCCATGATGATAAGATCAAAAGTGCATTTTTGATTCAAGCTCCATTTGGAATACGCAATAAGCCCAAAGGTTATAAAGATACTGGCAACTATAAAATGTAAAAACATAAACATGGTCCATAATACCGGATCTGGACCAAATAAACCGTTTAAGGCCGTATTACCGTCTTCCATTGTTTCTAGTTCAATGTGGAGTTGCGGGGAATACTTTTCGCGTTTCAAAACGCCAATACTAAGCCAGATATGATTGTCAAGAGTTTTAATGTGATAGTCAGGAGCTAATTCTAATTTTAAAAGCTCGCATTCTTGTTTAATCGTTGCTATGGATTTGGGAGAAGTTCTGTAAAAGCGCAAACGAAGTTTTAATTCTTTAACGGGTTCCATATCTCGGATTTTGGTCTTACTAATTTAGGAAATTTTTTTCAAATTCATATTTTTAACTTCTGATTTTTAGTTTCTGATTTCTAACTTGTAATTGTTATCTTTGCACATTCAAAAATAGATGTATGAACAATATTGTTGCCATAGTAGGAAGGCCAAATGTAGGAAAATCCACTTTTTTTAATCGTTTAATACAACGTAGAGATGCTATTGTAGACTCTGTAAGTGGTGTTACACGTGATAGAAATTATGGAAAAAGTGAATGGAATGGAAAAGCATTTTCAGTAATTGATACGGGTGGTTATATCAAAGGTTCTGACGATATTTTTGAAGGTGAGATTCGCCGTCAGGTGGAACTAGCGATAGATGAAGCTGATGCAATTATCTTTGTTGTAGACGTTGAAGAGGGGGTAACCCCAATGGATGAAGAGGTAGCAAAGTTGTTGCGTAAAGTAACCAAGCCTATTTTGCTTGCGGTAAACAAAGTGGATAATGGTGCGCGTGAGAAAGATGCTGTAGAATTTTATTCATTAGGTTTAGGTGAGTATTTTACAATAGCTGGTATGAATGGTAGTGGAACAGGAGAGTTATTGGATAAACTTGTGGAGGTTTTGCCAGAATTACCAGAAATAGAAGAAGAAGAAAATCCGTTACCGCGTTTTACTGTAGTGGGGCGTCCTAATGCAGGGAAATCATCTTTTATCAATGCTTTAATTGGAGAAGATCGTTTTGTAGTTACCGATATTGCCGGAACAACTCGTGATGCTATTGATACAACGTACAATCGTTTTGGCTTTGAATTTAAATTAGTGGATACTGCAGGTATCAGAAGAAAAGCTAAAGTTAAAGAAGATTTAGAATTTTATTCGGTAATGCGTTCTGTGAGAGCTATCGAGCATAGTGATGTTTGTATTTTGATGATTGATGCCACAAGAGGATTTGAAGGGCAAGATCAAAGCATCTTTTGGTTAGCAGAAAAGAACAGAAAAGGGATCGTAATCTTGGTTAATAAATGGGATTTAATTGAAAAAGATACCATGTCAACTCGTGATTATGAGCGTAAAATTCGTGAGGAAATTGCACCTTTCACTGATGTGCCGATTTTGTTTGTTTCAGCTCTAACAAAACAACGTTTGTTGAAAGCGTTGGAAGCAGCGGTTGAAGTTTTCGAAAACAGAAAGCAACGTGTAGCGACTTCAAAATTCAACGATTTAATGTTACCAATTATTGAGCGTACACCACCTCCAGCAATCAAGGGAAAATATGTAAAAATTAAATATTGTATGCAGTTGCCAACACCTACACCTCAGTTTGTGTTTTTTGCTAATTTGCCACAATATGTAAAAGATCCTTACAAACGTTTTATCGAGAATCAATTAAGAGAAAACTATAACTTTTCGGGAGTTCCTATCGATATTTATTTCAGACAGAAATAAAGTGTTAAAAAAATGGTAAGTTTTTAGTAAGTTTTTTTTATTTCTAGAAATATTTTAAGTAATTCGCTGTTAATTAGTAATGCTAACTAACAGCTTTTTTTATGCGCTTTATTTTATCATTCGTTTTTTTACTATTTTTAGGTTTCGCTTTTAGTCAGAATTCATTTACTATTTCAGGAAAAATCTTAGACCAAGATTCCAAGTTGCCTTTGGAAGCAGCTACAATTTACTTTACAAAAGTTAGTGACTCCACAGTAGTTGATTATTCTATCACCAATAAGTATGGGGATTTTAATCTTAAAGTAAAGAATATCAGCTATCCTGTATTGTTCAAAGCATCTTATAATGGTTATAAGGTTTATGAGAAAAGATTTGAAACAGTTACAAAGGATATCCATTTTGGAAGCTTGGAACTTCAAGAAAATGTTGCTTCATTAAATGAAATTGTTGTGAAATCGGAGGCACCACCAATCGTCATAAAGAGTGATACGTTAGAGTTTAATGCTTCTTCATTTAAAGTTACGCCAGATGCCAACGTAGAGGCACTTCTAAAACAATTGCCAGGAGTTGAAATTGATGAAGAAGGTAAGATTACCGTTAATGGTAAAGAGGTGAACAATATTTTAGTCAACGGGAAACCTTTTTTTGGTAAAGATGGAAAAGTAGCAACGCAAAATTTACCGGCAGAAATAATTGATAAAATTCAGGTTACTGATACTAAAACAAAAGAAGAGGAATTATCAGGACAAAATGCTAGTTCGAATGAAAGTACCATTAATTTAACCATTCAGGAAGATAAAAACAAAGGGTTGTTTGGTAAGGCTACAGCTGGTTATGGAACAGATGACCGCTATGAATCGAGTTTGTTGTTTAATTATTTCAAGGATACTCGGAAAATAAGTGTATTGGGTTCTTCAAATAATATCAATTCTGTTGGTTTTTCAATGGATGAAATTTTTGATAACATGGGGGGAGGTCGTAATAGTTCCATCTGGGTTAATGATAACGGTAGCTTTGGAATTAATGGAATGCAATTTGGCGGTAATACAGGTATTACAAAGTCTAATATGATAGGAGTTAATTTTGCAGACGAGTGGTTTAATAAAAAAATTGACCCTAATGGGAGTTATTACTTTTCAAATGCTGTGACGGATAATACCAATACAACAAAACGAGTTAATCTCTTACCAACTGGTAATACAATTTCCGATTCAAAATCTGTTACTCGAAATGATGTTAACGCACATAATGTAAGTTTTGATTTTGAAATTCAAATCGATTCGACTACAACGATGTATATAAGTCCCAATTTATCAAAGAGTACAAACAAAAATCGATTTACTAGTAGTTCAACAACCGCAAATGAAGATTTGGTGCTTTTGAATGAAAATAATGTCGATAATTTCACCTCTTCTGATAATACAAAGTTTCAAAATAATATATATTTAAACAAAAAGTTTAATAAAAAAGGGAGATGGGGGAGTATCTCCTTTAAAAATACCAATTCTAAAGATAATACAGATTTAAGTACTATAAATAATACTATTTTCTATCAATCTGGGAATTCGAATGATATCCGTAATCAATTTGTATATGATGATGATAAAAGGGATCAATATACAGTTGAGTTAGGTTATAATGAGCCTGTTTTAGATTCTATAAGTTTAGGTGTAAACATGTCATATAAATGGAGTAATGCTGAAGAATTAAAAAACACATTTGATTTTAATGATTTCAATGGTGATTATACCAATTTTAATGATTTGCTGTCAAATTCTATTTTTTCAAAGTCAAGTACCTTTAATTCTCACGTACGATTAAGTTTAAATAAAAGTAAAATTAGAGGTAGACTTTCTATAGGAACAGATGTCTTAGATTACGATAATACGGCACTTTATTTAGGGCAAGAAACGAATGTTGTTAAAAATTATATATACCCAAGTGTAGATGGTTATTTTAGTTGGACATTAGGAAAATCAAAATCATTATACAGCTATTATTCGTATAAAGCATCGTTGCCGTCGGCTAATCAATTGTTGCCGTTTGAAAATCTTTCCAATCCTTTAAATACTATAGTTGGAAATGAAAATTTGAAACCTGAAGAGCGTTTTTCATTTTATTCTAATTTTAATAATTACGATTACAGCACACGTACAGGTTTTTTTGCATATTTAGGAGGAGATGTTACAGGGAATAAAATTGTGAGCTCTACCGTTTATGATAATGATTTTAAAGCGGTAACTTCTTATGTTAATATTAATAGAGCTTCTAGTATGTATGCTGGTTTTAGTTTTAATAAATCTTTCAAAGAAGGGAAAAGAACTTTTAAATACGGCTTTGGAACGTATTTAGATTATGATTTTGACCAAGGGTTAACGAATGCTGAGTTATATAAATCAAGAGGGTATGGTATTAGTCCGCGTGTCAACTTTTCATGGATGCTTGAAGACTTAATTACGATTTCACCTTCTTATCGTTACAATTATCAAAATACCGATTTTGATAATTATATAATTGAGAAAACTAATTTTTATAAGCATACTTTTAAGTTAGAAACTACACTTTACTGGCCTAAGAATATAGTTTTTGGAAGTGATTTTGGTTATACGTATAATTCGAATATTTCAGATGGTTTCCAAAAAGATTTTTACCTATGGAATTTAAGTTTAGGTTATAATTTCTTTAACGACCAATTACTAGCTAAAGTAAAAATGTACGACGTTTTAGATCAAAATGTAAATGCAAGAAGAACTGTTACACCAACAGCAATTACTGATTCCGAGAATACTGTTTTACAGCAGTACTTGATGTTTTCATTAACCTATAAGTTGCAGAAATTTGGTGCAAAAGAGAAGAAAGGTTCAAATTTTATCTTGATTGATTAGTTTCGGTTTATTGATAAAAAAAGGTCTTCATTTTGAAGACCTTTTTTTATTATATAATATGTTTAATTACCAGCTTCCACCAGCGCCACCACCTGAGAATCCTCCTCCTCCGAAGCCACCGCCAAAGCCGCCGCCGCCAAAACCACCACCAGATGAACCTCCGAAACCACCGCCTCCAAATCCACCATTGCGGCGCCCTAAACTGCTAAGTATGATTACATCCATTAAGTCTGGGCCAGCAAAACGACCGCCATTACCACCGCCGTTTCCGCCTTTGTTTTTGGAGATTAATACAATTAGTATAACGATGAAAATTATAAAAACCAGAACAGGAACTCCACTCCCTTTTTTGTTTTCTTTTCTTTCACCTTTATAAGTGCCTTTAATAACTTCAAAAATAGCATCAGCACCTTTGTTAAGTCCGTTGTAATAGCTTCCAGCCTTGAATTCAGGAATGATTACATTTCGGACGATTTCACCAGTTGTTCCTGCTGTAAGTTTGTGTTCCAAGCCGTAACCAGGAGAAATCCAAATTTTCCGATCTTTTTCCGACAATAGAATTAGTACTCCATTATCTTCTTTCGCTTGACCAATTCCCCATTTGTGTCCCCATTTTGGAGTTAAGATACCAATATCTTCTCCTTTTAAATCTTTAATGATGATGACGACAATTTGTGTTGAGGTAGTGTCGGAATAGCGAACTAATTTTTCTTCTAAGCTTTGTTTTTCACTAGTATTTAACAAATTGGCATAATCGTAAACACTAGTTTGAAAACTAGGTTTTTCTGGAATTTCAAATTGAGCAAAACCTAAGAATTGGAAAAGTAATGCAGTAATTAAAATTAAAAATCGAGTTATTTTAAATAGTAAGTTCGTCATTATCCTTTTGAAATTTCGTTAGGTAGTTCATCGATGTCATCACTTTGATAAGGGAAGAAGTGTTTTAATTGTTCGCCGGCTTTTAAAATGCCATCGACAAGTCCTTTTTTGTAGTTTCCTACTTTAAAATTTTCAATGACTACATTTTTTGTGCCATCCCAGAAATCATTAGCAACAACATTGTTAATTCCTTCATCCCCTATAATTGCAAACTTTTTATCGGCAACACATACATAAAACAAAACACCATTTCGTGCTTTTGTTTGGTGCATATTTAGGGTTAAAAAAACCTCTTGAGCTCTTTCAAGAGGTTGTTTTTCGGAATGTTCTTCAATATGTACTCTGATTTCTCCTGAAGTGTTAGTTTCAGCAATGGTAATTGCTTGAACAATTTCTTGCTCTTCTTCAGGGGTTAAGAAATCTTCTGTTTTAGACATTTTTCTTGTATTAGTTTCCAAAATCAAATTCTACTTCAACTGGCTTTTCAGCTCCTTCAACAGCATCAAAATATGCTTTTTCTTTGAATCCGAACATTCCTGCAAATAAGTTATTTGGGAAGATTTTGATATGATTGTTATACGGTTTTACAGCTTCGTTGAAACGTGTTCTTGCGGTTAAAATTTGATTTTCTGTACTTGCTAATTCGTCTTGAAGTTTTAAAAAGTTTTGATTTGCTTTTAAATCTGGGTATTTTTCAACCGTAACTAATAAACGAGAAAGCGCAGAACTTAATCCTCCTTGTGCTTGATTGAAAGCAGCTAATTGTTCTGGAGTAATGTTAGTTGGGTCTATTGTGGTCGCTGTAGCTTTTGCTCTAGCGTTTACAACAGCTTCTAAAGTTGATTTTTCAAAGTCAGCAGCACCTTTTACGGTTTTTACTAAATTTCCAATAAGGTCATTTCTTCTTTGATATGACGTTTGTACGTTACCCCAAGCTTCTTGGACGTTTTGGTCTAGTGTTACAGCTGTATTGTTGATGCCTTTTACATAACTGTAAATTCCTAAAATAACAACAACAAGAATAATCCATGGAAGGTACTTTTTCATAATATTAAAAGTTTTAAAGTTGATTTTTAAGTTCGTTTAATTGTGATTTAATGGTTTCTAATTTTCGTATAATTTCAAATTTGTCTAATGTTTTCTTTTTACTCTCCTTCAAATGAATTTTAGCCCCTTCTAAAGTGAAACCACGTTCCTTTACCAAATGGTGAATGAGTTGTAAGTTCTTTACATCTTCAGGAGTGAATTTTCGATTGCCTTTCGCATTTTTTTTGGGTTTTAGAATGTCAAATTCCTTTTCCCAAAAACGAATTAAAGAAGCATTGACATCAAATGCGGATGCTATTTCACCGATACTGTAATAAAGCTTTTCTGGTAAATTTATATGCATTAGTCAAGTGATTGGTTTTCTTGGTTGGCAAGTTTTGAAATAGCGATGTATTCCTCGGCCGAAATACTGCCATAGTAAAAATTCATAGGGTTTATCTTTTTTCCATTTTGAATTACTTCATAGTGTAAGTGTGGCGCTTCGCTTCGGCCTGTACTTCCCACATAGCCTATAATGTCACCACGCTTTACTTTTTGTCCTTTTCTACAGTTATACTTGCTTAAATGGGCATACAGTGTTACATAACCGTATCCGTGGCTGATTTCAATATGGTTTCCATAACCCGAAAGTGAATTATCTGCTTTTAAAACGACACCATCTCCTGT
Source organism: Flavobacterium chuncheonense (assembly GCF_042686145.1). NCBI lineage: Bacteria > Pseudomonadati > Bacteroidota > Flavobacteriia > Flavobacteriales > Flavobacteriaceae > Flavobacterium > Flavobacterium chuncheonense. The sequence goes on along the minus strand of NZ_JBHUPC010000012.1, from coordinate 583,425 downwards.
AGCAAAAATTGGTGTGCCCGATTTTGCTGTAAAATCCATACCATAGTGGAATTTTCTAATTTTGGTAAAAGGGTCATTTCGGTACCCGAAACCTGAAGCCATTCTTTTCAAATCTTCATTTTTTACCGGTTGTATTGCTGGGATAGCTGCTAACAATTTTTCTTTTTGTTTTGCAAGCTTTGTAATTTCATCCAATGATTTAGATTGAATAACCAATTCTTTAGTTAACACATCTATTCTGCGGGTTGTATTCATAACCAATTCTGAGTTGATGTACCCTTCTAATGATTTGTAACGGTTAACACCTCCAAAACCAGCTTTGCGTTCTTCATCAGTTATAGGCGATGTGTTAAAATAAATACGGTAAATATTGTTGTCGCGATCTTCAATTGCAGTAAGAACTTCGCTCATTAAATCGACCTTTTTATTCAAAAGTTTATAGTTAAGCTTCATGTTTTCAAGCTCACTCGTTAACAGTTTGTCTTTTGGTGTTTCAAAAAAAGGCGTGTTGATTAGCAGTACTAAACCAAGAAAACCAAATAGGGCCGAAGACAATAAAAACAATAAAATATAACCAAACTTTTTTCTTTTTTTGGTCTTAATACGTTTATATGCTAAATTTTCAGAATCGTAATAATATTTTACCTTCGACATGTTTTAAAATTACTATTTTTGCACCAAATATTTTGGCTGACAATTATTATACGAACAAAATTAAAAAATGTTTCACTCCATTTGTTTTTTTTGTCAGAAACTTTTGGAAAATGATAGTCGGAGTATTGTAAAATACAATTTGGTTTAAGATATTTTTTTGTTTTAAACGATTTTAATAAAAATACAAAGCATGAAATCACAAGACATACGTAAAGCCTATTTGAATTTCTTTGAAAGTAAGGGGCATTTAATCGTTCCATCGGCGCCAATCGTTTTAAAAGATGATCCAACGTTGATGTTCAACAACTCAGGTATGGCCCAGTTTAAAGAATATTTTTTAGGAAATGCAACTCCTAAAAGTAACAGAATTGCTGATACACAAAAATGTCTTCGTGTTTCTGGAAAACATAACGATTTAGAAGATGTAGGGTTTGATACTTACCACCATACCATGTTTGAAATGCTTGGGAACTGGTCTTTTGGAGATTATTTCAAAAAAGAAGCTATAGAATGGGCGTGGGAGTTTTTAACGGCTGTATTGAAGATTGATAAGGATCGTTTATATGTTTCTGTTTTTGAAGGAAATCCAGCAGAGAATGTTCCATTTGATCAAGAAGCTTTTGATTTGTGGAAACAGTTTGTAGCGGAAGACCGAATTGTTCTAGGTAATAAAAAAGATAATTTCTGGGAAATGGGTGAGCAAGGACCTTGCGGACCATGTTCTGAAATTCATATTGACTTGCGTTCGGATGAAGAACGAGCAAAAGTTTCTGGTTTTAGTTTAGTCAATGCCGATCATCCTCAAGTTGTTGAAATTTGGAACAACGTATTTATGGAGTTCAACCGTAAAGCGGATGGCTCATTGGAAAAATTACCAGCGAAACATGTTGATACAGGAATGGGATTTGAGCGTTTGTGCATGGCAATGCAAGGTAAAACGTCAAATTATGATACAGATGTTTTTACACCATTAATTCGTGAAGTCGAAACGATTACTGGTTTTAAATATGCAGTTGATGAAAAAACCGATATTGCTATTCGCGTAGTTGTGGATCACGTTCGTGCTGTTGCTTTTGCAATTGCAGATGGTCAGTTACCTTCAAATACTGGAGCGGGTTATGTTATTCGTCGTATTTTAAGAAGAGCTATTCGCTACGGCTTTACATTTTTGAATCGTAAAGAGCCTTTCATATACAAATTGGTTGAGGTGTTGAGTCGCCAAATGGGTGAGTCTTTCCCTGAAATTAAGTCGCAACAAAATTTAGTTACGCAAGTAATAAAGGAAGAAGAATCTTCTTTCTTGCGTACTTTGGATCAAGGATTAGTTTTGTTGGATAGTGTTATTGCATCAACAGTAGGAAAAGAAGTTTCTGGAGCTAGAGCTTTTGAATTGTATGATACTTTTGGTTTTCCAATTGACTTAACAGCCTTGATTTTACGAGAGAAAGGGTATAGCTTAAATGAAGCGGAGTTTGATGCTGAATTGAAAAAACAGAAAGAACGTTCTCGTGCCGCTTCAAAAGTAACGACTGGGGATTGGGAAGTACTGTATGATGATGATGTTGAGGAGTTCGTTGGATACGATAGTACAACTACAAAAGTAAAAATAACACGTTACCGTAAAGTAGAAAATCAAAAAATGGGCGAAATGTACCAATTGGTTTTCAACCTAACACCTTTTTATCCAGAAGGAGGAGGTCAAATTGGTGATCAAGGATTTATTGAAGCTTCAAACGGTGAGGTAATTTATATTGAAGATACTAAGAAAGAGAATAATGTAATTATTCATTTTACAAAGACATTACCGCGTAAATTAGAAGATACTTTCACGGCTGTCGTGAATAGTGAGTTCAGAAAGAATGTGTCAAGTAATCACTCGGCGACCCACTTATTACATCAAGCATTACGTGCAGTTTTAGGAACGCATGTGGAACAAAAAGGGTCATTGGTAAGTAATTCTTATTTGCGTTTCGACTTTTCTCATTTTGCGAAAGTTACTGAAGACGAGTTGAAGCAAGTCGAGGAATTTGTGAATGCTAGAATTTTAGATGCACTTCCATTAGTAGAAAGACGTAACATTCCATTTCAACAAGCTTTAGACGAAGGTGCTATGGCGTTGTTTGGAGAAAAATATGGGGATACAGTACGTGCTATTAAGTTCGGAGAGAGTATGGAGCTTTGCGGGGGTATTCATGTACAAAATACAAAAGATATTTGGCATTTTATGATTACTTCGGAAAGTGCTGTTGCAGCTGGAGTAAGAAGGATAGAAGCGATTACAAATGATTTTGCTAAAAATTATTTGATGGAGCAAAACAGTTTGTTGCAAGAGGTAAAAGGTTTGTTGAAAAATCCTCAAGATATTTCAAAGTCAGTTACATCATTGCAAGATGAAAATGCAAAATTGAAAAAGCAAGTTGAGCAGTTGTTGAAAGATAAGGCTAAGAACATGAAAGGCGAATTAGTCTCGCAATTTCAATCGGTTAATGGAGTAGACTTCTTAGCAATTCAAGTTGATTTAGATCCGGCTGGAGCCAAGGATTTAGCGCATGATTTGGGAAGTGATAAAGATAATTTGTTCTTGATTTTAGCTACGGCACAAGAAGGGAAACCAATGTTGACATGTTATATTTCTAAAGAATTGGTGGCAAGCAAAGGCTTAAATGCGGGCCAAGTAGTTCGTGAATTAGGGAAATTCATCCAAGGAGGCGGAGGAGGGCAACCTTTCTTTGCAACAGCTGGTGGTAAAAATGTGGCAGGTATAGCAGAAGCATTAGCAAACGCTAAAAATTTCTTGAATTAAGATTTTTAAAATTTTATATCTAAACCCGATAAATGAAACTTATCGGGTTTTCTTTTTTATCACTATTTTTGAGTAATATATTTTTAGTAATTTAAGCTGTGTTGTAAATGAAATTTCGGACTGAAATACCTTTAGTGAAAAGTAGTTTTCCAATGGACTATCAATCAAAAATATTATTGATGGGTTCTTGTTTTGCAGAAAATATTGGAGAAAAGTTTCAATATTTCAAATTTCAGTCAGAGATTAATCCTTTTGGTATTATTTTCAATTCTACTTCTTTGCTAAATCTATTGAGAAGAAGTGTTCAAAAGCGTTATTTTACAGCAGAAGATGTTTTTTATCATAATGATTTGTGGCATTGTTTCGAAGTGCACTCTGAGTTGTCAAACACGAATAGAGATGTATTTTTAGAAAATTTAAATCGTTTAGTAGATGATGTAAATACACAAGCTCACACAATAACACATTTGCAAATTACTTTAGGGACTGCTTGGGTGTATCGTGCTATTGCTTCAAACGAAATAGTAGCCAACTGTCATAAAGTTCCTCAGAAGGAATTTAATAAAGAGTTGCTTTCTGTAACAAGTATAACTGATGATTTGCATGAAATTATTGAACTGCTAGGGACTGTAAATTCAAAATGTAAGATTATTTTCACAGTGTCTCCAGTGCGTCACATTAAGGATGGTTTTGTGGAGAATACGGTTAGTAAAGCGCATTTGATAACTGCAGTAAATGCTGTTGTAAGGGAATATAATTCTAAAGTGGAATATTTCCCTAGTTTTGAAATAATGATGGATGAATTGCGTGATTATCGTTTTTATGCTGAAGATATGTTGCATCCAAATCAAGTTGCGGTCGATTATATTTGGTCCCAATTTGTTCAAAATTATCTATCAAATTCTGCTTTTGAGTTAATGAGAGAGGTGGATGCAATTCAAAAAGGATTGGCACATAGATCTTTTAATGAAGAAACGGAATCACATCAAAAGTTTTTGAAAAACTTGTCCAATAAAATTTTAAATTTAAACAAGAAATTACCGCATATAACATTTTGAAATTATGGCACGAAAAACATCTACAGAAACGCAGGTTAAAAATATGATGGTTCCGCTTTTCCAATCTTTAGGGAGGTCAGGAAAAATAATTTACATCATACTTTTATTATTGTTATTTTATTTTGGCTATCATTATTTCATAGCTGCTAAGTCTTCTTCTTCGGTTACTTTTAATTCGAAGTTGATTGAAAAAGAAATTAAAAATGTTGGTAAACTCATTGTTACAGAAGGACATTATGCAAAAGTGTTGACTTATAAAGATCAACAGAAGTATATGTTGGATTTGGTTACTTTTGAAAAGAAAGCTTTAATTGTTGCTAATGCAGATGTAATTGTTTCGTATGATTTGCGTCAAGTGAAATATAATATTGATGAAGAAGCTAAAAAGGTGACAATAATCAGTATTCCTGAGCCAGAATTAAAGATTAATCAGAATCTTCATTTTTATGATGTCAACCAAAGCCGCTTTAATCCTTTTGGGGCAAATGATTATAATAAGATAAACAAGAAGGTTAAAGAGGTAATTGCAAAAGAAATCGAAAATTCAACTTTAAAATCAAATGCAGAGAACCGATTAATAAGTGAGTTGTCAAAAATATTGATTGTTACCCATTCTATGGGTTGGACTTTGGAATATAAAGGTGAATTAATTGATAGAGAATCGGATTTTAATTTAAAATTGTAATAAAAAAGGCTTCAAATATTTGAAGCCTTTTTTATTTTATAGTTTGCTTTGTAAGCTTGTCCAGCCACCGCCATTAATACATTCAATACCATTTTTGTTTAAAATGGAAGTTGCTTGAGCACTTCGCATTCCAGAACGGCAACAAGCAATAATGGGCTTGTTCCATTTTTTTATAGTTTCAATATTCCCGTCCAATACCTGTAACGCAATATTTTTTGAACCTTTGATGTGTCCTTCAGAAAATTCCCCTGGAGTTCTTACATCTAAAATAATAGCACCTTTGCTGATGAAATCTTGAATTTCATTCGTTTTGTTTCCAAATCCTAACATATCTAAAATTCCCATAATTCTTAATTTTTAAGCAAAGTTAAATAAACTAGTATTGTTGAATTGTAACATAAGTTACGATTAGATGCTTTCGGTTTCTAAAATTAAACTTAATCCGTTTTCGATAAGATTAGCTACCTCTGGGCGTTTAATTTTTAGATTGTCCAAATGATTTCTTACGTCTTCCAAAAGGGAATGATTGCGAGTTGTTGTACAAATTTCAGCTATTTCTACTGATAACAACCAATCATTAGGGTGGTTCATTTTTACCTTGTCGAAAATTGCATTTAAAGCTAAATCGGAAATATTGTTTTCTCTTATGTTGCGTACATTTTTATAAAGCCCCTCCAATTCTTCTCTTTCTGGAGAAGTTTTTGCTTTAATGGTGGTTGAAGATGGTACATGTGTTATCATATCAAAACTATTTACATCTGCAGGACCGCTAAATGCAGAAACAACTTCTTTTCCTACTGCCATGTCATAAATCCCCCATTCTGGCTGGAATAAAACGGTATCTCCTTGAGTAACCGTACAATTTTTAAACTTAATAATTAAAATTTTACCTAGAATGTTACGAGTGCCCGTTATGATTTCGCCTGAAACTTTAATGTTGCCTTCAAATTCTAAAGTTACATGTTGTCCTTCGTGAATATCATATGCCGAAAGGTCTCTTGGGCTCATGTCTTCAATCGCCAAATTAATTCCTTTTAGTTTCCCAATAGGTGATCCAAAACCTTCAGCATGGTATTCTGTACCGTGACCAACTAGCTCTTTCTCTCTGTATGATAAGGCAGTTTTGCCAGTTGTTTGTACGTAAACTGGTTTTCCTTCGTTTGCTATAACATTTGTGAAAACTCCTGAGATTTGGATGCCTGTGCTTAATTCAATTGTTCCTAATGCTTTAGAATCAATTAATTTTTGTACACTAGAAAGACCGCCAACTCGTATCGCCATTTTATTAGCAAATTCTTCTAAAACAGAATTTAAATGTGCGAAATCAGGTGTAACATAAAGCTGTGGTTGTGGTTTTGTAATGTCAAAACTTTGATCAGCAGCTGAAATGTCATATGGAATCTTTTTAACATTATCAGTCATGCACCATTCACTTTCTCCAATTGAAGATAGCAAACCGGCTCCATATATTTTCGGATCTTCAACCGTTCCTATTAATCCGTATTCAACTGTCCACCAATGGAGATTACGGATACGAGCCATTTCGGATAATTCACCCATATTATTTTGAAGATAGTCAACTTGGGCTTCAGCTTTTTCGATTTCTTCTTGTGGTGTGTCTTCTGCTTCTTTTAAAATAGAAAGTAATCGGATAGCTTCATACATTTCATAATCACGAGATGATGATATGGCTTTACATCCAATTTCGCCAAAACGTCTTAAATATTCTGCATATTCAGGATTAGCAATAATAGGAGCATGGCCTGCGCCTTCGTGTATAATGTCTGGTGCTGGAGTATACTCTATGTGTTCCAATTGGCGAATATCAGACGCAATAACTAAAACATTATACGCTTGAAATTCCATGAAGGCATTTGGTGGGATAAAACCATCCACTGCTACTGCGGCCCATCCAATTTCTTTTAATATACGATTCATTCCATACATATTTGGAATGTATTCGATATCGATTCCTGTTTGTTTTAATCCTTCTAAATATGAATCATGTGCTACCTTTCCTAGGTAACTAACATTTTTACGCATAACATAACGCCATACTGCTTGATTGATAGGAGTATAATCGTTATAATTTTGCGGCTTTATAAATTGTTTTAAATGACTCGGGAGTCTATCAATTAAAGGATTGCTTTCTATTGCGGTATTCATATTGATTTCGGTGTTGCTTATTGGTGTAAAATTACAAAATGTTTATTCAGTATACAATTTGAATTTTAGTGTTGTATTCTATAGTTTGTTATATTTATTTTATTGTGTTTTATTTTGTAAATAATAAGTTTTAAATCAGTGTGGGTTGTGTTATTTTTTTGATTTTGATTGGTTTTTTGTTTGAAATATTAAAGCTTGTTACTTAGTTTTAGTTAATTGGTTTGTTTTTTTTTATTTTTTTAACATTAAAATTTATTTATTATTAATTTATATAGAATATATATAAATAATATTGCTGTAATTAACATATAAAATGTTTTTTAAATAAAAATAGTTAAAATTGTAGATCTAATTCAAGAGGACTATATATTTGTAATATTAAATCAAAATTAAATTAATATTATGAAAAAAATCTTTTTATTTCTTGCTGTTGCTGGAAGTGCGTTTATGACTTCATGTAGTGATGATGATTCTTCATCTACTCCAACTCCAGATCCTGTTGCGACAGCGATTACTTTATCGGCAAATGCTACTACTTTAGAATTAGGTGCTGGTTCTTTTACACTTTCTGTTGCTAATGATTTAGGTGCAAATGTTACTGCAACTTCTACTTATTATGTGAATGATGCTGCTATTGCTAGTAATGTGTTTACTCCTTCAGCTGAAGGGACATATGTTATACATGCAACTAATGGAACTTTAGTAAGTAATGATGTTACAGTTACAGTTACGGCTGCTACTGCAGCACTTAACAATATCATTTACAATGGTTCTGAGTATGCTGTTAATAATACAGCTGTTGTTTTTTGGGGAGGTTACAATGCAGATCCTAATGCAACTACTGCAACACATGCTTTGTGGTCAAATATTGCATTTGTTGGAACTCAAGCATCAGATTTAGGTACTACTGCTCATTATTTAGATATTGAGTTTCTTACTCCATTAAATTCTGATGGTACAGTTGCTTTACCAACTACATCTAATGTAATTTATTTAGATATTTATGAAATGAAATTAAACGGAGCTGACGTTGATGTGACTGCGCAAACTGCTGCTGGTAACTTAGTTTTAGCTGCAAATCTTGATCCAGCTAACGATACTACAATTGCTTACACTTTAACAGGTGTGATGATTGGTTCAAATGCTTTATCTTTAGATTTTGACGGAACTTTATTAGGAGTTTTTGATGAGTCTAATAAATCTGCTGATGCAGCTGCTGTTTTTGCTGCGCATAATAAAGTGTCTAGAGCTGAAGTTACTCAAAAGGTTAAATCTTTTATTGCTTCAAGAAGATAATTTTACACAATACTATTTTGATAAAAGCCACCTTTTAGGTGGCTTTTTTATTGGACTAGTTATAATATTAAATAAATTTATTTTATAGTTTTTCCGCTTCAATCTGTTGGTTTTTTTGTATTCTATATTTTAATATTTTGCTGTATTGTAACGCTTCTTTAATACCGTAGTCTGCATAGGATTTTGACGCCCAATCTAATGCTTTATTTAAATCACCGTTTATTTCACTTATGATAGCCATATTGTAATACGCTCTGCCTTTTAGTTTGTCATCTGAGTTGTTGGTTTCTATTTGCCATAGTTCTCCAGCGCCATCCCAATTTCCTGTTTGGGCTCTTCTTTGTGCTTTTTCAAAATTAGAATTTCCTTTTACAAAATACAGTCGACTTTCTCTAGTAGTATATGGAATGATTTCAAGTGCATAATTTTGACCAATTTCTTTACTCATACGAAACACTTCATCCTTCCTGTTTTTAATGGTTTCAAAGGCTTTGACAGGGTTGATTCCGCTTCCTGATACTACGAACTTTTTATTGGTGTTGTATTGGTCGGAAAGCTGCTTGGAAACATTGTCATAAATTCTCCATCCTGATTTAATTAGTGTGTTGATACTGATATTATGTACTAATGTTGGTACTTTTACCCCGAAGCTATTGGGTAGTGTACCATTTGTTGTTTTGTACGATACGGTTGCATCAGTATCGTAGAAGGATAGTTCGTAAATAGCGTCTAAATTATTTTTAGTGCATATTTTTTCAATGTCGTTTTGGCTTAATTCTGGCGAGAAAATATCAATGCCGCTATCTTTAAAAATAAGTGTGTCTAGTATAACCACATTTGAAAAGCGTTCGTTTTTTGCTAAGGTTTCTCGTAGTCCTATAAGTGTTTCGATGGCGCCATTTTTATCTAAATTTTTTTCTTCAGCGGTTAAAATTTTATCAATGACATCTAGCGAGTTGTATTTGATACTTGGAACACTTCGGTTAACAATTCCAATGTTCTTAACTTCTTTGGAAAGGTATACATTTGAAGGTTGTGGAACACTTAAAGTTAAAGTACTAGTAGCACTACAAGAGCCTAGGAGTAAAGTTAGGATAGATAATGATAGATAAGGGATTCGTTTCATGTGTATGTATTATAAAAAAAAACCGTAGCAAATAGTTACTACGGTTTAAATGTATAAAAAAATAATTTACTTTAATGTAGGAGGATATTGCTCAAGTATTTTGGAAACAAACTCCATTATTCGTTGATCTTTTTTGGAAACATCTGTGGTTAGGTAGCCGCTACCTTGCCCTTGCCAAACTAGTTCTTTTGTCTTTGCATCGATAATGTCTATGAATAATACGCCTTCTGGGGTAGTGTAAACACTATTGTAATTGTATCCGAATCCCCAATATGGGTTTCCCCATCCCATTCCCCAACCAAAATTGGCGTTATTGTAAACATCTACACGTTCCGATTCTTGTGTAAAAAAACTAATCAGAACATCAGGAGTATCTGATTTTGAAAATCCTTTTGTTTGCATTACTTCATCTATAGCATAAAGAATTCTCTTTTTGTCTAAATCTGAAATTTCAACTTTATCAATACTGCCTTTTAAATAGGCAAAGGTATGATAGGTATCAAAGTTTGCTTTTTTATCATAATCTGCATTAACGCGAACGGAGCTACATGAAGCTAACACAAAAAGTAGTAAAATGGGTATGAGCTTTATAGATTTCATAGTATACATTTTTAATTATCAGCAATTCAACCATTAAATTAGTAAAAAAATATGGAGTAAAAGAATTGCTGATAATTAAAAAAATGTTAATCTAACAGACTATCTTCTACTATATTAGGGATGGTGACTTTCAATAAAGGTTGCGTTTCCATTGCTCTCTTTATGGCAAAAATTGCACCTTCATTACGTGCCCAGCTTCTTCTAGAAATTCCGTTGTTTACATCCCAGAATAACATCATTTCCAATCGTTTAGAAGCTTCTTTAGATCCATCAAGAACCATACCAAATCCACCGTTGATAACTTCTCCCCATCCAACGCCGCCGCCGTTGTGAATAGAGACCCAAGTGGCACCTCGGAAACTGTCACCAATTACATTATGAATTGCCATATCAGCTGTAAAGCGAGAACCGTCGTAGATGTTTGAAGTCTCTCTGTAAGGTGAGTCTGTACCTGAGACATCATGATGGTCACGACCTAAAACAACTGGTCCAATTTCTCCTTTTGCAATAGCTTGATTAAAAGCTTCTGCAATTTTAATACGACCTTCTGCATCTGCATATAGTATACGGGCTTGAGAACCTACAACAAGTTTGTTCTCTTGTGCACCTTTTATCCATTGAATGTTATCCGCCATTTGTTGTTGGATTTCTTCTGGAGAATTTTTCATCATTTCTTCCAATACCGCACAAGCAATATCATCTGTTTTTTGTAAATCTTCTGGGCTGTTTGACGCACAAACCCAACGGAATGGTCCGAATCCGTAATCAAAACACATCGGTCCCATAATATCTTGTACGTAACTTGGATATTTGAATTCTCTGCCTAATGTTGGGTTTTCTGCCATTACATCTGCGCCTGCACGAGAAGCTTCTAATAAGAAAGCATTTCCGTAATCAAAGAAATAAGTACCTTTTGCAGTGTGCTTGTTGATTGCTGCAGCATGACGGCGTAATGTTTTTTGTACTTCAATTTTGAATTGCTCTGGATTGTTTGCCATCATTTCATTGGATTCCTCGAAGCTAAAATCGGTAGGGTAGTAGCCACCAGCCCAAGGGTTGTGTAATGAAGTTTGATCTGATCCTAAATCGATATGCAAACCTTCTTTGTCAAATTGTTCCCATACATCTACTACATTTCCTAAATAAGCAATTGAAACTACTTCTTTGTTCTCTAGTGCTTTGCGAACACGAGATACTAGTAAATTAATATCTTCTACAACTTCATGAATCCAACCTTGTTCGTGGCGAATCTTTGTGATTTTTGGGTTGACTTCTGCACAAACGGTAACACAACCAGCAATAGTTCCTGCTTTTGGCTGAGCACCACTCATACCACCTAGACCAGAAGTTACAAATAAACCTCCGCAAGGGTTTTTCTTGATTTTTCTAAATCCGTTTAAAACGGTAATGGTTGTCCCGTGAACAATTCCTTGTGGACCAATGTACATATAACTACCAGCTGTCATTTGTCCGTATTGGGTTACGCCTAAAGCATTGAATTTTTCCCAATCGTCAGGTTTTGAGTAATTAGGAATCATCATTCCATTTGTAACAACTACTCTAGGAGCATTTTCATGAGAAGGATATAACCCCATTGGATGGCCAGAATACATAACTAATGTTTGTTCGTTAGTCATTTCAGCCAAATATTTCATGGTTAAACGGTATTGCGCCCAGTTTTGGAAAACAGCTCCATTACCACCATAAGTAATTAATTCATGCGGGTGTTGTGCTACGGCATAATCCAAATTGTTTTGAATCATGAGCATAATTGCTTTTGCTTGCTCACTTTTTCCAGGATACTCAGAAATAGCACGTGCTTTCATTTCATAATCTGGACGAAAACGGTACATGTAAATACGGCCGTATTTTTCTAATTCTTCTTTAAATTCTGGAAGAAGTGTTGCATGATGTTTTGCTTCAAAATAGCGCAACGCATTTTTAAGTGCTAACTTTTTTTCTTCGTCCGTTAAAATCTCTTTTCTTTTTGGTGCGTGATTGATATGGGTTTCATAAGGTTTTACAGCTGGTAAATGAGCTGGGATTCCTTCTAATATTTGTTCTTGAAATGTCATTTTCTTGTTTTTTGTTATTCAATTTTTGTTTTTTGTGAGGGATGGGAGCGAGCTACTATGTAGCGCGTACAGCCCAACCGTAATGAAATGAAGGGCACACCCTAAACAAAAAAAACTAGGGATAACGAATATCAGACCTGTGGTAGGACTTGTATATTTTAATACGATATTGAAATAATAGTATGTCCATTTATTTTTTTATTGTTCCTGTTTTTTTATCAAATCCATAAGGACAGTGTCGGCATCCACTCTTACAGCAATAGCCTCTTTTTAAATGATATGCGGCTGTGAAACACTTGTATCCTTCTGGAGTATAATAGAAATCTTCTCCTTCTTTTAAATTATTTGGATCTAACTGTTTATTCATAGCCACAAATTTAGCAACTTTGTAGATAATGATAGTATTAGTTTTAAAATATTTCGTTCCAAAAGGTTTTAAAGGAATCACCTTGTTTCCATTTGTAATTTTATTTCAAAATAAGGATCGTTTCAATGAAGTTTTGCTCAATCATGAAAAGATTCATATTCGTCAGCAATTGGAAATGTTGATTCTGCCTTTTTTTATTTGGTATGGTATTGAGTTTTTAATTCGATTATTACAGTTTAACGATAGAAATGTAGCCTATCGTAATATTTCGTTTGAAAAAGAAGCGTATGTCAATGAAAAAGACCTCGGCTACTTAAAGCAGAGGCCTTTATGGAGTTTTTCAAAATACATTTGAAAGCTCCTTCAACCAAATTTAACAAAACTAACTTAACATAAACTTTTACTTTGTCTCCATTGATTGCTTTTTTAATAAATTTATTCTTGATTTTAGATGATTTATTTTTTCTTTTAAGGTATTTATTTGATTGTTTTGTTCTTGAATTGCTTTAACTAAAACAGGGATCATTTCATTATAATTTACCCCTATTACAGGCATTTCTTCTTGTACTAATGCACCTGGCGTTTCTTCATACTCTTTCCATTCTCTAGTTTTGACGATTTCTGGAAGTACAGTTTGGATTTCTTGTGCTATAAAACCTAATTTTAATTCTTTTTGATTTTGTGGGACTTCATGATTCCTAAATTTTTCATTTTTCCAATGAAAACTAACAGGATTTAAATGTAAAATTTCTTTAAGTCCAATATTCAATGTTGTGATATTCGTTTTAAGTCGGGCATCAGATGTGCTTATGAAACCACCACTTCCGACATATGTAGTATTCCATCTATTTGTTGATGACCCTAAGTTAGGTGTCGAACCCGATATAGGTATTATTCTGTGGCTGAATTCGAAGTCGTTAGTCGCATCTAGTATATATTCACTATCACCTAAATATACTTTAGTACCACTTGTAGCGCCGTTTGTAACGTGTAAATTGTAAGTAGAAGGGCTAGTAGAGCCAATTTTTACATTACCAATATGATATATTGGATGTAAATTATTAAAGCCATTGTCAAAAAACCAATCATTGTCTTCTGTCTTGGCAAGTGTTTTGGATTTCCAAACACCGATACCGTTTTCATCCGATACCAATACTTTGTCATTACCTTGAAGTCCATCTAAAATAGTGAGAGTTTGATTGGTATTGGTGTTTAAGTGGAGTTTAGCTGTAGGACTTGATGTACCCATACCAACATATCCTGTTGAAGAAATTCGAATGGCTTCGGTATTGTTAGTCACTATACTTAATCCTTGGTTATCTGAAGTTCCAATTGCATTTATTGAAGGGTTTGTTCCACTGTTTCCCGTTAACTCCCATCCGTTACCACTTCCCGCAAAAGGAATCCATGTGTTACCATTATAATAATAAAAGCCAGCACTAGCATCATTTTGGTAAATTAGAAGACCTGCTGCAGGTGTATTTATAGCATCGCGTTGCACTTGAGTCATTCTTGGAATTAAAACGCCTTGAGTGTTACTTTTTATTTCTAGGGCAGCACTGTTGTCTGGATTAGTTGTATTGATACCAACTTGAGCAATAGAGACCAATGTATGTGCCAAAAAAAATATTATGTATAATGATTTTATAGGTTTCATTTTTTTGAAATTGTAAGCAATATTTTAATAAGATTAAACTTTGGTTAAGGCACTAATGTATTAGTTGTTTGTAGCAGTTGGTCAATTTCTTTTTCCAAAGTAGTTAGTGTTACTTGATGCTCTTGAATGGATTTTACTGTAATGGGTAAAAGTTCACTATAACAAACAGATAAATTGTGCACTTTAGATCTTTTTATTTTATCCTTTTTAACTATCCAAGCTTTATTTTGAACAACTTCTGGAATTGTTTTTAAAAGATCTTGTGCTAAGAATCCTAGTTGACGTTTTGGAAAATCAGTATATTCTTTTTTCCAATAATAGGTTACAGGTTTTAGTTTTCTTAAATCTTCCAATCCATATTTTATTGATTTGATGTTTGTTTTTTCAGATCGATCAGAGGTAGTTATAACTCCATTTATTGTGGTTATTTGTCTCCATCTTTTTAAAATTGTTCCGAGCGTTAGTGCATTATCGATGCTTGGAACTAATGAATTCGACACCATAAATTCACTGTTTCCATCTACAAAAAATTCTTTTGAGCCTATTCCTACTTTTGTTCCTGTTGAATACGAATAATTTAATACATCAAGTAGTGCGCGTGGAGTGCCAAAGCTTCCAATTCGGACACTACCTGTTCTATAAATAGGATCGGTATTTTGATTTCCAGAATTAAATTGCCAATCATCGTCTGTGGTTGAAGCGGATGCATCTGTCCATGTACCATTTCCATTCGCATCACTCATGAGGACCTTTCCGTTTGCTTGATTGCCGTCTTCTAAACGAAAAGCTGGGGTAAATGGTGTAACAATAATGTTGTCTACAATTGCACCATCACTTGTTTGGTTAGAATAACCTTTACCTATGTAACGAAAACGTAAACTATATTGGTGGCCAGGAGTAATGTTTATTTCCTTATAAAAATTGCTAAAAGTTTGAGGAATTGAAGTTGAATATACTTCTCCAAATTCTTTTACCAAAGTTTCTACTAAATTGTTAGTGGTTTCGTTATATAGTGTTACTGTGAAACTATCGGGTCTTTCTAAATAACTGTATCCATATGTAAAAGAAATTAGAACTTGATTTTCTACAAATGTTCCAAGTTTAACGACAAGTGTAGCGTCTTGTTGCAGACAGCTTACAGTAGAGTTAATAAAAGCTCTATTGCTAGTACAGTTAGCGCATGAAACTCCAAGGGGGTTTGAGGTACTAATTCTCCATCCCTGTGAATTTGTACAAGTAGCATCATTATTATCTATCCAATAAACAGTCTGAGTGGAACTTGTAGAGAAATTATAGGAAGAATTATAACTTTCAAAATCTTGAATGTATGCAGGTGTAAAACTACTTTTGACAGTTAATTTAGTGTTTAACGGTGATGTGAGATTAATTCCTGTATTCCCTGAAGAGCTTATACGACCTGCTTCACTATCGTTGGTTTTGAAAATGATAGGATTGTTGTCTAATGTGCCGAGTTTGTTTGTGTAAGGATTTGTGTTGCTATTGGTTGTAATTGACCAATTGTTACCATTACCTCCTAGCGGTTGCCAAAAAGTACCGTTAAAGTACCAAACTCCTTTAATGCCATCAGTTTGATAGATTAATAAACCATTAGCAGGAGTGTTTATGTTGTTTTTTTGAACTTCTGTAAGTCTAGGGATTAGTAAACCTTGTGTTGTGCTTGAAACATCTAAAGATGCGCTTGTGTCTGGAGTATTAGTTCCAATACCAACTTGAGCGAAAACGCTAGAGAAGAAAAGTAAATGAATGATTAAGGTTGTGATCTTTTTCATGAAATTTTTACGTTTACAAGAATGAGGATTATTGTTTTAGTGATTGTAATTGAAATTTTAGACCGGCAACTTCATTAATTAATTCATTTATTGTAATATCTTGTTCTTGTTTGGCTTTTATTAGAACGGGGATTAATTCTTCATATTTAATACCTAAAGGTCTGTTTTCTTTTAAAGTAAATGAAGCGTTTTCCGTTTCGTTGAAATAATCATTTGAGTTATTGAAGACTATTTCTGGGATTATATGAAGTACTTCTTGTGCTATAAATCCTATTTTTAGTTCTTTTTGGTTGTCAGGGATAATGATACTGTTTAATTTTTCTTCTTTCCAGTAGTAACTTACAGGGTTTAATAGAAGTACTTCTTTGAGACCATAATTTAATGGTGTTATATCTTTTTTCAATCGTTTATCAGATGTGGTATTGATACCATTTGCAGAATAAAGTGTATCCCAAAAATTAGAAATTCCAGTTGTAGTTGTTTGACCAAGTACTGCATTGGCAGCTTCATTTATGGTTGGTACAACATTTTGATTTATAATTATCTCATTGTTGCCATCAGATATAAGTCCATCTTCTCCAATGCCAAAAGTTGAACCTGAAATAGAGCCGTTATCAATTGCTAAATGACAAAAACTTCTACCTTTTCTACCTATTAATACATTGCCCCAATGTGAAATTGGATTACCTAAAGATGCGCCCGAAGGGTTCCAATCATAACTTGTTCCAGTAAAATATACACCTGTAGGGTCATTCCAATTCGCAACTCCATTTGCATCACTTGTCAATATGTAGCCATTGTTTTGTGTACCATTTGTCATTTTAAATGCAGGATTGTTTCCAGTGATATGAAGTTTGTGAGAAGGATTATTTGTTCCTATACCGAAATTGCCTGAGGTATTTTGAATGCGCATAACTTCGATATTGTTTGTTTTAAAAGTAAAATCTTGAGCATCTGATGTTCCTAAATAATCGGTTATGGTATTTCCTGAGTTTCCTAATATACTCCAACCGATTGTTGCTCCATTAAAGTTTGACCATATAGTTCCGTTGAAATACCAAAATCCAGCTGTTCCATCAGTTTGATAAATTAATAAGCCATTTGCGGGAGTCATTATTGAATTTTTTTCTATCTCAGTTAATCTTGGAATAAGTATACCCTTGGTGGTTGATTCGATGTCTAAAATAGAAGAAGGATTAGGAGTGGTAGTACCAATACCAATTTGACAAAAGCAAATATTGAAAAATAAAATAAAAATGCAACTGATTATAATTTTGTCTTTCATATATAATAATTGTTTGTTTGTAATTAAAATCCTAATGATATATTTGGAATTTATTATTTAGTTTTGAGCCGGTAAAAGCAATATTTGAATTGAGGAGATAAATGTATTTTTTTATTTAATTAACAATCAAAAAGTTACTACTACAAAACAACAATAGGACTACAACAAATCTACTACAGCTATGTTTTTAAGTCATTTAATATTCATTCTGAGTGCTATAGGATTTATTCTTTTTGCAATTAGAAGTAATCGTCAAGAGTCATTTGAAAAATATTTGACTTTTTTTTCCTTTCTGTATTTTACAGCAACTGGAACTTTTTTGTATTTGAGTTATTATTCTGGAACTACCTCTAAATTTTTAGATTTATACGGAGTTTTAAATGAAAGCATAACATTGCTAGTGCCCGTTGTTATAGTTGGTTTATTTGGAAAGAAATTAAGTTTTAGTAAAACAATTCTTGTTTTTTTAGGGGTAATATTAACTGGAATACTTTTTACAGTGACACATTTTTTGATTGCTAACTTAGATGGGAATGATTTGATTTTTTATCCAAGCAATACTCGATTGTATTATAATGTTTTTTTACAATTGGGGTATAATGTTGTCTTATTTGTTTTGTTTTTGTCTTTATTAAAAAGAATCAATTTTAATGAGACATCGGAACTTTTTGATGGTGTTTATAAAAGAGTTTTTTCGGTTTTATTTATAGTTTATTATATACAAGATTCGTTGTTTTTTGTTGGTATGTTGTTTTCTGCTAAAGGTGAAACATTATCAAAAGGATTGTATTATTTTATGCTAATTTCTAATTTGCTAATGGCTATTTTGTTGATTGCACTTGCAGTTTACACAAATTGGTTGTTTGTGTTAAATAAGATAAAAATGAGTTGGCAAAAGATTAGTGAAGAAGAAAGAAATATTGAACCTAAAGTTTTTTCATTTGATATTAAAAATGGTCTTAAAGACGTGAAAAGTTGGAACGACTTTAAACAGGTTTACGCTGATGAATTCAAAGAAATTATTGTAGAAGTAGAGAAGTTAGACTTTTTAAGTAAAACGGAAAAGTTATACGCTGCTTTACAGCCTTTTGATTTATCACACAAAGATATTGCAACATTGTTAAGTGTTTCCCTTCGTACTGTGGGGACAAATTTTTACAGATTACGATTAAAACTCAAAGACAATAATTTTTCTAGTGATTTCCCATATAATTTATCGTAAACGCAGACATGGTTATGTTGTTTTTTTAGTAAAAAAAGACTTATTAATTGCAGCGTAACAAAATCTATTTTAATTGTTAAAAAAAGATTTTATTTGCTTGTGTATCAAAAAATAAACGTATACTTTTGTTTGAAAATTAATAATATTTAACGTATGAAGAGAATATTACTTTCATTATGTTTAGGTGTTTGTTTAAACGTTACTGTTAAAGCTCAAATGTATGTGAGTCCTAATAGCTATGTTTTTGTAAACGATGAGTATGTTTATGTAAAACAAGATGTTAATTTGGCTGCTTCGGGTAATTTTTATTTGAGAAACGGTTCTCAATTATTACAAGGAAGAACAACTGCTGGAGCAAACACAGGCTTGGGTAATTTGTCGGTTTTTCAAGAGGGAACTGTTAACAATTATCAATACAACTATTGGTGTTCACCTGTAGGTGTTCCAGGCTCAACTATTGGGAATCAAAATTTTGGGGTTACACGTCTTTATAGGCCTTCAGTTAATGATAAAATTAGTAGTGAGGCTGCTGTAATTAATACTGCTAATGGTTTTTATGATGGAGTTGCACTAAATGGAAGTAATAAGCTTGTTATTGCTTCAAGATGGGTGCATACCTTTGTAGCTTCAAGTACTTATTCTCAATGGATCCAGAATAATGGTAATTCTAATATAGCACCAGGACTTGGTTTTTCTATGAAAGGTACTTCTGGAACTGATGCTTTGGTAACAGATGCAACTGAAGGAGTAC
The DNA here is from genome assembly GCF_042686145.1 of Flavobacterium chuncheonense. Classification (NCBI taxonomy): domain Bacteria; kingdom Pseudomonadati; phylum Bacteroidota; class Flavobacteriia; order Flavobacteriales; family Flavobacteriaceae; genus Flavobacterium; species Flavobacterium chuncheonense. The sequence goes on along the minus strand of NZ_JBHUPC010000012.1, from coordinate 563,890 downwards.
AAAATAATGCTGGAAGTAAGCAGCGTTATGATTTTAGAGGAAAGCCAAATGATGGTTTGATTGTAAATAACGTTGTAGCTGACAATCAGACATTGGTAGGGAATCCTTACCCAAGTGCAATAAATTTAAATCGTTTTTTACTCGAAAATAGCGGTCATATTATAAATGCGGATGGTACTTATACAACAGGAGGGACGAATAATGTGATTGATGGAGAAGCTCAGTTTTGGGAACATGATAAAAATAATAATACTCATTATGTTTCAGGGTATGTTGGTGGTTATGGAGTGTATGTAGCAAATAATGCAAATGCAAATTCACCAGGTACTTACACACCTGCAACCTATAATACTTATACTGGAAGTGGTGCTTTAAACACAGCAGGTGTTGGTACAGGTAATTCTTATCTTAGAATGTTCTCGCCGGTGGGTCAAGGATTCATGGTGACGGGTATCACTACGGGTCAAGTGCAGATGAAAAATGAATATAGGGTTTTTGTTAAGGAAGATGATACCCTAAATCCAGGAGCACACTTTGAAAAGAATGTAAATAATCAGTCTAGCTCTGCAAATTCAAACGGAGATAATTGGGGTAATATTCCTAATGTGGCTGGGGTAGATTATACGCAATATTCAAAGTTGCCTACTCCTCAAATTCGATTGAGAGCTATTTTGAATAATCAATTTACACGTGAAGTTGTAATGGCTTTTAATCCTAATACTACAGATGGTTTTGATATTGCTATGGATGCTAAAACACCAGATGCTTCAATACCAAAAGATGTTTATTTTCCGTTGACAACATCAGATCAATTTGTGATTTCAACATTTCCTTTTGATGTGAATAAAGTAGTTCCATTTGCTTTTAAGGCTAATGCACAAACAACTTTTAAAATTGAAGTAGCTGAAGTGATTAATTTTGATCAAAACCAAGCGGTTTATGTGCATGATAAAGTAAATGATGTGTATTATGATATCAAAAACGGATCTTTTGATGTTACATTGCCTTCAGGTAGCAATAAAACGGATTTTGAAATTACTTTTACAACACAAGCAAATCTTTCTAACGAAGATTTTGTAGCAGATAATTTGTTTCAAGTATATCAAAATAATGCTGCTGCTTTGTTGACGATAAATAATAAAGAGCGTAAGGATTTAGCCAGTATAGAGTTGTACGATGTTACAGGTAAAAGTGTAATTCGTAAAATCAATTTGGGAAATGATACTCAATATGAAATTCCAACTAATGGCTTAAGTGATGGTGTTTATATTGTAAAATTAAAATCGTCAGAAAATTTAACGGTAAGCAAGAAAGTTTCGGTTTACAATAAATAAGATTTATCTTTTTAATATTAAAATCCCGCATTTGCGGGATTTTTTGTTTTTTTGTATATGAATCAGAAAGTAAATATAAATCTTCCGAATGGTATAGAGCTTTATATCAAAAGAGAAGATTTGTTGCATCCTTATATTTCGGGAAATAAATTTAGAAAGTTGAAATATAATGTTTTAGAAGCATTACGTTTGGAAAAAGAGCAATTGTTGACTTTTGGAGGAGCTTTTTCCAATCATATTTTAGCACTCGCTGCAGCTGGTAAAGAAAATAATTTACCTACAATTGGAGTTATAAGAGGAGAGGAACTTGAAAATAAGGTCGAAGACAATCCAACACTTTTAAAAGCAATGGAGTTTGGTATGCAGTTTAAATTTGTTTCTAGAGCACAATATCGATTAAAAGAAGAAGGATCTTTTTTAGTGGATTTGCAAAAGGAATTTGGCGATTTTTATTTAGTTCCAGAAGGAGGTACAAATAGTTTGGCTATTAAAGGATGTGAAGAGATTTTAGATAGTGAGGATAAAATTTTTGACTTTGTATGTTGTGCGGTTGGAACAGGAGGAACGATATCAGGGATTATTAATAGTGCAGCAAACCATCAAAAAGTTCTTGGTTTTTCTTCTTTAAAAGGAGGTTTTTTGTCTGATGTAATTTGTAATTTTGTCACAAGAAAGAATTGGGAAATTTTTTCAGAATATCATTTTGGTGGATATGGTAAAACTACTGACGAGTTGATAGGATTTTTAAATTCTTTTTATGAAAATACAGGAATCCCATTGGATCCAATTTATACTGGTAAAATGATGTATGGTATTTTGGATATGGTGAATAGGGGATTAATTCCGTCAAATTCAAAAATAGTAGCTATTCATACAGGAGGTTTACAGGGTATAAAAGGAATGAATCAAGTGTTAAAAAATAAAAATAAGATACAGTTAAAATATGAAAGTTAAAGGGTTGTTGGTTTTAGTTGGTTTAATAGCGATAGGTTGTGGAAGTTCGAAAAATGTAAGGACGAGTTCTACTAAACCTAAAATAGTTACTACCAAGCCTGTTGTAGAGGTATCAAAAACTTTGAAAGAAGATGCCAAAGAGGAAAATAATTCATCGGAAGAATTGGTTGCGACATCCAAAGTCTCAGCTACTACAGCAACAGTAACTGATTATATTAACAGTTTTAGCGAGGTAGCTAAAAATAATATGCGCCAGCATGGAATACCGGCAAGTATAACTTTGGCTCAAGGAATTTTAGAATCAGGTGCAGGAAAGGGAAGACTTTGTTTAGAAGCTAATAATCATTTCGGAATTAAATGTCACACAGGATGGACAGGCCCTAGTATTAAGCATGATGATGATGCAGCGCAAGAATGTTTTCGAAAATATAACGATCCTGCTGATTCTTACCGCGATCATTCATTGTTTTTGACTTCAAGGAGCAGGTATGCAAGTTTGTTTCAGTTGGATAAATTGGATTATAAAGGATGGGCGAAAGGATTAAAACAAGCGGGTTATGCTACAGATCCAAAATATCCAGCGAAGTTAATTGGAATTATAGAGCGTTACGAATTGCACATGTATGATGAAGAAGTGGTTTTAGGTACTAAATCAAATAGTGTAAAAGCAAAAGACAATAATTTCGCAAATGACGCAATTGCTGTAAAAGAAACGGGAACTAAAGATTTGTATACCATTCAACAAGGTGATACGTTGTACTCTTTGTCAAAAAGATTCAATACTACTGTGGAGAATATTAAAAAAGCGAATAATATGACAAATAACGATTTGTCAATTGGTCAAACGATTAAAATTAAATAATGGAATATAAAAGAAGTAGTGCTTTATTTGCAGAAGCAAGTAAAGTTATACCAGGAGGTGTTAATTCACCTGTTAGAGCTTTTAAAGGAGTAGGGGGAACTCCTATTTTTATAAAAGAAGCAAAAGGTGCTTATTTGTACGATGAAGATGGTAATCAGTATATCGATTATATTAATTCATGGGGGCCGATGATTTTAGGGCATGCATTTGACCCTGTTGTTAATGCAGTGATAGAAAGAGCTAAAAAAGGGACTTCATTTGGTACTCCAACAGAATTGGAAACAAAAATTGCTGAATTGGCGGTTTCGATGGTTCCTAATATTGATAAAATTCGCTTTGTAAATTCGGGAACAGAAGCTTGTATGAGTGCAATTCGGTTGGCAAGAGGGTATACAGGAAAGGACAAAATTATTAAGTTTTCGGGTTGTTATCATGGGCATTCTGATTCATTTTTAATTGCTGCAGGTAGTGGATTAAGTACGTTTGGAGTACCAAACAGTCCAGGTGTTACTCAAGGAACAGCACAAGATACATTGCTGGCAAATTACAATGATATTGAGAATGTAAGACAATTGTTTGAAGCAAACAAGGATGAGATAGCTGCGGTAATAATAGAGCCTGTTGCTGGGAATATGGGCTGTATACCGCCAAGAGAAGGTTTTTTACAAGCTTTAAGAACGGTTTGTAGTGAAAACGGAGCTTTGTTGATTTTTGATGAGGTAATGACAGGGTTTAGGCTTTCAAAAGGTGGAGCTCAAGAATTGTTTGATATCAAAGCAGATATTGTTTGTTTTGGAAAAGTTATTGGAGGAGGGCTGCCGGTAGGAGCATTTGCAGCTCGTGAAGAAATCATGAACTTTTTGGCACCTCTAGGGCCTGTTTATCAAGCAGGGACGCTTTCAGGTAATCCTTTGGCTATGGCTGCTGGTTATGAGATGTTGAAACGTTTAAATGAGGATGAAGAGGTTTTTAATCGTCTTGAAGAAAAGACGCTTTATTTAGAAAATGGTATCCGTGAAGTTATTGCAAATAATAATGTGTCTTTTACAATTAATAGAGTGGGGTCTATGATATCAGTGCATTTTGATAAAAATCATGTATATGATTTTGAAACTGCTAAAAATGGGGACAATGACCAATTTAAAGCATTCTTTCATGGACTTTTAAATGAAGGTGTTTATATTGCTCCTTCAGCTTACGAGACGTGGTTTATTACAGATGCTTTGACTTATGATGATTTAGATAAAACGATAAGAGCTATTGATAAAGTAACAGCTAATATGAAATAAAAAAACCCGCTTAAGCGGGTTTTTTTATTATTTAATTGCTTTTTCGTAAAGCGCTGTATTGTTTTTAAGCTTTTGAAACATATCGTCTCCTAAAATCTCAGAAAAATCTTTGTTGATTTTTCTAGTCGTAACAATTAGTGTTTCTTGATACGCCATTTCATGAGGAGTATTACTTAATTTTGTATTCTTGTCAAGTAAAACTTCATAAAGTTGATTGGTAGTGTTTGTGTCTAAATTTAGAAATTTTCCAATTTCTTTAGCGACAGTTTGCGAAGTTTTTTCTACACTTTTACTATCTTGAGCTGAAGCTGTTATTGTAAAAGCAAAAAACAAAGCGATAATTGCGATTAATCTTTTCATATTTAAAAGTTTATATTTTCGGTTTGTCCAAAACTAAACCAAAAAAATAGTTTTACCAAATTATTTTATAAAAATGAAACCTTAGTTTGTTTGATTTTTACGATTCATACCTCTAGGGGCACTATTTTGTCTTTGCGATTCTTCCCATTTTGCTAATTGCTCAGGAGTTAAAACCTTACTTAGTTTTTCTTTAACTTCTATTCTGCTGTCAAGCATTTCATCTTTCATTTTATAACGCTCATCTGTAGATAATCGTTCTCCACTTTTTCTGCTTTGCTGTATTTTTTGGTACCGCTCTTCTTTTTCTTTATTGTTTTCTAAAAGAATTGGTTTAATCTTGTTTTGTTGTTTACTGTTTAAGTTCAATTCAAGGGTCATTTTTTTAACTTGTAAATCGGTTTGCTGTTCTGGTGACAAACGATTGCCTTGTTGTGCAAAACTTGTAAAACTGATAACAAATAATGCAATTGCAATTAATTTTTTCATATTTATAATTTTGTTTATAAGTAAGAATGTTATTTTAAATAAAGGTTTAATTGAATTTGCAATTTAGTGTTTTTTATGTAACATAAGTACTCGATCTGTAAAAATAACGTTTTATAAAAAAGTCAATAAAAAAGGGAAAGCATTTGCTTTCCCTTTTTTATTGAAGTAGAAATATTTATTTTCCTAAATACTCAGCAATTTTATTATCGCCATCTACTTTTATTTTCATTAAGCCGTGTTTGGTTACACCTTTACTTGCAGCATCCCATTTTTTACCGCTTAATGCAGAAAGTGTTTTTAAGTCTCCAATAGCAATTCCTTCGTTTGCTTTTAATAACTCGATGATATGTTTTTCGTCTTCTGTTAATTCAGGACCTTTTTTCTCTGGACGCATTTGCGGGAAGAATAAAACCTCTTGAATAGAAGGATTGTTGGTTAAAAACATGATTAAACGATCCATTCCGATACCTAAGCCAGATGTTGGAGGCATACCGTATTCTAAAGCGCGTAAGAAATCTTCATCGATTATACCATTAGCTTCATCATCTCCTTTTGCAGCTAAAGCCATTTGTGCTTCAAAACGTTCACGTTGATCAATTGGGTCGTTTAATTCAGAATAAGCATTAGCAATTTCTTTACCACATACCATCAATTCGAAACGCTCTGTTAAATCTGGATTATCACGGTGTTCTTTACATAATGGAGACATTTCTTTTGGATAGTCAGTAATGAAAGTTGGTTGGATAAAGTTTCCTTCACATTTTTCACCAAAAATTTCATCAATTAATTTTCCTTTACCCATAGTATCGTCAACTTCGATACCCATAGATTTTGCAGCTTCACGTAACTCTTCTTCTGATTTACCTGTAATGTCGAAACCTGTGAACTGCTTAATAGCATCAGTCATGGTTACACGTGCATATGGTGCTTTGAAGTTTACTTTATGGTCGCCAAAAATAGCCTCAGTAGTGCCGTTTACTTGTAAAGCGCAGTATTCTAGTAGGTTTTCTGTGAACTCCATCATCCAGTTGTAGTCCTTGTATGAAACGTAAATTTCCATAGCAGTAAACTCTGGATTATGGGTTCTGTCCATACCTTCATTACGGAAGTTTTTAGAAAATTCATAAACTCCGTCAAAACCACCAACAATTAATCTTTTTAAGTATAATTCATTGGCAATTCTCATATATAATGGAATGTCTAAACTATTGTGATGTGTGATGAAGGGACGTGCTGCAGCACCACCAGGGATAGATTGTAAAACTGGAGTTTCAACTTCCATGTAACCAGCTTGGTTAAAGAAAGTACGCATAGCGGCAAATAATTTTGTGCGTTTTACGAAAACTTCTTTTACTTGTGGGTTTACAACTAAGTCGACATAACGCATTCTGTAGCGTAATTCTGGATCGTTGAATGCGTCAAATACGTTTCCTTCCTCATCTGTTTTTGGAAGTGGTAATGGGCGTAATGTTTTACTTAAAAAAGTAAAGTTTTTTACGCGGATACATTTAGCACCAACTTGTGTGGTGAATAATTCTCCTTCGATTCCTATAAAGTCACCTAAATCAGTTAGTTTTTTAAAAACTTGATTATAAAGTGTTTTGTCGTCTCCTTCGCAAATTACATCACGATTGAAATACGCTTGAATTTTTCCTTCACTATCTTGAATTTCTGCAAAACAAGCTTTTCCTTGGTCGCGATTACTCATTAAACGACCAGCAACAATAACGTTCTTTCCTTCTTCAAAAGTTTCCTTTATTTGTTTCGAAGTATGGTTAACTGGAAACAAATTTGCGGGATAAGGATTGATGCCAAGTTCTCTCAACTTGCTCAATTTTTCTCTTCTGATGATTTCTTGTTCTGAAAGTTGCATAATTTTATTTTTAAGCCTGCAAAGATAAATTATTTTGTTTCAAGTTCAAAGTTCCTTTTTTTGTTAGTTAATCTAGTTTTCTAGATGATTTTAGACTGTGAATAGCGTTTGATAATTATATCTTTTTTAACATCTGTATAAAAATGATTACGGGTTCGGTTGGTAAACTATTCGTATCTTTGCTTTTCAATTTTTAAAATCAAAATAGTGGATTTCCAAAATAAAAAAGTTCAATTACAAGACCTTGGTGCTAAAGATTATAAAGATACTTGGGATTACCAAGAGGAATTGTTTAAAGGGATTGTAGATTTAAAAATTAAGAATAGGCGTGAAGAATTAAATGAGTTAACGCCAAATTATTTTTTATATGTTGAGCATCCACATGTGTATACTTTAGGTAAGAGTGGGGATTTTTCTAATTTGTTGCTTTCTGAAAAGCAATTAGAAGACAAAGGGGCGACATTTTATAAAATTAATAGAGGAGGCGATATAACATATCATGGACCAGGTCAGATTGTAGGTTATCCTATTTTAGACTTGGAGAACTTCTTTACTGATATTCATAAGTATTTACGATTTTTAGAAGAAGCTATTATTTTAACATTAGGAGAATATGGTGTTGCTTCAACCCGAAGTGAAGGGGAAACCGGTGTTTGGCTTGATGTAGGGACTCCTTTTGCTAGGAAAATTTGTGCAATGGGTGTGAGGGCAAGTCGTTGGGTGACTATGCATGGATTTGCTTTGAATGTTAATGCGGATTTAGGATATTTTGATAATATTATACCTTGTGGAATTCGAGGTAAAGGGGTGACATCTTTACATGTTGAGCTTGGTCGACCAATTGATGAGGCTGAAGTAAAAGAAAAAATTGTTAAACACTTTGCAAGTCTTTTTGAAGCAGAGATGGTTTAAGTTTTTAAAACTCGAGTGTTAATTGTTCGGGGAGTAATCGAAAACTTTTGCGGTGGTATTTGGTAATGCCGTATTTTTTTATGGCTTCTCTATGTTCGTTTGTAGGGTAGCCTTTGTTTTTTTTCCAATTGTACATTGGGTATTCATCATGAATTATGTTCATGTATTCATCTCTATATGTTTTTGCTAAAACGGATGCCGCAGCAATACTTAAATATTTAGCATCTCCCTTTATTATGCTAGTATTGGGTATGTTTTTTAGTAAATCAATTTCTTCAGGAGTAAATATTTTTCCAAAAGTGTTTTTAATGCCAAGTTTTGAAAAAATGGGTCGGTTGCCATCAACAATTATATATTCAGGTAATGGAGTTAATTTAAGTATGCTTTCTTGCATTGCTTTCATAGAGGCGTTAAGAATATTGATTTCATCAATTTCTTCATTATATATATGAGTAACGGCAAAAGATAATGCTGACTCTTCAATTGTAGGTTTTAGTTTTTCTCTATTTCTTTCTGAAAGTTGCTTTGAGTCGTTTAACCTTTTGTTGTAAAAATCTTCAGGAAGTATAATTGCGGCAGCTGTTACAGGTCCTGCTAAACAGCCCCTGCCAGCTTCATCTGTTCCGCATTCTAAAATGCAATTACTGTAAGATTTATTTAGCATTGTGCTTTTTTTGACAAAAATATAATGTTTTTTTTTAATGTAAGTGTCTCTTTTATTGTTAATTGTTTTTTCAAATGTGCTAATTATTTATAGATTTGTAGAAAATACAATAAAAAAATGAAAAATAAAATTATTTTGGCAATTTCGTTATTAACCACAGGAATTGCTTTTTCGCAAACACCTGAGGAGAGAGCGAAGATTGTTTCAAATTATGATTTGGAGCATTTGAATGTTTTGGAGAAGGAATTAATAGCTCAAAATGATGCAAATCAAAAAGACAACATTGAAAAGATGGCACGTTTAGGGGTTAGGGAGAGTTATGTAGATGAAGCAGGGAGTTATTATAATTTAAAGTATTTTGAAGGTGATACACCTATATATGTTAAAACTGACAATGTTGGTTCTGCTTTAACAGCTAGAGTTAATACAATTAATTATGGAGGAAGTGAGGGTTTGAACTTGAATGGGCAAAACATGATTGTTGGTGTGTGGGACGGCGGTCCTATTAGAGGTAGTCATGTGGAGTTGGCAGGTAGGATTACCTATAAAGATGGAGAAACTTTCTTTGTGTCTAATGGAGGGACTAGGCATGGGACTCATGTTGCTGGTACTATAATAAGTTCAGGTGTAAACAATGCGAATTCAAAAGGTTTGGCGTATCAAGCACAAATTTGGGGAAATACTTTTGATAATGATGAGCCAGAAGTTGTTAATCAAATTGGGCAAGGATTATTAGTGTCTAACCATTCGTATGGTATACCTGCTGAAAATGCTCCAGTATATTATTTAGGAGCTTACATTAATGAGTCTAGTGTTTGGGATCAAATGCATTTTAATGCGCCATACTATCAGGCTGTTATTTCTGCAGGAAATGATAGAGGTTCATCTGCTGATACTAAAGGTGGAAGAGATTTGTTGGTTGGAAATAAAAATTCAAAAAATCCAGTTGTAGTTGCTGCGGTTGCTCAAGTGAGTAATTATACAGGTCCATCGTCTGTTAATATGAGTAGTTTTAGTAGTTGGGGGCCTACAGATGATTATAGAATAAAGCCAGATATTTCTGCTAAAGGAGTTTCTGTTTTTTCTACAGTTTCGGATACCGATACTAGTTATGATTCAATGCAAGGGACATCAATGGCAGCTCCTGCGGTTGCTGCTACATTAACTTTGTATCAGCAATATTATAATCAGTTGTATGCATCTTATATGAAAGCTGCTACTTTGAAGGCAGTAATGATTAACTCGGCGGATGAAGCTGGTGCAACTCCAGGTCCTGATTATAAGTTTGGGTGGGGTTTAATTAATGCGAAAAGAGCTACTCAAATAATTGGTACAAAAAATTCTGGAGGTTCAATTATTGAAGAGTTGAATTTGGCTAATGGTCAAACCTATACCAAATCCATTACTTCTGATGGTGTTTCTCCATTAAGAGTTACGGTAGTGTGGACTGACCCTGCTGGACCAGTAAGTAATGGAACAGTTGATGATCCTACCTCGAGGTTGGTTAATGATTTAGATGTAAGAGTTGTGCAGAATAATAATGTTACGATGCCTTGGGTTTTGAACTCATTTTTTATTCAAGCAGGTGCTATAAAAGCTGATAATCCTTATGATAATGTAGAGTCTATTGATGTTGATTTACCAAGTGGAACTTATGATGTTATCGTGACTCATAAAGGAACATTGCAAGGAGGAAATCAAAATTTTTCTTTAGTAGTTTCAGGAGTCAACCAAACATTGAGTTCTAATAGTTTTTCAAATGTATTCAGTGTTTATCCTAATCCAGTAAACGATATTTTGAATGTCACTGTAGAGGGGGCTAAGGTTGTTGTTAAGGAGTTGAGTGTTTTTGATAGTCAAGGTAGATTGGTTAAGTTTGTTGATATGGCTGATACGGTTGGAACTCACCAGGTTGATTTATCGGAATTGAATTCAGGTATTTATATGGTAGAAATGAAGGGTGAAAATGGAGAAAGAGATGTTAAAAGAATAATTAAGAAATAATTTTATAAAAGAATTGCTTTATAAAACTGTAGTGTTCTGATGTGTTAGAAATACTACAGTTTTGTAAAAAAAAATATTATCATTGGATAAACGATAATGTGTATTTTTCTTGCTTTTTTAAAAAAAAATTATCAAGTTTGCACATTAACTAACTCAAATTAAATTAACATGAGATCAAAGTTTAAATGGATTTTTACGCTTTTGGTAGCGTTTACAATGCAGTTTTCTTTTGCACAACAGAAGACTGTTACGGGTGTAGTATCTGATGCTTTAGGGCCGTTAGCGGGAGCTAACGTTGTGGTAAAAGGAACCACAAATGGAGTTACTACTGATTTTGATGGAAGGTATTCTATCAATGCAAAACAAGGTGATGTTTTGGAAATTACTTACACAGGTATGAAGCCATCATCAGTGCAAGTTGGTACTTCTAATGTAATCGATGTGGTTATGAAAGAAGATATCTTGACAGGTGATGAAGTAGTGGTAGTAAGTAGTTATTTCTCTGAGAAAAAAGAGAAGATTACAGGGGCTATTTCTGTTGTAGATGCTAAAACTATTGAAAATGTGCCGTTAGGTTCTTTTGATCAAATTTTACAAGGTCAAGCTCCTGGGGTAACTGTTCAAGTTGGTTCTGGTCAGCCTGGTGCTGCTGCAAAAGTTAGAATTAGAGGTACTGCTTCTATTACTGGAGCAAATGAGCCGTTGTATATTTTAGATGGTGTGCCGATTTCAGCTGGAGATTTTTCTGCTATGAATCCAAGTGATTTTGCAAGTGTTTCTGTGTTGAAAGATGCTTCTGCAACTTCTTTATATGGTTCTAGAGCATCAGCGGGTGTAATTGTAATTACATCTAAAAATGGTAAATTTAATCAAGAAGCTCAATTTAGATATAAATCTCAGGTTGGTTTTTCTGAAGTAGGTGATCCTAATTTTAAAATGATGAATTCATATCAATTGTTAAATTTTCAACGTTTAGTTGGGAATGGTAGAGGAGTTGGTATGACGGATGCTGAAATAGCTGAATTGGCTCAAACAAATACAGATTGGTCTGATGTTTTCTTTAGAACTGGAAAAACAGTTTCTCACGAATTAAGTGTAAATGGTGGAAATGAAAAAACGCGTTTCTATAATTCATTATCATATTTTGATCAGGAAGGTATTGCTGAAAGATCGAACTTACAAAGATTTACTTTTAGAGCAAACTTAGATAGTAAGGTTTCTGATAAAACTTCTGTTGGTTATAATATTTCTATGAATTATGCAAAGCAAAATTTATTAGATAGTGAGAATTCAGTTACTTTACAAAATCCTTATGCGGCTGCATATTTGGCATCTCCTTATGATACTGTTTATGATGAGAATGGTAATTATGCAACTGGTGGTGGTAAAATTGGAGCAAACGCTTATGAGAATTTAGTTGAAAACCAAAGATATAATAATCAAGTAAAAATTATTGGAGGTTTATTTGCAGAGTCAATGGTAGCGAAAAATTTAAAGGCTCGTGTTGATTTTGGTTTGGATTATACAAATGATTATTTTGTAAGAGCACAAGATCCTAAAACACAATATGGTTCTACTGTGACTCCTGGTAATCAGGGTCTTTACAGTCAGACAAATTCTTATTTAGGAAGATTTATTACAACTTCACGTTTAGTTTATGCAAAAACTTTTGCTGAAAAACATGATTTTGAGTTTGGTGCTTATATGGAGTATATTAAGACTCATGGTAAATCAGGTTCATTTACAGGATACGGTATTAATCCAGCGTTAGTTGGGTATCCAGCTGGTATTACGCCGGGTACTAATGCAAATGGATTGATTCCTGTTGTAGGTGGAGCGGATTCTGAATCTGGATTGTTCTCTTATTTTGGTATTGCTAAGTATGGTTATGATGATCGTTTCAAATTAGATTTATCATTGAGAAGAGACGCTTCAAATAGATTTGCTGAAGGTAATAAATGGGCTACTTTCTGGTCAGTTGGTGCTAACTGGAATATTCATAAAGAATCTTTCATGGAAGGTGTGTCATGGGTAAATGAATTGCGTTTAAGAGCTAGTTATGGTACAACTGGTAATCAAAATGGAATTGGTAACTTCCAACAGTATGCTACATGGGGAGGTTCTGGATATGGTGGAGCACAAGGTATTGCGCAATCTTCTATTCCTAATCAAGATTTACAATGGGAGACTGGTAAAAAGGCTAATATTGGATTGGATTTTGTTTTGTTCAATAATTGGATTAATGGTAGTGTAGAGTTTTATGATAATAGAACTGCAGATTTATTTATCAATCAAACTCCTCCTCTTGAAAGTGGATACGGTGGATTGTTAGTTAATGCTGGTGAAATGAGTAATAAAGGAGTTGATTTATCTATCGAAGGTTTTATCGTAAAAAATAAAAATGTTTCATTTAGTTTATATGGAAATGCAAACTATAATAAAAACAGAATTGAGTCTTTAGGACAAGTAAACGAATTTGAGCAAGGAACAGCAATCGTGAAAACAGGATTACCATTCGGATCTCACTATGCTGTAGGTTGGGCAGGAGTAAACCCTGCTAACGGTCAACCTTTGTATTATGACTTAGACGGAAATGTAACTAATGTTTATTCTGAAGCTAACTCTACTGCAACTTGGGGAACTTATGAGCCAGTTTACACAGGTGGATTCGGTCATAGATTCAACTACAAAGGTTTTGATTTCTCTACATTATTCACTTTTGCAGCTGAATATTTTAGATATAATAATCAAACTTTCTTCCAAGAAAATCCAAATTTTGCACAATATAATGTTTCTACAGAAATGTTAACAATGTGGCAAAATCCTGGAGATATCACTGAAGTTCAAAGTTTTCAGTATAATAGAGAATTTTCATCTAAAGACATTGAAGATGCTTCTTATATCAGATTCAGAAATGTTCAAGTTGGATATACATTACCAAAGAAATTTACAGACTCTATTAAGTATATAGATGGTTTAAGAGTTTATGCTCAAGCTCAAAATTTAGCAACTTGGACTAAGTTTACTGGTTTTGACCCAGAGGACGATAATAATATCGCACAATATGAGTATCCAACACCAAAGATTTTCACTTTTGGAGTTGATGTTAAATTTTAATAAAAGAAACTATGAAAATTAAGAATTTATTATTACCAGTTATTTTATTAGCATTCGGAACTTATTCATGTACGGATGCTTATGAAATAGACGCTGCAGATGAAATTATTGATGGTAATGCAATTACTAACATTGATGATTTAAGTCGCGCTATGAATGGTGCATATGCAGGAGTTGGAGGGCAAAGTTTTGTAGCTTGGTCATCATATTTTACAGATGAGTGTAGAAAGCCTTCTACGAATAGAGGACAAGGAGTTCAAGTTCATACATGGTCTATCAATGATGGAACTGATGAACCTGCTTCTTATTACAGTGGTTTATACTCAACTATCAATAGAGCCAATGTGGTTTTAGAACGTATGGATAATTTTGAAGTTGCATCACCTGAGGATGCTGCTTTAAGAGAGCAATATAGAGGTGAATTGTTGACAATTAGAGCTATGGCTCATTTTGATCTAATGCGTTTTTTTGCTACATCTTATGATAATCCAAATGCATTAGCTACTCCAATTGCAACTGAAGTATTTGTACTTGATATGTTAGCTAGAAATACAGTTGGTGAGGTTGTTAGTTTTGTTAAGTCTGATTTAATGACAGCTTTAGATATTTTCAATACTTATGGAAATGATAATGATGTTACTAAAGTTACGCCTACAGCTGTTAAAGCTATTTTAGCGCGTTTGGCTTTATATACTAAAGATTATGATGCTGCTATTGCTTATTCACAAGAGGTTATGAATGCAGTGCCTCTTGCTGCTACTCCAACTGATTATATTGATATTTGGTCTGATGCAAGTGATGCAGAAATTATCTTTAAATTAAAAAGAGTACAAGGTAATGGTCAAATAGGTAGAATTTTTAAAGATGCTAATGGAGACGTATTCTTTAATGTTTCTAATGGTTTATTTTCTACATTCCAACAAAATGATATTAGATTTTTCAGTTTGATTGATTTGAATGAATCTACATTACAAGATTTACAAGTTGGAAAATATATTGGTCCATCTTCTAATTATGGTTTAGCTGATATTAAATTGTTCAGAGTTGCTGAAATGTATTTAATTAATGCTGAAGCTCATGCTTTGAAGGCTACTCCTAATTTTACAGCTGCTGAAACTGCTATCAATGCTTTAAGAGCAAGTAGAAGATTAGATGCAGGAGCATTACCTAATTTGACTTTTACAGATCAAAATGATGCAATAAATAAGATTTTATTAGAACGTAGAAAAGAGTTGGCTTTTGAAGGACACAGATTTTTTGACTTAAAGCGTTTCAATAGAGGTGTTGACAGATTACCTTCAGATGTTGAGTTAAACACTTTTGCTGAAGATTTAGATGCTGGTGATTATAGATTTACTTTACCTATACCTTCAGCAGCACTTTTTGCTAATGATTTATTAGTTCAAAATCCAATTTATTAAAAAAAATAGATATGAAAAAAATTATAGCTTTATTGCTTTTCGCTAACTTGAGTCTTTTGACTTCATGTAGCGATGCGGATCCTGAAATTTATAATGGTGAAACGTTAGCATATTATACTGACGGTGTGAGTAGCAAATTTCCAGTTAAGGAAGATGATACTAATGGCTCTCAAAAATTAATACAAGTTGGGGTTACTACTAGTTCAACTGCTGACAGATCATTCCAAATTGAAATTTTAGCAGATGATGATTTAACAGATGATATTGTGTATGCAGATCCTTCTCAGTATACAATTGATCAAGCTTCATTGGTTATCCCTGCAAATTCTTTTTTAGGAGAAATAAAAATGATTGCCCTTTATGACGATATGCCAGCAGAGGGAAGTGTTTTTGTTAAGTTGAAGTTGACTCAAATTGATGGTGGTTCTATTTTACAAGATGACAATATTTACACAGTAGAATTGTTTAGATCTTGTTTAATTGAAAATTTCCCTAACAGTTTTACAGGTTTTCCTTTTGCTTTTGGTGAAAGTGCACCATCATTTCAAGTAAATTTTATTCCTGTTTCAGGTCTTGAAAATACATTTACCATTGCATCTGCTTGGGGACCTAACTTTGTTGCTTGGGCTACTGGTGATTCTTCTTATGCAGGACAGTTTCCTTATGCAGGAACTTTAATTATCAACTGTGACAATACAGTAGAAGTTATTGGTGCTGATTCATGGGCAACAGGTGGTACAGGTTCTTATGACGCGGTATCAGGACAGATTGTTGTTGAATTAACACAAGCGTTGTTTTCTTCACCATTTACTGTTGTTACTACTTTTGTACCAAACCCATAATTTGATACAATCTTGTTAATATTAAGACCCCGCTTTTGCGGGGTTTTTTTTATTCTACAATTTCTCATTACATTTGCTTTTTAAAATTTGTAATGAGAAATTTATACATATTCTTTTTGTTGTTTTTGGTTTCTGTGCTTAACGCCCAAAAAAGGACTTTGAAAACAAATAGTAATTTAGGAACAACTTTTGATCAAAAGGATACTACAAGAGTTTTTAAAGGGACACGAGATGTTAATGGCAAGGAGAAGCCATCTTACAGACTTTATAAAATATATAGTTTAGATCGGGATACAACTTATGTAGATACTACTCTAACGATTCAAAAAGAATATAAATATAATTATTTAAGGAAAGATAATTTTGGATTGATTGCTTTTGCCAATGAGGGGCAAACATATAATACTTTGGATTTTAGTTGGACTAAAGCGACAGCTTTTCCGCAGATGGGTTTTAAAGCGAAGCATTTTAATTATTTAGAGTCGAATGACATTAGCTATTATAACGTTCCTACTCCATTGTCCGATTTGTATTTTAAAACCGTAATGGAGCAAGGACAATCACTAGATGCTTTTTTGACTGTAAATACCAAACCTAATCTTAATTTTTCTATTGCTTATAAAGGATTGCGTTCAATAGGAAAGTATATTAATAATATTTCTAGTTCTGGAAATTTTAGGTTTACATCAAGCTATTTTACAAAGGATAAGCGTTATATTTTAAATGCTCATTTTACGGGGCAGGATATATCGAATCAAGAAAATGGGGGTATTCAAGATGTTGACTTGTTTGAATTGAGTGAAGATCCTTACACTGAACGTGATCGTTTAGAGGTGTATTTTCGTGATGCAGAATCATTGTTAAAGGGGAATCGTTTTTTTGTTGATCATTCTTTTAAATTAAACAAAAACAGTAGTAATAATTTAATTGTCTTTCATCAATTCAATCACGAATATAAATTCTTTGAATTTACACAACCTACAATTAGTGAGCGTTTAGGTGTTGCAAATTCAAATTCAATTAATAATAAAACCCGTTATAACCATTTGTATAATAAACTTGGTGTAAGTTTCTCCACAAAAAGTTATGGTGATTTGAAGTTTTTTGCTGAGAATAATACGTATAATTATTTTTACAATAGCGTTGTTTATAATAATGTTGGCGATATTGCTGTTCCAAATGCTATTAATGATAGAATAACTTCTTTGGGAGGAAATTATACCTATAATATTGGTAAACTTCGAGCTAATTTATTAGTGTCAAATGCTATTACCGATCAGTCGATTTCTAATATTGAATTGTCTGCAAAGTACGCAATTAATGAAGATTATAATTTCGAATTCAAGTATCAAAAAATAAATAGCCTTCCAAGTTTAAATTATACGTTATATCAAAGTAGTTATATAGATTACAATTGGTATAATAATTTTAAAAATGAAAAGCGCAATGAATTCCAAGTTGTAGCCAATACGAGGCTTTTAAATTTAGAATTTAAATATACAACATTGGACGACTATTTGTATTTTTATAATTTTACCGAAGATATTACTATGCTTACGGTTAAGCCTTTTCAGTATGATAAAACTATCAATTATTTGGCTATAAAAGCGAGTAAGGAGTTTCGTGTTGGTAAATTCGCTTTAGATAACACCATTTTATACCAAAACGTAACGCAGGACAATAATGTTTTAAATGTACCAGAACTTGTTACACGTAATACGTTGTATTTTTCAGAGCATGTTTTCAAGAAAGCTATGTTTTTGCAAACGGGTATTACCTTTAATTACTTTACGAAATACTTCGCAAATGATTATAATCCTTTATTAGGGGAATTTTATGTGCAAAACCAACAGCAAATTGGTGATTTTCCTATGCTTGATTTTTTCGTAAATGCAAAAGTGAAACAGATTCGTCTTTTTCTTAAAGCAGAACATTTCAATTCTTCATGGACGGGTTATGATTTTTATGCTGCCCCAAATTATCCTTATCGTGATTTTATTGTCCGTTTTGGAGTGGTCTGGAATTTCTTTAAATAGATTTTTTTGTTGCTTTTTTGAATACATTTTTAAGATTACTCTATGGGTTAACGAGTTAATCTGGATACTATTTGGAAAGCTACTTGATATAAAATACCTTTGTATATAATTTAATTTTGAAATGAAATACGCAAAAAATATATTAGAAACTATTGGTAATACACCTTTAGTTCAATTGAATAAAGTAACAGCTGAAATCGATGCTTTGGTATTGGCAAAAGTTGAAACTTTTAATCCTGGAAATTCTGTAAAGGATCGAATGGCTGTTAAAATGATTGAAGATGCAGAAGCGGATGGACGTTTAAAACCAGGTGGAACAATTATTGAAGGGACTTCTGGTAATACGGGTATGGGACTTGCTTTAGGTGCTATTATCAAAGGTTATAAATTAATCTGTGTAATTTCAGATAAGCAATCAAAAGAGAAGTGTGATATTCTTAGAGCTGTTGGTGCTAAGGTTGTCGTTTGTCCTACTGATGTTGAACCAACAGATCCACGTTCGTATTATTCGGTTTCAAAGCGTTTGGCAGAAGAAACACCAAATTCGTGGTATGTGAATCAATATGATAATCCAAGTAATGCAATAGCACACTACGAACAAACAGGACCTGAAATTTGGGAACAAACCGATGGTAAAATCACACATTTTGTAGTTGGTGTTGGGACTGGTGGAACAATTTCTGGAGTTGCTAAATTTTTAAAAGAGAAAAATCCAAATATTAAAATCTGGGGTATTGATACTTACGGTTCTGTATTTAAGAAATATCATGAAACAGGTGTTTTTGATGAGAACGAAATTTATTCGTACATCACAGAAGGTATTGGTGAAGATATTTTACCTAAAAATGTTGATTTTTCTTTAATTGACGGCTTTACAAAAGTCACAGATAAAGATGCGGCAGTTTACACGCGTAAAATTGCTTTGGAAGAAGGAATATTTGTAGGGAACTCTGCTGGAGCTGCTGTAAAAGGATTATTGCAGTTGAAAGAGCATTTTAAACCGGAAGATGTTGTGGTGGTGCTTTTCCATGATTCAGGTAGTCGTTATGTAGGTAAAATGTTTAACGATGATTGGATGCGTGAAAGAGGTTTCTTGGACGAAGAAATAACAAAAGCAACCGATTTAATCAAAGATCATAAAGATAAACCATTAGTTGTAGTTCGTACAGAAGAATTGGTTTCTCATGCCATTGAACGTTTAAAAAAGTATAAGATTTCTCAAATTCCAGTAATGGATGTTAATGGGTTTGTTGGTAGTGTAGACGAATCGGATTTGTTTAGAAGTTATATTGAAGATAAAAATATAGCTGATAAACCAATAAAAGAAGTGATGGGTAAACCTTACCCTATTGTTCAAGCTAATGCTACAATCGATGAAATTTCAAAATTAATTACCAAAGATAATCAAGCAGTATTGGTTGACTTGGGTGATGGTAAACATCACATTATTACAAAGCACGACATTATCAGTACAATTTAAAGTACTGCATTTTATGAGTAATGAAAAAACAGCCATACAAACCATTTATTTTAGTATAATTGGTAATACTACATTAGCTTTAATAAAAGGTTTTTCTGGCTTTTTTGGAAATTCATATGCTTTGATTGCCGATGCTATTGAGTCTACAACCGATATTTTTTCTTCACTTTTGGTGTTGTTCGGTTTAAAGTATGCGCAGCGTCCAGCTGATGCGAATCATCCTTATGGACATGGTAAAATTGAACCTTTGATAACCTTTCTTGTTGTTTGTTTTTTAGTAATTTCTGCAGGAATAATTGCTCATGAAAGTATTCAAAATATTCTAACGCCACATGAAGGTCCTAAAGCATGGACTTTAGTGGTTTTAAGTGGTATTATTATTTGGAAAGAAATATCCTATCAAATAGTAATGCGTAAAAGTAAAGAGACCAACAGTTCGTCCCTAAAAGCAGATGCTTGGCATCATCGAAGTGATGCGATTACTTCAATAACGGCTTTTATTGGGATTTCAATTGCTTTAATTTTTGGTGAAGGTTATGAAACTGCCGATGATTGGGCAGCACTTATTGCTTCTGCTTTTATTTTGTATAACAGTTACCTGATTTTTAGACCTGCCTTAGGAGAAATCATGGACGAACATCAATATGATGATTTGATAGATGAGATACGAGAAAAAGCATTACAAGTAGACGGCGTATTAGGTACAGAAAAATGTTTTATACGAAAATCTGGTATGAAGTATCATATCGATTTGCATGCTATTGTAAAAGGTACTATTTCAGTAAAAGAAGGGCATTCAATTGCGCACGAACTAAAAGATTACTTGCGCAGTCAAATACCCAATCTTGGTCATGTTTTAATACATGTTGAACCCGACGATTATAATTAATTGAGTGAAATTATTCGCCGATTAATAGTCCTGATATATTCCAAAAACTAAAACTATTTCCCTCAGGTTTTCCTTGAGGGATTTTTATTTGTAAAGTGTGTTTGCCAGCCGGGAGGTTACCTAAATTGATATATGTTGGATTGGTAACAGTTCCCGGACACCAGTTTGAACGGCTATAGTCTGAAGAGGAAAGACCATTGTTGAAATTTCCTGAAGCGGGATTGTACAAACGGTACGAACCACAGTCTTGTCTCCATGGTGTAAAAGTATGTATTATATTCCCGTTTAATACAAGAGTGTTTTCTTTTGGTACAAATTCATCTCCGTTTTCCCAACCACCATGTCCTGTACCAATGTATTTCAGTTGGGCATTTTTAATTGCTTTATCCAAAGTAAATTCTACAATTAATCCTTTTTCATTGTCAAATAAGCTTCCATAATTTTGACCTGCCATTTCCATTATGTTTGTAGTGTTGAACAAAGGCATAAATAATTTTTCTGCTTTTTCATTCCCTTCTTCATTATGAATGGTTATGTTTACGGATACTTTGTGACCTCCTTTGTCATAATTTCCAATAAAGGTTCCAATCCAATACTCATTATTACTTAAATAAGCATTCAAATCGGAAATATCTTGACGGTAGAAAGCTTTATCAAACCATTCTTTGTCTTTAAGCAAAATGTAATTGTATTGGTGAACACCGAAAGGAGTAAAAAAACGCATCAACTCAATTAATGGATTGTAATTTTCTGTACTGATGATTCCTTGATATTCTTTTCCATTTCCATTGGTATAAATAGGCAAGGTTTTAGCACCATTTTGTAATCCATCCAAAAAAGATGTTTTCTTGTCTTGCGGAATTAGAAACACACTTCCTGTTCTATCATAAGCATCACCATTTGATTGTAGTGTCAGGTCAATAAAAATCTGATCTCGTTTTTTTATTTCTGGGAATTTTATTTTTTTTAAAATAATAGTGCCATTCGCAAAACGTAAAATGCTATCATTTGAAACAGATTCTTTTGAAAAGTTGATGATTTCATTTTCAAAAACCGAAATAGTTTTGAATTTGCTTTTCCAAATTAAATCGTTGTATGTAAGACCGTCATATGTTTTAACATCATCTTGAATAGTAGGGAGTACACCTTTTATTTTTTCAACTTTAGACACTGTAATGATGTAGTTGTTGTTTCTATTCGTTTCCAAAACCAAGCCTAAAGTAATCCCTAAAGGACTTGGAGCACTTTTTATAGCAATATCATTTGTAAACCAAACATCGATGTGATTTGAATTGACAACAGTTGTAGCTTTTTGGCATTTGTAACCTAATATTGTTTTGAATTCATCAGTTATAGTGAATTCGTATTTTTTTAATGAAGTACTATCAATAGTACTGATGTGGTTGTTTTTTGAAAGTGTGCTGACTTTAGTTAATTTATTTGTAACACTATTGTAGACCATCTTTTCAAATGGTAATGAAGCAGTATTGTTTTCAATATCTTCATTTGTTATAATACTAGATTTACTTGTAGCATAAGATACTATAGGATTTGCAGTAATGATATTTCCGTTATAATTCTTAGTATAAGTGATTTTATAAATTGGTTCTTTTTTTTGTGCAACAGATGGAATAAAAACAAAAAGTAAAAGGAGTAGTAAGCTTGCTTTAGTTTGCATGTTTTGATTGAGTTAGTTTCAACAAAGATAATTTTTTCTTAACTTAGCTACTATATACGCCATACAGAATTATTATGAAAGAAGACTTTTTACACCACATTTGGTTACATAAACGTATTGATGTCAACCAACTTTATACTACTAAAGGAGAAAAAATAGAGATTCTCCAATTTGGGCAATATCTTCAAGCCACAGGGCCCGATTTTTTCAATGCACAATTGATTATAGCCAATCAGAAATGGGCTGGGAATATTGAGATTCATGTAAAATCCTCCGATTGGTATTTGCATCATCATGAAACGGATGCCAATTATGATAATGTTATTTTGCATGTTGTTTGGGAATACGATTCACCTATTTTTAGACCCGATAATACCGAAATAGCTACTCTTGAGTTAAAAAAATACGTCGCTCCAAAAGAATTGGAAAACTATAATAATCTAATTTCTGAGAAAAACTGGATTTATTGCGAGAACCAATTTGGAACAATAGATTCTTTTTTACTAGAGAATTGGAAAGAGCGTTTGTATTTTGAGCGTTTAGAACAAAAAACAATTTATATTCTGCAATTATTAGAAAACTATAATAATGATTGGGAGGCGGTCTGTTTTATTTTGCTGGCAAAAAGCTTTGGATTAAATATTAATGGAGAAGCCTTTGCAAAATTAGCGGAATCGATTCCTTTTACCGTTATAAGAAAAGAACAAAGTGATCTTAATGCTTTAGAAGCT
The DNA here is from genome assembly GCF_042686145.1 of Flavobacterium chuncheonense. Classification (NCBI taxonomy): domain Bacteria; kingdom Pseudomonadati; phylum Bacteroidota; class Flavobacteriia; order Flavobacteriales; family Flavobacteriaceae; genus Flavobacterium; species Flavobacterium chuncheonense. The sequence goes on along the minus strand of NZ_JBHUPC010000012.1, from coordinate 540,958 downwards.
TTGTTTTTTGGTAGTAGTGGCTTTTTATCTGGTGATAATCAAGATACTTACTTTTTAAAGTTGCAAACAAAATGGTTGTATTTACAACATAAGTATAATTTGAAAGAGGAATTGGCTTTAGGAATCCAGTTTTATAAGTTACGACCGGATAATTTTCCAACAATTCGTTTGTCGCAATTAGCGATGCTGTATCGTTTGAGAGTCAATTTATTTACACAATTATTAGAAAAGAGAAATGTAAAGGGGTTTTATGAGTTATTGATGATTCAATCAAGTGAATATTGGCAATCACATTATACTTTTGATGCTAAAACGGTGAACCAACCCAAAAAGCTTACCAAAACTTTTATAGATTTAATATTGGTGAATTCGGTAATTCCGCTCTTGTATGTATATAATAAATTGCATTCCAATAGTGAAAGCGATTTTATCCTTGACCTACTTCGAGAAATTAAGGTGGAAAAAAATGCAGTTGTAGACAAGTTTAAAGTTATTGGTTGTAAAGTTGATTCCGTTGTAGATTCTCAAGCGTTACTGCATTTAAAAAGAGAATATTGTGATAAAAAGCAATGTTTAAAATGTGCTATTGGTGTTTCCATTTTGAAAAATTAGATTACTTTTGAGCTATGATTTATAAATTACTTCATTTTTTTGAAAAACATGGCTTTTTTGTCGCTTCTCGATTGGCCGACCGTATGGGGATGAAAGCGACTAGTGTTCGTTTGTTTTTTATTTATATTTCTTTTATTACAGTGGGGTTGGGATTTGGGTTTTACCTGACTTTGGCTTTCTTGTTAAAATTAAAGGATATGGTGCATACAAAACGGACATCTGTGTTTGATTTGTAAGCTTTGTTCTAAAATTTAACTTTTCTTTGTGTTTTAGATTGTTTTCTTATCTTTGGGCCATTAACTACCAATAATTTAATATGTCGACAAAAGCAGATTCTTGGGGTTCACGAGTTGGACTCATATTAGCAATGGCTGGAAACGCTGTAGGATTGGGGAACTTCTTAAGGTTTCCAGTACAAGCGGTTCAAAATGGAGGAGGAGCCTTTATTATACCTTATTTAGTATGTTTTCTTGTAATGGGGATTCCATTATTATTTATAGAATGGTCTTCTGGTAGATATGGAGGAAAATTCGGAAACCACAGTACTCCTTACATTTTAGATACTATGGCAAAAGGAAGAATTCTTAAATACATCGGTGTATTTGGAATTTTTACCAATATTGCAGTTGCAGCTTATTATTGTTATATTGAATCATGGACAATGTCGTATGTGTACCATACTTTAATGGGGACATTTAGCGGAATGAGTCAGGCTGATGTAGCTGGATTTTTTAATTCTTATGTTGATGTAGCACATTCAACTACTGGTATTCCATACGAAGCGGTAGTTTTTTATATTGTTTGTTTGTTATTGAATACTTTTATTTTATCTAAAGGTATTGGCGGAATTGAAAAAGTAGCCAAAGTAGGTATGCCATTGTTAATCCTATTTGGTGTTGTTTTAGCCGTTCGAGGTTTAACTTTAGGAACAAGTGGTGCATCGGATATATTCCCAGATGCAAATGCATGGGATGGTTTAAACTTCTTATGGACGCCACAATATGAGTCAATTTTAGATTTAAAAGTTTGGATGGCAGCAGCCGGTCAAATTTTCTTTACACTTTCAGTAGGTATGGGAACTATTCACTGTTATGCAGCTTACTTAAAAGAGAAAGACGATGTGGCTTTAAATGCTGTTTCAGCAGGTTTCATGAATGAGTTTGTTGAAGTTGTTTTAGGAAGTTTAATTGTTATTCCTATTGCAGCAGGTTACTTAGGTTTGGATTGGGTAATCGAAAATGCAGGTTTTGGTATGGCTTTCCAAACGATGCCATATTTATTCCAACAATGGGGAAGTACTTTAGCAATTGTAGCTGGTGTATGTTGGTTTGGATTATTGTTTTTTGCGGGTATTACATCATCTTTAGCGATGGGTACACCTTGGATGGGATTCATGCGTGATGAATTTGGTTGGTCAAAAAACAGAGGTGCTTGGTCTTTTGGAGCAATGATTTTGATTTTAGGTTTACCTACAGTCATATTTTATCAAGAAGGAGTTTTTGACGAATACGATTACTGGGCAGGAACGGTAAGTTTAGTTGTTTTTGCTATGATGGAAACCATTTTGTTTTCGTGGATATTCGGGATGAACAAAGGTTGGAGAGAGATTACAAGTGGTGCAGATATAAAAGTACCAAATGTTTTCAAGTACATTATTAAATATGTTACTCCTGTAATGTTGGTTATTATTTTCTTGGGTTCTGTTTTTAAACCTTTAAATAATGATTGGTCAGGAAACTTTTCTTCATTATTCTCAGGCAATGGATGGACGTTAGATAATGGGTCAATTATTAAAACGGTAATGCACTCTGGAATTAAAGAACAAATTGCTGCGGCTACTGATCCTATTGTTGTAAGTCAATTAGAAGACAAAATATTTTATTTGAATATGTCAAGACTTTTATTGGTTTTATTGTTTGTCTTTATTAGTTTCTTAGTATATTTAGCATATCAAAAACGAGTTAAAGAAGGAAGAGCAACTGCATAATTTAAAAAAGATATTAGTATGAATACAGAAGCATTAATTACAATGTTGGTAACTCAGGGAATCGTAATCTCTTTTGCAGTTTATTTTTTCTTTAGAGTATTGACTACGCCACCGAAACAAGAGCCAGATTCTTTTAGTGAAAATGATGATGTGGTGGTAAGGCAACCTGAAAACGACTAAATTTAGTTGAAATGAATAAATTAAAATCCTACTTGCTGTTTTCAAGAGAACACAGAAGTGGGATTTTTTTATTGGTTGTAATCATTATTGTGTTGCAATTTGGAATCTACTATTTTGATAAATTGTTTTTTTCGAATCCCGAGAAACTTTCTGTTGCAGATGTAGAATGGCTTAATGCGCAAAAAGAAATAGATAGTCTTAAAAATGTTTCCATTGACAATAGGATAAAGTTATACCCTTTTAATCCAAATTACATCACAGACTACAAAGGATATGTCTTGGGGATGTCTAATGCAGAAATTGACCGATTACTGCAATATAGGGCACAAGGAAAATTTGTAAACTCAAGTAATGAATTTCAAGCTGTAACTCAAATCAGTGATTCATTATTAGATGCAATCTCACCTTATTTTAAGTTTCCTGACTGGGTTACAAAGAAGAATGCCGCAATATATGAGAAAAAGGTGTTTGTTTCAAAAGAGAAAGTAATTCTTAAGCCTATTGATATCAATATGGCTACTAAGGAAGATTTGATGAGAGTTTACGGTATTGGAGATAAGATTTCGGATATCATATTACAAGAAAAGGAAAAATTTGGCGCTTTTGTTTCAATGGAGCAGTTGCAATACGTATGGGGTGTAAGTCCTGAAGTTTATAAGCAAATGCAGCAGCTTTTCTTTGTTGGAGACACCCCAAATGTTGTTAAAATTAAAATTAATGAATTGTCAACAAGAGAGTTGGCAAAGTTTCCTTACTTTAAATATGCTTTGGCAAAGGAAATTGTTACTTACAGAAGTATGAATGGTGGGATACAGAGTGTTGAGGATTTAACAAAAATTAAAGATTTCCCTGTTGATAAAATAAAAATAATAGCCTTATATTTGGAAATTCATTAAAAAAACTCAAGAAAATTATTTTAACATTATATGAATTCAATATATTTTACTGAAGAACACAATCTGTTTAGAGAAAGTTTACGTGACTTTTTAAATAAAGAGGTAGTTCCTCATATTGAAAAATGGGAAAAAACGGGGACAATTGAACGTTTTATTTGGAAAAAGTTTGGAGAAATGGGCTTTTTTGGAATACGTTATCCTGAGGCTTATGGTGGTTTGAATTTAGATTTGTTTTACACGGTTATCTTTTTAGAAGAACTTCAAAAAGTAAAATCGGCTGGTTTTGCAGCGGCTATGTGGGCACATTCTTATTTAGCTATGACGCATTTAAATGCTGAAGGTGATGAGCGTATTAAACAAAATTATTTAGCGCCAAGTATTGCTGGAGACATGATTGGGGCATTATGTATTACAGAACCTTTTGGTGGTAGTGATGTTGCAGGAATGCGTACAACGGCTGTTAAAAATGGTGATAAGTATGTAATTAATGGTTCTAAAACTTTTATTACAAATGGTGTTTATGCTGATTATTATGTAGTGGCGGCTAAAACCAATCCTGAATTAGGAAATAAAGGAATTAGTATCTTTTTAGTCGATAGTAAATCAAATGGAATTTCTGCTACTAAATTGGATAAATTGGGATGGAGAGCATCTGACACTGCTGAGATTGCTTTTGATAATGTAGAAATTCCTGCTGAGAATTTAATGGGTGAAGAAGGAAAAGGTTTTCCATACATCATGCAGCATTTTGCATTAGAGCGTTTAATTATGGCAATTAATGCACATGCTAGAGCTGAATATGCAATTGAATATACAATTGAATACATGTCACAGCGTGAAGCTTTCGGTAAAACTATAAACAAGTTTCAAGCATTACGTCATACATTAGTAGAACATGCTACAGATGTTGAACATTGTAAAATCTTTAATTATGCTGCAGTTGCTCGTTTGGATAAAGGAGAGTATGTGGTTAAGGAAGCTACAATGGCGAAGTTGAAATCTACGAAAGTTGCTGATGAAACGATTTATAGTTGTTTACAAATGTTAGGTGGTTATGGTTATATGGAAGAGTATCCGTTGGCACGTTTAATGCGTGATAGCCGTTTAGGTCCTATTGGAGGTGGTACTTCAGAGATCTTAAAAGAGATTTTGTCAAAAATGATAATTGATAATCAAAGTTATAAACCAGCTGTAAAATAAGCTGAGAAAATGGTTTAATGAAAAGTTCTATTTTGAAACAAAATAGAACTTTTTTATTTAGAGCAGTTTTTTGAGGGTAATAGTTTTTGAATGTTTTATAGATAAAGCTTTGTGTTTCAAAAATATTTTTTACTTTTGCAGTCTAAATGAAAGGGGGTGCCTAAATTATGTTAATTATTCCAATTAAAGACGGAGAAAATATCGATAAAGCGTTAAAGCGTTACAAAAGAAAATTCGATAAAACAGGAACAGTTCGTCAGTTAAGATCGCGTCAAGCGTTCCACAAACCATCAATCGTTAAAAGAGCAATGGTTCAAAAAGCTGCTTACATTCAAAGATTAAAAGATTCATTAGAAGCGTAGTTCTTTTTCTGAATTAATATATTTAAACCGTTAGATATAAAGTGTAACTTTGTATTTAACGGTTTTTTTTATGGCTTCAAATCTTCAACAATTTCAAGAATATTTAGAAAAGGAAAAAAAGTATGCAAAGCATACGGTTAATGCATATGTGAAAGATGTGATTGTTTTTAGGGATTTTATAGATGTTCAGTTTGATGGTTTGGTTTTAGAGCAAGTGGATTATAATGCGGTAAGAAGTTGGATTGTGAGTCAAATTGAGGGGGGTAGTATAAATAGAACAGTAAATAGGAGAATTTCGTCTTTGAAAGCGTTTTATAGGTTTTTATTAAAAATTAAGCAGATTGAAGTTAATCCATTGGTGAAGCATAAATCGTTAAAAATTGCTCGAAAAATTCAAATACCTTTTTCGGAAAATGAAGTGGAGGGGGTTTTGGAGCAATTGGAAGGGGATTTTGATTTTGAAAGTGTTAGGAATCGATTGATTGTGGAGTTGTTTTATGTGACAGGCATGCGACGATCGGAATTAATTAATTTAGAATTAAAAAATGTTGATTTTGAAAATCGTTTGTTAAAGGTTTTGGGTAAGCGTAATAAAGAACGAATTGTGCCGTTATTAGAATGTACAATCGGGCTTTTAAAAGTGTATTTAGAGTTCAGATCAGTAGTTCTTGAAGGGGAACAAACAGAGGTGTTAATTTTGTCAAAAAAAGGAAATAAAATTAGTGAATCGTTTGTTTATCGATTAATAAATGACTACTTTAGTAATGTGTCTCAGAAAGTCAAAAAGAGTCCGCACGTTCTTAGGCATTCGTTTGCAACGCATCTGTTGAATAACGGAGCCGATTTAAATTCTGTAAAAGAACTATTGGGGCATGCAAGTTTATCATCTACACAGATATATACACATAGTAGTTTAGCTGAATTGAAGAAGGTGTATCAAAATGCGCATCCTAGGAATCAACAATAGTTTATTTGTTTAACTTATTTAATAAAAAAGCTTATGAAAGTTAATGCTCAAGCCGTTAATTTTAATGTTGACAAGAAGTTACTTAATTTTACAAATGAAAGATTAGGTAAGCTAGAAAAATTTTATGACAAAATTGTTTCTTCTGAAGTATATCTAAAATTAGAAAACACGAGTGATAAGGAAAATAAAACCTCTGAGGTAAAAATTCATGTTCCAGGTGATGAGTTTGTTGTTAAAAAGACAGCAAAAAGTTTTGAAGAAGCGGTTGATTTGTGTGCGGAATCGCTAGAAAGGGTGTTGGTTAAACGTAAGGAAAAAATAAAATCGTATTTATAAGATAAAAAAAAATTGAAAAAAGTTTTGTTTAAAAAATAAATTCTATACATTTGCAGTCCGTTAGAAATAGCGGGCTTTTTTTATTAAGAGCTTTGTAAGAGTCGCCGGTGTAGCTCAGCTGGCTAGAGCAGCTGATTTGTAATCAGCAGGTCGTGGGTTCGAGTCCCTCCATCGGCTCAAGTTCTTTTAGGATTTTAAAATTATGGTTTGGGGAGATACTCAAGCGGCCAACGAGGGCGGACTGTAAATCCGCTGACTAAGTCTTCGCAGGTTCGAATCCTGCTCTCCCCACAATAAAACATTCCTGTGTTAATTCAGGTGAATTGCCGGTGTAGCTCAGGGGTAGAGTGCTTCCTTGGTAAGGAAGAGGTCACGGGTTCAAATCCCGTCATTGGCTCTGGAATTGTTTATTAAATTTGAACACTAATTATATAACTAAGATTAAATTATTAAGTCATGGCAAAGGAAACATTCGATCGTTCGAAACCGCACTTAAATATCGGTACTATCGGACACGTGGATCACGGTAAGACAACTTTGACTGCAGCGATTACTAAAGTATTAGCTGATGCAGGTTTATCAGAAGCAAAATCATTCGATCAGATTGATAACGCTCCAGAAGAAAAAGAAAGAGGTATTACAATTAATACTTCACACGTAGAGTATTCAACAGCTAACCGTCACTATGCGCACGTTGACTGTCCAGGTCACGCGGATTACGTTAAGAACATGGTTACTGGTGCTGCTCAAATGGACGGTGCTATCTTGGTAGTAGCTGCTACTGATGGTCCTATGCCACAAACTCGTGAGCACATCCTTTTAGGTCGCCAAGTAGGTGTTCCAAGAATGGTTGTATTCATGAACAAAGTTGATATGGTTGATGATGCTGAGTTATTAGAGCTTGTTGAAATGGAAATCAGAGATTTATTATCTTTCTATCAATATGATGGTGATAATGGACCAGTTGTTCAAGGATCTGCTTTAGGAGCTTTAAATGGTGAGCCAAAATGGGTTGAAACAGTAATGAACTTGATGGAAGCTGTTGATAACTGGATTGAATTACCAGTTCGTGACGTTGAAAAACCATTCTTGATGCCAGTTGAGGATGTATTTACAATTACAGGTCGTGGAACTGTTGCTACAGGTCGTATCGAAACTGGAGTTGCTAATACTGGAGATGCTGTTGAAATCATCGGTATGGGTGCTGAGAAATTAACTTCTACAATTACAGGGGTAGAGATGTTTCGTAAAATCCTTGATAGAGGTGAAGCTGGAGATAACGTAGGTTTATTGTTACGTGGTATTGATAAAGCTGATATCAAACGTGGTATGGTTATTATTAAGCCAGGATCTGTTAAACCACACGCTCATTTCAAAGCTGAGGTTTATATCTTGAAAAAAGAAGAAGGTGGACGTCACACTCCATTCCATAATAACTACCGTCCGCAGTTCTACGTACGTACAACTGACGTTACAGGTACTATTTCTTTACCTGCAGGAGTAGAGATGGTTATGCCAGGTGATAACTTAACTATTGAAGTTCAATTATTAAGTCCAATCGCTTTATCAGTAGGTTTACGTTTCGCTGTTCGTGAGGGTGGTAGAACTGTAGGTGCTGGTCAGGTTACTGAAATTTTAGACTAATTTTTTTAGTTTAATTACATAAATTTAAAGCCAGTTGTATTATCTTTGCAGCTGGCTTAAATAAACGGGCGTAGTACAAGGGTTAGTATAGTGGTCTCCAAAACCATTGATGGGGGTTCGAATCCCTCCGCCCGTGCAAATTATATAAAGTAATGACAAAATTTGTTAATTATATTTCGGAAGCGTTTCAAGAGTTGAAAACGAATGTAACTTGGCCAGAGTGGTCTGAGGTACAACGCTTAACTATTATTGTAGCAGTATTTTCTGTTTTATTTGCGCTTTTGACTTATGGTGTGGATGAATTATTTGTAAAAGCATTAGAAGGATTTTTTAACATTATAAAATAGGTTATTTTATGGCAGATAATAATGTTAAAAAGTGGTATGTTGTAAGAGCTGTCAGTGGTCAGGAGAATAAAGTTAAAGCTTATATAGAAACGGAAACTGCTCGCTTAGGTGTAGCGGATTACGTTTCTCAGGTTTTGGTGCCTACTGAAAAAGTAGTTCAGGTAAAAGACGGAAAGAAAATTGCTAAGGAAAAAGTATATTTTCCTGGATATATTATGGTTGAGGCTAATTTAACTGGGGAGGTTCCTCATATTATTAAGTCGATTCCAGGTGTAATTGGTTTTTTAGGTGAAACCAAAGGTGGTGATCCTGTTCCATTACGTATGTCTGAAGTTAATAGAATGTTAGGTAAAGTAGATGAGCTTTCTGTGAAAGTTGATAGTGTTGCAATACCGTATTCTATTGGAGAGACAGTTAAAGTTATTGATGGTCCTTTTAATGGTTTTAATGGAACTATTGAAAAAGTTAATGACGAGAAGCGTAAACTTGAGGTAATGGTTAAGATTTTCGGAAGAAAAACTCCATTGGAATTGAGTTTTATGCAAGTTGAAAAAGTATAATATTTGTTACATATACATTCACATCTTCGCTTCCAATTGTTTAGATGTGCTAAATTTTTAAAAAATGGCAAAAGAAGTTAGTAAAGTAGTTAAACTACAAGTTAAGGGAGGTGCTGCGAATCCATCGCCACCGGTTGGACCTGCTTTGGGGGCTGCTGGTGTTAACATCATGGAGTTCTGTAAGCAATTTAATGCAAGAACACAAGATAAACCTGGCAAAATTTTACCAGTACAAATTACTGTGTATAAAGACAAGTCTTTTGACTTTGTTGTTAAAACGCCACCGGCTGCTGTTCAATTATTAGAGGCAACTAAATTAAAGTCTGGTTCAGGTCAACCAAACCGTAAGAAAGTAGCAAATGTTACTTGGGATCAAATTAGAACCATTGCAGAGGATAAAATGCCTGATTTAAATGCATTTACAATCGAGTCTGCTATGAGTATGATAGCTGGTACAGCTAGATCTATGGGTATAACAGTAACAGGAGATGCTCCTTTTTAATCGTTAAAAGAATTAGACATGGCAAAATTGACAAAAAAGCAAAAAGAGGCTGCATCTAAAATTGAGAAGAACAAACAATATACTTTAAGAGATGCGTCTGCATTAATTAAAGAGGTTGCTTCTGCTAAATTTGATGAGTCTGTTGATATCGCAGTTCGTTTAGGAGTTGATCCTAGAAAAGCGAATCAAATGGTAAGAGGTGTAGTTACTTTACCTCATGGAACAGGAAAAGATACTCGCGTTTTGGCGCTTGTAACTCCAGATAAAGAAGCTGAGGCTAAAGCTGCTGGTGCTGACCACGTAGGTTTAGATGATTACCTTCAAAAAATTAAAGATGGTTGGACAGATGTTGATGTTATCATTACGATGCCAGCTGTTATGGGTAAATTAGGTCCATTAGGTCGTATTTTAGGACCTAGAGGTTTGATGCCAAACCCTAAAACAGGTACGGTAACTATGGATGTTGCTAAAGCTGTTCAAGAAGTAAAAGCTGGTAAAATTGACTTTAAAGTTGATAAAACTGGTATCGTGCATGCAGGAATTGGAAAAGTATCTTTCGATGCTGATAAAATTTATGACAACGCACACGAAATTATTCAAACATTAATTAAATTAAAACCAACTGCAGCTAAAGGTACTTATATTAAGTCTATCCACTTATCTAGTACTATGAGTCCTGCTATTGCTTTAGATCCTAAAGCAGTATAATTGGTAGTTAAAAATTTTTAGTATGACTAGAGAAGAAAAATCAATCGCGATTGAAAATTTAACTGCACAGTTAGCGGGAGTTAATGTTATTTATTTAGCGGATACTTCAGGACTTGATGCAGATACAACTTCAAATTTAAGAAGAGCTTGTTTTAAAGCAGGTATCAAATTAGAAGTTGTTAAGAATACTTTGCTTGCAAAAGCAATGGAGGCTTCAGAAGCAAACTTTGGTGATTTACCTTCTACTTTAAAAGGAAATACCTCTATAATGATTGCAGAAACAGCTAATGGGCCTGCAAAAATCATTAAAGAGTTCCGTAAAAAAGGGAAAAAACCAGTTTTAAAAGGAGCATTCATCAACGAAGAAATTTATATTGGTGATGAGCAATTAGATGCATTAGTATCTATTAAATCTAAAGAGGAAGTTATCGCAGAAATTATCGGTTTACTTCAGTCTCCTGCTCAAAGAATCATCTCTGCACTTCAGAACCAAGAAGGAAAAGAAGACGCTGCAGAATAAATTTTACCAAAAGAGCGCACAAATAAATTATTATATTTTACAAAATCATTAAAGATAGAAAAAATGGCAGATTTAAAACAATTCGCAGAACAATTAGTTAACTTAACAGTTAAAGAAGTTAACGAATTAGCAACAATATTAAAAGATGAGTATGGTATCGAGCCTGCTGCTGCAGCTGTTGTAGTTGCTGGAGGTGGTGCTGGTGAAGCTGCTGCTGAGCAAACTGAATTTACAGTAGTATTAAAAGATGCTGGTGCTTCTAAATTAGCAGTAGTTAAAGCTGTTAAAGAATTAACAGGTTTAGGTCTTAAAGAAGCTAAAGATGTAGTTGACGGAGCTCCAACAAACGTTAAAGAAGGTGTTTCTAAAGATGAGGCTGAAGGTCTTAAGAAAGCTTTAGAAGAAGCTGGAGCAGTAGTTGAGCTTAAATAATTAAAACTAAGCTAAAAAGCTAGGTTTAGGCCTTGGGATAACCTCTCAAAGGCCTAAACCATTTTGCGTATAAAAAGAATTTTACATTTTTTACACAAATACAGTAGTCAATACGAAGAAAGAAAACAAACTAACTTTCCTGGTTTATTTTTAAAGATGTGTTGATTATTTTTAAAGGAAGTATAAATTACATAGTGTTTTTGACACGAAAATTACTTTTTTAAATCAAAAATTTGTCCATTGATGATTGCTAATCAGACTGAAAGATTAAATTTTGCTTCAACAAAAAACATTCCAGATTATCCGGATTTTCTAGATATTCAGGTGAAATCATTTAAAGATTTCTTCCAACTAGAAACCAAATCTGATGAAAGAGGCAACGAAGGTCTTTATAATACCTTCATGGAAAATTTTCCAATTACGGATACAAGAAACCAATTCGTATTAGAATTTCTTGATTATTTTATAGACCCACCTCGTTATACAATTGAAGAGTGTATTGACAGAGGACTTACCTATAGTGTGCCTTTAAAAGCACGTTTGAAACTATACTGTACAGACCCTGAACATGAAGATTTTGAAACAATTGTACAAGATGTTTACTTAGGAACTATTCCATACATGACACCAAGCGGTACTTTTGTTATCAATGGTGCAGAGCGTGTTGTTGTTTCTCAGTTACACAGATCTCCGGGTGTATTCTTTGGACAATCGTTCCATGCAAATGGTACAAAATTATATTCTGCAAGAATTATTCCTTTCAAAGGATCTTGGATTGAATTCGCTACCGATATTAACAGCGTAATGTATGCTTATATCGATAGAAAGAAAAAATTACCTGTAACTACTTTATTTAGAGCTATCGGTTTCGAAAGAGATAAAGATATCTTGGAGATTTTCGACTTAGCGGAAGAAATAAAAGTATCAAAAACTGGTCTTAAAAAATACATCGGAAGAAGACTTGCTGCTCGTGTGTTAAATACATGGCATGAAGATTTCGTAGATGAAGATACAGGTGAAGTAGTATCTATTGAGCGTAACGAGATTATCTTGGATCGTGATACTATTTTAGATAAAGATAATGTTGAGGAAATTTTAGATGCTGACGTTAAAGCTATTCTTTTACATAAAGAAGATAATAATGCGGCTGACTATACTATTATCCACAACACTTTACAAAAAGACCCAACAAACTCAGAAAAAGAAGCTGTTGAGCACATTTACCGTCAGTTGCGTAACGCAGAACCGCCTGATGAGGAAACGGCTCGTGGTATTATCGATAAATTATTCTTCTCTGATCAACGTTACAACTTAGGTGAGGTTGGTCGTTATAGAATGAACAAAAAATTAGGTTTGGATATCCCAATGGAAAAACAAGTGTTGACCAAAGAGGATATCATTACAATTGTAAAATATTTGATTGAGTTAATCAACTCAAAAGCTGAGATTGATGATATTGATCACTTATCAAACCGTCGTGTAAGAACTGTTGGTGAGCAATTGTCACAACAATTTGGTGTAGGTCTTGCTCGTATGGCAAGAACGATCCGTGAGAGAATGAACGTTCGTGATAACGAGGTGTTTACACCAATCGATTTGATTAATGCTAAAACATTATCATCGGTTATTAATTCATTCTTTGGAACCAACCAGTTATCTCAGTTTATGGATCAAACGAATCCATTAGCCGAGATCACACACAAACGTCGTCTATCTGCACTTGGACCTGGAGGTTTATCTAGAGAGCGTGCTGGGTTCGAGGTTCGTGACGTTCACTATACACATTACGGACGTTTATGTCCTATTGAAACACCAGAGGGACCAAACATTGGTTTGATTTCATCTCTTGGAGTTTATGCTAAAGTAAATGGAATGGGATTCATTGAGACACCTTACCGTAAGGTTGAAAATGGTGTCGTTGATTTAGTATCTGAACCAATTTATTTAAGTGCTGAAGAAGAAGAAGGTAAAATGATTGCGCAAGCAAACATTGAAATGAGTGATGCTGGTCAAATTACAGCTGAAAAAGTTATTGCTCGTGAGGAAGGTGACTTCCCAGTAGTAGAACCTACAGTTGTTCACTATACAGACGTTGCTCCTAACCAGATTGCTTCTATCTCAGCTTCTTTGATTCCATTCTTAGAGCACGATGATGCGAACCGTGCATTGATGGGATCAAACATGATGCGTCAAGCAGTTCCTTTATTACGTCCTGAAGCTCCTATCGTAGGAACTGGATTAGAAAGACAAGTTGCTTCTGATTCAAGAGTATTGATTAATGCTGAAGGAAGTGGTGTTGTAACTTATGTTGATGCCAATAAAATTACAATCAAGTACGACAGAACGGATGAAGAGCGTATGGTAAGTTTTGACTCTGATGACAAAACCTATCAGTTAATCAAGTTCAGAAAAACCAACCAAAGTACTTCTATTAACTTAAAACCAATCGTAAGAAAAGGTGATAAAGTTAAAAAAGGTCAAGTCCTTTGTGAAGGATATGCAACGCAAAATGGAGAGTTAGCTTTAGGTAGAAACTTAAAAGTAGCCTTCATGCCTTGGAAAGGATACAATTTCGAGGATGCGATTGTAATTTCTGAAAAAGTAGTTCGTGATGATATCTTTACATCTATCCACATCGATGACTATTCATTAGAGGTTAGAGATACAAAATTAGGTAACGAAGAGTTGACTAATGATATTCCTAACGTTTCTGAAGAAGCTACTAAAGATTTGGATGAGAACGGAATGATTAGAATTGGTGCAGAGGTTAAACCTGGCGACATTCTTATCGGTAAGATTACTCCTAAAGGAGAGTCTGATCCTACTCCAGAAGAGAAATTATTACGCGCTATCTTCGGTGACAAAGCAGGTGATGTAAAAGATGCTTCATTAAAAGCTTCTCCTTCATTACACGGTGTTGTTTTAGATAAAAAATTATTCGCGAAAGCAGTAAAAGATAAGCGTAAACGCTCTAAAGATAAAGAAGATATCGATAGATTGGATACAGAATTCGAAGTAAAATACAACGAATTAAAAGATACATTAGTAGAAAAATTATTCAACATTGTGAATGGTAAAACATCACAAGGTGTTATGAATGATTTGGGTGAAGAAGTTTTACCAAAAGGTAAAAAATATACTCAAAAAATGCTTAACGCAGTTGAAGATTTTGCTCACCTTACAAAAGGACAATGGGCTACTGATGATGCAACAAATAAATTAGTAAACGACTTAATTCACAACTACAAAATCAAATTAAACGATTTACAAGGTTGGTTGAGAAGAGAGAAATTTACAATTACAGTTGGAGATGAATTACCAGCAGGAATTTTAAAACTAGCTAAAGTTTATATCGCTAAGAAACGTAAACTTAAAGTGGGTGATAAAATGGCGGGTCGTCACGGTAACAAAGGTATTGTTGCAAGAATTGTACGTCATGAAGATATGCCATTCTTAGAAGACGGAACACCAGTAGATATCGTATTGAATCCACTTGGAGTACCTTCTCGTATGAACATCGGTCAGATTTATGAAACAGTACTTGGATGGGCAGGTATGAATTTAGGTAGAAAGTTTGCTACACCAATTTTTGATGGAGCTTCTTTAGATCAAATTAATGCTTTAACAGACGAGGCTGGAATTCCTAGATTCGGTCATACATACTTGTATGATGGAGGAACTGGAGAGCGTTTCCACCAACCAGCAACTGTGGGTGTAATTTACATGTTGAAATTAGGACACATGGTAGATGATAAGATGCACGCACGTTCTATTGGTCCATACTCATTAATTACGCAGCAACCATTAGGAGGTAAAGCTCAATTCGGAGGTCAGCGTTTTGGAGAGATGGAGGTTTGGGCTCTTGAGGCATACGGTGCTTCAAGTACCTTAAGAGAAATCTTGACGGTTAAATCTGATGACGTTATTGGTAGAGCTAAAACTTACGAGTCTATCGTTAAGGGTGAAACGATGCCAGAACCAGGATTACCTGAATCATTCAATGTATTAATGCATGAATTAAAAGGTCTAGGTTTAGACATCAGATTAGAAGAATAATTTTACGGGGGCAATTTCGATTGCTCCCTTTATAACGTTTTTTACAAAATCGATAGTATTCATATCATGACAAGATTAAAAGATAAAAACACCGTTAAAAGATTTAACAGAATTACGATAGGTTTAGCTTCTCCAGAGTCAATTTTAGGAGAGTCTAGAGGTGAGGTTTTAAAGCCAGAAACTATCAACTATCGTACGCATAAACCAGAACGCGATGGTCTATTCTGTGAGCGTATTTTCGGTCCAGTAAAAGATTATGAATGTGCTTGTGGTAAGTATAAAAGAATTCGCTACAAAGGAATCGTTTGTGACCGATGTGGTGTTGAAGTAACGGAAAAGAAAGTACGTAGAGATAGAGTTGGTCACATTAATTTAGTGGTGCCAATCGCTCATATCTGGTATTTCCGTTCGTTACCAAATAAAATTGGATACCTATTAGGATTACCATCTAAGAAATTAGATATGATTATCTATTACGAAAGATATGTAGTAATTCAACCAGGTATTGCAAAAGGTTTAGAGGGTGAAACTTTAAACAAATTGGATTTCTTAACAGAAGAGGAGTACTTGAATATTCAAGATACACTTCCAATGGAAAACCAATATTTAGATGACTCAGATCCAAATAAATTCATCGCCAAAATGGGTGCTGAATGTATTATGGACTTGTTAGAGCGTATTGATTTAGATGATTTATCTTACCAATTACGTCACGCAGCAAGTAATGAAACTTCTAAACAACGTAAAACTGAAGCGTTGAAACGTTTACAAGTTGTTGAAGCGTTCCGTGAGGCTAACAGAAACAGAGAGAACAATCCTTCTTGGATGATCTTAAAAGCAATTCCGGTTATTCCACCAGAATTACGTCCGTTAGTACCACTTGATGGAGGTCGTTTTGCAACATCAGATTTAAATGACTTATACCGTAGAGTAATTATCCGTAACAATCGTTTGAAACGATTAATGGAAATTAAAGCTCCAGAAGTAATCTTACGTAATGAAAAACGTATGTTACAAGAAGCGGTAGATTCATTATTTGATAATACAAGAAAAGCTTCAGCTGTAAAAACGGAATCAAACAGACCATTAAAATCGTTATCTGACTCGTTAAAAGGTAAGCAAGGACGTTTCCGTCAAAACTTATTAGGTAAGCGTGTTGATTACTCTGCACGTTCGGTAATTGTTGTTGGACCTGAGTTGAAATTATACGAGTGTGGTCTTCCAAAAGATATGGCTGCTGAATTGTACAAACCATTCGTCATTCGTAAGTTAATCGAAAGGGGAATTGTTAAAACAGTTAAGTCGGCTAAGAAGATTATTGACAAAAAAGAGCCAGTAGTATGGGACATTTTAGAGAATGTAATTAAAGGACATCCTGTATTATTGAACCGTGCTCCTACGCTTCACCGTTTAGGTATTCAAGCATTCCAACCTAAGTTAATTGAAGGAAAAGCAATCCAGTTACACCCATTAGTATGTACGGCGTTTAATGCCGATTTCGATGGTGACCAGATGGCGGTACACTTACCATTAGGACCAGAGGCTATTCTTGAAGCACAATTGTTGATGTTAGCGTCTCATAATATCTTGAATCCTGCAAATGGAGCACCTATCACGGTACCATCTCAGGACATGGTTCTTGGTTTATATTATATGACAAAAGAACGTTTATCTACTCCAGAGAAGAAAATTTTGGGAGAAGGTATGACATTCTACTCTGCTGAAGAGGTTAACATTGCATTAAACGAAGGAAAAGTTGAGTTGAATGCTCGTATTAAAGTAAGAGCAAAAGACTTTAACGAAAATGGAGAATTGGTTTATCAAATTATTCAAACTACTGTAGGTAGAGTATTGTTTAACGAGGTAGTGCCAGAAGCTGCAGGATACATTAACCAAGTATTAACCAAAAAATCATTACGTGATATTATCGGTGATATCTTAGGTGCTACAGATGTTCCTACAACAGCTGAATTCTTAGATAATATGAAAAATATGGGATATAAATTCGCTTTCAAAGGTGGTTTATCATTCTCATTAGGTGATATTAGAATTCCAGAACAAAAAGAGCAATTGATTGCTGATGCGCGTGAGCAAGTTGATGCAATTTCATTGAACTATAACATGGGTCTTATCACCAATAACGAACGTTACAATCAGGTTATTGATATTTGGACTTCTGCCAATGCTCAATTAACAGAGTTAGCAATGAAAAATATCCGTGAGGACCAACAAGGTTTCAACTCGGTATATATGATGCTTGACTCAGGAGCAAGGGGGTCTAAAGAGCAGATTCGTCAGTTAACTGGTATGCGTGGTTTGATGGCTAAGCCTAAAAAATCGACAGCTGGTGGTGGTGAAATTATTGAAAACCCGATTTTATCGAACTTTAAAGAAGGTCTTTCTATCCTTGAGTACTTTATCTCTACTCACGGTGCGCGTAAAGGTCTTGCGGATACCGCTCTTAAAACTGCCGATGCAGGTTACTTAACAAGAAGGTTACATGACGTTTCTCAAGATGTAATTGTAAACTCTGTAGACTGTGGTACTTTAAGAGGTATTGAGGTAATGCCATTAAAGAAAAATGAAGAAATCGTTGAATCTTTAGGAGAAAGAATTTTAGGTCGTGTGGCATTACACAATGTTGTAAATCCACTTACTTCTGAAATTTTAATCCATGAAGGTGAAGAAATAACAGAAGCTATCGTGAAACGTTTAGATGGTACTCCTATCGAAAGCGTTGAAGTACGTTCGCCATTAACATGTGAGGCAACTCAAGGTATTTGTGCGAAATGTTACGGAAGAAACTTAGCTACTGGTAAAATGACTCAAAAAGGTGAAGCTGTTGGTGTAATTGCTGCACAGTCAATTGGAGAGCCAGGTACACAGTTAACACTTCGTACGTTCCACGTTGGAGGGGTTGCTGGAGGTTTATCTGA
The DNA here is from genome assembly GCF_042686145.1 of Flavobacterium chuncheonense. NCBI lineage: Bacteria > Pseudomonadati > Bacteroidota > Flavobacteriia > Flavobacteriales > Flavobacteriaceae > Flavobacterium > Flavobacterium chuncheonense. The sequence continues at coordinate 522,713 of NZ_JBHUPC010000012.1, read as the reverse complement.
AGAGTCAAGCATCATCACTAAGTTTGCAGGTCGTTTAGAAATAGAAGACTTGAAAACTGTTAAAGGTGAAGATGCAGATGGTAATGCCGTAGATATCGTTATTTCTCGTTCTACCGAATTGAAATTAGTTGACGTTAAAACAGGAATTGTTTTAAATACGCACAACATTCCTTACGGTTCTAGTATTTTCGTTAAAGACGGTGATACTGTTGATAAAGGAGCTGTAATCTGTAAATGGGACCCTTATAATGGGGTAATTGTTTCAGAATTTACGGGTAAAGTAGAATATGAAGATCTTAAACAAGGTGAATCTTTCGCTGTTGAGATTGATGAGCAAACAGGTTTCCAAGAAAAAGTAGTTTCGGAAGCACGTAATAAAAAATTAATCCCTACTTTATTAATTTATGGTAAAGACGGAGAATTAATACGTTCTTATAACTTACCAGTGGGGGCACACCTTATGGTAGATGACGGAGAGAAAATTAAAGCAGGTAAAGTACTTGTAAAAATTCCTCGTCGTTCTTCTAAATCAAGTGATATTACTGGAGGTTTACCTAGAATTACTGAGCTTTTAGAAGCACGTAATCCTTCAAATCCAGCAGTAGTATCTGAGATTGATGGTGTTGTAACTTTTGGAAAAATTAAACGTGGTAACCGTGAGATTGCTATCGAATCGAAATTTGGTGATGTTAAGAAATACTTAGTAAAACTTTCGAACCAAATTTTAGTTCAAGAGAATGACTTCGTGAAAGCAGGAACTTCTCTTTCTGACGGTGCTATTACACCTGAGGATATCTTAAGAATTAAAGGACCAGCAGCTGTTCAACAGTATTTGGTTAACGAAATTCAAGAGGTATACCGTTTACAAGGGGTAAAAATTAATGACAAGCACTTTGAGGTGGTAATTCGTCAAATGATGCGTAAGGTTAGAATTGTTGATCCAGGAGATACTTTATTCTTAGAAGATCAATTGGCTCATACAAAAGACTTTATTGTTGAAAATGACAAGTTGTACGGAATGAAAATGGTAGAAGATGCAGGTGATTCTGAAAATCTTAAACCAGGTCAAATCATTTCTCCACGTCAATTAAGAGATGAGAATTCGTTGTTAAAACGTAATGATAAAAACTTAGTTATTGCTAGAGATGTTATCCCTGCAACAGCTACTCCAGTACTTCAAGGTATTACGAGAGCGTCATTACAAACGAAATCGTTTATCTCGGCTGCATCGTTCCAGGAAACTACTAAAGTGTTAAATGAAGCTGCTGTAGCAGGTAAAATTGATACCTTAGAAGGATTGAAAGAAAATGTTATTGTTGGACACAGAATACCTGCAGGTACAGGTATGAGAGAATATGACAACATTATCGTTGGATCGAAAGAAGAATACAATGAGTTAATGGGAATTAAAGAAGAAATAAACTTCTAAAAATTTTATTAACAAATCATATAACCAAAAACCTAACAGATGAATTTCTGTTAGGTTTTTTTAACTATATCAATTATGGAAAATAACAACCCACAACAAGGTCAAATTAATATTGAACTTGACGAGAAAATTGCTGAAGGTATCTATTCAAACTTGGCAATTATCAACCATTCAAATAGTGAATTTGTAGTAGATTTTGTTTCTATTATGCCAGGTGTGCCGAAAGCAAAAGTAAAGTCTAGAATTGTTTTAACGCCTCAACATGCAAAGCGATTATTAAAAGCTTTAGCTGAAAATGTAAGGCGTTTTGAAAGTCAGCACGGTGAAATTACAGAAGGTGAAGCACCTAATTTACCTTTGAATTTTGGTCCAACAGGTCAAGCATAATTCATTTATATAGTGAAACTATTGAAGGAGCTCATTCATTGTAATGAGCTCCTTTTGTTTGTAAGTGTTTTATTTAGTGGTTTTTATAACTTGTAGTCTTTTTGTAGTAGTGTAAAACAGAGCTTTTTTGCCGAGTTTTTATTCATTTGCGCTTCATTCACATGATGTGTTATTAAAAACTTTAACTATGAGAAAAATTACATTTTTATTGTTCTTATTGTGTACCTCTTTCTTTTATGGTCAATTGAGTAATTATTCTTTTACTCAAACTTTAGGGACATTTACTCCAATTACTTCTACTACTGCAGTATTAGCTGCGGGTACTGATTACGGTTCGTCTCCTTTGACAAACATCGGATTTGATTTTGTTTTAGATGGTGTAACGTATACGCAATTTTCTGCATCACCAAATGGTTTTATTAAATTTGGTTCTCAGGCTCCTCAATCAACGAGTACACCTATAAGCTCTAGCGGTGTTGGGCCTGCAGTTGCTTTTTTTGCTCGTGATGGTAAAACAAATGGAGCAGTTGTTTATGAAGTATCAGGAACAGCTCCAGACAGGGTGTTGACTATTGAATACCCTAATTATTATGTAGAATGGTCATCTACGGCAAATCAGCTATCGGTGCAAATAAAACTTTATGAGACTACAAATGCTGTTCAAATAGTTTATGGTCCTTCAGCAAGAGCTAATAGTTATTTTGGGCAAGTTGGAATCGTCGGTACTTCAACATCTAATTATTTTAACAGAACAACCACAACAGATTGGTCAAATAGTTCGTCAGGAACATCAAACACTGCTAAAATGACTTGGTCAACTTTAGTAGGGCCAGTTGATGGTTTAACGTATACTTGGAATCAACCAAACTGTTTGCCACCAAGTGATTTAGCCATAAGTAATATACAGACTTATGAAGCCATCATGAGTTGGACTGCTTCTACAAGTAATCCATCTAATGATTATGATATTTACTGGAGTACTTCAAACACTCCTCCTACAAGTGCTACAGCACCTTCTGATATTAATCAAGTTTCTCCTTTTGACGCAATTGGTTTTAACTCAGGGACAACATATTATTGGTGGGTTCGTGCAAGTTGTGGAGGTGGTGATACTAGTACTTGGGCAAGTGGAGGTAGTTTTACTACTGCTTGTGATGCTAGTGTTGCTCCATTAAGTGTAGAGAACTTTGATACTTTTAATGGAATTGCTCCAAGTCCAAATTGTTGGTCTGAAGCAACAGGAGTGTTAGAGAGTAACTCTATTTTGAGTAATGTGGATAGTCAGTGGAAACTTAAAACGAATGGATTTGCAAATAGTAGTGCGTCTAATAAAGGAGTTTCAATTAATTTATACAATAATAAAAAAGACTGGTTTATTTCAAATCCAATTAATTTAGGGACTACTCCAGGTGCTTATCAATTGCGTTATAAGTATGCGGTAACTTCATATAACGGGACTGCAACACAAAGTACACTAGGGACCCACAGTGTTAAAGTAGTTATTTCAACCGATGGAGGAACAACATGGTCTGATGCCAATGTAATAAAAACGTATACTGGAGCAGGTTCTTATTCCAACACAGGAGTAGATGAGATTTTACCTCTAACAGCTTACAGTGGTGTAGTAAAAATCGCTTTTGTGGCAACAACAAATACAACGGCTACTGATGTTGATTTTCATATCGATGATTTTGTAATTGAGTCAAACACTTTAAGTTTAGGAACTGTATTAAAAAACAATGCATTTGTTTTTGCTAAAGATGGAGGTATAGTTATCAATACAAGAGAAGTTTTAATGACGGATGTATTGGTTTATGATTTACAGGGAAGATTATTGGTTTCAAAATCATTAGTGAATGCATCTGATCTATGGATACAAGATATTTCAGCTACCAATCAAATTGTGTTAGTTGAAATTTTTACTGAAGCAGGCAAAATAACCAAGAAGGTTAAGTTGTAATTTTTACTTTATTTTAGTTAGCCGTATTGAATATCAATACGGCTTTTTTATTTTTGAAAATTAATTTAAATTACAATGAGACTTCAAAAAGCGACTTTTTCACAAATTTCAATCATTGAACAATTGGCAAGAGCCATTTGGCCTATTGCCTATGCAGAAATTTTAAGTTCAGAGCAATTAGATTACATGTTGAAGATGTTCTATTCTGAAGAGGCTTTACAAAAGCAAATGGAGCAGGGGCAAGTGTTTTATTTGGCCTTTGATAATACAGGTAATGCGGTAGGTTTTGTTGCTTATGAAATCAATTGTCAACCACAGAAAATTAAAATTCATAAAATTTATGTTTTACCCGAAACGCAAGGCTTTGGTGTTGGGAAACTCCTTTTTGAAAAAGTAAAAGAAATTGCGTTGCAAAATGAACAAAATGCAATTTTTCTAAATGTGAACAAGTACAATACTGCCCGACATTTTTATACCAAATTAGGCTTCAAAATTGTGAAAGACGAAGTAATTGAAATTGGCCGCGGTTACGTTATGGATGATTATGTAATGGAAGTTGAAATTTAACGATTTCTCGAACCGTAATTTCGTTTTCCAGTAAACTTTGCCTTGTTACTCGGTAAACTGGCTTCTTCTGTTTTAGATGATGGAGCGATAAGTTGGTTCAAATCGGTAATTTCCTTTTCAGTAAGTAAACGATAGGCTCCAACAGGAACGTCCAATGAAATATTGATGATACGAGTACGCTTTAAAGCCGTTACTTCGTAATCCAAATACTCACACATTCTTCGAATTTGACGGTTTAAACCTTGTGTTAAAACAATTCGAAACACATATTTGCTTACTTGTTCTACTTTACATTTACGCGTGATGGTTTCCAAAATTGGAATTCCATTTCCCATACGCTGGATAAAACGTTCTGTAATAGGTTTGTTTACGGTAACTACATATTCTTTTTCGTGATTGTTACGAGCGCGTAAAATTTTATTTACAATGTCACCGTCATTGGTAAGAAAAATTAAACCTTCGCTGGCCTTGTCCAAACGGCCAATAGGAAAAATACGTTCAGGATAATTGATATAATCAATAATGTTGTCACGAATTTCGGGATTTGTAGTGCACTCAATTCCAGGAGGCTTGTTGAAGGCTAAATACACAAAACTTCCTTTTTTTTCTTGAACAAGTTGTCCGTTTACGCGAACTTCATCATTTGGACCAATTTTAGTGCCCATTTCAGGGATTTCACCATTAATAGTAACTCTTCCTTGTTCGATTAATTTATCGGCTTCTCTGCGAGAACAAAATCCAGATTCGGATAAAAATTTATTAATACGTGTTAACTTTTCTTCCATACTGCAAAGATATATTCTTTTTGGTAATTGTTGTCTAAGAATGACTTTAAAACAAAAATCCCAATCTTTCGATTGGGATTTTTATATATTAAGATGCAATAAATTACATTTTTGCAAAAAGTTTTTCCATACTTTCTCTTACTTCATCAGCTAATACACTGTCAATTAAAATACGGCCACTGTGCTCATCTGTAATGATTTTTTTACGCCCAGCTATCTCCATTTGTGTTTGTGGTGGAATAGTGAAAAATGAACCAGCAGATGCACCACGTTCAATAGAAACAACAGCTAAACCATTACGAACACTTGAACGGATTCTATTATAAGCTTCTAACAAACGATCTTCAATTTTTCCTTGATATTCTGAAGATTTTTCCATCAAGAAATTTTCGTCTTTCTCAGTTTCAGCCATAATATCGCTTAATTCTGATTTTTTGTGTTTTAAGTGTTGTTGTTTAGCATCTAATTTTTCTTTTGATTGCCCCACAACTTCTTTTTTGTGTTCAATAGAAACTTTCATTTCTTTGATGTGCTTTTCAGCCAATTGAATTTCAAGTTCTTGAAACTCAATTTCTTTAGTCAATGAGTTAAACTCTCTATTGTTACGAACATTTTTTTGTTGCTCTAGATATTTTTTTATCGTTGCTTTATGTTCGTCAATAGCATTTTTTTTCTCTTTGATTTGCGTATCGATAACCTCTAAGTCATTTTTTAACTTGTCTAAACGTGTAGTAAGACCTGCTACTTCATCTTCTAAATCTTCTACTTCTAGCGGTAATTCACCTCTTACGTTTCTAATTTCATCTATTTTAGAATCAATAAGTTGTAAGGCATAAATTGCTCTTAATTTGTCTTCTACGCTTAGTTCTTTTGTGTTTGCCATATTAAAAATATTGAACCGGGTTTGTATTTTCTTCTGATAAAATGATTGCAAAATTAGTGATTTTTTCTTTAAGATAATCAACAATATAATTTTTTGTAAATCTTTCACTCTCAAAGTGTCCGATATCAGCTAAAAGGAGTTTGTTTTCGGCCTCGTAAAATTGGTGGTATTTCAAATCCGCCGTTATATAGGCGTCTGCACCAGAGGCGATAGCGTTATTAATAGCATAACTACCAGAACCACCCAAAACAGCAACTTTTCGAATTACTTTACCAGTAAGTGCACTGTGACGAATTCCTCCACATTGTAAATTATGTTTAGTTAAGGCGAGTAATTCTTGTTCAGTAATAGGTTTTTCAAATTCACCGATCATTCCTAAACCAATATTTTGATGTTGATTTTCTAATGCGTAAATTTCATAAGCCACCTCTTCGTAAACATGATGTTTGAATAAAGCTTTTAAAATTTTAGCTTCTAGATGTTTTTCAAAAGTAACTTCAATTTTTATTTCTTCATTTTCTACAAATTCAAAACGGCTTCCTACTTCTGGATTGCTATCTTCATTCCCCATATAAGTCCCAATTCCCTTACTATTGAAACTGCAGTCTTCATAGTTGCCTATTTTACCAGCACCTGCATCAAACAAAGCATTACGGAGTTCTGTAGCATTCTCAGGTAGGGTATAGGTAACTAATTTTTTAATAAAATTTCGTTTTGGTATTAATATGCGGGTATTTGTTAAGCCTAAAGAGTCACACAAAATTTTATTGACTCCTTTTTTATGATTGTCTAAGGCGGTGTGAATTGCATAAATAGCAATATCGTTTTTGATGGCTTTTAAAATAGCTCTTTCAACGTAGTTTTTACCTGTAATTTTTTTGATTCCACTAAAAAGAATGGGGTGGAAGCAGACAACTAAATTGCACTTTTTTGAAATGGCTTCATCAATTACCGTTTCAAGGGCATCGTGACAAACTAAAATTCCTGTAACGTCTTCATTTTGATTACCAACCAATAAACCGACGTTGTCAAAATCTTCGGCGTAGGCTAGTGGCGCCATTTCATCTAAAATCGTTAGGATTTGATTTAGTTTCATACTGCTTTATTTCTTTCAAACCTACATTTTTTTTGTAAATTCTCAAAGTTATTTTGGATAAAAGTGAAGTGCTTTAGTCTATTTTACCTCATTTTAATTTTAAGCCAATTATAAAAAAACGTACTTTCGTACTATGATTTTGTTACGAAAAATACTATTTCCATTTGCTATAATTTATTGGGTCATAACTTATGTACGCAATTGGTTGTACGATGTTGGTTTTTTTAAAAGTTCGACATTCAATTTGCCTGTAATAGCTGTGGGTAATTTGTCTGTTGGAGGAACAGGTAAAACACCACATATTGAAATGTTGATTCGGATGTTGAATGACTATAAGGTGGCTACTTTGAGTCGTGGTTATAAAAGAACTTCTGAAGGATTTGTTTTAGCAGATAATCAGTCTGATGCTGCAATTTTAGGCGATGAACCCTTTCAGTTTTATTCTAAGTTTCCTCATGTGTCAGTAGCGGTAGATGCGGATAGAAGAAATGGAATTCAAGAGTTGCTAAAAAGAGTGAATCCAGAGGTGATTTTATTGGATGATGCTTATCAGCATCGTAAAGTAAAAGCTGGTTTTTACGTTTTGCTAACGACATATAGTGATTTATTTTGTGATGATTATATTTTACCTTTTGGAAATTTGCGCGAGCCTTCCCGAGGTAAGAAGAGGGCTGATGTAGTAATCGTGACGAAGTGTCCGAGTGGTTTGTCTGAAACGGAGCAATCGGAAATTAAAAAGAAATTAAAAGTAGAAGTTCCAGTATATTTTAGTACGATTGAATATGATCAAAAGGTATATTCAGAGAATGGAACGCAAAGTGTTGCTGATTTGGATGATATTGTATTAGTGGCTGGAATCGCAAAACCGGATTTGTTTTTTGATTTTTTTGGAAAAGTGAAAATTGAGAAAATAATTTTTCCAGATCACCATAATTTTACGGAACAAGATTTGGAAAAAATTAAAAGTACAGCACAAAATCGAAAAATAGTTACTACAGAAAAAGATTATATGAGATTGAAAGGGAAACTGCCTTCTCATCAACTTTTTTATTTGCCAATTCAGTCTAAACTGATACATTCATCGGAAGTGTTTCAACAAACAATATTGCGTTATGTGGGATAAAGTACAAGCAACTGTTAGTTTTATTAAGGGTAAAACTGATTTTGTTCCAGAATATGGAATTGTTCTAGGTTCTGGTTTAGGTGGATTTGTGGAGGATATAGAAGTAGTTTATAAACTGTCTTATGCTGAAATTCCTAATTTTCCGGTTACTACCGTACAAGGACATGAAGGGGGCTTGTTGTTTGGAACCGTAGGAAAGACAAAAGTTGTTGCTATGCAAGGTCGCTTTCACTATTATGAAGGTTATACGATGCAGGAAGTTACATTTCCAATTCGAGTATTGAAATATTTGGGAGTAGATAAGTTGATTGTTTCCAATGCTTCTGGAGGGGTAAATCCGAATTTTAAAGTGGGGGATATTATGCTTATTACAGATCATATTAACATGATGCCTGAACATCCGTTGCGTGGGCATAACGATGAACGTTTTGGGCCCCGTTTTGTCAACATGAGTGAGCCTTATTCTGTTAGTTTGAATAATAGGTTGAAAAGGATTGCTGGTCAATGTGAAATTGAATTGCATGAAGGGGTGTATTTGAGTCTGCAAGGACCTACTTTTGAAACGCTATCCGAGTACAGAATGGTCTATCGTTTAGGAGGTGACTGTGTGGGAATGTCTACGGTACCAGAAGTTATTGTTGCAAAACATATGGGAATGCAATGTTTGGGTTTGTCAGTAATAACAGATGTAGGTAATGAAGCAGCAATTGGATCGGTTAATCATGAGGAAGTACTTGCAGCTGCCAACGCTGCTGAACCAAAAGTGCGTACTTTGATTAAGCGTTTTCTTCTCGATTAGCACGACTTAAAAAGCATGCTAATATTTGGTAGAAATTAGTAGGAACAAATGGTTTTGTGATTACATCATCCATCCCATACGACATGAGCATCTCTTTATTTTCATTTAAAGAAATGGCAGTTAAGGCAATAATTGGTGTTTGAGTGTTGAATTTTCTGATTTCTTCAGTTGCTTCAGTTCCGTTTATACCCGGCAAGTGGACATCCATCAAAATCAAATCGTAAGTATTTGTTTTTAAATGTGAAATTGCGTCTTCACCGTTTTCAATGATTGTACAGATAACGCCTTTTTTCTCCAGCATTTTATGTGTAATCATTTGGTTGATTTTATTGTCTTCAACCAAAAGTATTTTTTTGTTAACAAATAACAGATTGTTATCCTCAACGCTTACATTATTTACTAGAGGTTTTTGATGTAGCTCCCCTTTTTTAAAGTTCAATTCAAATTTGAAAGTAGTACCTTTATTGGTGTCGCTTTCCAACTCGATTTTTGAACCTAATAACTCGATAATCTTTTTTACAATAGATAATCCTAAACCGGTGCCACCGTACGTTCTGTTAATTTCTACTGAACCTTGACTGAAACTATCGAAAATAGCATCTTGTTTGTCTTTTGGAATACCAATACCATTGTCTTTAATTTCAAAAAAGAGGGATATATTATCGACACTCTTTTTGGATTCTTTTATAGTTAGCCATACATCACCATTCTTGCTGAATTTAATCGCATTATTGATTAAATTGATTAAAATTTGAGAAATCTTCGTTGGATCGCCTATGATGTTGTAGTTGATTCTATTGTCAATTTGACAATGGAAATTGATTTTATTTTCAATGATAAACTCATTAAAGGAAGTGTTGATATTGTCAACTAATTCTTTAATGTTAAAACTTATGTTTTCAACTAAAATTTTGTCGGATTCCAAGCGGTTAATTTCCAAAATGTCATTGATGAAATTGAGCAAGTAATTCCCCGAAAACTCCAATGATTTTAAATAATTGAGTTGGCTTGCCTTTGGTCTTTCATGTAGTAGTAAATAGGTGATACCATTAATAGCATTTAAAGGAGTTCTCAACTCGTGACTTACTGTTGCTAAGAATTCTGAACGTGCTTTTGAAGCTTGTTCTGCTTTTTCTTTCTCGATTATTAATTCTTTGTTCTTGTCTTTTAGTAAACGGTTGGTGCTAATTCTAATTTTGTTGTTTTTGTAGAGCGATAAACTCAAAAGTGATAAAATAGAAATTAGCGCGATACTCAATATTACAATTAATTTGGAAAAACGAAGTGTTTTTTGTTGGCTTTTCTTTTCCTTATCAAGTTCTTCAATTGTTTTTAATTGTTTGTCAAATTGAATTTTGTCAAAAGTGTTTTCAGAAACAAAGGTGTTGTAATATTTTCCAATAGAGTCTGATATTATAACATATTTTTGAAGACAAGCATTTGATTTTTCAAATTCGTTGGTTTCAAAATAGGCATCGCTCAATCGTTTTAAAACTTTCTTTTGTAATGCTATATTGTAATTTCCAGAAAGGTTCGTTTTTAGTGCTTGTTCGTAATAAATACTAGCAATGTCATAATGTCTTTTAAGGAATTCAATTTCGCCCAATTGAAAATAGGCTTCAACTTTGGTGTCGTTAAAAGCATCATTATTGCGAATTTTATTGATTGTACTTTTTAAAATACGTTCAGACTCAAATAGATTTCCTTTTTCCTTTTGAATGATAGCTTTTTGTAAATTGATAAGTTCAATTGCATCATTAAAGTTAATTTGTTCGTATAAAGAGGCTGACTTTTTAAAGTAAATTTCAGAAAGGTCGGCTTTGTTTTTTTCCAAATAACATTTGCCTAAATTATAGTAAGCTAGTGCTAAATTTGAATTAGGATTATCTTTTGAGTAGAGATTGATGCTTCGAATATAATTCTCGATAGCTTCATCATTTTTTTGTAAATCTTGGTAAATTCCACCTAAAATCAAATAACAATTGGCAAGTTTTGATTTGTCAGTATGCATCTTGGCAAATTCAATTGCCTTTTCGGTATAAACAATTGCTTTGTTGAATGATTTTTTGTCTTCCTTATTAAAAATTGCAATCTCTAAATAGTAGTCAATACTATCATTGATATGAGCCGTTTCTTTGTACAATGCTTGAGATTTTCCTACTATGGAAAACAGACAAAACAGCAATAAACAAAGTATTTTTTTCAATTTAGGTTAAGAATTGTGGGTTGTAAATTTTTATAAATATAATAAAAAAATTATTTACGCGCTAGTAGTGAAATTAAATCAATTAATCGTGAAGAATAACCTATTTCATTGTCATACCACCCAACAATTTTTACCATATTGTCAATTACGGAAGTGAGTTGTGCGTCAAATAGGCAAGAATTGGAATTGCCTAAAATATCTACAGAAACTATTGGGTCTTCTGTGTAATCTAAAATCCCTTTAAATGTTGTTTCTGAAGCTTTTTTAAAAGCTAAATTTATCTCTTCAATTGAAACTTTTCGTTTGACATTAAGAGTAATGTCGGTTAAGGATCCATCGGGAACAGGTACTCGTATGCCACAACCTCCAATTTTCCCATTCAAATCTGGAAATATTTTGGTGAGCGCTTTAGCCGCACCTGTTGTAGTAGGAACGATGGATTGAGAAGCACCACGCGCTCTACGTAAATCTTTATGAGGTTGATCGTGCAAGCTTTGATCGGTTGTAAAAGAGTGCACAGTAGTAATGTAGGCTTGTTCAATTTCACATAAATCCTGCATTACCTTTATCATGGGAGCGGCATTGTTTGTAGTACAACTGGCATTTGAAATAATAGTTTCAGAACCATCTAGTATGTTTTCGTTTACGCCGAGTACAACAGTCTTTATAGCATCGTCATCAGGTGGAGCAGAAAGAATTACTTTTTTAGCTCCAGCTTCTATATGTTGGTTTGCGGCCTCCCAAGTTTTAAATTTTCCTGTCGCTTCAATTACGAAATCTATGTTTAGTGATTTCCAATCTAAATTCTGGATGTCTCTTTCGTGAAAAAAAAGATATTCTGTGTCGTTGATAAGAATCGCTTTCTCGTTATAGCTGCAATTATAAGGCAATATGCCATGAATGCTATCGTACTTAAGTAAGTGGCTCATGGTTTTATTGTCGGCTAAATCATTTATAGCAACAACTTCAATTGTTGGGTGATTTAGTAATAATCGAAATAAATTTCTTCCTATTCTGCCAAAGCCATTTATTGCAATTCTTGTTTTCAAATTTTTAACTTTCGAATAAATTAATGAATGTGTTTTTCGGCATGGTATGAAGAACGCACTAATGCGCCACTTTCAACATGTCTGAATCCTAATTCTTTTCCTATTTTTTCGTATTTTTCAAATTGCTCAGGGCGAATAAATTCTTTAACCGGTAAGTGTTTTTTACTTGGTTGAAGGTATTGACCTATTGTTACAATATCAACATTAGCATCTTTTAAATCGTGTAGGGTTTGAATTACTTCTTCTTCCGTTTCTCCTAAGCCTAACATAATACCTGATTTTGTTCTTTTGATACCTTGTGCTTTAAGGTAACGTAAAACTTCAAGACTTCTTTCGTATTTTGCTTGAATACGGACTTCTCGTGTAAGTCTCTTTACGGTTTCCATATTGTGTGAAACCACTTCTGGAGCAACTTCAACAATACGATCAATGTTGCGCTCGATACCTTGAAAGTCAGGAATTAAAGTTTCAAGAGTAGTGTTTGGGTTCATTCTTCTGATGGCTTTAACCGTTTCAGCCCAAATAATTGAACCGCCATCTTTGATGTCATCTCTATCTACACTTGTAATAACGGCATGTTTGATGTTCATTAATTTGATAGAACGTGCTACTTTTTCTGGTTCATCCCATTCTACTGTTTCTGGGCGTCCTGTTTTTACACCACAAAAACCACATGAACGCGTACAGATGTTACCTAGGATCATAAAAGTTGCAGTACCCTCTCCCCAACATTCTCCCATATTTGGGCAACTTCCAGATGTACAAATCGTATTTAATTTGTATTTGTCAACCAATCCTCTTAATTCAGTGTATTTTTTTCCTGTAGGTAATTTTACGCGCAACCATTTAGGTTTCGGTTCTCTAGGAGGAAATACATTTTCAGTAACTGTATTCATAGCATTCAATTTGAAATGCAAAGATAATGAGAATTGCTAAAACATCAGAGTAATTATGAAGTTTTAAGATTTGTTTGTGTATTTGAAAAACTCTTAGAAAGATATTGTCTACTTTTTCTTTTTACCCTTTGTAATGACTTCAGCTAATAGTTTTTTAGCACGTAGAATTTTTATCTTGATGTTGTTTAAAGGTTCCTCAAGAAAATCAGCAATTTCTTGATAACTCATCTCCTGAAAATAACGCAGTTGAATAACTTCTTGATAAGGTGCTTTGAGTTGCTTGATGCAGTTAAGCAACTGTGATAAATTTTGCTTGGTAATTAAATCATCTTCAGCACTTGGACTATCGTCTATTACATTAAAAGCGTGACTATCATTCTCGTCGTTAATGTCAATAAAAAGAGAGGATTTTTTTTTGCGAAGCATATCAATGTGGACGTTCTTGGCAATAGCAATTAGCCAAGTGTTGAATCCAAATTCGGTGTTGTAATTGTTGATTTTGTCAAATGCTTTTGAAAAAGTTTCAATTACAATATCTTCGGCATCTGCTTCATTTTGGGTTCTTTTTAGCATAAAACCATACACTTCATTCCAGTAAAAATCGAGTAAAAAAGTAAAGGCAACTTGGTCGCCAGATTGTGCTCTCTTTATGTGGATTTGAATAATTTCGGGTGTTATTTCCAATGTGCAGGTTTCGAAAAAAGATTAGTAAAAAACAAATTCAACTGTGTGAAGATAATGAAAATTTCAATGAAAGGATACCAATACATGACATCTTTCTCATTTAATTTAGCAGCAGCATATCCCATCGATAACCAGGTGAATAAATAGCGTAGTGTAATTAAAGTGGTTACGATTATCCATTGGTGTTGAAAAGCTAATAAGAGAAAAGCTAATACTAAAAATGAAAGTTGTGAAATGTAAAAAAGGCCCAATTGAAAACGATCAAATGATTTGTAATATTTGGCAGTCGCAATATGTCTTCTTTTTTGTAAAAACCAACTAGCGTAGGTTGTTTTGGGCTTTGAACAAGTAAAACTGTCAGGCGTAAAGCAAATCGTTGTGTTAGTTTTTGAACTGGCTTGATTGATGAACAGATCATCGTCTCCAGAACGCACTTTCATATGGTCGATAAAGCCTCTAACTTTGAAAAATTCATCTTTATGGTAAGCTAAATTGCGGCCAACGCCCATGTATGGTTTGCCGATTTTAGCCCAAGCAAAATATTGTGTTGCAGTAAGTAAAGTTTCGTATCGAATAATTTTATTTAAAAAGGAGTTTTTAATTTTTTCGTAACTACCGTAACCTAATACTATTGTTCTTTTTAAAGTAAATTGGCTACTCATGTTGGTTATCCAATTTTGTGAAGTAGGGTAACAGTCGGCATCAGTGAATAATAAATAGTCGTTTTTAGCGGCTTTAATTCCTAATGTTAAGGCGTATTTTTTATTGCCCCAAAACGCTTCGTTATTGTCTACTTTTACCACTTTTACATTAGGGTATTGTTTAGCATATTCTTCAAATAAATCACGAGTGTTATCACTTGAGGCATCATCTATTAAAACAATTTCATAATTGGAGTAGTTTTGAGAAACAAGTAAAGGGAAGAATTTTGTGATGTTCTCTTCTTCGTTTTTAGCGCAAACTATTACCGAAATGGGAACGTTTTTAGTTGTAATATTTTGAGGCTTTGAAAATGAAAATTTTCCAAAAATTAGGACATAGTAAATGATTTGAATAAGCACAAAAAAGGCAAATCCAATGAACAAGATGTCAAGAATCATAAAAAGGTAGTGGTTAAGCGTGAGAACTTTCGTTACAGTCTTTCATTTGCTCAGGAGTTTTACCGCAAAAACTGCAGTTTTCTCCGTCAGGGTTTAAAAATGGACTTTGGCTAGCACAAGTGCCAGCAAATTTACCGTCTTTTTTTGCCCATATTTTTATTGCAATTCCAGCTACAGCTAAAAGTAAAATACCTACAGTAAGGAAAATAAGTTTCATCTTAAATGAATTTAGAGAACAAATTTACGAAACAATGCGTAACTGGCAATAGTTATTGTACTAAATTATGTTAACCTCTGCTTCAATAGGGATGCCGAATTTAGCTAAAATAGTTGCTTGAATGTCCTTTGAAACAGCTAATATTTCAGCGCCGGTCGCATTTCCATAATTTACTAAAACTAGTGCTTGGTTTTTGTGGATACCTGCATCACCAAAACGTTTTCCTTTAAATCCTGCTTGTTCGATTAGCCATCCTGCTGGCACTTTTACTTCGGTTTCGGATACTTTGTAGTGTGGCATTTCTGGGAAATTCAAAATTGCCTTTTCATAAAGTGACTTAGCGATAATTGGGTTTTTGAAAAAACTACCGCTATTACCAAGTTCTTTTGGGTCGGGAAGTTTGCTCTGCCTAATGGTAATTACAGCATTGCTGACATCTTTTATGGTTGGGATGCCAATTTTCCGATCGTTTAATTCGGTTTCAATGGCACCGTAAGCAGTATTTAATTTGTGGTTTGTTTTGGTGAGTTTAAAAATAACCGAAGTTATGATATATTTATTTTTTAATTCGTTTTTAAAAATGCTCTCGCGGTATGCAAATTTGCATTCTTCGTTTGTGAAAGTTTTAAATTCTTGTGTTGCAATATTTATTGCTTCGCAATATGCTAAAGTATCTTTTATCTCAACGCCATATGCGCCGATATTTTGAATAGGTGTAGTGCCAACATTTCCTGGAATAAGAGATAGGTTTTCAATCCCTCCATAGTTGTGCTCTAAGCACCACATAACAAACTCATGCCAGTTTTCACCTGCATTTGCTTTTACCCAAACGTAATCTTGATCTTCTTTTTCAATGGTAATTCCTTTTAAATTAACATGAACAACTAATTTTTCAATGTCCTTAGTAAGCAGCATGTTGCTTCCTCCACCCAAAACAAAGATGTCGTCATTCTGTTTTAACACAGTAGTTAGCTCTTCTGTATTTTGTACTGCAACAAAAGACTTGGCTTTAGCTGCAATTCCGAAAGTGTTGTATTCTCTTAAGGAGAAATTATTTTGAAGGATCATGTTTTTGGAATTTTCGAATTCAAAAATAAGCAATTAAAAAACAGCTTTACAAATTAAAAATACTGTACGATTGTTCGGTAGTTTGTATAATGGTTTCCGTACGTTCTTCATGGGTGTCCGAAATGAAAATTTGTCCAAAGACATCGTCGTTTACCATGGTGATAATTTTTTCAACTCTACTAGAATCCAATTTATCAAAAATATCATCGAAAAGTAAAATTGGCAATTCTCCACTTTTCTCTTTTATGAATTCAAATTGTGCTAGCTTTAAAGCGATCAGAAATGATTTTTGTTGACCTTGAGAGCCGAATTTTTTTATTGGATATTCATCTATTTCAAAAGATAAATCGTCTTTATGTATGCCAGAACTGGTGTATTGTAAAGCTCGGTCTTTGTTGAGGTTTTCTTTGAAAAGTGTTGCTAAATCATTTTCGATTAATTGACTTTGATATACCAAATGCACTTGTTCCGATTCGTCTGAAATGATGTTGTAATATTTTTTAAAAATAGGAATGAAGCTTTCTAAAAAGTGCTTTCTTTTTTCGAAAATAGCTGTGCCTATTGAAGTTAATTGCTCCTCGTAAATCGCAAGGTTATCTTTGTCGAAAGTTTGATTGAGTGCAAAATATTTCAACAACGCATTGCGTTGAGAAACCAGTTTTTGGTATTGTATTAATTGGTTTAAATAGTGTGAATCAGAAATTGAAATAACGCTATCGATAAATTTTCGTCGGGTTTCGCTTCCTTCAATAATTAAATCGGTATCTGAAGGTGAAATAATGACAAGAGGAATAAAA
Organism: Flavobacterium chuncheonense; assembly: GCF_042686145.1. NCBI lineage: Bacteria > Pseudomonadati > Bacteroidota > Flavobacteriia > Flavobacteriales > Flavobacteriaceae > Flavobacterium > Flavobacterium chuncheonense. The sequence goes on along the minus strand of NZ_JBHUPC010000012.1, from coordinate 505,667 downwards.
CCAATGTGTTCCGACAGTTTTTCGTAGTTCTTGTTGTTGCGTTTAACAATTTTTTTTTGCCCTTTTTTTAAACTACAGGCTATTTTTTCTTCTTTTTCGTTTTTAATGAATGTCGCATCTATTAAAAAGAAGTCTTCGTTGTGCTTAATGTTTTGGGTCGATAGTGGATTGAAATAACTTTTGCCATAAGCTAGGTGGTAAATGGCGTCCAAGATGTTGGTTTTTCCAACGCCATTTTTTCCAATAAAACAGTTGATTTTGGATTCAAAATCAAAGGATTGGTTGCTGATGTTTTTGTAATTTAAAAGGGTGAGTTGTTTTAAAAACACTTTCGATTTTGTTTGTTATTAGGGTACAAAAGTAAGGGTAAAATATCAAAATATGAATATGAGTGAGTCGTTAAAATAATAACATATTTAATTTTATTCACCGTTGTTTTTTAATTAAAATGACTAAAATGTATTTTTAAATCAATTTTTTGCCGAGGTTTCAATAAAAATTATATTTTTGCAGCTCTAATAAATTTTAAATACATGGCAACATATAACAAAAGAGGTTACAAAGCCCCGAAACCAGAAGTAGTTGAAGATATTGAAAATGAATTTGAAGAAGTAGTAGAGACTGGTGAAAGTACTACGGAAGAGGTTTTTAATACCTTAGATGAAACAGCTTCTAAAACGGAAGAGTGGGTAGCAGGTAACCAAAAAATTATATTAGGTGTTGTAGGAGCAATTGCTGTGGCAACAATTTTATTTATAATGTATAATAATTTCATCGTTCAGCCTAAAGAGGATGAAGCATTAAATAGTGTTTATCAAGCGCAAACGTATTTTGATGAAGCATTGACAAATACACAAAGTACAGATTCATTGTTTAAATTAGCTTTAAACGGTGCAGAAGGTAAATTAGGTTTCGTAGGAGTTGCGGAAGAATTTTCAGGAACTAAAGCTGGAAACCTTGCCAACTACTATGCGGGTATGTCTTATTTGAATTTGAAAGATTTTCAAAATGCTGAAAAATATTTATTAGCATTTAAATCGGATGATCAAGTTTTAAAAGCATTGGCTCTAGGTGGAATTGGAGATGCTTATGTAGAAACAAACAAGATTGATGATGCTATGGCTTATTATAAAAAAGCAGCTGAAGCAAATGATAACGATTTTACAACGCCAAAATTCTTATTCAAAGCAGCGCAATTAGCAATGTTGAACAATAAGAATGAAGAGGCACACGGATTATTTTTACAGATAAAAGAGAAGTATGAAACTTCAAGAGAAGCTGCAAATATTGATGCTTTTATCGCTATGACTGAATAACAAATGGCAACAGAAAATAAAAATTTATCCAATTACGATAAAAACACAATCCCAAACGCGAATGATTTTCGGTTTGGGATTGTTGTTTCGGAATGGAACGATACAATAACAAACGGATTGTTTGAAGGAGCTAAAGCTGCATTAGTAGATTGTGGTGCTTTGCCAGAAAATATAATTCGCTGGGATGTACCAGGAAGTTTTGAATTAATTTATGGTTCAAAGAAAATGATTGAAACACAAAATGTGGATTGTGTAATTGCAATTGGTTGTGTTATTAAAGGGGAAACCATGCATTTTGAATTTGTTTGCGAAGGAGTAACACAAGGGGTCAAAGATTTGAATATGAAATACAATATCCCTACAATCTTTTGTTTGTTAACTGATAATAACATGCAACAGTCTATTGATAGAAGTGGTGGTAAGCATGGAAACAAAGGAACTGAAGCGGCTATTGCTGCTATTAAAATGGTTGATTTGAACAGAAAAGCATAATAAAGCTTTTTTACAATATTTTAAATCCCGCTAAAAGCGGGATTTATTGTTAACAAAAAATTGAGAGATAAACGCTCAAAAATCCTTATTTTTGGATAATAATTGCCAACGCCTCAATTTGTGTTTGAAATGAAATTAGGAAAGTCTTCAAAAAATAGAACTTTTAATTATCAGCCTCGATTTTCTGGAGATGCTAATTCAACTTCTACAGACAAAGATTTTGTTTCAAAATGGAAAGAGGCTCAAGGAAGTAGCAGAAAAGTAAAATCTGCTTTACCATTGAGTATTTTGGTGATTTTATTGGTATTATTATTGATTGGGATCTATTATCTAAATACATTCAGTAATAACTAAACTAATGCTATATGGGACTTTTAGCCAAAAGAAAAAACAAAAAATTTAGTTATCAACCTCGTTTTTATGATGATAAAGGCGAAGGTAATCCTTTTGAAATCAGGCATAAATTTGATGAATTTCGTGTAACTGTAGGTTCGGATAAAGGACTTAAAACGAAATTGATAAAGGCATTAAACGATTATAAAAACAACGAAAATAGAGAAGCTAATAGAAGAATATTAATCATAGTAGGCGTTTTACTATTGATTTTTCTATTCATCATTGACTTTGATTTATCGATCTTCAAAATAAAATAAATGTCGAGTATCATTCAGTTATTACCCGATCATGTCGCCAATCAAATTGCAGCTGGAGAAGTGGTACAACGACCTGCTTCTGTGGTTAAAGAATTGTTAGAAAATGCAATTGATGCCAAAGCAACCGATATAAAACTTATCGTAAAAGACGCCGGGAAAACTTTAATTCAAGTAATCGATAATGGAGTAGGAATGAGTGTTACGGATGCACGTTTGTGTTTTTCGCGTCACGCTACTTCCAAAATTCGACATGCTGAAGATTTATTTGATTTGCACACTAAAGGCTTTCGCGGAGAGGCTTTAGCTTCAATAGCGGCTATTGCCCATGTTGAATTGAAAACCAAGCAAGATCAAGAAGAACTTGGACATCATATCATTATTGAAGGCAGTAAATTTGTCTCGCAAGAAGTTGCTGTTTTGCCAAAAGGGACATCATTTTTGGTAAAGAATTTATTTTTCAATATACCAGCACGACGTAATTTTTTGAAATCCGACACTGTAGAAATGCGTCATATTATTGATGAGTTTCAACGTGTGGCGCTTGCGCATCCTGCTATTTATTTTACATTGATTCACAACGGAAGTGAGATGTTTAATTTGCCTTCGTCAAATTACCGTCAGCGTATAGTGAATATGTTGGGTGGAAAAACCAATGAAAAATTAGTTCCTGTTTCTGAGGATACTGAAATTGTTACCATAAGTGGTTTTGTAGGGAAACCTGAATTTGCTAAAAAGAGTAGAGGCGAGCAGTTTTTCTTTGTGAACGATCGTTTTATTAAAAGTGGTTATTTGCATCATGCCATCATGAGTGCTTATGAAGGTTTACTGAAAGAAGGCAACCAGCCGAGTTATTTCTTGTATTTAGATGTGCCGCCACATACCATTGATATTAATATCCATCCCACTAAAACGGAAATTAAGTTTGATGATGAGCAGGCATTGTATGCTATTTTGCGTTCGGCAATCAAACACAGTTTAGGACAGTTTAATGTTGCTCCTGTTTTGGATTTTGAACGTGATCCGAATTTGGATACACCTTATGAATACAAAGACTTAAAGTCATCTTTCCCAACGATTCAAGTGGATTCTAATTATAATCCATTTGCAACAGAAACAGTTTCAGCAAAAACTTCTTCAACTTCTAATTTTTCTGGAAGTTCGAATGGAAGTTCGTATAGTTCACGCGGAAATTATCAACCTAAAGAATCGGCATCTTGGGAGAGTTTGTATGTGGATTTGAAAACCGATACAGAAGCTGTAACCAATGTTTCTTTTGAAAGTGAAGAGGTTACCGGTTCTTTGTTCAATGATAACGAAATTGAAAAAGAAACATCACGTACCTACCAAATACACAAAAAATATATAGTGAGCTCAATTAAGTCAGGTATGTTGGTAATTGATCAGAATAAAGCGCACCAACGTGTTTTGTACGAGCATTATTTGCGCAATATCACCGTGAGTCAAGCTTCGAGTCAGCAATTACTGTTTCCTCTAGAATTATTTTTCTCTGTTGATGAAGTGCAATTTATAAAAGAATTACAACCTTCATTGGAAAATACTGGTTTTGTATTTGATACCATTTCAAATGATACCATACAAATATCAGGGATTCCTGTAAACGTTCAAGAAAGTGAAGTTTCTATAGTACTAGAAGAATTAATTAGTAATTTACAAAATGAAATTCCAGAAAGTTCTTTTTCTTTAAATGACGGAATTGCTAAATCAATGGCAAAAAGTTTATCGGTGAAAACCGGAACGTATTTGTCGGAAAAAGAACAAGAAAATTTAGTAAATTCATTGTTCGCTTGTAAAGATCCGAATGTATCACCTTTTAATAAACCAACTTTCATAACCTTGAGTGTGGAAGATTTAGATAAAAAGTTTGCTTTATGATAAGAATGACCGAAATGGTTAAGCATTTGCTAATCATTAATATTATTTTCTTTGTTGCAAGTTATGTAATGCCGCATTTACAAAGTCTTTTGGCTTTGTATTATTTTGAAAATCCTCAATTTCATTTTTGGCAGCCTCTTACACACATGTTTATGCATGGTGGGCCTATGCATTTGTTTTTCAATATGTTTGCCTTGGTTTCTTTTGGTAGTGCATTGGAACAGTTTTGGGGAGGCAAGAAATTTTTATTTTTTTATTTTTCGTGTGGATTAGGTGCAATGTTGCTTCATACAGGAGTTAATTATTACGAATTTAATTCAAGTTATGATGTTTTAGTGTCTAATGGTTTATCAAGTGAAAACATAGAAACATTATTAGAAAGAAGAGATTTAACAATAAAAGGATTTGAAAATATTATAGCAAGAATGTATGATAGTTATAATATACCTGCAGTTGGAGCTTCTGGGGCTATTTATGGTCTATTAGTTGCTTTTGCTTTTATGTTCCCCAATGCTGAGTTGGCTTTAATGTTTGTTCCTGTACCAATCAAAGCAAAATATTTTGTTCCAGGTTTATTGGCTATAGATTTGTATCTTGGCTTAAAAGGAGCTTCATTTTTTGGAAGTGGAGGAGGAACTGGAATAGCTCATTTTGCACATTTAGGAGGGGCTTTGTTCGGATATATCATGATGTGGTATTGGAAAAGAAATCAGTTTAACAATAACCGTTGGAACTAAAATGAATTTTTTAGACGACTTAAAATTACAATACAGAACAGGAGGCGTTGCACAACGTTTGATTTTCTGGAATGTCGGTATATTTTTATTTTCTTTACTTTTTTTCTACCGCTTCGCCAATGGTTTCTTTGTGTTGCCTAATTGGTTAGCATTAAATTCAAGTTGGAATATATTTAGCACTACACCTTGGACACTTTTTACCTATATGTTTTTACATGGCGGATTTTTACATCTTTTGTTTAACATGATGGTATTGAATTTTGCAGGACGATTGTTTACTACCTATTTCACAGAGCGTCAACTCTTAGGGTTGTATTTCTTAGGCGGTATGTTTTCTGGGATTGTCTTTTTAATATCATTTCTGCTTTTAGGGAGTGTCTCACAGTTGGTAGGAGCTAGTGGAGCTATAATGGCATTGTTAGTGGCTACTGCAGCTTATGCGCCTTATATGCTGTTGCGAATGCCACTTATTGGTACGGTAAAATTATGGCAGGTAGCTGCAGTAATTGTTTTAATCGATTTGGTTCAAGTACCTATGAATAACACAGGAGGACATATTGCGCATTTAGGTGGTGCTTTATTTGGATTTCTTTTTGTAAAACTTTTGCAACAAGGAACAGATTTGACAAGGGGTGTTTCAAACATTCAAGATGTTTTTGAGGAGAAAATGAAAGGCGCATCAAAACCCAAGACACCTTTTAAGAAAGTACATAAAAACCCTAAGAATACTACATTTAGTACATCATCTAAGTCATCAACGCATTATGACAAAGAATTGAATCAAAAGAAAATTGATGCCATTTTGGATAAAATAAGTCAGTCGGGTTATGATAGTTTGTCAAAAGAAGAAAAAGAATTTTTATTTAAAGTAGGGAAGTAAATGCAAAACGAATCATGGTTTAGTAAGTTTGTCTTTTTTATCAATAAGGTATTTGCTTTACTGACCTTTGTAGCTTATATATTGCCTTTTTTAGCACCTAAGTTGTTTCCTTTTTTGAGTGTATTGTCATTAGGTTTGCCCTTTTTCTTAATTGTGAATTCGATATTTTTTATCATCTGGGTTTTACAGTTGAAAAAGAAAGCGCTATTGTCTGGTATGGTTTTACTTATCGGTTTTACGTTCATCAATAAATTTTATAAATTTTCAGAAACTAATTTACCGCCATCATCAAACGATTTTAAGTTGATGAGTTTCAATGTTCGTTTGTTTAATATCTACGAGTGGTTACCTGCAAAGGATATTCCAGAGCAAATAACAGAAGTGATACAAGATTATAATCCCGATATTTTGTGTTTACAAGAATATTCGCCTAATAAACGTGTGAGATTGCGTAATTTTCCGCACCAATACGTGCAATTGTATGGTGGTAAGAATAAATATGGACAAGCCATTTTTTCAAAATACCCGATTATCAATAAAGGGGAAATTGATTTCCCTAAATCAAGTAATAACGTAATATTTGCTGATATTGTTAAGGAGCAAGATACATTACGCGTGTACAGCATGCATTTACAATCTATAAAAATCAGCACTGATATTCATGAAAAATTGGATGAAAATAAATCGAAATTTATTTTCAAAAGAATTAGTGGTGCTTTTAGTGAACAACAATTGCAGTCCGATTTAATTCGTGCACATTCTGACGCCTGCGATTATCCGAAGATCATATGTGGCGATATGAATAATAGTGCATTTTCTTTTGTGTACCGCAACATTAAAGGTGATTTGAATGATGCCTTTGAAGAAGCGGGTAGTGGTTTTGGAAAAACGTATAATTTCCAATATTATCCTGCACGAATTGATTATGTGTTTACTGATAAATCGTTAGAGGTAAAATCGTTTAACACTAACAATAAAGTGAAATTAAGCGATCATTTTCCAATTATGACTCGCTTATGTGTTAAAGATTAAAGTTGTTGTTGTAACAAATAATCTTTAGTATGACGTCCTTCATTGAATAGTAAATCCAAAATACTCAAATTAGGAATAAAGCCATTTTTTTCTTCAAAAACTTGTGTATAAGCTTCGTTTTGAAACGTGTCTTTTTTGCCGTTTACCAAATTTCTAAAGTCTTTTACTTTAGGATTATCAATTTCCAAGAAAAATTCTGTTGTCTTTTCAAAAGGAAGGACAATGCCTAAACATTCGTTTATAGTTTCGAAAATTTGAAAATTCAAATCCATCATAAAAGTATGCTCTTTTTCAAAAATGGGACGTATGTCATCTTCAAAAAACTCAAAGAATGGTGATGTTCTATAAGCCGCTTCTAATGATTTAAAGTGATTTTTTTGCCAGCCAAAAGCGTTCTCAATTTTAACATCTCTAAATTTTTGATGTGGTGCTGTTGAGTGTTTTACTGGAATGTTTAACATTTGCAATCCATTTGGACTGTAAATGTACATTCGGTTTCTATTGGTTTGTTTTTGAAAATTATCATCTACTTCAAAAGTAATTTTATCAGCTTGTAAAAGGGCTGTATAATGACTAATTGAAGGGAAATATGTTGGATGAAGTAAAACTTCCATAACGAGCTTATTTGTTTAATTCCTTTTCTTTTTTCTTTTTCTTCCAAAAATAATCTCCAACAAAATAGATGGCTAATAAAACTAAGAAATATTGGAAATACGATTGTGGTTGTCCTTTTCCATTTACGGTAGTAAATAAACGATCCCAACGTATTTTCCAGTTTTTAATACCATTGTTAATTCCATCAATACTCATCCAAATGAATACTGGTGTTCCTACGATGTGATTTTCCGGAGTATAACCAAAATAACGCGCGTCTAATGAGTTGTGACGGTTGTCTCCCATCATCCAATAGTAGTTTTGCTTGAAAGTGTAATCGGTAACAATTTGACCGTTAATTCTAATTTCGTTTCCGTTAACTTTTAAATCATTACCTTCATATTCAGAGATGATTTTTTTGTAAAAAGGTAAACTTTTTGAATCCAATTTTACGGTTTTGCCAGCTTCAGGGATGTAAATTGGTCCCATGTTATCTTTGTTCCAATCATTCGAAATTGAAGGTTTTCGATCACCAAAATCAGGGAAAATTCCATCTTCTGCACCATTTGAAATTACACGGGTTACTGAAGTGATCCCAGGAACATTTTTCAGGCGTTCTACCGATTGCATTGGTAATGCACTAAAGAATAAGGTATCTTTTGCAATTTGTCCGTATGCATCTGTAATATTAAGTTCTTTTTCTAAGTAATCTAAATTTACTGGAGTTTTTCCATCCCAAGATACTTTGTATGAATACTGTGGTTTTGCCCTTTCTGGTAAAATTGATTCTTTTCCATTAATGAATAAGATACCATTTTTAATTTGTAAACTGTCACCAGGAATAGCTACACAACGTTTTACATAATTGGTTTTTTTGTCAATTGGTTTGTCATAGCGTTTATCGGCTGCTTTGTACATGTTGTACAAGGTATCTGTAGGCCAGTTGAATACTACAATGTCATTACGTTCAATTTTCCTAAAACCTGGAAATCTAAAGTATGGTAATTGTGGCCACGAAGTATACGATTTGGTATGTACTACCGGTAATGAATCGTGAACCATTGGCGCAGCAATAGGCGTCATTGGTGTTCTTGCTCCATAATGAAATTTACTTACAAATAAAAAGTCACCCACTAAAAGTGATTTTTCTAACGATGAGGTTGGAATGGTGTAAGGCTGTATAAAATACGTGTGGACAAAAGTAGCAACAATAATGGCAAAAGCCAGAGAACCTGCAGTATCGATGGCTTTTGTAGGTGCTTTTAAATCACGGTTTGCATGATAGACTACTACTTGTGTATAGTTCACATAAGCAATGTATAAACCACAAGTTACCACACCCAAAATCATATCTGTAGTTGATTTTTTGTTGAATGTGCGTAATGTTTCTATCCATATAATAGGGAACATGAACAAGTTGATAATCGGAATGAAAAGTAACAACGTCCACCAAGTAGGGCGATTAATAATTTTCATTAAAACCATGGCGTTATACACAGGAACAAAAGCTTCACACGCTTTTTTACCTGCTTTTGTGTAAAGTTTCCAAGTTCCTAATCCGTGTATTATTTGTACTAAAACGATAAATAATAACCAACCTGATGCGTCCATATTTTGTCTTTTAAGCTTTTAACTATTTTTCTTATTTTAATCCTAATACATCTTTCATGGTAAAAATTCCCTTTTTACCCACAAGCCATTCCGCTGCTACAACTGATCCTAAGGCAAAACCTTCTCTGCTGTGTGCAGTATGTTTGATTTCGATTTGATCAACTTCACTATCGTAAAAAATACTGTGAGTACCAGGAATATTTTCAATTCTTTTTGCTGTAATTTGAATTTCTTCAGCTTTTGGAGTTTCCATTGTCCATGAGTTGTATTCGGTATTGTTGATGATACCTTCAGCTAATGAAATTGCTGTTCCACTAGGTGCATCTAGTTTTTGCGTATGATGGATTTCTTCCATTGAAACGTTGTATTGTTTCAAGTTGGCCATCATTTTTGCCAAATAAGCATTCAGTTCGAAGAATACATTAACGCCTAAACTAAAATTTGAACCGTAAATAAAACTACCGTTTTTAGCTTCACAAAGCGCTACCATTTTATTGTAATCTTCTAACCAACCTGTAGTACCTGAAACCACTGGAATTCCCATTTCAAAACAAGTAGAAATGTTGGTTACAGCACTTGAAGGAACGCTAAAGTCGATAGCAACATCGGCTTTTTCTAATCCGTCAAACGAATCGTTACTTCCTTTTTTTAGAACTATTTCATGTCCTCTTTCCAAAGCTATCCTTTCGATAACTTTCCCCATTTTTCCGTATCCTAAAAGTGCAATTTTCATTTTATATGAGTGTTGTTTTTGAATCTGTTGTTAGCCAATTAAGTGTTAAAAATTAAAAGTGAGTCGCAAACCTGTATTGAATCTATTGTCGATTTCGTTTTGGTTGAGTTCAGGGCGAAGAGATAAATTATCATTCACATTAAACTGCATTAAATGCGCGTCTACATTGGCATCAACTATGTTTAAAATATAAATACCAACGATGAATAAGGCTGATAAATCCCTATTGCGTTGGTGAAATTTTTGACCACGTATTAAACGATCGTTATCTAATGTCCCATAAATAGGGTCATTAGGATTGTATGTTCCATCTAACCTTTTCTTATACTCGTCTCGAAACTCATGGTATTTTTTTTGATTAAATGTATAGGAATAAATACTGACTCCCAATCCAGCATAAACCAGTGGGATTTTCCAGTATTTTTTATTGTAAGCTTGTCCTAATCCAGGAATAATAGCCGAATAGAATGCGGCTTTTGCTGGAGCTAAAGGATTAATAGTAGTCTTAACCGAGTCTTTTGCTTTGAGGTTGATTTCCTCTTGGGCAACAATTTGATTGCACCCTAAGAAAAATAAGGTCAATATGATTAAAAAAGAATGTTTCACTAACTGTTAATCAATTTCAAAATACGGTTAAAGTCTTCTTCCGAATGAAAAGGAATAGTAATTTTTCCTTTTCCGTTTCCTGCCACCTTCACATCAACTTTAGCACCAAAGAAATCTGTAAAAACTTTCTTTTCTGTTTCTTCAATTTCAAAACCGTTGCCTTTTGGTTTATCTGCTTTAGGTTTTAAACTGTCTTGATGTTTTTTTACCAAAGCTTCAGTTTCTCTTACCGATAAATTTTCAGTAACTACTTTGTGGTAAATTTGTGATTGCACATCTTCATCTTCAACAGAGATAAGTGCTCTACCATGTCCCATTGAAATAAAGCCGTCACGGATTCCTGTTTGAATAATCGGGTCTAATTTCAAAAGACGTAAATAGTTGGTAATTGTAGAACGTTTTTTTCCTACGCGATCACTTAACTCTTCTTGTGTAAGACTGATTTCATCAATTAAACGTTGGTACGAAATGGCAATCTCGATAGGGTCTAAGTCATGACGTTGAATGTTTTCCACCAATGCCATTACCAAGGATTCGTTGTCATTTGCCAAACGAATGTAAGCCGGTACTGTTTCAAGACCTGCTAATTTAGAAGCGCGAAGTCTTCGCTCACCCGAGATTAACTGATATTTGTTAAAGTCAAGTTTACGAACGGTAATCGGTTGAATTACACCTAATTCTTTAATGGAAATGGCTAATTCTCTAAGTGTTTCTTCGTTGAAATTACTTCTCGGTTGAAACGGGTTTATTTCAATTGCATCTAATTCAAGCTCAATAATATTACCTACAACTTTATCAGCACCTTTATCCTCAACCGATTTAATATCGTTTGCAGGGTCTTTTAATAGTGCTGATAAACCTCTACCTAGAGCTTGTTTCTTAACTGCTTTCGTCATCTTCTAATTGTTTTTCTTTATAATTTCTTCTGCTAAGTTCAAGTAATTGCTTGCGCCTTTACTTGTAGCATCATAATTGATAATACTTTCGCCAAAACTTGGTGCTTCACTCAATTTGATATTACGTTGAATGATTGTTTCAAATACCATATTGTTGAAGTGTTTTTGTACTTCTTCAACCACTTGATTGGATAAACGTAAACGTGAATCGTACATGGTTAACAATAGGCCCTCAATATCCAATTCTGGATTGTGGATTTTTTGAACACTTTTAATAGTGTTTAATAATTTACCTAGTCCTTCTAAAGCGAAATATTCACATTGAATAGGAATCACTACACTGTCAGCAGCTGTTAAAGCATTCAATGTAAGTAAACCTAATGAAGGCGCACAGTCAATAATAATATAATCGTATTCGTCTTTTACCGATTCTAAAGCTTGTTTCAGCATGTATTCACGGTTTTCTTTGTCGACCAATTCAATTTCAATAGCAACCAAGTCAATATGGGCTGGAATAACATGTACATTAGGTGCCGTACAGTTTATTGTAGCCTCTTTTGGGGTATTACTATGCTCTAAGATTTGATAAGTTCCAACTTCTACAGTTTCAATATCGATGCCCAAACCAGAACTTGCGTTGGCCTGAGGGTCAGCATCAATTAAAAGCACCTTTTTTTCTAAAACTCCAAGAGCTGCGGCAAGATTTACGGATGTTGTTGTTTTACCTACGCCACCTTTTTGATTGGCAATTGCTATGATTTTACCCATTTGTTGTTTAAAATTTTTGAATGGTAAAAATACAATTATTTATGGTTTATTCAAGTGAAATTTTTCAACAGCGAAAGGTTTTTCAATTTTATAATATCTTAGTTGAAAACTGACTTGTTTTTGATTTTTGAATTGTATTTTTGTGATAAATTTTTACAAAAATGAAGATTACAATTTTGACTCCTATGGAAATAGAACGCGAGAAAACACTTGTGGCAATTAGTGCTATTTCCGATAAAAAGCATGAATATGAAGTAGTTACTTGCGGCATAGGAAGAGAAGCTATTGCAAAGACAATGATGCAGTTGCCACAGTCGGACTGTACTGTTTTATTGGGGTTTGCAGCGATTGTGGGTCAGGAAGAAATTCAACCCGAAGCTTTACAAAAAGGAAATCCAGTCGAAATTACAGCAGCTTCATTATACGGTTATAAAGGGGAGTTGTTTGAAAATGGAAGTATTATTGTTTCCAATTCTAAAACGCAATTACCGTGTTTGTTTTCGTTGACGTCTGATAAATTTGTAAAAACCTCACACCTTACTATTGGAACTATAATTAATATGGAAGACTATACGTTTATGGCCTTAAAACGACCTCAAGATTTTGTGGTGCGTATCGTTTCCGATTTCTTGCCACATCTACACGAAATTGACTTTTTTAAAGAGGTAGAAGAAATTGATTTTTTACCTGCAGTGAAAGCAATTGAAGCAGCTATAGCTTAAAGCAAGCATAGTTTTTCAGCTGCGGCAATTAAAGTGTCATCCGTTTTAGCGAAACAAAAACGCAACATGTGTTTATCGGTTGCATCGGCATAAAACACGGAAATTGGTATTGCAGCTACGCCATGCTCGGTGATTAATTTTTTAGCAAAATCAATGTCATTCTCATTTGAAATGCTATTATAATTGACTACTTGAAAATATGTTCCATCGCATGGCATTAATTCAAATCTGCTGTCTTTTAATAGGTTTTGAAATAAATCACGTTTTGATTGGTACATTTTTGAAATGATATTGAAATCTACAAGATCTAAATATTCAGCAATGGCATGTTGGGAAAAGCTATTCACACTGAAAACTAAAAATTGGTGTACTTTTTTCATTTCGTGCATCAAATTTTCAGGTGCAATTAAGTAACCTACTTTCCAACCTGTTACGTGTAATGATTTTCCAAAAGAGGAAGCGATAATCGTTCGGTGTTTTAATTTTTCTCTGGTATTGAATGAAATATGTGGTTGAGTAAACGTAATGTATTCGTAAACTTCATCTCCTAAAATTAGAATTTCAGGATGTTTTTCTAAAATAGTTTCCAATGCTTCAAAATCACTTTCTGTCCAAATTCTTCCTGTAGGATTGTGCGGATTATTCACCACAATCATTTTGGTTTTTGACGTAATCGCGGCTTCAATTTTGTTAAAATTCGGGGTGTAATCTAAATTTAACGAAACACGGACGGGTTTTCCTCCAGCGACTAAAACAGAAGGTTCATAACTGTCATAACTTGGATCTAAAATAATGACTTCGTCATTCGCATTCACAAATGTATTAATGGCTGTAAAAACACCTTGCGTGGCACCAGCTGTAATCAACATTTCAGTAGCGGTGTTGACTTTTCTATGGTATTGTTTTTCCGTTTGATGCGCAATTTTTTCCAGTAGGGAAGGCAAACCCACCATGGGAGTATATTGGTGAATGTTTTCACGAATAATGCGCTCTGAAATTTTCAACAAGCGTTCGTCTTCTGGGAAATTTGGAAAGCCTTGTGATAAATTAATAGCGCCGTGTTGGTTCGCTAATTGCGACATTACGGAGAAGATACTAGTGGTGCTATTGGGTAGTTTTGACATTTTAAAAATAAAAAAAAACACCAACTGCTGTTGGTGTTTCAAATGTAATAAATATAATTTTTTATTCTTCCAATAAAACTTCTAAAATGGTAATAGCAGCATCACTAATTTTGGTTCCAGGTCCAAAAACCGCTACTGCTCCGGCGTCAAATAAATATTGGTAGTCTTGCGCTGGGATAACACCCCCTACAATCACCATAATATCTTCGCGCCCGTATTTTTTCAATTCTTCAATTACTTGAGGAACCAATGTTTTGTGTCCAGCTGCCAAAGAAGAAACCCCTAAAATATGTACGTCATTTTCAACGGCTTGTTTCGCGGCTTCTTGGGGTGTTTGGAATAATGGACCAATATCTACGTCAAAACCTACATCGGCATAACCTGTAGCCACTACTTTAGCACCACGGTCGTGACCGTCTTGTCCCATTTTGGCAATCATAATTCTTGGGCGACGTCCCTCTTTTTTAGCAAAGGCATCTGCTAATTGTTTTGCTTTTTCAAAGCTTTCGTCGTTTTTAATTTCTTTACTATACACGCCACTAAAACTTCTAATTTGTGCTTTGTATCTTCCGAAAACAGTTTCTAAGGCATCACTAATTTCACCTAAAGTGGCTCTATTTCGCGCTGCATCTACTGCTAAATCTAATAAGTTGCCGTTTCCTGTTTTTGCACATTCGGTTAGTTTGGCTAAACATTCGGCTACTTTTGCGTTATCTCGCGTTGCTTTAATTTGGTCTAATCGCTCAATTTGTTGTTTGCGTACCATTTGGTTGTCCACATCCAAAATGTGTAATGGATCTTCTTTTTCCAATCGGTATTTGTTAACTCCAACAATAATATCTTGTCCGCTGTCGATACGTGCTTGTTTACGAGCTGCAGCTTCTTCAATGCGTAATTTTGGGATTCCTGCTTCAATTGCTTTGGTCATTCCACCAAGTGCTTCAACTTCTTCAATTAAAGCCCATGCTTTTTCTGCAATTTCAGCGGTTAAGCTTTCGACATAATAACTTCCTGCCCATGGGTCAACGGTTTTGCAAATTTTGGTTTCTTCTTGTAAGAAGATTTGGGTGTTACGTGCAATACGTGCTGAGAAGTCAGTTGGCAATGCAATGGCCTCGTCTAAGGCATTCGTGTGTAACGATTGCGTTCCTCCAAAAGCTGCTGCCGCTGCTTCGATAGCTGTTCTAGCTACATTGTTGAAAGGATCTTGCTCGGTTAAACTCCAACCCGATGTTTGACAGTGTGTACGTAATGCTAATGATTTTTCGTCTTTTGGTTCAAATTGCTTCAATAATTTTGCCCAAAGCATACGACCGGCACGCATTTTGGCAATTTCCATGAAATGGTTCATCCCAATAGCCCAGAAAAAGGAAAGGCGTGGTGCGAACGTATCAATATCCATACCTGCAGCTAAACCGGTGCGGATGTATTCCAATCCGTCGGCTAAAGTATAGGCCAACTCGATATCGGCAGTAGCACCTGCTTCTTGCATGTGGTAACCCGAAATGGAAATCGAATTGAACTTCGGCATGAATTTACTCGTGTATTCAAATATGTCA
This sequence comes from Flavobacterium chuncheonense, assembly GCF_042686145.1. Taxonomy (NCBI): domain Bacteria; kingdom Pseudomonadati; phylum Bacteroidota; class Flavobacteriia; order Flavobacteriales; family Flavobacteriaceae; genus Flavobacterium; species Flavobacterium chuncheonense. Next base: position 490,051 of record NZ_JBHUPC010000012.1, on the reverse strand, counting down.
GCAATGATTTTCATTGAAGGAGTAGGTGGGTAAATGTAAGTGTTACGCACCATGAATTCCTTCAAAATATCATTTTGAATGGTTCCGGATAAGAGGTTAGGTGCAACACCTTGTTCTTCGGCAGCTACGATGTAGAAAGCCATAATAGGTAAAACTGCACCGTTCATGGTCATTGAAACCGACATTTCGCCTAATGGGATTTGGTCGAAAAGTACTTTCATGTCTTCTACCGAGTCGATAGCAACTCCGGCTTTTCCAACGTCACCTACCACACGTTCATGATCTGAATCGTACCCACGGTGTGTTGCTAAATCGAAGGCAACTGATAACCCTTTTTGTCCAGCCGCTAAGTTTCTTCTGTAAAATGCATTACTTTCTTCAGCCGTTGAAAAACCTGCATATTGACGAATGGTCCACGGACGGCGTACGTACATGGTACTATAGGGTCCGCGTAAATTTGGTGCGAAACCTGCACCAAAACCAATGTGTTCTAGCTTTTCAATGTCTTCTTTCGAGTAGTTGGTTTTAACTTCAATATTCTCTGCAGTAACAAAAGACGCTTTGTTTATTGTTTCTGAATGTTGAGTTCCTAATTTTATATGTTGTATATCTTTTCTCATAGTATATAAACTATACTTATATTACAATTTTGTTCTGTATATATATTCATCAAAGCTTGTTGGTATGGGTGTTTCAAATGTTATGAAGGCACTTTTATTATTCTCGCTCATAAAATATACATGTTTGTAAAAATCTAATTCGTTATTTGGAACACGAAACTTAAAAATTGCTTTAAAAATTTGAGTTCTATTGTTGTTTTTAAATTCTGCTTCTATTTTTTCAAAATCAGTTGCTGTAGGCGAACTCATTCGAACTAAATTGCTTACAAAAGCTAACATAAATTGAGCATCCTTTTTGTTAAAAATCATATATTCAGTAGGTAGGATGTTTATTATACTAGCCGCTTCGATATATTCGAAGAAGTAAATATTTTCTTTGCTTTTTTCAATGGTGTTTAATCTTTCTAGTTCTCTACTTTTGGTTATAGTATCGTTTGAACGACTGATTAAATTTCGATAATCATTTAAAGAGATGAAATTAAATTCTTCGGGTAAGAAAACTCTAATTTTTTCTTTCTTTAGTGTATGGTATTTTCCAGGTACTTTATCTTTATTGTTTTTAGATAAAATATCAGCCGTTGATTTCGTGAAATTTTCACAAGAAAGCAATGAGAAAATGAAAAGAAAAAGAAATAGTTTTTTCATAATTATTCTTCTAGCGCTAAACGGTCTTGTTCTAATTTCTCAGCCAAACGTTTTTCAATTACAGGTGTAATTAATGTTTTTCGAGGGTTTTGTTTTACAAAAGGGAACAATTCTAATTCGTGTTTCATTTTGTCGTTTTTATTTGGGTACTTGTTTGTGCCTAATAAAATTTCTTTACCCGAATCGAAAAGTTCTTGTTCTTTGTCGGCGCTTTCTTTTATTTTTCGTTGAATCGTTCCTTCAATTAATTGCGTAATCAAACCGCCATTAGCTTCGATGTCTTTGAACAATGCTAATGCTTTTTCTGCCAATTGCTCTGTTAAAGTTTCAATGTAATAAGCACCATCGGCTGGATTGTTGACTTTGTCGAAATAACTTTCGTTTTTCAATACCAAAAGTTGATTTCTGGAAATACGATCGCCAAATTCATTGTCTTTATGGTAAATGGCATCATAAGCTAAATTACCAATTGCATTTGCACCTCCTAATATGGCTGACATACACTCTGTAGTGGTACGCAGCATGTTTACGTTGTAATCGTATAACGTTTTATTGCGTTTTGAAGGAGTAGCAACAATATGGCAATCAAAAGTATAATCATATTCTTTTTTTAAGGCGTCAAAAAGTATGCGTAACGCTCTTAGTTTGGCAATTTCAAAGAAATAATTTGTGCCTACCGCTACTTCAATAGTGATGGCGTGGTTAATTTTTTCAATTCTGTTGAAATACTCGTTGATATGCGCTAGCGTATAGGCTAATTGTTGTACCATGTTTGCTCCAGCATTTTGATAGATTCCAGATTTTATGCTTAAAAATGGAAATGCTGAGGTCTTGGTAATAGTGTTTAAATTTTCAAAATCCTTTTCAAGATTTTCAAACCAATTGCCTTCTGCAACCAATTGTCCAATAGCGTCATTTAGAAAAATAAAGTTGGCTTTGTTTGCTGTCGCAAATTGATTCAGTGCTGCACAATAATCTTTTGATAAAAAAGGTAAATTAAAATAATAAGTTACGTTTTCTAAAGGAAGATTAGCCATAAGTTCAGTAATAGCAACAGCTTCATTTTCGATTGTAAAACGAATGCTTTCTGCACCACGGCTTAAGCTGTTTTTAGCTTTTTCGTTTGATTTTGCTACGTCGTGAACAAATATGTTTTGTAGGATTTTAAACTCTGATACTGATGTATGAACCGTTACATTGTTTTCAAATTCATCATTGTGGTAAAAAGGTTTTACCTTAATACCTTCAAGGCTTTCCCAAACCAAGGTTTCATTATAATCGGCACCTTTTAATTCTGCCTGAATTTTATGTTTCCACTCCTTTGAGGTTAGTGTTGGAAATGCTTCAAATAATTTTTGACTTGCCATTATGCATTTATTTAATGGTTTAAAAAACATTTAGTTTTATGAAAAAGTTTAAAGATTGGATTGTTCTTCCTTTTCTTCTCCTTCAAACTCGATGAGATAGATGTCTTCGTTTTTACGTTTCATGTAATACTTTTCTCTAGCATACCTTTCAATCTGATCGTTGTTTTTTAATTTTTTAATTTTTATACTGTCTTTTTTGATTTCTTTTCTGTAGTAATCGATGTTGTCTTCTAATTCGTCTATTTCTTTATTGAGAACACGATGGTCAAGGTACGAATAATTGTCCAAAAAGAGCATCCATACTGTAAATAAAAGCAATCCCAATACGTATCGATTTCCAAATAATTTTAGAAAAGGATAACGTTCTATTATTGCTTTAATTTTTTTCATGTTGCTAATTTAAACGTTGGTTAATTACGGCACGAACTACGTCGATGGCTACGGTATTGTATTTGTCATTCGGAATAATAATATCGGCAAATGATTTAGTAGGTTCAATAAACTGCTCGTGCATTGGCTTTAAAGTGTTTTGGTAGCGGTTTAAAACTTCTTCCATATCTCTGCCTCTTTCGGCAATATCACGTTTCAATCGGCGTATTAAGCGTTCGTCTGAATCGGCATGAACAAAAATTTTAATATCAAACATATCACGTAATTCCGGATTGGTTAAAATCAAAATACCTTCCACTATCATTACTTTTTGGGGATGTGTAATGATTTTGTCATCGGTTCTGTCGTGTGTTACAAACGAATAAACAGGTTGTTCAATAGTTTTGCCTTCCTTTAAAGCTTTAAGGTGTTTTACTAATAATTCAAAATCAATAGCTCTAGGATGATCGAAATTTATTTTAGTACGCTCCTCGTAATTAAGGTGATGCGTTTCTTTGTAATAGGAGTCTTGCGAAATGATGCCTACCTCCGTTGCAGGTAGTTCATTCATGATTTGATGTACAACAGTAGTTTTGCCACTTCCGGTTCCACCGGCAATTCCAATCACAAGCATTTCTGTTCGAATTTATTTTGACAAATTTAAGTATTTGTATTTAAAATTGGGGCGATAATTTTATTCGATATTTTTTTATTTTTTATTTGCGAGTATGAATATTAGTCCTATATTTGCACTCGAATTACACGGGGTGTAGCGTAGCCCGGTTATCGCGCCTGCTTTGGGAGCAGGAGGCCGCAGGTTCGAATCCTGCCACCCCGACAACACCTGAGTAATTTACAAACACCGTTAGTCTTTGATTAACGGTGTTTTTTTATGCCTAAACTGAATTTATTTGGTGTAATTGTTTGAATTGCAACAGATAATTTTTTTTATTCTGTATTCCTTTTACTAGAACTTCATTTTTTCAACAAGATTATTTTTTATTCTGTGTCACAATTTGTGTAATAAAAGTTGTATATTTAACATCCTGAATAAAATGTAGCTTAACCTAAACTAATTGCATAATAAAGTAATCACTTTTTAAATAATAGTAAATTTTAAAAATACTTGTAATTATGAAATTAAAATCGATTCTTTTATTACTTTTTTTGAGTGTTACAGTTGGGGTATCTGCTCAAAACAAAAAAAAGCCCAATATTTTAATTATTTGGGGAGATGATGTTGGGATGTTTAATATCAGTGCTTATCACCGTGGGTTAATGGGAGGCACAACTCCTAATATTGACAAGATCGCTAAAGATGGTATGATTTTTATGGATCATTATGCGCAAGCATCGTGTACTGCAGGTCGTGCTTCTTTTATTACAGGTCAGTATCCAGTACGAACTGGTTTGACTACAGTAGGTTTACCTGGAGCTAAGGAAGGGATTCAATCTAAAGATCCTACTCTTGCGGAATTGTTAAAACCACTAGGATATGCTACTGGACAGTTTGGTAAAAATCACTTGGGTGACCGTGATGAACATTTGCCAACAGCTCACGGTTTTGATGAATTTTATGGTATTTTATATCACTTGAATGCAGGAGAATATCCAGAGCAATATGACTATCCAAAAGATGAAAAAGTATTAAAAGAGCGTAATCTTATAGAGCGAGGTATTATTCATTCTAAAGCATTAGGAAACGGTAAACAAGATGTTAAAGATTTAGGTCCATGGGGAGCTGAAAAACAAAAAACATTGGAATGGGATGTATTAGATCAATCCAAGCGTTTTATTCGTCAGGCTGCTGCAGATGATAAACCATTTTTTGTATGGCACAATACCACGCGTATGCACTATAAAACGAATTTAAATAACAAGTATTTAAATAAAAGTGGTTACGGTATTTATGCTGACGGGCTTATGGAAATGGATGATATTGTAGGTGAATTAACAGCTTTGATTAAAGAATTAGGATTAGAAGAGAATACTATCGTTATGTTTTCTACTGATAATGGTGCTCCAGCTAACAGTTGGCCGGATGGGGGAAATCATCCATTTCATGGTGAAAAAGGTGTTGGTGGCTGGGAAGGAGGCTTTAGAGTTCCTATGTTAGTAAAATGGCCAGGTCATATTCCTGCTGGAACTGTAACTGGTGAGTTTATGACTATGGAGGATTGGATGCCTACATTGATGTCATGGGTTGGAAAACCAAATACAAAAGATGATTTGTTAAAAGGTTTGAAGGCAGGAAGTGTGACATATAAAGTACATTTAGATGGCTATGATCAAAGTGATATTTTATTGAATAATGGTAAATCGAAACGAAAAGAGTTTTTCTATTTTACCGAAACCACTTTACATGGTTTACGATATGGTGATTACAAAGTGCTGTTTAGAGATCAAAAAAAATGGTTCCGTTCTACACAAGATGTTTTAACAACTCCTTACATCATAAACTTAAAAATAGATCCATTTGAGCGTTTTGTCGAAGCTAGAGGTTATGATGAATGGGCTGAAAATCATAGTTGGATTATAGGTCAAGTAGGCAGTGTTCTTGGACCTTTCCTTGCTAGTTTTAAGGATTATCCGCCAAGTCAAGAGGGTTTGTCAGTACAAGTTGGAGATTTTTATAGTATGATTCAAAAAGTATCAAACTAAAAAGTATGGAATATATTTAAAAAGGCTGTCTTATTTTAAGATGGCCTTTTTGGCTTTATTTGTTGAAGTTTTGTGTTTTTTGGAGTATTGAAATGTTGTAACTTTACTTGAGTAGTGCGGTTACTATTTAATAAAAAACGTAATTTAGTGTAATTTAACAAAACGTAATATTCAATACTATGGAATTAATTAATAATACAGCGAAGAATCGTTTGGAATTGCATATTGATGGATATGTCGCATTTGAAGATTATAAAATACAAGAAGATTCTATTTCGTATTTGCATACCGAAGTACCAGCAGAGTTAGCAGGAAATGGGGTGGGGTCTACTTTAGCGAAAATGATTTTGGATTTTGCTGCAGAACAGCATTTGAAAGTAAAGCCCATCTGTCCTTTTATTAAAGCTTATATTGATAAACATCCAAATTATCAAGCAAATTCTGTATTTCATAATCCTGATTTATAATAAATGTAGTTTTAGATTTTGAAGTGAAAATTAATGCACGTTTTGAAAGAATCAATTAAATTGATTGGACCATTATTTTTTGTAATTTAAATAACATTCCATTTCTTTCAAAATCATTACTTTTGGGACTTCAAAATAAAACATATAATCATGTCAGATACTATAGAAAGAGTAAAGTGCTTAATAATAGGTTCAGGTCCTGCGGGTTATACTGCAGCTATTTATGCGGCTAGAGCCAATATGAGTCCAGTATTATATCAAGGACAACAACCAGGCGGTCAGTTGACAACAACTAATGAAGTAGAAAATTTCCCGGGTTATCCTGATGGAATTACAGGTCCAGAAATGATGGTGCAATTGCAAAGTCAAGCAACGCGTTTTGGAACCGATATTCGTGATGGATGGGCTACGAAAGTTGATTTTTCTGGTCCAGTTCACAAAGTATGGATTAATGAAACTACAGAAATTCATGCCGATACTGTAATTATTTCAACAGGGGCTTCTGCAAAATATTTAGGATTACCATCTGAGCAAAAGTACTTAAACTTAGGTGGAGGTGTTTCGGCTTGTGCAGTATGTGATGGGTTTTTCTATAGAAATCAAGAAGTAGTTATCGTTGGAGCAGGAGATAGTGCTTGTGAAGAAGCACATTATTTATCACATATTTGTAAAAAAGTAACGATGTTGGTTCGTAGTGATAAATTTAGAGCATCTGTTATTATGGAGGAGCGTGTACGTAGAACGCCAAACATTGAAATTTTGATGCATACTGAAACAGATGAGGTTTTAGGAGATGGTCAAGTGGTAACAGGAGTACGTGCTAGAAATAGAGCTACTGGTGAAACAACAGAAATTCCTGCAACAGGATTTTTCGTAGCTATTGGACACAAACCAAATACCGATATTTTTGCTGATTACTTGAATTTAGATGAAACAGGATATATTATAAATGTTCCAGGTACGGCTCAAACGAATGTTCCGGGGGTTTTTGTAGGTGGTGATGCTGCGGATCATGTTTATCGTCAGGCTATAACAGCTGCAGGAACAGGTTGTATGGCGGCTTTAGATGCAGAACGTTACTTAGCTGCTAGAGAATAAAGTTATATCTGTTCAAATAATAAAAAAATCCAGCGTTAGCTGGATTTTTTTATTATATCAAGTTCTATGGATTATAATTCTTTTTTGTAAAGGGTAGTGGTATTGGAAAACTTTGTAATTTCAATTTGAGGCTCGCCAAATAATCTAATTTCAGATTTTCCAGCAGCACTGATTGTAATGTCATTTACAACATTAACTTCTGATTTGGCATAGCCTTCAATCGTTAAGTCTAAACTTTTTGTTGTGAATTTGCTAGCGGCCAAAAAACTACTGTTGTCTATGCGCATTTTTACATTTTCAGCATCGCCTTCTATTCTAGCATCGCTATTTTGATACATGTCTAATTTTACTTCTGGTGAAGCAACCAAAGCTTTCAGCTCGGAATCTTTACTTAATTCCAAAATGGTGTTTTGCGCTTTTAGGTTTAGTTCTGCTTCTGCTTTGTCATTTAGGATAAGGGTGAAAAAGTTACAATCGGCATTCAAATAAGAAGCAGAACGATCGTAATTTTTAATAGTAATATTTTCCAACTCAATTGCGGCAAGAGCATGTAGTTTTGCTTCTCCTTTTACGGAAACGAGTTTTAAATTGTTGTTATAATTAACACGAATAGAGAATTTTTTAGCACTAATGACTTCTTTTTGAGAAGTGATACGCAATGTGTTTCCCATTACCGAGTAGTTAATGGCATCATGTAAGTTATCATCGGCTTCAATTTCTAAGGTAGGAGAATCTCCTTTTACTAGAAATATTTCCAAATTGTCTTCAATTTCGATATTTTCATATGGTTCTAATTCTTTAACACTTACCGTTATAATTTTAGATCCTTTTATTTTTTCCTTTTTTTGAGCAAAAGTAATTATAGAACATAGTAGCAGTGTGAATAATGTTATTTTCTTCATGTTTTGTTTGTTTTATTTTGCGAAACAATAATTGTTCCAATTATCCGGAGCAGTAGCAAACCTACATAAAAAAAAATATTTTGCATAGTTTTTAAAACGTAAATAAAAAAAACATCAGTGTAAACTGATGTTTTGCTTTTACTTGCTTTTTACGCTTCCTCCTGAACTTTCTTCAATACTGATTTGTTTTGGTTTTCCAACGTATTTGATTGTACTTCCACTGGATGCGTTTGCACTTATTGTTTCTGAAGCGTTCACATAACTGCTACTGCCACTAGAAGCGTTCGCTTTTGCTATCGCAGCATTTAGTTTACTCAGGTCTATTTCGCTACCACTTGAAGCATCTGCTTTTACAGAAGTTGCTTTTCCTGCAACGGTTATTTCACTACCACTACTGCTTTCGCAAGTTAGTTCTTCACTACTTACTGTAATGTCGATCTCACTGCCGCTACTTGATTCTAAGAGTAGTTGAGGAGCTGTAATTCCGTTTTTTGTGGTAACAGTTGCTCCGCTACTTGATTTAATGGCATTAATATCTTCTACTTGAACATATACCTTTTGAGCTGACGACTTAACGATTGAAGCATCACAGTATATTATTAAAACACCGTTTTGAATTTCTGTTATAATATGATTTTGTAAGTTTTGATCTGCTTCTACTATAATAGAAGCGGTGTTGCCTTGTTCAATAATTACATCCAATCCAGTTTTGGCTTCAATTGCACTAAAGGATTCTGTTACAGCTCTTTTTGTGGTTTCAACATTTCCATTACCTGAAATGCCGTTGAAATTTCCACAAGAATGTAGTACTACCACCAAGAGTAGTGCTACTAGCAATTTCGAAAATTCAATAATTATTTTAATCATGATATTGTTTTTTTTAATTGTTAATCACGAATGCTAATTTCTTTTTCAAATCTTGTTTTGGTATCATGCTCAATTTTTTTAATTGTTTTGTAGATAAAAGCTAAAATTATAATTTCAAAGGCTGGGTAGAATTTATAATCTTTGAGTAAAACAGGTAAAATTAACATTGAAATGAATGAAATAGTAAAGCCGATAAATACAAAAAGTTTTGTAATTGTGACTGCATATTTTTTTTCTAACAAAATTGCAAATGAACTTAAATTACTTAATACTAAAGTTGTTATTATGATGATTCCAAATAAAGATATTGGATCATTTGTTGTCAGTCCAAAAGCTGAAATTTTTAAATTTGGACTGACTTTACCTTGTATAAGAAAATAAGCTATAATTAGAGATAGAATAATTGTAAAAAGGCTTAATAATTTCATCCATAATGGATATATCGAATTGTTGAAAATTATTCTCCAATTTAAGTTTTCATTTCTGTTAATTTCTTTTTCCATAAATTGAGATTCAATAAGGTTAATCATTCACTTTTTAAATAGATAATGTTTAGTTTGCGCGAATATTTACTTCGTTGTCCTTAACATTGATGTTAAGTTCTTTGTCGTTAATTTTAATAGACATGTTTTCATTTAAACTGTCGTTTTCTTTTTCAATGGGGCAACTTAAACATTTCATTTCATCACCTTCTACAGTGTAATATTCGCCTTCATTACCATAATAAATATTAATGTCTGAATTATGAGACGTTAAAAATTTACTGATGCTCTTGTCTGGGAAAACTATAGTTCCTTCAGGTAGATAAATATAAATGTGAACTTCTTGATCTCGGAATTTGTTTTTAAAATCAGTGATAAAATAATTGTCTAATTTAATGGTATTCTCTTGAATGTCAAAATTATACTTTATTTTTTCAGCTCTTTTTCTCGCGTCTTCATAAGTTTTGCCGTCTGCGTTTTTTTCAATCTGAATGAATGGTGTTTCATTTTCGGTATTCATTAAATGAATCATAACCGTATTAGAATAAATGATAGGGTTATTGTTTTCATCGTGTGTGTAAAGATTTGATTTTTTTCGATGTACATTTTTAGCATAGAAATCGTTGAAATCCATTTTCAAGAATAGGGTATCCGTTGGTTGGGTAAACAATTGTTCTTTTTGTGCAACCTTTCCAGTAAATCCAACTTCAGTAGCTTGTTTAATTCCAATATAAATGGATGTTATTAAAGCAACAATCCAAACGGCTAACAAAGAATATTTCAAATAACTATTCAAAGGTCGCATATTGTTAACTACTAATTTTAATCCTAAAATAATTAAGAATAAAAGCGGAATACCAACAGTTAGGATAAGTAATATACCTTGTACCCAAAGTGGATAGTCAAATGTTAAAGGAGTGTCCATTTTATTGAAAATAAACGCATCTGATAAGGATGATGAAAATATCATAACAATCCCACCAATGAATATTCCTATTAAAGTTAATCCTGAAAAAAAGATGATGAATACCCCTAATATCTTAGCAATTACTTTAAATAAGTTAATAAAAATATCGCCTAAAGTGCTTACTACTTGATTGGCTCCTGATCTTGCGTTTCGCGTTAATTTTTGATGATCAATGTTGTTTATTTTGCCAGTTATTTCATCAAAACCTTCCTTTACTTTTTTTTCTATATTGGAGATGTTAATAGGTTCTCCTCGCATTTCTAATTTTTGAGACGTCGTTACCGCTTCAGGAATTAAAACCCATAATAAAATATAGATTAATAATCCTGTACCAAATCCAAAGAATAAAATCACCATAATAATACGTAACCATAATGGATCAATTCCGATATAATGGCCTAAACCTGCTAGTACACCACCAAGCATTGAATTGTCTTTGTCACGATACAATTTTTTTGGTCTTGCATACGAAGTATAAGCTGTGTTAGGATTGTCTTGATAATTTTTATCTTCGTCAATCCTATAATCTTCAGGTTGTCCCATGATAGCGATAATTTCATCAACTTCTATTATACTAACAACTTGTTTCTCGTTTTTCAAACGCTCCTGAAAAAGCTCTGCAATTCTACTTTCAATATCCTTAATGATTTCTTCTTTTCCTTCAGGGGAAAGCGAATGTTTCACGGCATCAAAGTAGCGTGTTAATTTCTGATAGGCATCTTCGTCTATATGGAAGAAAAATCCACCTAAATTTATACTTATTGTCTTGTTCATGATGTTTAGTTTTGGCTGGTTTGCGTTATGATGTTCACGGCGTCTGATAATTCAGTCCAAGTCGTGTTTAATTCTTTCAAAAATTCATTCCCTTCATCGGTTAGTCCATAATATTTTCGTGGTGGTCCCGAAGTTGATTCTTCCCAACGATAACTTAATAAGCCATCGTTTTTTAATCTCGTTAGTAAAGGGTATACGGTTCCTTCAACTACTAAGAGTTTTGCGTTTTTTAGCGTTTCAAGTATTTCGGAAGTATAGGCATCTTTGTTTTTTAATACTGATAAAATGCAAAATTCCAAAACACCTTTCCGCATTTGAGCTTTAGTGTTTTCAATGTTCATGATTTTTTTCTTTTTTAATCTGAATAATTTCAGAAATAATTAAACTGTTCATTTTTTGATTGATGATTGATGTGATTGATGATTGAAACTGTCTTTATTGATTATTTTATAAAATTAATGGTCAATGGATAGTTATAATGTTCGTTGTTTGCTGCTTTCGTAGCGCCGTAAATCAGTAAAATGAATTCTGTAACCTTCATTATCACTAAAAGTACTATTGCTGTAATTCCTACAATTAGTGGTCCTGTAATATTTTGTGTGCTTAAAACTTCTGTTACATCAAAATTGTTTTGACTGAAGTCAATTTTATTAATAGTCTCTACTGAGAAACATAAAAAAGCAGATATACTTACGGCCACAAATACTAAGGTATAAACCAGAACACTCAATTGAAAATTCAATACTTGTTTACCATTGAAGTCTATAAACTTCGATTTGTCTTTGTTTGTTGACCAAATTAATATGGGAAAGATATAATTTCCTAAAGGAATGATATACTGACTTAAAGCACTCAAGTGTGTTATTGTGGCTAAACTTTTTTCGTTTGTTGTTTCCATAATATACTATAGCTAATAATTTCTTATACAAAGATAAGTCTAAAAGCAAGTATTATGTTACGCATAGTACTAATAATTAACAAAATATTAACATTTAAAAAATATTATGAACGCATAGTATTTTTTGTATTTTTACTAAAATTATAAGTTTATGAAATTTACGCCGTCAAAATTAAATACTTTCATGTTTTTCAAGCTTCCCTCTGCTTATTGGAGTGGGGTGCGCGTTAAATCGATATCCGAAACAGAATGTCAAACTATGGTTAAGCACCGATGGTTCAACCAAAATCCTTTTAATTCGATGTATTTTGCAGTGCAAGCAATGGCTGCTGAGTTTACAACGGGAGCTTTGGTTATGTTTCAAATTAAAAAAAGTGGCGCTAATATTTCCATGTTAGTAGCGAATAATAAAGCTTCTTTTACCAAAAAGGCTACAGGGCTAATTACATTTAAATGTAATCAAGGTGATTTGATTGAAGCAGCTATTCAAAGAACTATTGCAACAAAAGAAGGTCAAACACTTTGGTTGACTTCAATAGGTGTTAACGCTGAGGGGGTGCAAGTTTCTGAAATGCAATTTGAGTGGACAATTAAGGTGCGTTCATAGATAAAATTTGTAGTAGTAATCATCTGTTAACAAAAGTTAATTTACTTCATTATCGAGTTTATCCTTTGTAAATTTGATTAAAAACAAGGTATGAAAGTTTTAATTACAGGTGCTACTGGGCTGTTAGGAAGTGAATTAGTAAAATTGTTGCTTCAGAACGGTGTTAAAATTCATTATTTGACTACTTCCAAAACGAAAGTAGACAAAGAAGAGAATTTTAAAGGATTCTATTGGAATCCGCAAACCAGTGAAATTGACGTGGAAGCTTTTGATGAAGTGGTAACAATAATTCACTTGGCAGGTGCACCTATAAATCAGCGATGGACTTCAAAAGGAAAGCAAGAAATTATTGAAAGTAGGGTTTTATCGGCTCGTTTGTTGTTTCAAACCTTATCAAAACGAAGTCATACTGTAAAACATTTTATTTCTGCATCCGCAATTGGAATTTATCCACATGATTTCAATAAAATTTATACTGAAACCGAAAATGAAATTGATGATTCATTTCTAGCTAACGTTGTAGCAAAATGGGAAGACGAAGCAGATCAATTTGCGCGCTTAAGTATTTTGGTTTCTAAGGTTCGTATAGGATTAGTTTTGGCAAAAGAGGGAGGAGCTTTAGTAGAATTTATAAAACCCATTAAATTAGGTCTTGGTGCATCTTTTGGAACGGGTAATCAATATCAGTCTTGGATACACATTCATGATTTGGCCGCGTTATTTTATTTTATACATCAAAATGAGCTAGAAGGAACTTTTAATGCAGTTGCTCCTTATCCGGTTACCAATTCGGAATTGACAAAAGCAATAGCTAAAAAAATGTCAAAGCCATTGTTTTTGCCTAATTTACCAAAAGGAATGTTGAAGTTGTTGTTAGGTGAAATGCATACGGTTTTGTATACCAGTCATCATGTGAGTGCGCGTAAAATTCTTGATAAAGGTTTTCAGTTCAAGTACGCTTCCATAGACAAAGCCTTGCAACATTTGTTATAAACAAAAAACTCCCATTTCAAAATGGGAGTTTTTTATTATTATCCTTTTGTTGCTTTAACTTTGACAACAAGTGAGATATCATCATCTACAAATTTGTCTTTTAAATCATCAAAAATTGATTTTGAAGCATAGTTTACATTCCAAACGGTTCTGTTGATTTTGAATTCATCAGAAACTAATGAAACTTCATCATCGTTAACCGAAATTTCAGCAGGGAAGTTAACTTCTTTCGCAATTCCTTTCATAGTTAAAATTCCTTTTACAAAATAAGCACCATTTGCTTCGCTTAATGATACAATTTTAAATGTACTAGTAGGGTATTTTGTAACGTTAAAGAAATGATCTTCACTTTCTTTTTCTCCTGTTCCTTTTAGATGCATTTCCAAGTTATTTTTGTCGTCTCCTTCTAAATCCGTTACTGTAATTGAAGACATATCAATAGTGAAACTTCCACCAGTTACTTTGTTGTCTTCAGTTGTAAAACCTCCGTCGAGTAATGAAATTGTTCCCATGTGTTTGCCAGTGGGTTTAGAACCAGTCCAAGAGATAACAGAGTTTTCCTTGTTAATGGTGTAATCACCATTAGTAGTTTCTTCCATTGTAGTTTCAACTACCGTAGGGTCATTTGTAGTTGAATTTTCTTTTTTACAACTTGTAAAGCAAATCATAGCAATTACTGCCAAACTGAATACTGTTTTTTTCATAAAAATTGAATTTATTAGTTTTTAGTTATTTGTTTTATGATGTATTTCAAATATATACAATTTTTTTTAAGAATAAAGTAATGTTTTGTAAGGAAATCTACTTAGTTGAAGAAAGTTGCAAAAAAACTAAATGACAATTTGGCATTTAACGAGGTTTGGCAATACATTTGCAATCTTTTACAAAATGTAAAAATGTTTAAAAAAATATTTAAAAATATGAGTCAAGAGAATACTGAAAACATTGAGAAAGATAATCTAATGGACGATAATGTTTCAGAAAATCAAGAAACAGCTCAAGAAGAACTATCTGTTGAAGAGCAGTTACAGCAAGAATTAGCAAAAGAAAAAGATAAATTTTTACGCTTATTTGCCGAATTTGAGAACTACAAAAAACGTACTTCAAAAGAGCGTATCGATTTATTTAAAACTGCCAATCAAGAAGTACTTCAGGCCATGTTGCCAGTTTTGGACGATTTTGACAGAGCTTGGACTCAAATTTCAAAATCAGAAGACGATGCATTGGTAAAAGGAGTAGAGTTGATTCAAGAAAAATTGAAATCAACATTGGTTGCAAAAGGGTTAGAGGAAGTTGAGTTAAAAGCAGGAGATGTTTTTAATGCAGATTTTGCTGAGGCAATTACCCAAATCCCAGCACCTTCTGATGAATTGAAAGGTAAGATCGTTGACGTTATTGAAAAAGGATACAAATTAGGAGACAAAATTATTCGTTTTCCAAAAGTGGTTATTGGTCAATAATTGAAAATATTAATGTAACGGAGGAAATTGATTTCATTCGGGTTATAATTAAAATATGAAAAAAGATTTTTACGAAATATTAGGAATTTCTAAAGGAGCTTCTGCTGAAGAAATTAAAAAAGCATATCGAAAAAAAGCCATCCAGTATCACCCTGATAAAAATCCTGGAGATAAAGAGGCTGAAGAAAACTTTAAGTTAGCTGCTGAAGCTTATGAAGTATTAAGTGATGCTAATAAAAAAGCAAGATACGACCAATATGGACATGCGGCATTTGATGGTGCAGCAGGTGGCGGTTTTGGTGGTGGCCATATGAATATGGACGATATCTTTAGTCAATTTGGAGATATTTTTGGAAGTGCATTTGGTGGTGGCTTCGGTGGTGGTTTTAGTGGTGCAGGTCAACGTCGTGTAAAGGGGAGTAACTTGAGAATAAAAGTGAAACTTACGCTTGAAGAAATTGTCAATGGTGTTGAAAAGAAAGTAAAAGTAAAGCGCAAAGTTCAAGCTAAAGGTGTAACCTACAAAACCTGTCCTACATGTAATGGTAGTGGTCAAATAATGAAAATTACCAATACCATTTTAGGGCGTATGCAAACGGCAACTACGTGTACAACGTGTAGTGGATCGGGACAAATTTTGGATCATAAACCACAGGGAGCAGATGTCTACGGAATGGTAATGGAGGATGATACAGTATCAATCAAAATTCCTGCTGGTGTTGTTGACGGAATGCAATTGAAAGTATCGGGAAAAGGTAATGAAGCACCTGGTAGCAATAGTATTCCTGGTGATTTAATCGTAGCAATTGAAGAGTTAGAACACGAGTTTTTAAAGCGTGAAGGTGAAAACCTACACTTTGATTTATATATTAGTTTTGCTGAAGCAGCTTTAGGGGTTTCAAAAGAAATTGAAGCTGTAGGGGGTAAAGTTCGTATTAAATTAGACGAAGGTATTCAGTCAGGTAAAATTTTACGTTTAAAAGGGAAGGGTATTCCTAGCTTAAATGGATATGGTAGTGGGGATTTATTAGTGCATGTTAATGTGTGGACTCCGAAAACTTTAAATAAAGAGCAAAAAGCTTTTTTTGAGAAGATGTTAACGGATGAAAATTTTATGCCAGCTCCCGAAAAGAACGATAAGTCTTTTTTTGAAAAAGTAAAAGATATGTTTTCATAATTAAAGAAAAATCTATACATTTGAATTTCACTTTTTTAGGAAAGTGATTTTCTTTTTCATAGCAATTTTCCCATCCTGTGTAAAAATAGGGTGGGTTTTTTTATAACTTTTCAATACATTTACACTTTATTCTTACACAACAACTTAAAAAATTAGCATGGGCAATATTCTTGAAGTACGCGATGTGGTTAAGCAGTATGGAGATTACAGAGCGCTTAACAGTGTTTCGTTAGAAGTTCCTAAAGGAAGTATTTATGGTCTTTTAGGTCCAAATGGTGCAGGAAAAACAACACTTATTCGAATTATCAATCAAATTACCATGCCAGATTCGGGTAAAGTATTTTTAGATGGAGAACCATTACAACCAGAACATGTGCATTACATTGGTTACTTGCCGGAAGAACGTGGATTGTATAAGACAATGAAAGTAGGTGAGCAGTGTCTGTATTTGGCACAGTTAAAAGGGTTGTCCAAACAAGAAGCTCAGGCACAATTGAAATATTGGTTTGAAAAGTTCGGCATACAAGATTGGTGGAATAAAAAAATTCAAGAGTTGTCCAAAGGAATGGCACAAAAGATACAATTTGTGGTTACAGTACTCCACAAGCCAAAATTGTTGATATTGGATGAGCCTTTTTCAGGTTTTGACCCTGTTAATGCTAATCTGATAAAAGATGAAATTATCGAGTTGAATAAGCAAGGAACATCAGTTATTTTTTCAACCCACCGAATGGAAAGTGTTGAAGAAATGTGTGATCATATTGCTTTAATTCATAAATCCAATAAACTCATTGAAGGGAAACTTTCGCAGGTAAAACAACAATATCGTACCAATACTTTTCAAATAGGGATTCTTACTCAAAATGTAGAAGGTTTGATGTATCAGTTAACGCAGCGTTTTACAGTTGGTCAAACCAATTTCAAATCACTTAATGATGATTTAAAACTCGAAGTAAATTTAGGGGATAAAAATTCAAATGAATTGTTGAGTATATTGACAGGCTTCGGTCAAGTAACTCATTTTGTTGAGAAGATTCCAAGTGTTAACGATATTTTTATTCAAGCGGTTTCAAAATAGATTTTAGAACTAGGGTTGTAAAATCACAAAATATAGATAAATGAACAAATTGTTTTTAATTATAAAAAGAGAATTCATTGCTAAGGTTCGCAATAAATCGTTCATTGTAATGACTTTTTTAAGTCCATTACTATTTGTAGGTATGGCCGTTTTGATTGGATTTTTGGCAAATATGAACAAAGATTCTGTAACTCAAATTGCAATACATGATGAAGCAGGATTGTTGAAAAAGGATTTTAAAAGTGACAAATTTACACGCTATACCGATTTGTCTGCCATGCCTTTTCAAATTGCAAAAGATACCGCTGCAAATAATTATGAGGGGCTTTTGTATATTCCTAAAGTAGATTCGATACAGTTGCTTTTAGAACGTGTAGAATATATTTCTGATGATAGTCCAAGTATTGATTTCATTAGCGATGTAGAAACGGTTGTAGATTCTGTATTGACGTCTGAAAATTTAAAAATTTATGGTTTTGACCAAAATAAGATAGATGAAGCTCGTGCCAATTCAACATTAAAATTATCAAAATTTTCTGGGGAAGAGAGCTTAAAAGGGCTGAATGAAATCAAAGTAGCCATTGGAGGTGTCATGGGATATTTGATTATGATGTTCATCATCATTTACGGTAATTTTGTTATGCGAAGTGTAATTGAAGAAAAGACAAATCGTATTATCGAAATTATCATATCTTCTGTAAAACCTTTTCAATTGATGATGGGGAAAATTATAGGAAATTCGCTAGCAGGAATTTTACAATTTTTAATTTGGGTGGTTGTAGGTTTAATTTTGGTATTTGTTGCGCAAAGTGTTTTTGGTTTGCAAATGGGAGCAGGAGCTTCGGTATCACCAGAGATGATGGATGCCGCTCAACAATCTGCAGGAATAGCAAAATTACAATCGTATTTCAATGAAATTATGAATCTGCCTTTAGGTTTAATGATAGGGTCTTTTATCATTTATTTTATCGGGGGATATTTTTTATACAGTTCGTTATATGCGGCAATTGGAGCGGCGGTAGATTCTGAAACCGATTCACAACAGTTTATGTTACCTATCATCATGCCATTAATGCTAGGGGTATATATTGGATTCTTTACAGTGATAAATGATCCGCATGGTACAGTAGCTACGGTGTTTTCTATGATTCCTTTTACATCGCCTATTGTGATGTTGATGCGTATCCCATTTGGGGTGCCAATTTGGCAACTAATATTGTCTATGGTTTTATTGTTTGCTACTTTTACATTTGTGGTTTGGTTTGCATCAAAAATTTACCGTGTAGGTATTTTGATGTATGGAAAAAAAACAAATTGGAAAGAGCTTTATAAATGGTTAAAGTACTAGTATTTTATGCGAAAGCAAATTTTAGAAATTTTAAAGTTTAAATTAATAGATACGGATTCTATTGCGTTTACTATTGGCAATTTAATAGTATTAATTGCTGC
The DNA here is from genome assembly GCF_042686145.1 of Flavobacterium chuncheonense. NCBI lineage: Bacteria > Pseudomonadati > Bacteroidota > Flavobacteriia > Flavobacteriales > Flavobacteriaceae > Flavobacterium > Flavobacterium chuncheonense. The sequence goes on along the minus strand of NZ_JBHUPC010000012.1, from coordinate 471,170 downwards.
ACTGATTTTTGCTTCCATTTTTTTAAAAATAGTACGTCGGTTAATTACGCGTAAGCTTCCACAAGAAGACAAAAATAAGTTTATAAGCGTTTTTCAATTTATTGGATATGTAGTATACGTGTTGGTTTTTATGTTTACTTTGGATTATTCTGGAGTTAATATGAATGTCTTTTTTACAGCTTCTGCAGCATTGTTTGTAGGTGTTGGATTTGCGTTACAAACCTTTTTTCAAGATATTATTTCTGGAATTTTAATGATTTTAGACCAATCACTCCATGTTGGTGATATTATTGAAGTGGATGGTAAAGTTGGTGAAGTAAAGGAAATTAAATTGCGTACAACCCGAATGGTTACTCGTAATGATAGAGTAATGGTAATTCCGAATCACAAGTTCATGACGGAGGCACTATTCAACTGGACGCAAAATAAAGTGACCAACAGGGAACAAGTTGATGTAGGTGTTGCGTATGGAAGTGATGTGCAATTGGTGAAAAGACTGCTTGAGGACAGTGTTAAGGGTATTCCAGGTATAATAGAATCTGAAGGTGTAACGGTTTTGTTTAATGATTTCGGAGATTCTTCTCTTGACTTTTCATTGTATTTCTATGTTCAAAATGGACTCTTAAGTCCGAGAGTTAAAAGTGACTTACGCTTTAAAATAGATGAACTTTTCAGATTGCATAAAGTTTCCATTCCATTCCCACAACGCGATGTGCATATTATAAACAATTCATAGGAGTTAGAGGTGTTTTTACATTTTCCCTATATTTCTAAAGGTTAGATTTTCTCTGCTAATTTTGCTAACTTTACACTTTAAGAAAACGTTTAATAAATACTATTAATGCCTAAAATTTTAATCATTGAAGATGAAGCGGCTATCCGCAGAGTTTTAAATAAAATATTATCGGAAGAAAGTGATACCTATGTTGTAGAAGAAGCTGAGGACGGTTTACAAGGATTAGAAAAAATTAAAAATGATGATTTCGATCTAGTACTTTGTGATATTAAAATGCCCAAAATGGATGGTGTTGAGGTTTTAGAAGCGGTTAAAAAAATTAAACCCGAAATCCCGATGGTCATGATTTCTGGGCATGGTGATTTGGAAACGGCAATTAATACAATGCGATTAGGGGCTTTTGACTATATTTCAAAGCCACCAGATTTGAACCGCTTGTTAAATACCGTTCGAAATGCTTTAGACCGCAAGCAATTAGTAGTTGAAAACAAGATTCTTAAAAAGAAAGTAAGTAAAACCTATCAAATGATAGGAGAGAGCGAGGCTATCAATCAAATTAAAACGATGATTGATAAAGTAGCGCCTACAGATGCTAGAGTATTGATTACTGGACCAAATGGTACAGGAAAAGAATTGGTTGCACATCAATTGCATGAAAAGAGTGAGCGTTCTGCGGCACCTATTATTGAGGTTAATTGTGCGGCTATTCCATCGGAATTGATAGAGAGCGAATTGTTTGGACATGTTAAAGGTGCTTTTACTTCTGCTGTAAAAGATAGAGCAGGAAAATTTGAAGCAGCTCATAAAGGAACAATTTTTCTAGATGAAATTGGAGACATGAGTCTTCCGGCACAAGCAAAAGTATTGCGTGCTTTACAAGAAAATTTAATACAGCGGGTAGGTGCTGATAAAGATATAAAAGTCGATGTTCGTGTAATTGCGGCGACCAATAAGGATTTAAAAAAGGAAATAGAAGAAGGTCGTTTTCGAGAAGATTTGTATCACCGATTGGCAGTTATTTTAATTAAGGTACCTTCGTTAAACGATAGAAGAGAAGATATTCCATTGCTTTTGGAACACTTTACAGAAAAAATTGCCCAAGAGCAAGGAACAATTACCAAAACTTTTTCTAAGGAAGCAGTAAAATTGTTGCAGGAATACGATTGGACAGGAAATATTAGAGAATTGCGTAATGTAGTGGAGCGTTTGATTATTTTGGGTGGAAATGAAATTTCTGAACAAGATGTGAAAATGTTTGCGAGTAAATAAGAACGCTTAATTTTTAGCATATAGCTTTATAATGAAATTAAAAAAAATAAACGAAAACTTACAGCAAAGGTTAATTGAGGTTGGTTTAGTAGAAGCCAATGATTTGCAACAAGGAAGCTTTTCAACAATAAAGAGTGGAACAGATGCTGTAATTCAGTCTGAAAAAGGAAGTGGAAAGACAACTACAATTGTTATAAATGTGATTCAACGTTTAGTGCAACCAACAGAGGAATCACCAAGGGCCTTGATTATTGTACAAGATAAACCTCAGGTGTTAGAAATGTTGGATTTGTTCAATCAATTGGGGAAAAATAACGACCTAAGAGTGTATGGTGTTCATGAGAAAACGGATTTGGATGAGGACAAAAATCAAATTTCTTTAGGAATTGATGTTTTAATTGGAACCCCTAATAAACTTAATGTAATGTTTTCAACGGCAGGATATAATGTCAATCGTTTGTTGATGTTTGTTGTGGACGATGCAGATATTCAGTTTAAAAACAGAATGGATGCCGTTATTAAAAGAATTTCTGATAGTATTACAAAAGTACAACGTGTTTTTTTCTGTAATTCCATTACAGAACGCGTAGAGGTACTAGCTGATAAAATAATGATAGAACCATTATTTTTAGAAGCAGAAGACGAATAGTATAAATTAAAATTAAAGACCATGGCATTAAAAAAGATTTTTTCGGGGAGTGAGATTATTGCAGCTGGTTTGCAACAAAAATTAGAGGAAATAGATATCTTTCCTGTGGTTAAAAATAATCTTCAGGCTGCAAGAGTTGCAGGTTTTGGAAATATTGGACAAGCTGTAGAGCTGTTTATTGAAGAGCGTGATTTGCCTAAAGCAGAAAAGGTAATAGAGAATTTTAAAATGAATTTATAAAAAAAAATGCCCCATTATGGGGCATTTTTTATCAGTTTATCGTTGGTTGGTTTATTCAAATTGAATAGAACCACTAATAGCTACATCACTCCATGTTTTACTAACACCATCTGCTCCTTTGTGTAAATCAAAACATGCTTTGTTAATTGATTCCACAGCGCCTAATGCATCAAAATCTTCTAAGTTGATGACACCGTTGACTGCAAATTTATTGTTTTTAAAAGTAGTTTCAACTGGTACATCTTTAGTAACACCATTTATCGTTAAAGCTAAAACAGTATTATCACCTTTGAAGTGAATTTCACCTTTAATTAATTCCGTGTTTTTTAAAGCATTGAAAAAGAAGTTGATTAGTTTTCCATCTCTTTCTGGGTTGTTAGTAAACACACTAGTAGCAGGTATTGAGAATACAGACCCTTCTAAAACTTCTTGGTAGGTATTTCCTTCTTGAGTTCTTTGTAATTCAATCTGCGTAAAACTACCACCTACAGGTACTTTTTCAGTTGTTTTATAAGCTGTCCAACTTACTTGAGTTGAATCAGCTACAATTTGTAAACCCGTAGCTTCAGTTTTTACCTCTTCAGCAGGGATTTCTTGTTTTTCTTCTTTTTTACAACTTACTGTTAGTAATCCTAATGCAAATACAATTACAGCTATTTTTTTCATTTGATAGATTTTTTAAAATTTACCCAAAGGTAATAAGAAAAAGAAGGTTAATCAAACCACAGTTGTTAAAGATTAATTAAGGCAGTAAAATCAAAATTAACTGGTTTTCAAATTACTTATTTACATTATCTTTGCAGCTTCAAAAAATAAAAGCTGATATGATAACGGTTAACGATATTGCTGTAGAATTTGGGGGGACAACACTTTTTAGTGATGTGACTTTTGCTATTAATGAAACGGATAAAATTGCCCTTATGGGTAAAAATGGAGCTGGAAAATCCACTTTACTTAAAATTGTAGCGGGACAAAATAAACCTACTCGCGGAGGAATTTCTGCACCTAAAGAGGCTGTAATTGCTTATCTACCACAGCATTTGTTAACCACTGACAATGCTACAGTTTTTGAAGAAACTTCCAAGGCTTTTGATGAAGTTTTTAAAATGAAAGCAGAAATTGATGCTATAAATGAAGAATTAACAGTACGTACCGATTATGAAAGTGATGGGTATATGAAGTTAATTGAACGTGTTTCGGATCTTTCTGAAAAATTCTATGCTATTGAAGAAGTTAACTATGAAGCGGAAGTAGAGAAAGTATTAAAAGGTTTGGGTTTCGAAAGAGAAGACTTTAACCGTCCTACAACTGAGTTTTCTGGAGGTTGGAGAATGCGTATCGAATTGGCTAAAATTCTTTTGAAAAAACCAGATTTGATTTTATTGGATGAGCCGACGAACCACTTGGATATGGATAGTATTCAATGGTTGGAAGAATTTTTGATTACGCAAGCAAAAGCGGTTATGGTTATTTCGCACGATAGAGCTTTTGTTGATAATATTACCAACCGTACCATAGAAGTTACTATGGGAAGAATCTACGATTACAAAGCGAAATATTCCGATTATCTTGAGTTAAGAAAGGATAGAAGAGCACACCAACAAAAAGCATATGACGAGCAGCAAAAGTTTATTGCAGAAAATCAAGCTTTTATTGAGCGCTTTAGAGGGACTTTTTCAAAAACGGAGCAAGTGCAATCACGCGTACGTATGTTAGAAAAATTAGTTTTGGTTGAGGTGGATGAGGTTGATACTTCAGCTCTTCGATTGAAATTTCCACCTTCTCCGCGTTCTGGACAGTATCCAGTAGTGGTGGAAGAATTATCAAAATCATATGGTGATCATGTAGTATTTAAAGATGCTAATATGGTAATCGAGCGTGGACAAAAAGTGGCTTTTGTTGGGAAAAATGGAGAAGGAAAGTCGACTATGATTAAAGCCATTATGAAAGATATTGAATTTGAAGGAGGGAAATTAGAAATTGGACATAATGCTCAAATCGGTTATTTTGCACAAAATCAAGCCGCTTTATTGGATGGTGAAGCTACAGTTTTTGAGACCATCGATAGAATTGCAGTAGGAGATATTCGTACTAAAATTAAGGATATGCTAGGTGCTTTTATGTTTGGTGGTGATGATGTTCATAAAAAGGTTAAAGTGTTATCGGGGGGTGAGCGAACGCGTTTGGCATTGATGAAATTGTTATTGGAGCCTGTTAACGTGTTAATCCTCGATGAGCCTACAAACCACTTGGATATGAAAACTAAGGATATCATTAAAGATGCACTTCGTGATTTTGATGGTACTTTAATTTTAGTATCGCACGATCGTGATTTCCTTGATGGTTTAGTGACTAAGGTTTTTGAATTTGGAAACAAACGTGTTCGTGAACATTTTGAAGATATTAAAGGTTTCTTAGCGCATAAGAAAATGGAAAATTTAAAAGAAATTGAAAAATAACGATTAACCTTAAAAGGGTTATTGAAATAAAAAAGCTCCTATTAAGGAGCTTTTTTTATAAAGAGTTAGATAAATTTATTCTTGGATATTTTTTTGGATGCTTTTGAAATACTCTACCAATGCTTTTTTTGAAGCATCATCTAACACTGCGTCTTTATGCATAATGGTATAGCTCGATAAAGGCATTTCGCCCTTTTCAATCAATTCAATTGATTCTTCCAGTTTGTGCGCTTGCTTTTTGGCACTATAACTTCCAAATTCAGAAAAATTTAGTTCGTGTCTTCCCTCATCAATGTGATGTTTTAAAAACCATCCTGCTGGCTGTACGTTAGCATACCAAGGATAAAGACTTTCATTGGAATGACAATCGTAGCAAGAAGCTTTTATTTGAGCTGTAATTTCAGGAGAAGGACTGTATGTTTTTAAAAAATCTTGACTTTCATCAACAGTTGGATTGGTTTTGTCAATTTGAATAAACTGTATGACCACAAGCACAACTGCAAGGGCAAAAAATATTTTTTTCATAAAAAATGGAATTTCGATAAATGTACTAATTATTCTATTTTTTTGAAAAAATCATTTCATTTTTTCTGATTCCTTTGATTGCGTTTCCATGTATCAAAGCCCATTGCATTTGTTTTCATTTTACTTTGCCAATTGTTACCAAAATTCACATTCAAAGCATCGAAAACTTTCCAATTTAATTTTTCGTATTTTTTGATATTGGGTGGTACAACACAACCAAATTCAGAATAGGTAATGTTGAATTCTTTAGCAAAAGCTATATCTGCTTCTGTAATTGTTGAAGCAAAACCGCCCAAAAGATATATGGTTTTGGGTGATGCTGTTTCATTTTGTGCATAGGTCATGCCACAATATATTAGAAAAAGAAATAAAATTATTTTTTCCATGATGAGTTAATTTACCGCTTCAATTAATCGAATAAATTCAGCTTTATATCCCTCATTGTCGTAGGATTTACCTTGTAAGGCCAATGCTTTAATATCGGTTTTAGAAGTTTTATCGATTAATTTGGAATCACGTAGTTTTAAACCAAACCATGCTACTGCCGTACTGAATTTGAAATCTTCTGAAGCTTGTTGTAATTTTTTTGCTTGGTTGTTGATTACATTAACCATTTCTATACTTTTATCACCATCGGGTTTTTTATAGCGAAATTTAATGGTAGCTAATTCTTCCGAAAAAGTGTTATTACTATTTGTATTGGAATATTTTAAAGTGTCAATATCTTTTGCATAGTCACTTTTTACCCCTAGAGGAATAATCTCATACAAGGCAGTAACGGTATGCCCACTTCCTAATTCGCCCGCGTCAATAGCATCGTTTTTAAAATCTTCAGGACGTAATTTTCGATTTTCATAGCCAATTAAACGATAATTTTGAACGTGTTTCGGATTGAATTCAATTTGAATTTTTACATCTTTGGCTATCGCAAACATACTCCCTTTGAACTCTTTACCAAGAAAGCGATTGGCTTCTTGTATATTGTCGATATAGGCGTAATTACCGTTTCCTTTATCAGCTAAAATTTCCATTTTGCTGTCTTTGTAATTGCCCATGCCGTAGCCTAGGCAAGTTAAGAAGACACCGCATTTACGTTTTTCTTCAATTAGTGTTTCCATATCGGAATTTGAAGATGCCCCCACATTAAAGTCGCCATCGGTTGCAAGAATAACGCGATTGTTGCCTCCTTTAATAAAATTTTCTTCCGCGATTTTGTAAGCCAATTCTATTCCAGCACCACCAGCGGTGCTTCCACCAGCTTGCAGTTGGTCTAGCGCCTTTATGATGGTTTCTTTTTGATTTCCTGAAGTGGGTGGAAGTACTAAACCAGCAGCACCTGCATATACTACAATGGCTACCTTATCGTTCTTACGCATTTGCTTTATCAAAACTTTCATTGATTCTTTAAGAAGTGGCAATTTGTTTTGCGCATTCATAGAACCCGAAACGTCAATTAGAAAAACAAAACTGGAGTTGGGTAAATTATCGGTAGGAATTTCTTTTCCTTGTAGTCCTATTTTTAAGAGTTTATGATTTTCATTCCACGGACAATCACTGTATTCGGTGTTTATAGAAAAAGGGTGTTCGTTACTTGGTTGGCTGTATTTGTAGTTGAAAAAATTAACCATTTCTTCAACTCGCACAGCGTCTTTAGGGACAGTTTGACCTTGGTTTATAAACCTGCGAATGTTCGTATAGGAAGCATTGTCAACATCAATTGAAAAAGTCGAAAGGGCTTCATGTTTCGGATTGGTAAAAGGATTTTCAATGAATGAGTCATAGTCTTCATTATTGATGTCATCTAAGTTCTTAACGTTACTGTAGGAGTCATAATGTATTTCCTTTTCTTTAATTGAAACACTACCTTTAATGTATGCATTCGAACTACTTGGACTTAAGTTTGAACTTGATATAGTTGAATAGTTGGTCAAGATTGTAGCTTCTTTTTTTCTATCAATAGCGTAGGCAGCAACTACTGTAACTTCCTGAAGTGTTGATTCATTTTCGAACTTAATATTTATGATATTAGATTTTGTTATTTTTATGGTTTGCGTTTTCATCCCAATATAGCTGAATTCTAGTGATTGACCTTCAGAGGCTTGAATGCTATATTTGCCGTCAAAAGCGGTTGTCGTGCCAGTAGTTGTACCTTTAATCAGTACACTTACTCCAGCTAGAGGTCCAAGATTATCGGAAACAGTACCTGTAATGGTTTTTACTTTGGTTTGTAAAGAAAATAAAGGGTCAATGGTTTTAAAACTTAGGAACAAAAAGAGCATAGCGATTCCTAATGAAAAGATTTTTACATTTTTCATAATAGTATAATTTAAATGAAACGTTAATTTTATTTAGCGAATGTGATGGTTAATTTTTTGGTTTTCCGTTCTTAGTAGTGATAATCACAACACCTTGTTGACCTTTACTGCCGTACTTTTGAACGGCTTCTTTTGTTTGTAAAACGGTGGTTTTGGTGATGTCTTGTTTATTTAAAGGAGCATAAGGACTTGTAGGATTTGGACCAAAAAGTTCTTTTTCGGTATATTCTACTCCGTTGATAATGTAAAGCGGATTGGGTAAATATAGTACTGAATCTACTTCTGTTTCATGTAGCTGTTTGAGTGTTTTGCTAGGTACTGCTTCTCCGTCAATGACTATAAGTGGATCGTGTATTTTGGATTGTTTGTTTGGTTGGGTAACCACTACTTCAGCTGCTGAAAAATTAGAAATCATTTCTTTTTTCATTTTGGCAGATTCAGGCATAAAGCTTGAAATTTGTTGGTCTGGTTCTGCGGTACTTTTGACTTCTTTTTTAAGTTCTTCGTAACCATTTGCACTATCGTCTGGTATTGTTTCTTCTTGGGTTTCTTTTTCAGTTAATACCTCTTTATGCTCATATTGAACGGCTACTGTGTTTTGGTTTAGTTTACTTTGATTTTCAATGAGTGTAACGGCTTCTTTTTCGGGTATAATGGTATTATTTACTTCAGTTTCAACCAATGGTGTATCTTGATTTAAAGGTGTTTGTAAACTATCCTGATTTACAATTGGGCTTCTAAAAGCATCAACTTGAGGTTTGGTATTGAAAAAAGTATAGGTAATAGTACTGACAATTAGAATAGCCGCAGCTACAGCAATTTTCTTCCAATTGTTATTTTGTTTTTTTAATGCATTGGTCTCAAGTTTGTCTTCGATTCGCGACCAAACTTTATCCATAGCATCAAAATTGGGCGTTTCGCCTTTGTTGGAAGCGGATTTGATTTTGTGGTATATTTTATCTTCTGGATTCATGACTTATTTTGCTTTTTGGTAATAAAAAGTGGTAACCAATTCTTTTAACTTTGTTTTGGCCACATTTAATTGCGATTTTGAAGTGCCTTCTGAAATATTTAGTTGGGCTGCAATTTCCTTATGACTGTAACCTTCTATGACAAACAAACTGAAAATGGTCTTGCAACCTTCGGGGATGTATTGTAGCAAATTCAGTAAATCGGCTTCTTCCAAATCGGTTACTTCGTCAGCTAATGGTTGTTGATTATAGCCTACATCTTCGATGTATAAGTTGAAATTTAAGTTCTTTTTGAGCTGTAAAAGACATTGATTAACTGTTATTCTTCTGGCCCAAGCTTCAAACGCAAAATGGTCTTTTAATTGATCAATTTTGGTGAAAATGATATAAAAAGAATCGGCCAACACTTCTTCGATCTCTTCTTCTTTTTTAAGATATCGTTTACACAAAAAGTACAATTTAGGAGCCATATATTCATACAAACTACGCTGCGCATTGCGTTGTTGTTTTTTGCAGTCTTGTATTATTTTTTCATCCATCACAATTGATTGCTTTCTTATATAGAGTACTATTTTTATAAAAAGGTTGGGAGCAGGGTGATTTTTTTAAATAAAAAAAGCCTACCCTGTGGTAAGCTTTTGTAAATGGGGTTTTATAAAGATATATTATTTTTTGATGAATTTGAAGTTTTGGTTATTGTTTATAATAGCCATATAAACTCCCTGATTCAATCGGCTCACATCAATGCTAGTCTCAGCTTCATTTTCAAAATTTTCAGTGATAACAACTCTTCCAGAAAGATCAATAATTTGAATATTTGAAATAGTATCTTCACTAGTGAAGTTGATTATATCTGTTGCTAAAGTTGGATAAACAGAAATTTTATTTTTAGTAAACGATGTAGCACTTAAAGTTGCTCCTCCCCAGTTGGAAACATTTCCAGTTAAGGCAAAGTTTGTAAGTGTTCCGTTTGCATTTGACATTTCGTCGTTTAAAGTAGTCAATCCAGCATTATTACCATATGGAGTACCTTGGTCGAATTTATAATACGCCTTTAAATTTGTTTCAGCTTGAGGGTTTGGAATTTCGCCATCATTACTTATAATTGTTGTAATTTCTGATTGACTCAACGCTTTGTTCCATAAACTAGTTTCATCTACATAGCCATCATGATACCAGTTATATGTTTGAAATGGGATGTATCCTATTTTAAAAGTACCGCTATTTGAACTTGGAACACTACCCGACGCAGCAACAGATCCTACTTCGGTACCATTAGCGTATAGTTTTAAGGTAGAACCATTATATACTAAAAAGAAATGCGTCCACTGGTTCAAAGTTAAACTGTTATAAGTTATAGTAAAAGCACTACCACTTGAATTTCTGAATCTAGCTTCAAGTTGTGTTGAAGAAAGTTGAATCAGATAAAAATCAAAATTGGATTCATTTCTATAACCTGCAAATCCACTAAAATCAGGAAAACCTGAAGAAACATTTTGAGGATATACTTTACAACCTAACGTTATTGCTGTCGCATTGGCTAGTAAATTTTGAGAGTTTGTAACATTTACATAATCATTTGTGCCATCAAAATCCAAGTAGTTGCCTTGTGAAAAAGAGTAGTGAATTCCTGAAAATAGCGTTAAAGCTACAAGTAGTTTTTTAATCATAAGAACTGGTTTTAGTTTTGGTTGTTAAACTGTAAATAAATTAGTTAGGGAAAATTAGTAAAAAATATTATTTATTTAAGAAAATTATTGAGTTAAAATTTTAATTATGACATAAAATTTAATTTAAGTTCATAGATTTAAGTAAAAATGAAATTTTATTCTATTTTAGAAGTATATTTTGTAATATCATCATATCATGAGAAATTTAAAATTAACAGACTTTAAAGCAGATGAAACAATTGTTTTAAATAAAATACAGACGCATATTAACATCGAAGCTTCTGAGCAAAAGAAAGAAAAGGAACTGCAGAAAATTCGTCAAAAATTGAGTAAGCTACAAGATGTGATGTATGCGCATAATAAATACGGTGTATTGATTTGCTTGCAAGGAATGGACACTGCGGGGAAAGACAGTCTTATCCGTGAAGTTTTTAAAGAAATCAATGCGCGTGGTGTGGTGGTACATAGTTTCAAAACACCCAATTCCACAGAACTAGAACACGATTACTTATGGCGTCATTATTTGGCATTGCCAGAGAAAGGGAAATTTTCGGTTTTCAATCGTACGCATTATGAAAATGTTTTGGTAACCCGTGTGCATCCTGAGTATATTTTGAATGAAAGGAATCCAAAAATCAATTCTGTAGATGATATTACACCTGAGTTTTGGGAAAATCGTTTTGAGAGTATAAATAATTTTGAAAAACATATTACTTCCAATGGTATAATTGTTTTGAAATTTTATCTGCATTTGAGTAAAGAAGAACAGCGACAAAGGTTATTGCGTCGTTTGGAAACGGAAAAACACAATTGGAAGTTTTCTCCAGGTGATTTAATGGAACGCGATCTTTGGGATAATTACCAAAACTGTTATGAAGAAGCCATTAATAAAACCTCTAAAACTCATGCGCCTTGGTATATTATTCCAGCGGATAATAAGGAAACCAGTCGCTATTTAGTGGCGAGGGTAATTTTGGAAGAATTACAAAAGTATACCGACATCAAAGAGCCTGAATTGGAGCAGGAAGTACAAGATAATATTAAAATGTATCACGATAAATTGGCCTCAGAACAATAAACTTTATTTTGGTTGTTTTTTTGTTAAAAAAAATATTCCATTTGCAATTTAGCTACCTTTGTAGACAAATTGCAAAAAAATGACGTTGTCGGCTTATACTAAAGAGTTTTCATATAATTTACGTCTGGCTTATCCTATAATATTGGGTATGTTAGGACATACTGTTGTAGGGATTGTGGATAACATCATGGTCGGAAAATTAGGGCCTACAGAATTGGCTGCTGTTTCTCTTGGGAATAGTTTTGTATTTATTGCCATGTCGTTAGGGATTGGTTTTTCTACTGCCATAACACCTTTAGTAGCTGAAGCGGATGGAAAAAAAGATGTTGCTAATGGAAGAAGTGCTTTTCATCACGGACTGTATTTATGCACTATTTTAGGCGTGCTCCTTTTCGGAATTATCTATTTTTCAAAACCCTTAATTGCTTACATGGGGCAACCGGAGCATGTAGTAGAATTAGCAAAGCCGTATTTGGATATTGTAGCATTTTCATTAATACCTTTGATTATGTTTCAAGCCTATAAGCAATTTGCCGATGGCATGAGCGAGACTAAGCTTTCCATGTGGGCAACAATTTTAGGTAACATTGTCAATGTAGTATTGAATTATTTATTAATTTATGGAATTTGGTTTTTTCCAGAATTAGGGATAGTAGGAGCAGCAATTGGTACTATAGTTTCACGTTTTGTGATGCTCGGGTACATGCATTATATGATGAATTTAAAAGAGAAGTTTCATCCATTTTTCAAAGGTTTTTCATTCCATGAAATCAAACGAGATGTGAACCTAAAAATTATAAAATTAGGTTCTCCATCGGCTATGCAAATGTTTTTTGAAGTTGCTTTGTTTACTGGGGCTATTTGGCTTTCAGGCCGATTAGGAACAACCAGTCAAGCAGCAAATCAAGTAGCACTAAGTTTAGCCTCTTTTACCTTTATGTTTGCCATGGGATTGAGTGTAGCTTCTATGATTCGCGTAGGAAATCAAAAAGGATTGGAAGATTATAAAAAGTTACGTTTGGTTGCTTTTTCAATATTTTTATTGGCGACTTGTTTAGAAGTTGTATTTGCACTGATATTTCTGTTGTTTCACAACCAGCTGCCAACCATTTTTGTAAACATGAACGATGCAGCAACTTTGATGGCAAATACTGAAGTGGTTTCTATTGCAGCGCAATTATTATTGGTAGCTGCTGTTTTTCAAATTTCAGATGGTTTACAAGTAGTAGTTTTGGGGGCTTTGAGAGGTTTGCAAGATGTTAAAATACCAATGTATATAACTTTTGTATCGTATTGGGTCGTTGGTTTTCCAATCTCAATTTACTTAGGCTTGTTTACCTCATTGGCTGCTACAGGAATATGGATTGGTTTATTAGCAGGATTATCTTCTGCTGCAATTTTATTGTTTTTACGCTTTAATTATCTAACAAAAAAACTAATTTTGAATGCTGATTCTTAATTAGAAAAGTTTAACCTTATACAATTATTAATATGAACTTACCAAAATTCGTAATAGCAGACAATTCAGATTTTCCAGATGATATCTTTATTATACACTTAGATTTCCCTCAATTTATTATCAATTTAAAAGATGATGAAGTGGAGTTTTTAGAAGATATAGAAGATGAAGATGAGAAAGAATTAGAAAGTGAAATGGAGCATTTGATTACACTTGCTGGTGAATTCTACGATAGAGAAATGGAACGCTACGAAGAGTAGTTCTGTATTATTTTCTATTGTTAAAATACTGATTTAACAAAAGCTGAGCGGCTGCAAAAGGTGATACTTCATTATTTTGTACCGCTTTTTTATTTTGTTCTAATAAAGTTATAATTTCAGGATGGTTGTAAAAATGAGTTTTCAATTGCTCGTTTATGGTTTCCATCATCCAAAACTGATTTTGCTCCTTTCGCTTGTAATCAAAATAGTCATTTTCTTTAACCAATTGAAAATAGTCTGTTATAATGCTCCATACATTGTCTATTCCCGTTTTTTCAAAGGCACTGCATGTGGTTACTTTAGGAGTCCAACCACTATTTTTTGCTGGAAATAAATGTAGAGCTCTATTGAATTCTGTTTTGGCTAATTTGGCTTTAGCAATATTGTCACCATCGGCTTTGTTAATAACGATAGCATCAGCCATTTCCATAATACCGCGTTTAATACCTTGCAATTCGTCTCCTGCACCTGCAATTTTTAATAATAAAAAGAAATCCACCATACTGTGAACCGCTGTTTCACTTTGTCCTACTCCTACGGTTTCTATAATGATAGTATCGAAACCGCAAGCTTCACATAAAATAATAGCCTCTCTTGTTTTGCGTGCAACACCACCCAAACTATCACCGGAAGCACTAGGCCGGATAAAAGCATTTTCATCTTTTACTAGTTCTTCCATTCTAGTTTTATCACCCAGTATACTACCATGACTTATGGAAGAGCTAGGGTCAACGGCCAACACGGCTACTTTTTTTCCTAGAGAAGTAAGGTGTTTCCCAAATGCTTCTATAAAAGTACTTTTTCCAACCCCTGGCACACCTGTAATGCCTATGCGAACCGATTTGTTAGCATGAGGCAGACAACCTTGAATAACTTCATTGGCTTTTGCCAAATGATCAACATTGGTACTTTCAATTAAAGTAATAGCACGACTCAAAGCGGTTTTGTCTCCTTTTAAAATGTTAGAAACCAATTCAGCTGCAGAAGGTTGTTTTCGTCTGAAATTTTGAATTTGTCGGGCAACAGCATCACTAACTGAATTGGGTTGGTTAATTCCGTTAACTTCTGAAAGTGCTGATTTTTTTTCTGGATTTTTCAAGACTAGAATGCTTTTTGTAAAAGTACGACTTTTTTGAAAAAATGGAAGTAACCACATGATAATTGGAAATTGCTTTTACCTTTGTGCCAGTCGCGTATTATGGAAAATATTATATTAATTTTTGTTTGCTTGTTGACCGGAGTAGCCTTTCAATATATCAAAGCTTTTCCTAAAAACATGTATGTTGCATTGAATCAATTTGTTATTTATGTTTCGTTGCCAGCTCTGGCATTGTATTACATTCCAAAAATTGAAATATCCGCTACATTGTTATATCATCTTGGAGTTGCTTGGTTGGGTTTTGGTTTGTCGTTTTTGTTCTTTTTTGCATTGGGAAAGATCTTTGGTTGGTCCAAAAAGTTAACAGGTTGCCTTATTTTAACAGCGGGTTTGGGAAATACATCTTTTGTTGGATTTCCAGTAGTTGAAGCGTTATTCGGAAGTAAAGGACTGGAAACAGCGATTGTTGTCGATCAGCCCGGTTCTTTCGTAGTAATGGCAACATTAGGAATTATTGTCGCAACTTTGTTTTCAAGAGAACAACCAAGCATGAGTTCAATATTGGTTAAAATTTTATTATTCCCACCTTTTATCGCTTTTGGAATTGCTTTGTTACTGAATGTTTTTGATTCGGATTTTCCTACCGCTTTTCAGACCGTTTTTCAAAGAATAGGAGGTACGGTAACGCCCATCGCTTTAGTAGCAGTTGGACTTCAATTGAAAATTGAAAGTAGGAGTAAACATTGGTCTTTTTTAGGTTTAGGTCTTTTCTTTAAGTTGATGATAACCCCAGCGTTTTTCTATATTTTATACCGTAATGTTTTGGGAGGGGAAGGCTTAGTTGTTGATGTTTCTATTATTGAAGCTGCTATGGCTCCTATGATTACCGGAGCAATTTTAGCATCTAGTTATGGTTTAAAGCCAAAGTTAAGTAGTATGATGGTTGGCATAGGAATTCCATTATCTTTCGTAACTTTAGCTTTTTGGTATTGGGTATTAATTACTTTTTAATTTGAAATGGAAATAAATCAAAATATTATAGTTGCTTTAGCCGCAATTGTTGGAGAAAATAATGTTTTTACCGATGAGGCAACACGCATAGATTATGGGCATGATGAAACGGAAGATTATAATTTTCCACCTCATGTTGTAGTAAAGCCAGGAACAACGGAAGAAATTTCGGAGATAATGAAATTGGCAAATAAGCATAAGCTACCGGTTGTGCCAATAGGTGGACGCACAGGTTTGAGTGGAGGAGCTTTATCAATTTCAGGGGGTATTGGTTTGTCTATGGAACGTTTTGCTAAAATTTTGGATATCGATACCCAAAATTTACAAGTTACTACAGAACCCGGTGTCATTACACAAGTTTTAAAAGAGGCGGTTGCAGAACACGGTCTGTTCTATCCTGTAGATCCAAGTAGTATGGGAAGTTGTTTTATAGGGGGTAATATCGCTGAAAACTCGGGTGGTGCACGTGCTGTAAAATATGGGGTTACTAAGGATTATGTATTGAATTTGGAAGTGGTTTTGCCTACCGGAGAAATTATTTGGACTGGTGCTAATACGCTTAAAAATTCTACAGGATATAACTTAACCCAACTAATGGTAGGAAGTGAAGGGACTTTGGGAGTTGTTACCAAAATTGTATTGAAATTATTACCGCAAAATTCGCATAATGTTTTGATGCTCGTCCCATTTTATAAAGCGGAGCAAGCTTGTGAAGCCGTTTCTGCAGTTTTCAGAGCGGGTATAGTACCAAGTGCTTTAGAATTTATGGAACGCGATGCTCTAGAATGGACGATGCGCTTTGTAGAAGGTGTAAGTGTACCTTTGAAGGATAATATTCAAGCACATTTGTTAATTGAAGTTGATGGTAACTATCCGGATGTTTTATTTCAAGAAGCTGAAAAAATTATGAGCGTGGTGGAAGCATTTGAAATTGATGAGGTTTTATTTGCCGATACGGACGATCAAAAAAATGCCCTTTGGAAAATGCGTAGAGCAGTAGGAGAAGCGGTAAAATCCAATTCTATTTACAAAGAAGAAGATACGGTTGTACCACGATATGAATTGCCTACTTTACTGAAAGGCGTAAAAGATATTGGGAACAAATATGGATTCCAGTCGGTTTGTTACGGTCATGCTGGTGATGGAAATTTACACATTAACATTGTGAAAGGTGAGATGTCAGATGAAAATTGGGAAACGGAAGTACCAAAAGGAATAGTTGAAATTTTTGAGTTAACGGTTCGTTTAAAGGGAACACTTTCTGGAGAACACGGTATTGGGTATGTACAAAAGAACTTCATGCCTTTAGCATTTGATGTGACGCAATTAAATTTGATGAAAGGGATTAAGCAACTTTTCGATCCGAATAATATTTTGAATCCGGGTAAAATTTTACCAGATAATTTATAATAAAAAAGACCTCAATTTGAGGTCTTTTTTATTGTTTATTATTATAAAATAAATAGTTACTTTTATAAACATAATGCTTGAAGTGTTGTTTTTTTAATATTTTAAATTTTATAATAACTCATTGATATGAAGAAAATCATTCTGTTTTTGATGGTTGCATGTACAACATTCAGTTGTTGTAATGATGATGACAATAAAACAATTGCCGAAATTGATAAATTACCACCATTAACAACAACAGGGACTAATAAAGCAGGGTGTTTGGTAAATGGTGTTGCTTTTCTTCCAAAAGGTTATTCTCCTAACGGAAGTAATACGCAAGTATATTATGATGGAGAGAGTTTTACATTAAGTATAACGCAGAACACGGATATAGATTTAAAAACTATTGGGATTTTTTCAAACAATACAGAGTTACATAATAATGTTAGTATTCCTTTGATACTTTCAGAATTTGCTAATAATTCAAGATACGGTCTTTATACAATACTGAATGATAATTATCAAAATAATCAACAATATCAAACAACTGATTTGATTACTGGTGAACTAAAAGTAACTTATCATAATTATGAAGAAGCAATTATATCCGGAACATTTTGGTTTGATGCAATTAATAGTGACGGAGAAAAAGTTGAAATACGTGAGGGACGTTTTGATATGAAATATTAATCAAAAAAATGTGAATATTTATTTTGTAAACATAATGCTTGAAGTGTTGTTTTTTTAATATTTTAAATTCTATAATAACTCATTGATATGAAGAAAATCATTCTGTTTTTGATGGTTGCATGTACAACATTTAGTTGTTGTAATAACGATGACAATAAAACAATTGCCGAAATTGATAAATTACCACCATTAACAACAACAGGGACTAATAAAGCAGGGTGTTTGGTAAATGGTGTTGCTTTTCTTCCAAAAGGTTATTCTCCTAACGGAAGTAATACGCAAGTATATTATGATGGAGAGAATTTTACATTGAGCATTACTGAGAACTTAAATGGAGAATTGAGAAATTTTTTATTAGCATATAAAAATGAACTTTTACAAGAAGGTATAAATTATCAACTCACAGAAAATTTTAACACAAACTTACAAACTCCTTTCGGATATGTTTTTTTTACAGATTCTAATTCTGAATTCAACACAAATGAAACAAATTATGGTGAACTTAAAATAGTAAATCACAATTATGAAGAAGCGATTATTTCGGGTATATTCTGGGCTGATGCAATTAATAATGACGGAGAAAAAGTTGAAATACGAGAGGGACGTTTTGATATGAAATATTAATCTAGAAGATGTAAATTAATAATAATGGATACAAAAACTGCCTCATAAGAGAGGCAGTTGTATTGATTTATTTTCCTAAAAACTCTAATAAGATGGGGTCTGCATTTTTAAAAGTCGGCGCTTGCTCTGTAATAGAAGCGACTCTCTTTTTGTTCAATTTCATTGTGATATCGGCCTCTGTGGTAAATAACAAACACGAAAGGAACGGGTTGTTAATACAAGGAATTAATTCTTTTTCCATGTCATCAATCTCACAAATTTTAACCAATTCCTGTAAACCGTTTTTGTAAATCTTAAAAGTAAGAGCTAATTTTAAAACATTATCTTCAACAGTAGTGCGAACATAAATATTTTGTAATTCAGGCTTGCCAACGGTTTTGGCTAATGTAAGTTTTGCAAAAGTACCAGCAGCGATGCTTTCTTTTACGGTATTGAAGAAGGTGGTGTAAACAATATTGTTTTCCATAGTTAAAGCCCTAAAGTTGTTTTTATCTTTTCATCAAAAATCAGACTGAATAATTTGTTTTCCTTGTCTTTGTTTAAAAATTTCCATTTTTGGTTGGTTGAGTCATCCGCAACTGCAATTAAAGTGGAGCGCAACTTGATGGTAAATGCATTTTTAGTTTTATCATAGGAAACTTCTTTTGCTTCCATATTGGTTTTAAAAATATCAATCATCATTTCAGCATCTTCCATTGGTTCTTTAAAAGTCATTTCCATTACGTTGTTATGGTCAACTAAGCAAAAAGTTTTGTTTTCTATTTTTTTGATGTCCCCAAAAGTAAATTCTGGAAGCACTTCAATCAATTGTATTGAAAATTGGTCGTTTTCCATCATCTGCTCAAACATGTCTTTCATGGATTCTTTTGGAACAATATCAAATACTTTTGGATACGTAGTTTCAAAAATCTTTTCGTAATCCATATTGGAAGCCGCTTTGTAAGCTTTTGCAGCTTCAATCTTTAAGCTAGCCATATCTTGTGCAAATGTGGTTAAACTTGCTAAAAGAAATAGGCTGAATACTATTATTTTCTTTTTCATGGTAGTGATTGTTTTTTTCAAATATAAAAAATCCCTAACGGCTTTGGGCTATTAGGGATTGATTTTTAAAAAGTTGATTTTTATTCGTTAACGATAACCCATTCGCCAGAAGCGACCATGCTTTCTGCTTTTTTGTATTTCATGGTTTCACTTTTTCCTGTGATAACATGTTTAATGGTAACGGTGTCGTTACGATTAATTTTAGGCATATCGCGCGTTATAGTTTCTGTAACTTGAGGTTGTTGTTGCGTTTGACCTGCTTGTCTGCTGCGAGCGGCCAATTCGTCTGTGTTTAAAATTTCCTCTTTTGTTTCAGTATAACTTTCTTTTGTAGGTACTTCTTTTGCCTCACTGATATTGTTAGGATTTTGAGAAGGTAAATCAGCTTTAAACAAGAACGAAATAACATCTTTGTTTACTTGATTCATCATGCGTTTGAACAATTCAAAAGCTTCAAATTTGTAAATCAATAAAGGATCCTTTTGCTCGTGAACGGCTAATTGAACCGATTGTTTCAATTCGTCCATTTTACGCAAGTGCTTTTTCCAAGCTTCATCAATGATGGCTAATGATACATTTTTCTCAAAGTCCGTCACCAATGATTTTCCTTCACTTATGTAAGCTTTTTCCAAATTGGTAACTACATTAAGCGATTTGATTCCGTCTGTAAAAGGTACTACAATACGTTCGTATTGACCGTTGTTGTTTTCGTACACATTTTTAATCACAGGGAAAGCTTCATGTGCATTACGCGCAGATTTTTCCGTATAATGTGCTAATACCGCTTTATAAGTTTGACCAACGATGTCACGCTCTTGCATTTTAGCAAATTCAGCAGCAGTAACTGGCGAACTGATAGAAAAATAACGGATTAATTCGAATTCAAAGTTTTTGAAGTCACCTGCTAGTTTATTGTTTTGTACAATTAATTCACAAGTATCATACATCATGTTTGCGATGTCAACTTTTAAACGCTCTCCGTGTAAAGCGTGGCGACGACGTTTGTAAACCACTTCACGTTGCGCATTCATAACGTCATCATATTCTAATAGACGTTTACGTACTCCAAAGTTGTTCTCTTCTACTTTTTTCTGAGCTCTTTCAATAGACTTGGTCATCATAGAATGTTGAATAACTTCACCTTCTTTTAAGCCCATTCTATCCATTACTTTGGCAACTCTTTCAGAACCGAATAAACGCATTAAGTTGTCTTCTAATGATACGTAGAATTGAGAACTACCAACATCACCTTGACGACCTGCACGACCACGTAACTGGCGGTCTACACGACGTGAATCATGACGCTCTGTACCAATGATAGCTAAACCACCTGCTTTTTTAACTTCGTCTGATAATTTAATATCGGTACCACGACCTGCCATGTTTGTTGCAATGGTTACAACTCCTGGTTTACCCGCTTCTGCAACAATTTCAGCTTCGCTTTTGTGCATTTTAGCATTCAAGACATTGTGCGGAATGTTTCTCATTTTCAACATTCTACTCAATAATTCTGAAATTTCAACCGATGTTGTACCAATTAAAACCGGACGTCCCGATTTTGATAATCCTACTACATCTTCAATTACAGCATTGAATTTTTCACGAACGGTTCTGTATATTAAATCTTCTTTGTCTTTTCTTGCAATTGGACGGTTTGTTGGAATTTCAACAACATCCAATTTGTAGATTTCCCAAAACTCTCCTGCTTCAGTTACAGCTGTACCTGTCATACCGGCAAGCTTGTTGTACATACGGAAGTAATTTTGAAGTGTAACCGTTGCGAAAGTTTGCGTAGCAGCTTCAATTTTTACATTTTCTTTCGCCTCAATCGCTTGGTGTAATCCGTCTGAATAACGACGGCCATCCATAATACGACCTGTTTGCTCATCTACAATCATGACTTTGTTGTCCATGATTACATACTCCGTATCTTTTTCAAATAAAGCGTAGGCTTTTAACAACTGCGTAAGGGTGTGAATACGTTCTGATTTTACAGAGAAGTCTTTGTATAATTCTTCACGTCTTTCTGCGTCTTCTTCAGTAGAAAGATTTGCTTTTTCAATTTTAGCAATCTCTGTTCCGATGTCTGGAAGTACGAAGAAATTCTCGTCTGTATCTTTTGATAAGAATTGAATACCGTTATCGGTTAATTCAACTTGGTTGTTTTTTTCTTCAATAACAAAGTACAATGCTTCATCAATTTTAGGCATTTCTCTGTTATTATCTTGCATGTAGAAGTTTTCCGTTTTTTGAAGTAATTGCTTAATTCCTTCTTCTGATAAAAACTTAATTAATGCTTTATTTTTAGGTAAAGCTCTGTGTGAACGTAAAAGATAGAATCCACCATCTTTAGTATTGCCTTCTTTGATTAATTTTTTTGCCTCTGTTAAACAGTCAGTAGCCAATTTACGTTGCAAGGTAAATAAATTTTCAACTTTAGGTTTAAGTTCGTTGAATTCATGACGGTCTCCTTGCGGAACTGGTCCTGAAATAATTAATGGTGTACGTGCATCATCAATCAATACAGAATCGACCTCATCGACAATAGCAAAGTTGTGTTTTCTTTGTACTAAATCAGCTGGCGAATGCGCCATATTATCACGTAAATAATCGAAACCAAATTCGTTATTTGTTCCGTAAGTAATGTCAGCATTATAAGCATTTCTACGTGCAGCAGTATTCGGTTGGTGATTGTCAATACAATCAACTGTTAACCCGTGGAACTCAAACAAAGGAGCTTTCCATGTGCTATCACGTTTTGCCAAGTAGTCATTTACGGTTACTAAGTGTACCCCATTACCAGTTAAGGCATTTAAATATAATGGAAGGGTTGCAACCAATGTTTTTCCTTCCCCTGTTTGCATTTCCGCAATTTTACCTTGGTGTAAAACCACACCACCTATTAACTGAACATCATAGTGAATCATATCCCAAGTGATGGCTTTTCCAGCAGCATCCCATGAGTTTGCCCAGCTTGCATTATCACCTTCAATTGTGATATAAGGTTTTAAAGCTGATAACTCACGGTCTTTAGCAGTAGCAGTAACGGTAATGTTAGTATTGTCTTTAAAACGACGTGCAGTTTCTTTTAAAACAGCAAAAGCTTCAGGCAGTATTTCATTTAATACATTTTCTGAAATTTCATACGCTTCTTTTTCAAGATTATCAATTTCAGTATAGATGTCTTCACGTGCATCAATATCTTCTGTTGTTTCAGCTTGTTGTTTTAAAGCCTCAATCTTGTTGTCTTTTTCAGCGCGTGCTGTTTTAATTTTTTCTTTGAATTCAGTTGTTTTAGCACGCAATTCATCGTGTGAAAGCGCCATTAAAGCTGATTCAAATGTTTTTACTTTGTTTATTAAAGGTTGAATAGCTTTTACGTCTTTCTGGGATTTATCCCCTACGAAAGCTTTCAATATCGAATTTATTAAACTCATGATGGTTTATATTTTTATTCTAAATACGTGTTCAAATTTACAAAAAAAAGCCTCTTTAAGAGACTTTTCTAATGTTGTGTTTTTATTTGCTAATACTCATCCTCGTTCCAAAGGTAATCTTCGTCAGTAGGATAATCTGGCCATATTTCTTCCATTGATTCATAGATTTCTCCTTCATCTTCTATTGATTGAAGATTTTCTACTACTTCAAGAGGAGCTCCTGTTCTAATGGCGTAGTCGATAAGTTCGTCTTTGGTAGCTGGCCAAGGTGCATCACTCAAATAAGATGCTAGTTCTAATGTCCAATACATTTTTTTACCGATTTTAATTTATGCAAAAATAATTTTTTAACTTAAAAAGTCAAGTTTTTTTTACTTTATTTTTAAATATTTATAAGAACGTTTTTTTTAGCTGTCCATTTTAATTCAAATTCGCCAGAAAAAAACATATTTTACTTTCTCGGAATCCACTTCACTTCGTCAGCGTGCAAATCATGAGACAACTTCCGTGCCAACACAAAAAGGTAGTCAGAAAGTCGGTTTAAATAAGTTAAAACGCGCTCGTCAGTAGGTTCTATTTCATGTAAATGCACAACCAAACGCTCCGCTCTACGGCACACACAGCGGGCTATATGACAATATGACACGGTAGTGTGTCCGCCTGGTAAAACAAAATGTGTCATTGGAGGCAATTCACTATCCATTTTGTCAATTTCGCTTTCTAAATATTGAATATCCTCATCGGAAATTCGATTGATGTTCAAACGTTGTTGTCCATTTTTTAAAATTTCTTTTTCAGGTGGTGTAGCCAAAATGGCCCCTAAAGTGAACAAACGATCTTGTACTTCAATAAGCACCGCTTTGTATAATGGATTAATCTCTTGATCGCGAATTAAACCAATATAGGAGTTCAATTCGTCTGTAGTACCATAACTTTCAATGCGTATGTGGTGTTTCGGCACACGCGTACCTCCAAATAGAGAAGTGGTTCCTTTGTCACCTGTTTTAGTATAAACTTTCATGATTTTGATTGTTTCTTTGTTTTTTTCGATGATCGGATGGTGAACTTTTTTCTGTGGTTCAAACTGCGATGCTGTTTTTTTGTAACCAAACGTAAAATAAGGTACAATGCCGCTAATATCCCAATCAGATAAAACATGATTTTTAAAATTTATCAAATATAGCAAAAACTAAATTTTACTAAAGTGCTATTTTTTTACTTGAATAATCTGTATTTAGAATGATTATAGGAGTCCTCTAAAAATTTCTGCTACTGCAGCTTCGTAGTTTTTACTATTACCTGCTTTCTTTATTTTCTTTAGCGTTTTTTGTGGATCAGGAAATGAAGTGGAAAAATACTCCCAAAAACCTAACATTTTCATTTTTATAGGAGTAGGTCCTGATAAGTAAGCGTCGTATTCGCTATAAATAGTATCGTGAAACTCACGGAATATTTCAAAACGATTCTTTGGGTATTCGGTTGTATCGGCTTTAATCATGCTCGGTAAAAAGGGATCGGCAATAAGTCCTCGGCCTATCATCCAATGGTCAATTGCAGGAAAGCGTTCTTTCAATTCTCTGAATTTTTCAACTGAAGTGATATCACCGTTATAGTATATTTTTTGTTTGGAATGGTCCAAACAACGTTGGAACGAATCCAAATCTACACAGCCTTTGTACAATTGTTTGCCAATACGAGCATGAATGGCAATGTTTTTTATAGGGTATTTTTCTAAAACTGGAAATACATCCAGAATCTCGGTTGGTTCATCATAACCCATCCTCATTTTCATCGAAACAATGATGTTGGTTTCTTGATGGGCGCGATCTAATATATGGTCAATTTGGGAAAAATTTCGAATCAATCCTGAGCCCATACCAGATTTTGCAACCATAGGGTAGGGGCACCCTAAATTCCAATTGAGTTCGTCATAGCCTAGTTCTTTTACATATTTTGCTACAAAAAGAAACTCTTCCGCATCGTTGGTAATAATTTGCGGTATAACTGTTAGAGTTGAGTTGTTTTCGGGTAAAATATCACGTTCATAAGAACCTTTGATTGCTAACTTTCCATTCAAGCGAATATAAGGAGAATAAAATGTGTCAATTCCACCAAAGTATTTTTGGAAAGCATTACGAAAGCGAAAATCGGTAAACCCTTGAAGTGGCGATGATAATAAAGTATTTGTCATAACTAAATTTGAAGCGACAAAGATAGTTGAAAATACAGTGATACAGTACTAGACTGTAAATAGATAAATTAACTTATTTTGCTTTTCGATTTGTAATATCGCTTTCAATCAGTCCATCACGAAGGCGAATAATACGATGTGCATGTTCCGCAATATCTTCCTCGTGCGTTACTAAAATAACAGTATTTCCGTTAGCATGAATTTCGTCAAAAAGATTCATGATTTCTAACGAAGTTTTACTGTCTAGGTTTCCTGTTGGTTCATCAGCAAGTATCATGGCAGGTTTGTTAACAAGCGCTCTTCCAACCGCTACACGCTGACGTTGTCCTCCAGAAAGTTGATTCGGTTTGTGATCCATACGATCGGCTAAACCAACCTGTGTTAATACTTCTGTTGCACGTTCATTACGTTCTGATTTTGGATGTCCCGCATAAACCATAGGAAGCGCAACATTATCAAGGGCTGTGGTTCTAGGCATTAAGTTAAAAGTTTGAAACACAAAACCAATTTCTTTGTTTCTGATTTCTGCTAATTCGTTATCGTGCATTTCAGAAACTAATTTGCCGTTTAAGATATAACTGCCTGAAGTAGGAGTGTCCAAACAACCCAAAATATTCATAAGTGTTGATTTACCAGAACCCGAAGGGCCCATGAGAGCAACATATTCTCCTTTGTTAATGGTTAAATCAATGCCTTTTAAAACATGAATTATTTCTTCTCCAAGTTCAAAGTCGCGTTTGATGTTTTTAATTTCAATTATAGGTTCTGCCATTAGAGAGCGATATTTTGAGTTTTAAATCTTAAACTAAGATGCTGTTCATAAGTAGAGTAATAAAGAATTTTGTTACAATTAAATTTTTATTTTTTCAAAAAGGAAAGAACTCAAGTTTTTTTCTGGATTGATAATAAAGTGTTCCTTGTTTTGTTCTTTTCTAAAGATAATCATGCCCCATTGAAAAGTGTCAATACTAACAGTTACTGCTGGGTGATTTTGTATTTGTTTCCAGGCTTCATTCATATCAGGGGACCAATGGATGTCATCAAAAATCCACAAGGTATCATTGTTTATGGTGGGAAGTAATAATTCAAAATATTCCAAAGTAGCTTCTTTGGAATGGTTACCATCAAAATAAACAAAGTCGTATGTAATTTCTCTGTTTTCGGTTAGGTATTTTGAAAATTCAGTATTGATAAAGTTTATATTTGGGTTTTCAAACTTAAGCTGCTCAAATTGTTGTTTGGCCGTATTCAAAGTTTTTGGGCAGCCTTCCAGAGTGTTTACTTTTGCTTTAGGATTTCCAAGAGCTAAAGAATTTGTTGCGAGTCCTAATGAAGTTCCTATTTCTAAAATCGAATTTGGTTGGAAATAACGTACGATGCGGAATAATAATTCTGCATTTTTTGTAGAAATTCCTGCATTTTTTGCAATAGCAGCTATTGTGCGAGAGTTTGATGTAAAAACTCTTGATCCGGCTCCAAAATCAGTAACTTCAATGCTGCTTTTGTTTTTTAAAAGCGATTGTCGGTATTGTTTTAAAAGTTGATATTCTGGATAAACGGTTTTATCGTAAAAGCATTTCGTAACCAAATTAAACACAAAAGGCGAATGAATTCCATGTTCGTTACTGGATTTTAGGATAAATTTTAAGTAAGATTGGAGCTGAAATACCATATTTAGAATAAAACAGAAATTAATTTGTTGGCTAAATTTACAAAGCAGAAGATTTTTCTTTCAATTCTCTGATTTTTATTTTTAACTCAGCGTTTTCTTTTTTCAAATCTATGATTCTTTCTTTCTGAAGTTCAATGACATAATCGAGATGATTGATGTCTACATTTGGACTTTCTTTTGATACACCTCGAAACAACCAATTGGCATCCAGATCTTCAAATTCGTTCAATATTTTGAACATCTTGTCTGTACCAAAAACTTTTCCGTTTTTAATGTTGCTAATTTGACTTCCAGATAAGCCTAATAATTTCGCAGTATCGTTTATTCCTAAGTTTCTGCTTTTTAAGAATTTGTAAAATCGGATGCCTAGTTCGTTAAAATTATCCATTAAAATTAATCGTTTAAAGTTTGGAAGGTATTCAAAATAATTTACATTTGTACAATAAGATGAACAGCGTTTCATTAAATGCAAATTTAAGAATTAATTGATAATTTAATAAAACTAAAATTTATGTCGGATTTTTTAAGACAGTTTGGACAAGATTTAAAAGCGAACGTTTCGGGGTATATTGCAGTAGCAGTTACTGAAGTAAAAAGTGGTATTTCATATTATTCAGACTCGGTTTTGCCAAGTTTTGATCCTGAGTTGGCATCTGCTTATAATTTAGAGGTGGTAAAAGCTAAACTTAAGGCTATTGATGCTTTAAAATTAAATCAGTCTATCGATAGTATCATGATTACTTTAACAGGTCAAATCCATATTATTGATATATCTGATGATAAAAGATATTTTATTTATATGGCTGTTGATTCTACTAAGTCTAATTTAGGAATGGTAAAAGCGTTACTGAATAAATACAAAAACGATATTACAGGTAAACTTTAATTTATTCTCAAAAAAAATCCCTAATACTTACTTCTGTTTTAGTAGATATTAGGGATTTTTTATTAACCTTCCATTTTAGCGCTTAATTCAAACCAGCGTTCTTCTTTAGCTTCAATTTTTTGGATGATGGTTTGTAATTCATTTGCTTTTATTGCAATAGCGTCATCGGCTACTTTTCCATCTGAAAATAATTGTTCTATTTTTACTTTTTCCAGCTCTAAGTCCTTGATTTCACGTTCAATTTTTTGATATTCTTTTTGTTCGTTGAAAGTTAATCCTGTGGTGTTGTTTTGTTGTTTCCAGTCTTTTTTCTCCGCTTTATTGTCTTCTTTTTGTTGTACATCAGCCGAATCTTCATACGCTCTAAAATCAGAATAATTTCCTGGGAAATCTTCTACTTCTCCTTGTCCACGGAAAACAAATAAATGGTCTACAATTTTGTCCATAAAATAACGATCGTGTGAAACGACTAATAAATTTCCTGGGAAATCCAATAAGAAACTTTCTAAAACATTCAATGTTACAATGTCCAAATCGTTGGTAGGTTCATCCAGAATTAAAAAATTTGGATTTTGAATTAAAACCGTACACAAATACAAACGTTTTAATTCGCCTCCGCTTAATTTTTCAACATAATCGTATTGTTTTTTGGCATCAAATAAGAAACGTTCCAATAACTGTGAAGCAGAAATAATTTTTCCTTTTGTAAGTGGAATATATTCCCCGTATTCTTTGATGATGTCAATAACTTTTTGCCCCGGCTTTGGGTTGATACCGCTTTGCGTGTAGTAACCTATTTTAATAGTATCGCCAACAATCACCTTTCCTGAATCAGGAGGCATGGTTTGGGTCATGATGTTTAAGAAGGTCGATTTCCCGGTTCCATTTTTACCAATAATTCCAATACGTTCTCCTCGTTGAAAAGCGTAACTAAAATCGTCTAGAATAACGCGGTCTTTGAAACTTTTGTTTAGCTTAACCAATTCAATGATTTTGCTTCCCATACGTTCCATGTTGATTTCCAGTTCGACTACATTTTCTTTACGGCGACTTTCTGCTTTTTCTTTGATTTTGTAAAAATCATCTTGTCTCGATTTTGACTTTGTTGTACGGGCTTTTGGTTGACGACGCATCCAAGCCAGTTCTTTTACAAATAAATTTTGGGCTTTGTCGATACTTGCGTTTTCTGAAGCAATGCGTTCTTCTTTCTTTTCTAAGTAATACGAATAATTACCTTTGTATTGGTATAATTTTCCATTGTCTAATTCTATGATTTCGTTACAGACACGCTCCAAAAAGAAACGGTCGTGCGTTACCATAAATAAGGTTATGTTTTCTTTTGCAAAATAATCTTCAAGCCATTCAATCATTTCCAAATCCAAGTGGTTGGTAGGCTCATCCAAAATTAATAAGTCAGGACGATTGATTAAGATGATAGCTAAAGCCAAACGTTTTTTTTGTCCCCCAGAAAGACTTTTTACTTTTAGCTTTAAGTCTTCTAGTTTTAACTTGGATAAAATTTGTTTGTATTGCGTTTCGAAATCCCAAGCATTGTGGCGGTCCATGTCATCAAAAGCACGTTGGTATACTTCTTCATCTTCTGGGTTTTCTAGTGCTTTTTCGTAACGTTCAATTACTTTTAAAGTTTCATTGTCTGAAGCAAAAATACTTTCTTCAATGGTTAATTCATCTTGTAAGTTGTTGTCCTGCGATAAAAACGCCATTTTGATATCTTTACGCACAACAACTTGTCCAGTATCGGGTTCATCAAAACCATTTAGCATATTCATGATGGTGGTTTTACCAGAACCGTTTTTGGCAATAAAAGCTATTTTTTGATCCTTATTAATTCCAAACGAGATGTTTTCGAATAAAACACGTTCGCCATAAGATTTTGATATGTTTTCAACTGAAAGAAAGTTCATAATGTAATTTTGAAATGCAAAAGTACTATTATTTACGCTAGGATTAGGTTTCAAATTTTCAAATTGAATATTTTTCACGTTATATTTGTGCAATGCAACTATCGGTTATCATACTCAATTATAATGTACGTTATTTTCTAGAACAATGTGTTTTAAGTGTTCAAAGGGCGCTTGAAGGTATTGATGGCGAAATAATTGTGGTAGATAATAATTCTTCAGATGATAGTTGTGCTATGATGCGCAGTCGATTTCCAAATGTGAAATTAATTGAAAATAATGATAATCTTGGATTCCCAAAAGGAAATAATCTTGGGGTTGCGGAAGCAAAAGGGGAATATATTTGCATTTTGAATCCCGATACCGTTGTAGCGGAAGATACTTTTTCTAAAGTTTTACAGTTTGTTAAATCTAGTAAAGTAAATCAATCAGAGTTGGGAATAGTAGGGTGTAAGTTGGTGGACGGTACAGGGACTTTTCTGCCAGAGAGCAAGAGAGGAGTGCCAACACCTTGGGTTGCATTTACTAAGATTTTCGGATTGTATAAAATGTTTCCAAAGTCGCATTATTTCAATAAGTATTACGCGCAACATTTGACAGACTCGCAAACGGGAGAAGTGGATATTTTGGTTGGTGCCTTTATGGTATTGAAAAGAGATTTGTATTTGGAAGTGGGAGGTTTTGATGAAAACTGTTTCATGTATTCCGATGATATTGATTTGAGTTATATGGTGCAGCAATTAGGACGTAAAAACTACTATTTTGCCGATACTACTATTATACATTATAAAGGGGAAAGCACTGTTCGTGATGGCACTTATATGAAACGCTTTCGGGAAGCAATGCAGTTTTTCTATAAAAAGCACTTTAAGAAATCGGTGTTTTTTGATGTAATGATGCAAGTTGGGAGTTTTGTTTTTGCCTTATTAAAGAAGAAACAACAAAAAGTGGAAGGACGGAAAATAGATGAATATGTTGTTTTTACTAAGGAAACTTTAAAATTAAACTTAACTAAAGAGACTACTTATTTTGCTGATTTTGATACTTATAAAGGTAACGTAGGAGGTAATGTTGAGTTTGTTTTTGATGTTGATAGTTTTAGTTTTCAACAATGTATAGCTTATATGGAGCAGCATAAAGCTAAAAATAGTACTTTTAAAAACTTTTTAAAAGACGGTCGTTATTTGATTGGAAGTAATAATTCTAACGATAGAGGACAAATAATTTTATTGTAAATAATTATTGAATTCGTGGTAAATTGAAGGTAAAATTATTAATTTTGCACACGAAATAGAAAAACACAACTTTAGTTTAAAGATATGGCAAAGTTTGAATTGAAATTACCTAAAATGGGTGAAAGTGTTGCGGAAGCAACGGTTACTAACTGGTTGAAAAATGTTGGTGATACAATTGAAATGGATGAACCAGTGCTTGAAATTGCTACTGATAAAGTAGATAGTGAAGTGCCTTCTGAAGTTTCTGGAACACTTGTTGAAATACTTTTTAATGTTGACGATGTTGTTCAAGTTGGACAAACAATTGCAATTATCGAAACTGAAGGTGGTGCTGTAGCGGCTACGCCTGTAGTAGCGGAAACGGTTGCGGCTCCAGTAGTTGAAATTACAAAAACTATTGAGGTAGCTAAAGAAACAGCTACAGCTGTCGATTTTTCTGATTCAGATAAGTTTTTCTCACCATTGGTTAAGAATATTGCAAAAGAAGAAGGTATTTCTTTAGCAGAATTAGAAACTATTCCAGGTACTGGAAAAGATGGTCGTGTAAACAAAGATGATATTTTAAATTATATTAAAAATAGAGGAAGTCAACCAGCTCCAGCTCCAGCTGTTGCAGCTAAGCCAGCTCCAGTTCAAACTTCAGCTCCAGCTGTACCAGTTTCGGTTAATGGTGGAGATGAGATTGTAGAAATGGACAGAATGCGTAAGTTGATTTCTAAATACATGGTGGAGTCTATCCAAACTTCAGCTCACGTACAATCATTTATAGAAGTTGATGTTACAAACATTGTTAAATGGAGAGATAAGGTTAAAAATACTTTTGAAAAACGTGAAGGTGAGAAGTTGACGTTTACACCAATATTCATGGAAGCAGTTGCGAAAGCATTACGTGATTTCCCAGGAATGAACATTTCAGTTGATGGTGAAAGTATCATCAAACGTAAAAATATTAACTTAGGTATGGCGGCAGCTTTACCAAACGGAAACTTAATTGTACCTGTAATTAAAAATGCTGACCAATTGAATTTGGTTGGTATGGCAAAAGCGGTTAACGATTTAGGAAATCGTGCAAAAGCAGGTAAATTAAAACCAGATGATACACAAGGTGGAACTTATACAGTGACGAATGTAGGTACTTTTGGTTCAGTTTTCGGAACACCTATTATCAATCAACCACAAGTAGGTATTTTAGCGCTTGGAGCAATTCGTAAAGTGCCTGCGGTTATTGAAACACCAGAAGGTGATTTCATTGGAATCCGTCAAAAAATGTTCTTATCGCATTCGTACGACCATAGAGTAGTAGATGGAGCTTTAGGAGGAAGTTTTGTAAAACGTGTTGCGGAATACCTAGAAGCATTTGATGTAAACAGAGATGTTTAATCTTTAGATAAATATTTTAAAAACCCGATAGTTGTAAAAGCTATCGGGTTTTATTTTAAAATTGAAAATGCTTCAACTATATTTGTTGAAATTACAATCAAAATAAAATGGAATTAAAATTAAACAGACCTATTTGTTTCTTTGATTTGGAAACGACAGGAATTGATGTAGCTAGAGATAGAATTGTAGAAATTTCGGTTTTTAAAGTGTATCCAAATGGGAATAAAGAAAGTAAAACGTGGTTGGTAAACCCTACGATTCCTATTCCACCACAAACGACAGCAGTGCATGGAATTACAGATGAAAAAGTAGCCAATGAGCCAACGTTTGCAGAATTAGCGTCACAAGTATACAATATGATAAAAGACGCCGATTTGGCAGGTTTTAATTCCGATCGATTTGATATTCCATTATTAGCAGAAGAAATGCTTCGTGCAGGAGTTGATTTTGATATGAAAAACAGGGTTTCTGTTGATGTGCAGACCATTTTTCACAAGAAGGAAGAGCGTACTTTGAGTGCGGCTTATAAGTTTTATTGTAAAGAGAGTTTGGAAAATGCACATAGTGCTGAAGCGGATACTATGGCAACTTATGAAATCTTGAAAGCACAATTGGAGCGTTACGAAGATTTGGAAAATGATATTAAAGCTTTGTCTGAATTTACAACCCGTAAAAAATCGGTTGATTTTGCAGGATTTATTGCGTTAAATAAGGAAGGACAGGAAATCTTTTCTTTTGGAAAACACAAAGGGGCGTTGGTAGAAGAGGTGTTAGAAAAAGAACCGGGCTATTTTGGTTGGATTCAAAATGCTGATTTTCCTTTGTACACAAAAAAGGTACTTACGGCAATTAAATTGCGTAAATTGAATACAAAATTGTAATATTTGTCTTTTAATTTTGATAATTCGTAGCGATGAAAATAATTTGTATTGGTAGAAACTATGTAGATCATATTTCGGAATTAAATAACGAAAGGCCGTCAGAACCTGTAATCTTCTTGAAACCAGATACAGCTGTGGTGTTGAAAAAGTTCCCATTTGTAATTCCTGCTTTTAGTGAAGATGTACATCATGAAGTAGAAATTTTAGTTAAAATAAACAAAGTGGGTAAATACATCGATAAAAAATTTGCACATAAATATTATGATGAGATAGGATTGGGTATCGATTTTACAGCCCGTGATGTGCAAAATGAATTGAAAAGCAAAGGTTTACCTTGGGAAAAAGCGAAAGCTTTTGACGGTTCAGCGGTTATTAGTGACTTTGTGCCGAAAAATACGGTGGCTTCTGTAGAAAATATTAATTTTGAGTTAAGGAAAAACAATGAAATTGCACAACAAGGAAATACAGGTTTAATGTTGTGGAATATTGATGAAATTGTTTCTTATGTGTCCCAATATTTTACTTTAAAAAAGGGTGATATTATTTTTACTGGTACTCCTAAAGGTGTGGCTTCTGTAAAAGAAGGTGATGTGCTGGAAGGATTTATTGAAGGGAAACAGATGTTTAAAATTAATGTAAAGTAACATGGCACTACAGTATAATTTATCAAAGGTTTACGAAATATCAGAAAATGATGTTGAGTTTGCGTATCAGATTGTTAATCTTTTTTTATCAGAAGTTCCTGACGAAGTGAAGTCGATGAAAGTAGGGATTAAAGAAAAAGATTATACACGAGTTTATACTTCTGCTCATAAAATTAAACCATCACTTGATTTGTTAGGGATGGATATTGCTTATGATGAAAATTTGCAAGTTATGGCTTGGTCAAAATCAGAAGGTAAACGCAAAGAAATTAAAGATACTTTTGATTCATTACGTGAAAGAGTGCAAGCTGCTGTAAAAGAAATAAGAAAAGATTTCAAAATTTAACCTCCTTTAATTGTATTCATGAAAGCCTCAATCGTTACTATTGGTGATGAAATACTCATTGGTCAAATAGTAGATACCAACTCTTCTTTTATAGCTAAAGCACTGGATAAAATTGGAATAGAAACTGTAGAAATGGTTTCAATTTCCGATGATAAAGAGCATATTTTAGCAACACTAAAAAAGTATCAAAACAAAACGGATGTGGTTATCGTTACAGGTGGTCTTGGTCCTACTAAAGACGATGTAACCAAAAAAACATTTTGTGAGTATTTTCATGATGATTTGGTAGTTGATGAACAAGTTTTGGTTCATGTAACAGAACTTATTGAAGGGATTTATAAGCGTCCGATAACGCAGATTAATAAAGATCAAGCTTTGGTGCCTTCTAGGGCAAAAGTATTGTTCAATAAAGTTGGGACTGCTCCCGGGATGTTAATGGAAGAGGGAGGGACTGTTTTTGTGTCACTGCCAGGAGTTCCTTATGAAATGAAATATTTGATTGAAAAGGAATTGGTTCCTTTTTTGGTTAAAAAATTTAAACGCCCGTATATTGTTCATAAGACTGTACTTACATATGGTCGGGGCGAAAGTTTGATTGCGGAACAAATTGAAGAATGGGAAAATAGTCTTCCAGAATTTATAAAATTAGCCTACTTACCAAGTCCGGGTAGGGTAAGGTTACGTTTAACGGCTCGAGGTCTTGATGAGGCTTTGTTAAATGAAGCTGTAGCAAGGGAAGTAGAAAAACTAAATGTGCTAATAGGTGATATAATTGTGGGGTATGATGAGGAAGCTATTGAAGTGGTTGTAGGTAGATTGTTATCCGATAAAAAAATGACTCTTGCAACTGCAGAAAGTTGTACCGGTGGAGCGATAGCGCATTTGATAACCGCTGTTTCGGGAGCTTCAAATTATTTCAAAGGTTCTGTAGTTAGTTATGCTACGCAAGCCAAAATTGATGTTTTAGGAGTTTCTGAGGAAAGTATTACAAAACATTCTGTAGTGAGTACAGAAGTTGCTGAGCAAATGGCGCGCGCTGTTCAAGCAAAATTTAAAGCAGATTATGCAATTGCAACCACTGGAAATGCG
This sequence comes from Flavobacterium chuncheonense, assembly GCF_042686145.1. NCBI lineage: Bacteria > Pseudomonadati > Bacteroidota > Flavobacteriia > Flavobacteriales > Flavobacteriaceae > Flavobacterium > Flavobacterium chuncheonense. The sequence continues at coordinate 435,999 of NZ_JBHUPC010000012.1, read as the reverse complement.
GGTCCTTCCAAAGGTGATGCAGATGCGGAAGTGGGTACTGTTTTTATTGCAATAGCCACGCCAGACCACATTATAGTTGAGGAATTTAACTTTGGACAACCGCGCGAAAAAGTGATTGATAGAGCTGTTAACAAGGCTTTGGAAAAACTTTATAAAGAAATTTTAAAAAATTAATAAAAGATTGTTGTGTAATTGAATACTATTTTGTTTCTTTGCACCCTGATTTTGAATAACGAAATAAAGATTAGTAATAATGTCAAGAGTTTGTGAACTAACAGGTAAAAGAGCAATGGTGGGAAACAATGTTTCTCATGCTATGAATAAAACTAAGAGAAAATTTTCTGTAAACTTAGTTAAGAAACGTTTTTATATTCCTGAAGAAGATAGATGGGTAACTTTAAAGATATCTACTGCTGCGTTAAAGACAATTAATAAAAATGGTATTGCTGCTGTGTTAAAACAAGCAAAAGCAAACGGAATTGTAAAATAATTCTGGTAACCCTTAAAAAAATAAATTAAGATGGCAAAGAAAGGAAATAGAATCCAAGTTATTTTAGAGTGTACTGAGCATAAAGCTTCAGGTGTAGCAGGTACTTCTCGTTACATTACTACTAAAAACAAAAAAAATACTCCAGATAGATTAGAGATTAAAAAATTTAATCCAATCTTAAAAAGAGTAACAGTTCACAAAGAAATTAAATAATTACAAATTTTAATTTTCACTAAAATTAATTGGTGATTCTTAAAATTCAAATAACTTTTAATCATGGCAAAGAAAACCGTAGCAACGTTACAAACATCATCAAAGAGATTAACTAAAGCCATCAAAATGGTAAAATCTCCAAAGTCTGGTGCTTATACATTCGTTGAGTCTGTTATGGCTCCTGAATTAGTAGATGAATTCTTAAAAAAGAACTAATTCTTTTTTTAAATTATATCAAAAAGCTACTTTCATTTGAAAGTAGCTTTTTTATTTTTACATTTGTTGCTAATTAATACATTAAGGAAATGAGTTTTTTTAAAAGAATTTTCTCTTCTGATAAAAATGACCCAAGTAAAAATCAAGAGGCTAAAGAATCACTTGATAAAGGGTTAGAAAAATCGAAAACTTCTTTTTTTTCAAAATTATCAAAAGCTGTAGTCGGAAAGTCAAAAGTAGACGATGAGGTTTTAGATAATTTAGAAGAGATTTTAGTCTCTTCTGATGTAGGGGTAAATACCACACTTAAAATTATTGAACGTATCGAAGCTCGTGTGGAAAGAGATAAATATCTTGGAACAGATGAGTTGAATAGAATACTTCGCGAAGAAATTGCAGGTTTGTTATCGGAGAATAATAGTGATAATCAAGCTCAGTTTAATATTCCAAAAGAAACTAAACCTTACGTGATAATGGTGGTTGGTGTAAATGGAGTAGGAAAAACTACTACTATAGGTAAATTGGCATACCAATTAAAAAGTGCTGGGTACAAAGTAGTGTTGGGAGCAGCCGATACTTTTAGAGCAGCCGCAATTGATCAATTGCAAGTTTGGGCCGATCGTGTAGACGTTCCAATTGTACGTCAGCAAATGGGATCAGACCCAGCTTCAGTAGCATTTGATACCTTGCAATCGGCGGTAGCTCAAGATGCTGATGTGGTAATTATAGATACAGCAGGGCGTTTGCATAACAAAGTGAATTTGATGAACGAACTTTCAAAGGTTAAGCGTGTTATGCAAAAGGTTGTAGGTGATGCACCACACGATGTAATGTTGGTTTTAGATGGTTCTACAGGACAAAACGCATTTGAGCAGGCGAAACAATTTACAGCAGCGACAGAAGTAACGAGTTTAACGGTTACAAAATTAGACGGAACGGCAAAAGGAGGAGTGGTTATAGGTATTTCGGATCAATTTAAAATACCAGTACGTTATATTGGAGTTGGAGAAGGTATTCAAGATCTTCAAGTTTTTAATAAATTCGAATTTGTAGATTCTTTCTTTAAATAATTAAAAATCCTGCATTTGCGGGATTTTTAATTTATAACAGCATGAATGTATTGCTAAAGGGTATTGTTAAAGTTTTCTAGCTATTATAATCATAAACTTTGTTTTGAATATTCAAATAGCCTTCTTGTTCCGCAATGTCTGTAAGTGAAGCGGTAAACGTTTTGCCAGCGCTTGCCCAATACCAAGGTGTTATTGCAGTACGTTTGTTAAAATATGCTTCAATAACAATGCGACCGTTGTGAAGAACAATAAAACTTTTCGTGTTTTTGTTTTGCAAATATGTTAATAAATCAAGTATTTTACTCTCATCCCAATCTAATTCAGATGGTTCTATTATTTTCCATACCGAACTGTTATTTGAAGGGAATTACAGGCTTTCTAAATTCGAAGCACTATTAATCTCATCATAGAATGGCTACATCCTAATTAAAGAAGTATTCCGAAAATAATTACAATTCGCCACATTTTGTATATCTTTATAAGGTTGGATGTTAAAAGTAAAAAATAGTTTAATGGGAAACGATGATAATTGTAATTTTATCCCATCAAATCAAATAGGATGAAAAAGAATTTAGTTGTTTTCTTAGTTTCAATTTTATTGTTTTCTTGTTCTTCAAAAGTAGAGCAGAAAGATCTTAATTGGTTAAATGGATATTGGGAAATAGAAAAAGTAATTTTTCCTGATGGTCAAGAGAAGGTGTATAAGATTAATGAAACTATTGATTATTTTGAGGTAAATGATAAAAATGAAGGTTTTAGAGTAAAAGTAATACCTCAAATTGATGGAGGATTTGTTTCAAACAAAGTAAAAGAATATTTTAAAGTTGTTGAAAATGATCAAGTATATTTTTTGGAATACAAAATGGATTATGCCAATTGGAAAGAAGAGCTTTTGAAGATATCAGAAAAGACATTTGAAGTAAAAAACGAAAACGAAATCATTTACCAATACAAAAGAAGTCCTAAAGTAGAAGAATAAAATGGCAAAGACGAAACGTTTTAACGAAGAAAATTCAATTGAAGATGTTTTAAAAGCATTTATTGAGGTTAATAAATTAAGTGCAGGAATTGAAAAAGTAGATGTAAGAGAAGCTTGGTTTAAGTTGATGGGAACTGGAATTACGAATTATACGGATGAAGTTTTGTTGAAAAATGGGACTTTATATGTACGAATAACTTCATCGGTATTACGTGAGGAATTAAGTTATGGTAAAGATAAAATAGTGGCAATGCTCAACGAGGAGTTAAAGAAAGACGTTGTAACCACTTTGGTATTAAGATAAAAAAAGCGACTCATTGAGTCGCTTTTTTTATAAATAGTTTCTAATAATTAGAATTGCTCTCTTCCTGCAAAATGGAAAGCTCCTTCGATAGCTGCATTCTCGTCAGAATCTGAACCGTGAACAGCGTTTTCACCGATTGAAGTTGCATATTTTTTACGGATAGTTCCTTCAGTTGCTTCAGCTGGGTTTGTAGCACCAATTAAAGTTCTGAAATCTTCAACAGCATTATCTTTTTCTAAGATAGCCGCAACAATAGGACCTCTTGTCATGAATTCAACTAATTCACCAAAGAATGGTCTTTCGCTGTGTACAGCATAAAATGCTTGCGCATCAGCTACAGTTAATTGCGTTAATTTCATTGCTACAATTCTGAAACCTCCTTCAGTAATCATATTCAAAATTCCGCCGATGTGTCCGTTTTCAACTGCATCTGGCTTGATCATTGTAAATGTTCTGTTTGTCGCCATTTTATTTAAATTTTTGGCAAAAGTACTACTTTACCAAGTAAAAACAATATAAGTTTTTAAAATTATAGAATAACTACGGTAAATTCATTGGAAAGCGGATTAAATCGCGCTTTTAAAGTATTTAACACTGTAGTGATTCCAAATTCTAAAACGATTTCTGAAAAATTCAATTTTCGTTCTTGTAACGATTGACCAGGAAAAAGTTGGTTTTGTAAAGCTACAATTTGAGATAATTTTTCTTGATGTATTCGCTTTTCCGCTTTTAACAATCTTTTTTCTAAATTTTCCAATCCTTTTAGTTGCTTTTTTTCCTGAGCCGCTACCGCACCAACAAACGATTGGTCGGTTTGATTGGCAATTTGATACAAGGCTTCAAATTGTTTTTTTAGATGTTCTTTTTGCGGAGTGAAATCAATTGTGAATTGCGATAAAGATTGGATCTCTTTATTTTTCAAGACTTCTTGTTTTAAAAACAAGTCATTCCAATTCAGATTTAATTTGGCGATTTTTTGATTTTGCTTTTCCGTTGCAATTACGGCAGAATTGCGAAGTAATAAAATGGGGAAGGTTACATTTTGATGTTCAAAATTTGATTTTAATTCCAACCAATACGCCAATTCACCACCACCTCCGATGTAACACAAATTAGGAAGAATGACCTCCTGATATAATGGGCGTAAAATTACATTTGGGCTAAAACGTTCCGGATAATTTTCAAGCTCTGTAAGAATCTCGCTTTTACTAAAAGAAAGTCCCGTATTGTTTATTAAATAATGTCCATTTTCAAATACGATACGCTCTCTTAAATTGTCGTGAATGTAAAAAAGGTTAATTTCTCTTGGGTTAACCTGAACATTATATTCTTTTAATAGTGGAATCGTTTTCTCTACTTGAGTAAAAGAACTTTGCTGTTCTAATTCGTCCTTTACATATGGACTGAATATTCTTTTTAAGCTACTGTCATCACCATCAATGATTACCAGACCGTCTTCTTTGAAAAGTTCGTTAGCTAGGTAACGTGTTGCATCCGCTAAATTTTCATGTTGGGTATACGCTTTTTCAAATAAGTTACGAAGATAATTTGCATTCTCACCCAATCCAAGATCTAATGAAAAAACATCAAAAACTTCTTGTAAGCCTTTAGTATCAAAACGGCCAACAGGTCCTTTGGCATCTTTTTCCCAATGTATTTTTTTTGATTTAAAATTGAAATAATTGATTTCCTCAAAATCATGATCCTCTGTAGCCATCCAATACACCGGTACAAAATGATAATTGGGATATTGCTTTTTTAAATCCTTACAAAGGTTGATAACTGAAATAATTTTATACAAAAAATACAGTGGCCCTGTAAACAGATTCAATTGGTGACCTGTCGTAATCGTAAACGTATTTTCAGATTTTAAAGCTTCTACATTTGTTGCTGTAGCATCAGAAATTTTAAAATTGGCATATTGCTTTTGTAAAGCATCAGCTAAAATTGTTCTATTGGAAACAGGAAAGTTTTGTTCCTTTTCAGCTATCTGAAGTTTAAAATTTTCAATTGTAGGGAAGCGATTGTATAACGGTTTTAGGTTTTCCTTTTGATCTAAGTAATCGACGATTAATTTTGAAAAATATCCTGAATTTTGATAGGTTATACAGTCGCTTGGCATATTGAAACTCTTTTTTTGCTAAAGTACTAAAAATTACTTTTTGAAAAATAGCTTTAACAAAGGCTTAGGAGTTTCGTAATTATTTACCTTTGCAAAAACATTTCCTTTGAAAGATATTTTACTTATTACACCGCCTTTCACACAGCTGAATACACCATATCCAGCTACAGCATATTTAAAAGGATTTTTAAATACTAAGGGTATTGATTCCTATCAAATGGATTTGGGAATAGAGGTGATTTTAAAATTGTTTTCAAAAGAAGGATTGCTAAATATTTTTGAAAGTGTTGACTTAGCAGAAAATGATTTTTCTGAAAACGTTTTACGAATAATTGCACTTCAAAACGAATATATCAAAACAATAGACACTGTTATTGCCTTTTTACAAGGGAAGCAACCCACATTAGCACGACAAATTTGTTCGGGTAACTTTTTACCTGAAGCATTTCGATTTTCCCAATTGGATGATATGGAGTGGGCGTTTGGAAATATGGGAATGCAGGACAAAGCGAAGCATTTAGCAACACTATATTTAGAAGATTTATCGGATTTTATTGTGGAGTGTGTCGATGAAAACTTTGGTTTTAGTCGCTATGCGGAACGATTGGGGAGAAGTGCTAATTCGTTTGACGAACTCTACTCGGAATTAGAACTTTCACCAACTTACATAGATAAAATAACCTTACAGATTTTAAAGGAAAGAATAGAAGAAGTAAACCCTAAATTAGTTTTGTTTTCGGTTCCTTTTCCTGGTAATTTGTATAGTGCATTTCGATGTGCGCAATACATAAAACTGCATTATCCTTCCGTGAAAACTGGAATGGGTGGCGGTTTCCCCAATACAGAGTTACGTGATTTAAAAGACAAGCGTGTTTTTGAGTTTTTCGATTTTATTACATTAGATGATGGAGAACTACCTGTAGAGCTATTGCATAAAAATGTGGTTTTAAATGAAGCTCCTCAATTGTATAAACGTACATTTTTGCTTGAGAATGGAGAGGTGGTTTATAAAAATGATATGCTTCAAGCGGATTACAAACAGAGTGAAGTAGGAACACCTGATTATTCCGATTTACTACTAGATCAATACATATCGGTTATTGAGATAGCGAATCCTATGCACAGTTTGTGGAGTGATGGGAGATGGAATAAATTGACGATGGCACATGGTTGTTATTGGGGTAAATGTACTTTCTGTGATATTTCATTGGATTACATCAAACTGTACGAACCGATTGCTGCCAAAATGTTGGTGGATCGTATGGAAGAACTCATTGCACAAACAGGTGAAACAGGTTTTCATTTTGTGGATGAGGCTGCGCCACCTGCGCTTATGCGTGAATTGGCTTTGGAAATCTTGCGTCGTAAACTTGCGGTAACATGGTGGACAAATATTCGATTTGAGAAGAGTTTTACGCAAGATTTATGTTTGTTGTTAAAGCTTTCAGGCTGTATTGCCGTTTCAGGAGGGTTAGAAGTAGCTTCCGATCGTTTATTGGCTCTTATTAAAAAGGGGGTTACTGTGGAACAAGTTGCGCAAGTAACACGCAATTTTACAGCATCGGGTATTATGGTACATGCTTACTTAATGTACGGCTATCCAACACAAACCGTTCAAGAGACGGTAGATAGTTTGGAGATGGTGCGTCAGTTGTTTGAAGTTGGGGTGTTGCAATCGGGTTTTTGGCATCAATTTGCCATGACGGCTCATAGTCCTGTTGGGATGAATCCGGAAGAGTTTGGTGTAGTACCGCAGCTAAATGAAATTACCTTTGCGAATAATGATGTAGCTTTTAAAGATAAAACGGGTATCAATCATGATAAATTTAGTTTTGGACTAAAGAAGTCTTTGTTCAATTACATGCACGGTATTTGTTTTGATTATGAGCTGCAGGATTGGTTTGATTTTAAAATTCCGCGAACAAAAATAGCTCCCGATTTTATTCAAAACGCATTGGAAAAAGAAGCAATTCTCACCTCAAAAAACAATGCTAAAATTGTCTGGACTGGAGGGAATCCAATAACTGCAAAATTTACCAAATCGAAGAAAGGGAGTTCTTGGGTGATGTTGAAAATGACCTTTCATCAGCTTACCCATACTTTTGATATAATGCTAGAGGAGGAAAAAGGGTTATGGTTCGTTGAAAAATTGAATTCACTGGCTGTTACAAATGAAAAAACAACAACATTCCAGCAATTGAAAGCTGACTTTGAGTCACATTTTGACGACTTTGAATTGTTTTGGTATTCTAAACCGTTGTTGACTTTAAAAGATTACGGCTTATTAGTTTTGTAGACATTTAACGCTGATCCTTTTATCTAAACAATTTCTTTTTAGTATTTTTACGCCTCTTAAAAGTAAAAATATGAGTAATCATTATAAGTTAAACGTAAACAATACGTTTCAATTTGATGTTGAAAGTGATGTTGTGGCGCAATTAGACGCAGTAAGTGTTGAAAAAAATAAATTTCACATTTTAAAAAACAATACGCCTTACCAAGCTGAAATAATAGCAACCGATTTTATCAATAAAACCTATACAGTAAAAGTTAATAATGAAACCTATACTGTTGCCATTGCTAATGCTTTGGATATTCTTATCAAAGAAATGGGCTTTGAGATTGGTTCGGCAAAGCAAGTAAATGCTATTAAAGCACCAATGCCCGGTTTGATTTTAGAAATTTCGGTAGCAGTAGGTCAAGAAGTAAAAGAAAACGATCCTTTATTAATTCTAGAAGCGATGAAAATGGAAAACAGTATTGTGTCGCCTCGTGATGGAGTAATTAAATCAATAAGCATGACAAAAGGTGCTGCGGTTGAAAAAGGAGCTTTATTAATTGAATTCGAATAAGATGAAAAAGATATTAGTTGCAAATCGTGGTGAAATTGCCATAAGAGTTATGCAAACAGCAAAGAAAATGGGAATTAAAACCGTTGCTGTTTATTCGGTAGCCGATAGAAATGCGCCTCATGTTAAATTTGCAGATGAAGCGGTTTGTATAGGGGAAGCACCATCGAATCAATCCTATTTAAGGGGCGATAAAATTATTGAAGTTTGTAAAACACTTGGAGTGGATGGTATTCACCCTGGATACGGATTCTTGAGTGAGAATGCAGATTTCGCCGATTTGGTAGAAAAAAACAACATCACTTTCATCGGACCTAAGTCGAAAGCGATGCACATGATGGGAAATAAATTAGCAGCAAAAGATGCGGTTAAAGATTATGAGATTCCTATGGTGCCTGGTGTTGATGAAGCAATTACAGATGTTGCCAAAGCAAAAGAAATTGCAGTTCAAATTGGTTTTCCTATCCTGATTAAAGCTGCCGCTGGAGGTGGTGGAAAAGGAATGCGCGTGGTGAATAATGAAGCAGAATTCGAATCGCAAATGAATCGTGCTATTTCTGAAGCAACTTCTGCTTTTGGAGACGGTTCTGTTTTTATTGAGAAATATGTGGGGTCACCACGTCACATTGAAATTCAAGTAATGGCCGATGGTCATGGAAATATCTTGTATTTATTTGAAAGAGAATGTTCGGTACAACGTCGTCATCAAAAAGTAGTGGAAGAGGCTCCTTCTTCGGTATTAACACCTGAAATTCGTAAAGCAATGGGTGAGGCAGCTGTAAAAGTTGCTAAAGCGTGTGATTACATTGGAGCAGGAACAGTTGAGTTTTTATTGGATGAAAATAAAAATTTCTATTTCCTTGAAATGAATACGCGTTTGCAAGTAGAGCACCCTGTTACGGAAATGATTACCGGAATGGATTTGGTTGAAATGCAAATTCGTGTAGCTAGAGGGGAAGCACTTCAAATAAAACAAGAAGATTTAAAAATAAACGGTCATGCTATGGAGTTGCGTGTATACGCGGAAGACCCGTTAAATGACTTTTTACCGAGTGTAGGTAATTTGGAGGTATACCAAATTCCAGTTGGTAACGGAATTCGTGTAGATAACGGTTTCGAACAAGGTATGGATGTGCCAATTTATTACGATCCAATGTTGGCAAAATTGATTACTTATGGAAAAACACGTGAGGAGTCAATTGAGTTAATGATTGAAGCTATTGCGAATTATAAAGTTGAAGGTATTAGTACTACTTTGCCTTTTGGAACTTTTGTAATGGAGCATGAAGCATTCCGTTCAGGAGATTTTGATACGCACTTCGTTAAGAAATATTACGATGCAGAAGTATTAAAAGCACAAGCTGAAAAGGAAGCTGAAATTGCTGCTGTAGTAGCCTTAAAGCAATATTTGGAAGATCAAAAAATCTTACGTTTACCAATCAACTAATCAGGATGGAAAATAAAATTAAAACATTAGAAGATAAATTAGCTCAAGCCTATTTAGGTGGAGGTGAAAAGCGAATAGCAAAGCAACATGAAAAGAAAAAATTAACGGCTCGTGAGCGTGTTAATTATTTAATGGATGAAGGTTCTTTTGAAGAAATTGGCGCTTTGGTAACCCATCGTACTACTGATTTTGGTATGCAAAAAGAAGTGTACTATGGTGATGGTGTAATTACAGGTTACGGAACAATTAATGGTCGTCCTGTGTATGTTTTTGCACAAGATTTTACAGTTTTTGGAGGTGCACTTTCAGAAACACATGCAGAGAAAATCTGTAAAGTAATGGATATGGCCTTAAAAGCGGGTGTTCCAATGATTGGATTAAACGACTCAGGCGGTGCACGTATACAAGAAGGTGTACGTTCCTTAGGGGGTTATGCAGATATCTTTTACCGTAACGTACAAGCATCAGGTGTAATTCCTCAAATTTCGGCTATCATGGGGCCTTGTGCTGGTGGAGCCGTATATTCGCCTGCCATGACGGATTTTACCATGATGGTAGAAGGGAGTAGTTATATGTTTGTGACCGGTCCAAACGTGGTAAAAACGGTTACCAATGAGGAAGTGACTTCTGAAGAATTAGGAGGAGCAAGTACACACTCTACAAAATCTGGAGTTGCGCATATTACCTCTTCAAATGATGTAGAATGTTTGGAAGATGTTAAACGTTTGTTGAGTTACTTACCACAAAGTAATAAAGAAGTAACGATAAAAGTACCTTTTGAATTGGGGAATGAAATTCGTGAGCAATTAACGTCTATTATTCCAGATAATGCGAATAAACCATACGATATGCACGACGTAATCCAAGGTGTAATTGATGAAGATTCGTTTTATGAAATTCATAAAAATTATGCTGAAAATATCATTGTTGGTTTTGCACGTATCGGAGGTAGAAGTGTTGGGGTAGTGGCCAATCAGCCTATGTTTTTAGCAGGTTGTTTGGATGTGAACTCATCAATAAAAGCGGCTCGTTTTACTCGTTTTTGTGATGCATTCAATATCCCATTGTTGGTATTAGTGGATGTGCCAGGTTTCTTACCAGGAACAGACCAAGAATGGAATGGTATTATTGTTCATGGTGCGAAATTGTTATACGCGTTGAGTGAAGCTACGGTGCCAAAAGTAACGGTTATTACGCGTAAAGCTTATGGTGGTGCATATGACGTAATGAATTCAAAACATATCGGAGCTGATTTTAATTTTGCTTGGCCAAGTGCAGAAATTGCAGTAATGGGAGCAAAAGGAGCATCAGAAATTATCTTTAAGAAAGAAATTGCTGAAGCAGATGATCATGAAGCGAAGCTATTGGAAAAAGAAGCAGAATATGCTGAAAAATTTGCAAATCCATATAGTGCAGCGCAACGTGGATTTATTGATGAGGTTATTTTACCACAGGATACAAGACGAAAATTATTAAAAGCATTTAGTATTTTAGAACATAAAACGGTTGATACTCCAAAGCGTAAACACGGAAATATTCCTTTATAATATTGAAAACCACCGTAAGGTGGTTTTTTTATTCAGAAGTGTAATAAAAGTTTAAATATTACGTTTGAACTTTTTGTTTATTAGCCCAATTAAAAATGCCATTGCATACCCAAATTCGTAAATGAAATTATTTAAAATAGCCTTTGTTGTGGCATTTCTAAGCGCTTTTTCAGTCTTAGGGCAGGAAAACGTAAAACATAAAGTTACTAGTGGAGAAACCATTTTTGGTATAGCAAAGCAGTACAAAATAAAAGCTTCTGAGATTTATGCTTTGAATCCTAGTATAAAGGAAAAGGCCTTGCAGTTGGGAACTATTTTATTGTTGCCTTCAAAGTCGCATTCTCAAACAAAGAGTTCACCAGAAATCCATACTATTGCAAAAGGGGATACTTTTTATGGAATAGCTAAAAAATACGGCATTACTACGGTAAAAATTACAGAGTACAATCCTAACTTAAACCCCTCCGATTTGAAAGTAGGAGATTTAGTTTATTTAAAACCGCAAAAAAAGGATAGTTCAGTTGTAAATGTTCCAAAGGTAAAAGAGGCTTTGACAAAAGAAAGTCAAGTCGAAAATGTTGAAAATTTAGAAGATGATGAAGAATTTTCAAATGACGTAATTCACGTGGTTAAAGCAAAAGAAACTTTATATAAAATTGCCAAACAGTACGATACGACCATTTTGAATTTAAAAAATTTAAATCCTGAAGTAACAGCAACTTTACCTGTAGGATATCACTTGGTCATTAAAAAGGGCAATCAACCCGATTTACCTGTAAAACCAATAGATGATAACGAATTACCAGAAGCATTACCATTGGATGAATCTTCTTTAGCTCAAGCTGATCTTTTAATCAATACTGCCAGTCAATATCTAGGTTCTCGATACAGAAGTGGGGGGACTACAGCAGCAGGATTTGACTGTTCAGGATTAATGTATACTACTTTTAAAGAAATTGAGCTAAACTTGCCTCGAAATTCAAGTGGGCAAGCTACGGTTGGTACAAAAGTAAAACGTAAACAAGCTCAAAAGGGTGATTTGATTTTCTTTGCCACCAATCGTAAACGTACAATAAGTCATGTGGGAATGATTACTGAGGTAAGTGAGACCGAAATTAAATTTATACATTCTTCAACTTCAGCAGGGGTAATCATATCTTCTTTGAACGAACCGTATTATGCAAAACGATTTGTACAAATCAATAGGGTTTTAGATTAAATTACAGGATAGGAATCCAAATTTCTTCTTCACTGTTTGGGTTTTCATGACCATAATAATTGTCTCCCATAACGGCGAAATGTGGTCGGTTATCAAGTAGGTATTGGCTATTTGGTAGCCATTCTTCAAATATAAATTGTAAAGTTTTGTAAAAATCAGCACTTGTGCCTTTGTGAAGGAAACCTGCATATTGTCCTTGAGAAATCTTAAATGTAATAAATTGATCAGGAATCAAATCGTAATTTTTGACTTCAACTAGGGCGTATTTGGTAAACGTTGTATGGGATGTAAAGTATTGGAAGCTATTAATATCATATACTTGAACGGAAAATAAATCGGCATTGACTGCATTTTTTACTTCTTTAAGCCTAGGCATTAATTGGCGCCAGATTAAAGGAGTTTTATCATCTGCAAGTGATGTAAGTGTTGCAAAACCAATTAGTTTTTTGGTCTCTATTTGTGTTATTTTTAAAAACATTATTTTGTAAAAAGATTGTCAATTGCTTTTGCTAATGAAAAATCTTTTTCAGTAACAATATTTCCTTTGTCGTGAGTAGTAAGTTTAATTTCGACTTTGTTGTATACATTTTTCCATTCCGGATGATGATTCATTTTTTCGGCCAAAAGTGCAACTTGTGTCATAAAAGAGAACGCTTCAATGAAGTTTGTAAATTCAAAACGTTTTATTAAATAGTTGTTTTCTTCAATCCACATAATAATTACTTTTTATCAAAAATAAAAAATCCTTTCCGAATGTATCGAAAAGGATTTAAATTGTTTACGTAGTTTAAAAAATGCACTAATTAATCCACGTAAAGATTATTATTCGAAAGCTAAATTATTGTAAAGCGGAAACAAAAAATATGATAATTATCATGTATTAAAAAAAATCTCACTTTAAAGTGAGATTTTTGAGTTTATTTTGAAAGCAAATAGAATTATTTTGTACTTGCCGTTAGTTTTTGATATTTAGCAAATTGTTTTGCTGATAATACGTTCTGAACTTCAGTATTGTAGTTTTCATTTAAATAGCTTAAACGGCCACTTTTATCAAGATCTTTGGCTGAAAGATTTGATTTTTCTAAAGCTGATTTGTTGTCAAAATATTCATTAACTATTTTGTTTAATTTAGTCTCTTGATCAGCATTAATTTGTAATTCATTTTTGAAAAATTGCATGGTTTTTACAGCATCTTTTTCTTGAGAAAACCCAACTAAAGTTGCTAATAAAAATGCGAAAACTAATATTTTTTTCATTTTATGTAAATTTTGAATTTTTATAACAAAGTATAAATATAATTATTTTTTCTTCTTTTTATTCATAAAATCTTCATATTTTAAAAATTGTTCCTCCGAAAGGACTTTTTTGAGTTCACTTTTGAAGTTTTCACCTAATAAAAGGAATTGGTCTTTCTTTTCAAAATCAGCAGCTTCAGATATACTTATTTTTTTCGCATTATCTTCGTAATCATTCAACAGGTTTCTAATAACAGCTTCCTGAAAAGAGTCAACTTTTATCTTTTCTTTAAAAAAGTTGAGAGTCTGTTCTGTGAAATCTACTTTTTTGTTATTATTTCTAGAAGGATTCTCGTATTGTCGATTACTATTTCTCCTGTCTACTTGAGAAAAGGAAAAAATAGAAAATAATAATATTGTGATGAGAAGTGCTTTTTTCATTTTATTGGTTTATAACAGGTTCTGCATATAAGTCAAATTCTGTAGCATCGGTAATTTTTAAATCGATGAAATCACCCGTTTTTAAGTAGTATTTAGAAGCTTCTACTAATACTTCATTATCAACATCTGGACTATCAAATTCTGTACGGCCAATGAAATATTCTCCTTCTTTGCGATCAATAACACATTTGAAGACTTTGCCAATTTTCTCTTGATTCAATTCCCATGAAATTTGAGCTTGGATATCCATAATTTCCATTGCTCTTTGTTGTTTTACATCACTTGGGACATCATCAACCAAATTATAAGCATGGGTGTTTTCTTCATTCGAATAGGCAAAACAACCCAAACGTTCAAAACGCATTTCGGTTACCCAATCTTTTAAAATTTGAAAATCTTCTTCAGTTTCACCAGGGTAGCCAACGATTAGTGTTGTACGAATCGCCATTTCTGGTACTGCCTTTCTGAAATCTTTTAAAAGGTTGGTTGTTTTTTCATAAGTTGTCCCTCTACGCATTGATTTTAAAACGCTATCCGAAATATGTTGTAATGGAATATCAATATAGTTACAAATCTTTGGTTCTTTTTTCATTAGCTCTAAAACTTCCATAGGAAAACCTGTTGGGAAAGCGTAATGTAAGCGTATCCACTCAATTCCATCTACTTTTACTAGATTTTCTAATAATTCAGCTAAGCTTCTTTTTTTGTAAATATCCAAACCGTAGTATGTCAAGTCTTGCGCAATAAGAATTAATTCTTTAACACCGCTTTTGGCTAATTTTTCGGCTTCAATTACTAAATTTTCAATTGGAGTCGAAACGTGTTTTCCACGCATTAATGGGATGGCACAAAAACTACATGGTCGATCACAGCCTTCTGAAATTTTTAAATAAGCATAATTTTTTGGAGTAGTGGTTAAACGTTCTCCTATTAATTCGTGTTTATAATCAGCACCCAAAGCTTTTAATAAAAGTGGAAGTTCAGTTGTTCCAAAAAATTGGTCAATATTTGGGATTTCTTTTTCTAAATCGGGTTTGTAACGTTCACTTAAACAGCCTGTAACAAATACTTTGTCAACCAAACCTTGTTCTTTCTTCTCAGCATACTCTAAAATGGTATTAACCGATTCTTCTTTTGCATTATCAATAAATCCACATGTGTTAATTACAATAATGTTCCCTTCATCTTTAGTGGCTTCATGGGTAACTTCTTTTCCGTTAGCTTTTAATTGTCCCATTAATACTTCACTGTCGTAAACATTTTTAGAACAACCCAACGTAACTACATTGATTTTATTTTTCTTTAACGATTTGGTTCTCATATACTTAAAATTGAGGTGCAAAATTACATAAAATTATCCATTGGGCATATTTTACTACTATTGTTTTTTGGAACAAATTAGTCAGTTGTATATTTTGAAATAGTAAAGTGTTACGAATTGATAAAAAATAAAAACCGTCAACAAATTATTTGTGACGGTTTGGTATTGTTATTATTGAAATTAGAAATGGAATGAATACGTCAACAATACATTGTTAGTTTTGTTGTTGATATTTGCAGTATCATTCATTCCAGAAGTAATTAGAGACTGGCGGTAATCGCGTTCAGAATACGAATACGCTAAATCCAAGCGATTATTACCGAAACTGTATCCTATACCAGTCGAATATCCAATTAAATCGCTCATATAGTAATCGTTTTTATAAGGACTTTCTTCGAAACGATATCCTAGTCGGAAACTAGCTTGCTTGTATTTGTATTCTGTTCCAATTCGGTATTCAAGTGCATTGTTTAGCGTGCTGCTCATTTGTTGATTTAAATTGCTGTATACAATTTCATTCTTAGGTTTGAATGCGGTATTGCTGTAGTCTTTACTAGCGATATCAAAACTAATCAATCCACTTGAACCAAAAATATAAGCAAAACTACCGGTTAGTTTACTCGGGGTTTGAAGCTTGTATACAGGGTATATGTTAACAACTCCTGGATTATAGAAGTCATTATAAACATCAGGTCCGTTTGTTGAAACTGTTTCGATGTATTGCTGTAGTTCATCTCTCAAACGGTACCAAGTAGGGGACTCGTATGCGATTCCTAAACGTAATGATTTTGTTGGTTTTACAATAGCTCCTACATTTAAAGAGAAACCAGTTCCGTAAGTGTATACTTCGTTTTCAAAATCTATTTTCTGTATGCCTAGATTAGGATTATTACTGTTGGATTCAAATAGAGAGGTTCTTTTGATATAATCTGTAAAATGTACATTTAGATTCGCACCTAAAAAAAGGATGTCTTTAAAAGAAGTAGCAAAATTACCAGTTACTTTTCCGTTAAACCCAGTTGTTGAAATTAGATTTTGCTGTCTGTAATTCCCTCCTGTTGGAACGTTGGATACATAGCTATTCGAACTATTTGGATCTGGGTTAGGGTCAATAAGGTAAGATTGATAGGCTAATGAAGCTTGCTGACCTTCGAAACCAAAATCAAGATAATCATAATTTGCTAAATCAGCTTCGGGAATTCCTTGAGCAAAATTTAAAAAATATTGGTCAATTGAATGGGTTGGATTGGTTCCAGCGATGTAAATATTGTTGTTGAAATTCCCTAAGTTTTCATAGGTTAGTCCAAAGCTTATTTTTTTCCAATCGCTATCTGGGTTGTTGTTATTGAATATAAATACAGCTCCCGCCTGATTCAAATCAATTGCACTGTCGCAATCTTTGGCTGCTGTTCCGAAATAGTTAGACTTGTTACTTTTGCTAAATACGCCACCTGTAAAGCTAGCAAAGTTGTTGTTAAAGAATAAACTTCCAGCAGGGTTAATGCTTATTGCGGATAAGTCTCCACCTACAGCTCCAAAAGCACCGCTCATTCCTTGAAATCGAGCAGTACCATTTAAATCGGTAATTGCATAGCGAAGCGCATCTTGTTGTGATATTTCTTGCGCATTTGTAATGTAGCTACATAATGCTACTAATGAAACTAAAAATATTTTTCTCATAATCATAGTCGTTTAAACATTAACCTCTTCCTCCGCGACCTCCACCGCTGCGTCCACCGCCAAATCCTCCGCTTCGGCCTCCTCCAAAACTACCACCGGAACTTCTAGGAGTTGAAAAACTATTGTTGCGGGGTGTACTAGTTCTAGGTGTGCTATTTCTGGGAGTTGAATAATTGTTGTTGCGAGTTCTAGGTTGTGGTGTGTTTAAGTTTCTAGGATTGTTATAAGTGCTTCTAGAACGGTTATTATTTAAATTTCGGTTTAAGTCTACGCGATTTGAATTTCTAACATTATAACGGTTACTATTGTTTCGGTTGCTGGTGTATCGGTTGTTGTAGTAATTTGAGTTTCCTCTAGGACGATTATTGTAAACAACTCGATTTCCATAGCGTCCATATCCACCATAATAATTACCCCAGTATCCATTGTAGTATGGGTTGTAAAAGCCTCCCCAGCCATAGTATCCTCCCCAACCCCAGTTTGGGCCATACCAAGAGTTCCAGCCTAAGCCCCAACCCCAGTTTGCACCATAGTATCCATACCAACCTGAGTAATAAGGGTTATAGAAGCCCCATCCCCAGTTTGGGCCATACCAATTGTTCCATCCCCAGTAATTATCGTAATAGTTTACCGTTACAGCACTACTGTTGCTTCCCCAACCAGCATAGCGGTTGTTTTCGTAATTATTATTGTAAACGGTCACTACGCTGTCATTTTCTTCAGAAGTATATTGGTCTACATCGGTAAAATAGGTGTAGTCATCCTGCATATTTCTGAATTCTTGAGCATATCGATTGGAACCTTGGTTGCTTTGTTGGTCAACTTTGCTGTATTGGTTTCGATTGTCACCATAAATACCATCATTATCATAATAAGATGCATTTTGATAAGAGCTACAGGAAGTGATAAGTATGCCTAGTGTTCCTATTAAGGAAAACACGTGTATTTTTTTCAAAAAAGGTAGATAAGTCTTCATAACGCTTTTTTTTATTGTTGGACATTACAAAAATAGTTAGTTTTGTCAAACTATTTAGTTAAAATAAATGTAAACAATTTTTGTGCCAAAACCTTTATAATGAGCAAGAACTTAACAAAGAGAGAAGAAGATTATTCAAAATGGTATAACGAGTTGGTGGTGAAAGCCGACTTAGCCGAAAATTCAGGTGTAAGAGGCTGTATGGTAATCAAACCGTATGGTTATGCAATCTGGGAAAAAATGCAAGCAGAACTTGATCGAAAGTTTAAAGAAACGGGTCATAGTAATGCGTATTTTCCTCTTTTTGTGCCTAAAAGTATGTTTGAAGCGGAAGAGAAGAATGCAGAAGGTTTTGCAAAAGAATGTGCAATCGTTACCCATTATCGTTTAAAAACAGACGAGGAGAATAAAGGAAAGTTGATTGTAGATCCTAATGCTAAGCTTGAGGAAGAGCTTATTGTGCGTCCTACTAGTGAAGCTATTATTTGGAGTACTTATAAAGGATGGGTGCAATCGTATCGTGATTTACCCTTGTTGATCAACCAATGGGCAAATGTTGTGCGTTGGGAAATGCGTACGCGTTTGTTTTTACGTACCGCCGAATTTTTATGGCAAGAAGGACATACGGCTCATGCTACAAAAGGAGAAGCATTGGAAGAGTCAGTAAAAATGATGAATGTATATGCTGATTTTGTCCAAAACTTTATGGCAATACCGGTAGTGAAAGGGGTAAAAACGGAAACAGAGCGTTTTGCTGGTGCTGAAGAAACATATTGTATCGAAGCTTTGATGCAAGATGGTAAAGCTTTGCAGGCGGGTACATCTCACTTCTTAGGACAAAACTTTGCTAAAGCGTTTGATGTGAAGTTTGCTAATAAAGAAGGAAAACAAGAACACGTTTGGGGAACTTCATGGGGGGTTTCCACACGTTTGATGGGGGCTTTGGTGATGACACATTCTGATGATAATGGTTTGGTGTTACCTCCAAACTTAGCACCAATACAAGTGGTGATTGTGCCTATTCATAAAACAGATGAGCAATTGGATGCTATTGCAGATCAAGTGGATGAATTAGTGAAAGAATTACGCGGAATGAATATTTCAGTTAAGTTTGATCACAGAACTACGCACAAACCAGGATTTAAGTTTGCAGAATGGGAATTGAAAGGAGTGCCTGTACGTTTAGCAATAGGTCCAAAAGATTTAGAAAATGGAACGTATGAGGTGGCACGTCGTGATACTTTAACAAAAGAAGTAGTTTCTAAAGATGGGATAACAACTTATATTCAAAATTTATTAGCGACAATTCAACAAGATATGTTCAATAGAGCGGTTGATTACAGAACGGAACATACTACGGAAGTAAATAATTTTGAGGAATTTAAGGATGTTTTGGAGAATAAAGGAGGCTTTGTTTCAGCACATTGGGATGGAACTGCAGAAACCGAAGAGAAGATAAAAGAATTGACAAAAGCAACCATTCGCTGTATCGCTTTAGACCGTACTGAAGAGGCGGGAAGCTGTGTGTTTACTGGTGCTCCGTCAAAAGGAAGAGTGCTTTTTGCTAAGGCATATTAAAAAAATAAAAAAAAGTTTGTCTAGCTATTGCAGAAATAAGAAATAGGTGTATCTTTGCACCGCATTAGAGAAATGAAGATGCTCTTAGTGAAACAGACGGTCCGTTCGTCTAGGGGTTAGGACGCCAGGTTTTCATCCTGGTAACACGGGTTCGATTCCCGTACGGACTACAAAAGTTTCTTGGCCCGTTCGTCTATCGGTTAGGACGCCAGGTTTTCATCCTGGTAAGAGGGGTTCGATTCCCCTACGGGCTACTTTAAAATATTTCTCTCTGGCCCGTTCGTCTATCGGTTAGGACGCCAGGTTTTCATCCTGGTAAGAGGGGTTCGATTCCCCTACGGGCTACAAATTAGTTGTGAATAAGTTTTATAAAATAATACTTTAGTGTCTCAAAGTGTTATTTTATTGGTTAAAACCAAAGTGATTGCTTAAGTGATTGTGGGAGGTTTTTCTTTTTTAACTAGTATTTATAATAATTATTACAATTAAAAAAAGAACAAGATGGCAAATCATAAATCTGCTTTAAAGAGAATTAGAAGTAACGAGAAAAAAAGAGTGTTAAATAGATACCAACACAAAACTACTCGTAACGCGATCAAAGCTATTCGTTTAGCTACTGATAAAGCTGAAGCTTCTGCTAAATTAGCTACAGTTATTTCTATGATTGATAAATTAGCTAAGAAGAATATTATTCATTCGAATAAAGCTTCTAACTTAAAATCAAAGTTAACAAGACACGTTGCTAGTTTATAATAACTAAGAACATATAATATTTAAAAAGCTCTCATTTTGAGAGCTTTTTTATTTTAATAAAACATTAAATTTAATTGCTAAAGTGTTGATTGCTATTGTTTTTATATAAAAATAAAGCGTACCTTTGCAACTTCAAAAAAAATAGTTAAATGACATCTATTAGAAACATCGCAATTATTGCTCACGTTGACCACGGTAAGACTACATTGGTTGACAAAATTATGTATCACTGTCAATTATTTCGTGAAAACGAAAATACAGGTGATTTAATCCTTGACAACAATGACTTGGAGCGTGAAAGAGGTATTACTATTACTTCAAAGAACGTTTCTGTGGTTTACAAAGGAACAAAGATTAACATTATCGATACTCCTGGTCACGCCGATTTCGGAGGGGAAGTAGAACGTGTATTAAACATGGCTGATGGTGTTTGTTTGTTAGTAGATGCATTTGAAGGACCAATGCCTCAAACGCGTTTCGTATTGCAAAAAGCTATTGATTTAGGTTTAAAACCATGCGTGGTTATCAATAAAGTAGATAAAGAAAACTGTACGCCAGAAGAAGTTCATGAAAAAGTATTCGACTTAATGTTCGAATTAGGTGCTACAGAAGCACAATTAGACTTCCCAGCAGTTTACGGTTCAGCTAAGAATAACTGGATGTCTGATGATTGGAGAAACCAAACTGAAAATATTGAGCCTTTATTGGATATGGTATTGGAAAACGTTCCTGCACCAAAAGTATCTGAAGGTACCCCTCAAATGTTAATTACTTCTTTAGACTTCTCTTCTTTTACTGGTCGTATCGCTATCGGTCGTTTAGAAAGAGGTGTTTTGAGAGAAGGTATGCCAATTTCTTTGGTAAAAAGAGATGGTAAAATAATCAAATCTAGAATTAAAGAATTACATACTTTTGAAGGTTTAGGTCGTAAAAAAGTAGAAGAGGTAATTGCAGGAGATATTTGTGCTGTTGTAGGAGTTGAAGGTTTTGAAATTGGTGATACTATTGCTGATTTTGAAAATCCTGAAGCATTAGCTTCAATTGCAATTGATGAGCCAACAATGAGTATGTTGTTTACTATCAACGATTCACCTTTCTTTGGTAAAGAGGGTAAATTTGTTACATCTAGACACATTCGTGAAAGATTGACAAAAGAATTAGAGAAAAACTTGGCAATGCGTGTTGCAGATACTGATTCTGCTGATAAATTCATGGTTTTCGGTCGTGGTGTATTACACTTATCGGTACTTATTGAAACAATGAGAAGAGAAGGATATGAGTTACAAATTGGTCAGCCACAAGTTATTATTAAAGAAATTGATGGTGTGAAATGTGAGCCAATCGAGGAGTTAACAATTGACTTACCAGAAAATCTTTCAGGTAGAGCTGTTGAGTTTGTATCGGTACGTAAAGGAGAAATGCTTTCTATGGAAGGTAAAGGTGAAAGAATGATTGTGAAATTTAATATTCCATCACGTGGAATCATTGGATTACGTAACCAATTGTTAACGGCTACCGCTGGGGAAGCTATTATGGCACACCGTTTTATTGGATACGAACCATTCAAAGGTGAAATTCCTGGAAGAAATAGCGGTTCTTTAATCTCTATGGAAAATGGTAAAGCAATTCCTTATTCAATTGATAAATTACAAGATAGAGGTAGATTCTTTGTTGATCCAAATGAAGATATTTACGAAGGTCAGGTAATTGGTGAGAATACTCGTAGTGATGATATGGTTATCAATGTAACGAAAACTAAAAAATTATCAAACGTACGTTCTTCTGGAGCGGATGATAAAGCGAGAATTATTCCTGCAATAAAATTCTCTCTTGAAGAAGCTTTAGAGTACATTCAAAAAGATGAATATGTAGAGGTGACACCAAAGTCGTTACGTTTGCGTAAAATTTATTTGAATGAAAACGATAGAAAACGTTTTAAAATGTAAATAAACTTAAATCCCGATTTTTATATCGGGATTTTTTATATTAAACTGATATATGGAAATAAAATTAAAATACGGAATTGACAAACTTCTTTTTGGAATGAAACAAAAGGATGTTGAAGCACTTTACGGAAAGCCAAATGCTCAGTATGAGGATGAGGAAGATAATATTGTTTATGTTTACAACGAACATAAAATGCGTTTAACCTTTTACGATGAAGAGGAAATGCGTTTGGGGTATATAACGTCTACTAATCCAAATTTAGAGCTGTTTGGTACTACTATTATTGGTAAACCATGGGTTGAAGTAAAGGCTTTGTTACAAGACAATAAATTGACGAAATTTGATACGGAAGTAGTTGACGGCACTGAAAATTACTTTTTTGAGGAGAATTGGCTGTTTGTGAATGTTGATTACACTGAAGTTTTCAAAATAGAAATTGGTGCTATTTTCACGGATGATGATGAATTCGATTGGAAATTTAAAGCATAAAAAAAGGCTCTCAATTTGAGAGCCTTTTTTTATTTTTCTAATAATTCAACTTCAAAAATTAAATTGGCATTAGGTGGGATTGTGTTCCCAGCACCTTTTTCACCATACGCTAGTTTTGAAGGAATAAAGATTAAAGCTTTATCACCAAAACTTAATTGGTCAAGTCCTTCTGCAAAACCTGGAATAAAACGGTGTTTTCCAATTGTTGAAGGAAGTGGTGTATATCCATTTGCTTTTGCTCTTTGCTCGTTGAATGTACCATATGTTTTGGCCACTTCAGGGTCGCTAGTATCAAATAATTTACCATCTTCAAAATAACCTGAATATTTTACCTTAACTGCTGTGCCTGCCTCAGGTTTTATACCAGTTCCTTTTTCTACAATAGTATATTCAAGACCCGATTCTAGTTTAATGCTGTTTGCTTTTTGAGCATTCATAGTTGCTGCTTGACTAGCATATACAGCGGCTAATTTAGCTTCTAATTCTGCTTTTTTCTTAGCTTCTAATTCTGCTTTAGCTTTTTGCTTTTCTTGTTGAATTTTGCTAATATTTTTGCGCGCTTCTTCGTTTAAAGTAGTAATTCTTTTATTTTCTTCTTCTTTATTTTTGAAGTAGTTTTCAAAAATTTTTGCAGCTTTGAATTTTTTAGCTTCTTTTCCGTTGCGAATAATCGTAACCGTTTCGATAATGTCATTTTGTTGAATAGCATCAACAACGTCTTGTCCTTCTACTACATGTCCAAAAACAGTGTGTTTTCCGTCTAACCATGCCGTTTCAACGTGTGTAATGAAAAACTGGCTACCATTAGTTCCAGGACCTGCATTTGCCATCGATAAAACTCCTGGGCCTTCGTGTAATAAGTCGGTAATTTCATCTGTAAATTTATAGCCTGGATCACCAGCACCTGTTCCTTGTGGATCACCACCTTGAATCATGAAGTTTGGAATTACACGGTGAAATTTTAATCCATCATAAAAACGTTTTCCTTTTAATTCGTCTTTTACAAATTCATTTTCACCTTCAGCAAGGCTTACGAAATTGGCAACTGTAATAGGAGTCTTTTGGAATTCTAATTCAAGAAGAATAGTGCCTTTTGATGTTTTCATTTCAGCAAAGAGTCCTTCTTTTTTATCCTTTTTCTGTGAAAAACTTAAAGTAACAAATAAAGTTACTATGAGTGTTGCAATAGATTTAATATTCATGAGTTTATTCTTGAGTTGGCATTTCTTTTAACATTTCAATTTCAAAAACAATATTTGAATTTGGTGGAATTACATGACCAGCACCTTGTGCACCGTAACCTAAAATAGATGGAATGTAAACAACTGCTTTATCGCCATACGACATATTGTCTAATGCTTCAATAAAACCTGGTATTAAACCTTGTTTTTTTCCATATGGAAAAGGGAAGGGCTGATACGCATTTGCTGCTGCTTTGTTTCGGTCTAATTTTCCGAATTCTTCCGCGATTTTCTCGTAACTTGTATCAAAAAGCTCTCCATTTTCAAGATAGCCTGCATAGTTGATGTAAACTTCAGTTTCTTTTTTAGGTTTTTCCCCATTTCCTTTTTCAAGGATTTGATAAATTAAACCTGTTTTTGATTTAGTTCCAGAAGCTTTTAACGCTTCAATCTGTGCTTGTTTGTCTAGTCTTGTTTTTTCTGCTTTTTCAGCTAGTAGTTTTTGCTCTTTTGCAGCATTTTCATAATACTCTTTGAAAATTTTAACGGCATCAAATTTTTTAGCATCTTTTCCTTTTCTGATGATGGTTACTTTTTGAATAACATCGTCTTGTGCAATAGAATCAACTATAGGCATACCTTCCACAACTTGTCCAAATACACTGTGCATATTGTCTAACCATGGTGTTTCTTTATGCGTAATAAAAAATTGGCTACCATTTGTACCAGGACCAGCATTGGCCATTGATAAAACCCCTGCTTTGTCATGCTTTAAGTCTGGGTGAAACTCATCGGTAAATTTATAACCAGGACCACCTGATCCGTCACCAAGAGGATCTCCACCTTGAATCATGAAATCTGCAATTACACGGTGAAATTTAAGACCATCATAAAATGGTTTGTCTTTGAATTGGCTCTCCACAAATGGATTTTTACCTTCTGCTAAGGATACAAAGTTGGCTACAGTATTAGGAACTTTATCAAAATGCAATTTTAAAATGATGTCTCCTTTACTGGTTTTAATATCGGCGTATAGTCCGTCTTCTAAATTATCGTGTTCCTTTTTACAAGAGAACAATGCGGTTAATGTAAGTAGGCTTAAAAATAGATTTTTTAGTTTTCTCATACTTTGAATTAGTTAGTTTTAGTAGTATCGGGTTGAATATCTCTTAATATTACAGTGCAAATTAACGGTTCGTTTGTAGAAATACGCTCGTCATCACCATGGTAACCAAATGCCATGTGCGATGGGAATAGGAAAGTTACCGTTTCCCCTTTTTTCATAAGCTTAATTCCATCTCGAAGCCCCATTAAAATATTTTGTTTGTCTACATAATATTCTTGAGGTTTTAATTCTTCTTTGGAATAAATGATTTTATTGGTTAAGTCTTTGATTTCGTAGTCAAAAAAGGCGATATCACCTCTAACAGGAGTTGGAGTACTTTCTTCTACTTTGGTTTCGTATTTATACCAATAACCTTTTGTTGATGCAATATAGTTTTTCAAGGAATCTTTTTCAATAACATCATTAATTAAGCGCTCTTCGTTAGCAATTAATTTTTTATTGCGTTCAATGGATTCGTTTATAAAATTACCGTTTGTTTGGGAAACGGGTTTTCTGGCTTGTTGTTTAGAACAACTTACTAGCAACAATGATAGCGCCAATATGTGGAGTACAGATTTCATAATTAGTTATTTTCTTGCGCTAAAATAGCAATAAATTGATTGATAGTTTCTTGTAAGCTTGAAAAAGATTTACCGCCAGCAGCATTGATATGTCCACCACCATTAAAGTGGGTACGTGCAAATTGATTGACATCAAAATCCCCTTGTGAACGGAACGATATTTTTACAATACCTTCTTCTTTGTTTTCAATAAAAATAGCGGTTACATGCACACCTTTAATAGTTAAACCATAATTAACAATACCTTCAGTATCACCTTTTTCATAATGGAACGTATCCAAATCTTCTTGCGATAGCGCAATATAAGAAGCATTGTATTCTGGTAAAATCTTTAAGTTTTGCAAAGCCCTGCCTAATAATTGTAAACGATTATAAGACGAGTTATCGTATAAAAGGTTGTAAATTTCGCTATTGTTGACACCGCGCTCAATTAATTCTGCTACACAACGGTGGGTTTCAGGTGTAGTCTTTGGAAAGCGGAATCCTCCTGTATCGGTTAAAATACCCGTATAAATACAAGTAGCAACATCTTTATTGATAAGATGATTGTACCCCAAAGCATTGATAAAATCATAGACCATTTCACAAGTAGAACCATAGTTTACATCGGAAAAGGTGTATTTTGCATAAGGATCAGGCAATTGGTGGTGGTCAATCATGATCATTGGAACGGTTAATTGCTCCAAAGTTTTTTGCATGATTTCCCCCGTACGATGTAAAGCATTAAAATCCAAAGTGAAAATTAAATCACTATTTTCTAAAATCGGAATGGCCTTTTCTGATTCACGTTCAAATGCAATTGCAGCATCAGCTTTTGGTAACCAAGCTAAGAAATTTGGATGTTCGTTTGGCGTTATACAAGTTATAGTATGCCCCAATTGTTCCAATGCATGTTGAACAGCCAATGAAGACCCCATGGCATCGCCATCGGGATTTCGGTGACATACAATACTGATATTTTTTGGAGATTCTAAGAAAAGTTTTAATTCGTTGATTTCTGGAATTGATAGCATATTATTTGGATAAATAGATTCCTAGCCCTACACATAGGATACCAATTATAATTGATAATCCTAAGTACAATAAGGTAGTACTATAATTATGGGTTTGTAATAAATTGTAATTTTCTAATCCGAAAGCGGAAAATGTGGTAAAACCTCCACAAAAGCCCGTTATCAATAAGAGCTTAAGAGTTTGATGATCAGTTTGGTTTTTTTGAAAATACCCGAATAATAACCCAATGCACAAACAACCTATTATATTGACTAAAAAAGTAGCATAATAGAGTTTTGAAGGCCATATTTTAGTAACACTTACGTTGGCAAGGTATCGTAATGCACTACCTAATCCACCACCTAGCGCTACTAAAAGAAGATTTTTAATCATAGGGTTAACGTATTAAAGTAAAATGGTTTTTGATAACTCTTCCATTGGGTAACTCCAAAACAAACCAATAATCCGAAGATGGAAGTTTTGTTCCATTAAAAGTACCATCCCAACCGCTTTCATTTTTACCGATTTGCTTGAGTAATTTTCCGTACCGATCAAAGATATAAATTTTACTGTTTTCTAGACCGCTTTTCTTCAAATTTGAAATGTTCCATATGTCATGATGCCCATCATCATTTGGGGAGAAAAATTTAGGATAATCCAAAATATAAAATGTGCTTTCAACCACACCACAACCGTTTTTATCTTTTACGTATGCCGTATAACTACCAGGATTTAATCCATCAAAGTATGGTGTGTCTTGGTAATGAACACCATCAAGTGAATATTCATAATCGCCGCTACCAGTTGCAATGATGGTGACGGAATTATTGTCACTAAAATCATTAATGGTAATTTTTTGTAGGGTTGCAGCATCCGAGCTGATTACAGTAAAGGTTTTTACTTTGGAACATCCGTCAGCATTGGTTAAGGTTACACTATAATTTCCAGGCTGTGCAACCGAAATAGAAGCCGTTGTTTGTACTGGATTGGTATTCCAAGAATAAGCTGTAAAATTATTGCCAGCAGTTAAAATAACTGGTGCATTGTTGCACGTTTTTACAATTGCATCGCTATAATCCTCATCAAAAGTATTCACCGATAAAGTGATGGGGAAATTATAGCAATCGGCTTCCAATATTCCAGCATAAACTATTTGTGCGTAAGCGTTAGTATTGGAAAAAGGAAATGCAATTGGAGTTGTATGTTGTGAATCTATAAAATAGGTGAGGGTATAATTATTAGGAATATTCAATTGATTGGCAATAGTATCAAAATCATTTGGAGTGAACACAGTCAAACCATCTTGCACAGCATCTTCGTCACATTTTGTATAAGATGCGGTAAGAGTTCCCAAATCTTCTGTAAATTCTAGTGCAATTGAAGTAACAGCAGGCGTACAATTTCCTAATGTTATAGCAACAGTGTAATTCCCGTTTTGCGATGTAGTATAGGGAGGTGTAAACAAAAGGGTTGGGTTCGTTGCTCCTGGTATATCTTGATTGTTGAATTGCCATTGATAGCTCGTGGCTCCGGTTGTGGTAGCATCTAAAACAAAATTTTCATCGTAACAAATAGGGTTGTTATCGGCAAAAGTTCTGTCTTCTCCTAAGTCAACTCCCAAGTTGAAACTGCCACCTTTTAAAAATATGGCGGAGTCATATCGGTAATTGCCTTCATCAGCAATGACTAATTTTATATGATAGGTTGTTCCTGGAGTAACATTAGTTTGTGCAGTCAATACTTTGGTTTGACCGTTATAATTGGTAGGGTGATTGGAACCGTTGAAAGCATCAAAATACTGTTCGTTTTGAGGGCCACACCCACCTGGAATATTAGGGTGTACAGTAGTAACTTTAACTGGTATGTTGGTATTCGGAATTAAAGCTAAGTTTTGATAAGTCGTAGCCCCAACTTCTTTCAATAGAAAAGCAAAACCGTCTGAATAGGTACAAGTTGCAGTGCCGTGATATTCTTCGGATGCAAAAATATAATCAAACTGTATATGATTGCCTAGTGGTACAAAGTCAAATTCTAAAATGGTAGCATTTAGAGAATTGGAAATATTTAACGCTTGATCCAAATCGTTATCGCCACTCCAGCCCATACCACCGCCATCATCAGAAATGTAAGTATTCGGACCAGGCGCATTATTAATCTTTCCGGTGCTTAAAATAATCCCATTTTGAAAAGGAAAGTTAGTACCATTGCCGTCAAAATAGCCGAATGATTTTGCTCCTGAAGCGAAGTTACCCCCAGAAGCGGTAATATTGGTTACCGATACACAACTGCTGTTTAAAAGTACATTTTCAACTAGCTCCTGAGCGGTGTAATTTTCGCCAACTGTAATGTATTGTGCTTTAATGTGATTACAGTAAAGCAACATTACAAAAATGAAGTGAAATAGCCGTTTTTGCATAACAGCACAAAGATACTATAAATCTCTTCTTTTAAGAATCCAATAGGATGTTAAGATAAAGATAAATGTCCACACAATCACGATGATAGCATCTGAAAAATGAACACTGTAATCTTTTACATTTTCAATACCTACTTGATCGCCTATTGTTTTTACAAAGTTCAAACGCGTAATGGGCTCCACAATTAAATTCGACATAGCTTCAAGCGGCAAAAAGCTGTAAATCGTATCAATAAAAGAAGCACTTTCTTTGGTTTGGCCTAAGATACCAAACTTTAAAATGGCAAAAGAGATGTTTTCAAACATGTACCAAAAGAATAAAAAACCCAGTGCAAAAGCCGAACGTTTGATTAATACACCCAAGAATAAACAGAAAGAAAAGAAACAACTCAACTTTAAAAAGTAAGCCAAAAGGTATTCCAATTCGGAGAAGACAATACTCGTTTCGGTAAAAGACGAATAGCTGTAACCCAAAATAAGGGTAACTACAAATACAAATAGTGTGGAAATAAGTGCAAAGCTAATAACGGTAAGAAACTTGCTTAAAACCACTTCTTTCTTACTCAATCCATCGATGAGGTTTTGTTTGAGTGTGCCATACGTGTATTCGTTTGCCATCATGGAAACAATTACTACGGCAAGGAAAATTTTGAAATAATCGGCAACATAGGTATTAAAATGCCAGATGTAAGGAAAATTGAAAATTCCTTGATCGGCTATGTTAATGTGAATAGGACCAATGTCAAAATTAATGTTACTGATTAAAAAAAGTAAAAATAGGAGCGAAAAATAGATAATAATTAAAACTTTGCTGGCTCTATTTTTAAATAATTTTTGGAACTCTATCGAAAGTAAACGTTTCATAATGTTAGTGGTTGTTGGTTAATTGTAAAAACTGCTCTTCTAAACTGAGTTTTCGTTTAACCAAATGACTCAAGACAATTTGGTGGTGGAACAAATACTGATTTAATGCTTCAGCCGGAAGAGGCTCTTTTAGGTAAACCAATAATTTTTGATCCACAATTTCGGTTTTTTCTACTGCTGTATGCGATTGTACGACTTCTTGCAATTGCCCCATATTGTTAGCTTGTATTTCAAAGAACCCTTCATTGGATAGCATGCCGTCAACCGAACCTTGGTACAACATTTCGCCTTTTCGCAAAACCACTACATGAGTACATACTTTTTCCACTTCATCCAGTAGGTGAGAAGCAAGTAAAATGGTAGTGCCTTGTACGGCAATAATTTTGATTAAATCGCGAATTTGTCGAATTCCCTGTGGGTCTAAACCGTTTGTAGGTTCATCCAAAATTAAAATTTCGGGATCATTTAAAAGGGCAGAGGCAATAGCCAATCGCTGCTTCATACCCAAGGAATACGTTCGGAATTTATCTTTTTTGCGCTCCAACAAACCGACCAATTCCAACTTTTCAGCAACTTTTGCAAAGGGGATGTTTTTAATTTTACATACCAATTGCAAGTTTTCTTCTGCCGTCATGTACGGATAAAAGTTAGGACGTTCAATAATAGCGCCTACTTTTTTAAGGGCATCATGGGTTTGTATAGCCCCATCAAACCATTTGTAATGACCGGAAGTTTTGTTGACAACATTCAGTACAATGCCCAGTGTAGTTGACTTTCCAGAACCATTAGGACCCAAAATTCCGTAGACATTGCCTTTGTGAATTTCAAAGGATAAGTTTTTAACCGCATGTACACGCTTGTTGTAAACCTTGTTTAGGTTTTGAATGGTAAGAATTTTTTCCAAAATAATTGCGTTTTACTACAAGACGGAAAAAAGACGAATTTGTTACAGGATAGTAAATTAAATGGATTATAGGTTAAGGTGGAACGGGGTAAGGAATCGTTTTAATTTTTCTTTTTTAAAATTGAAATTATTTCACATGGTAAAATATTTTCTGAACTTAAAATTAGATTTCTATAATACTCCGAATCTAATAAAATTTTATTTGAAGGTTCAAATTCATCTAACATTTCTATAGTATCAATCGCATTTTTATCATTTAATTCAAAGGCTTTAACTAAAAAATAATAAGCAAGTTCTTCTTTATAAAAATCCTTTTCAAAATCTCCGTAAGACAATAAGTAATAAATATCATAGTATGCTCTAGTATATGAATATTTCTCAATCATTTTAATTGATATACATATAAAATCATTGTAATGTCCAGAACTAACATAATCTCTAAATATTTTTTTATAAGAAACAGTATCTCCCTCTTCAATGGATAAATTTATGAGTTTATTCATTAATTCCTTTTTATCAAAGTCTGAAGTTACTTCTAACGATTCTTCATTTTTTTGTAAAATAATTTTATCTTCTTCTCTATGTTTACATGAAAAGATTATAACTAAAAGTGAAATTGAAACAACTTTTTTCATTGCTTAAAATTAGGATTATTTGCATTTTGAAATTGAATGTAAGAATCGTAATTTATCTTTTTGTCACCTTTGTAAAATATCATTATTATTTAGTTATTTCCAATAAAATAAGTGTACGAATCCACACGAAAGTCAATTAAAAATAAAACTTAAAACCCTTCAAATACTCCCAAACCAAATAAGGCGAAATCATATTGTACAGGATCACTAGGGTCTAGTTTTCGTAAATTTTGGTCTAATTCCGCTAAGGCTTTGGCATCGTTTTGTTTGCGGGTCAATAGGTTCAATTTTCGGGCTACATTTCCAGAGTGTACATCTAACGGACAAGAGAGTGCGCACATTGGAATGGTATTCCAAATGCCTAAGTCGACACCTTTATTGTCGTTACGAACCATCCAGCGCAAATACATATTAAGGCGTTTGGCAGCGGAATTGTTCAGCGGATCGGAGATGTGTTTGGTACTGCGCGGTTGGTGTTCGATTTCAAAAAAGACCTTTTTAAATTCGGAAATGCTTTTTTGCATGGAATCGGGTGTAGCATTTTTGGAAAAAACGGCTTCTAAACCTTCGTGCTTGGTATAAATGTTTTGCAATGCTTTTATAAAAGTAAAAGCATCAATGCTGTTGAACGTGCGGTGGACAAAATTTTCCAATCGTACTAAATCCTCCTCCGAATGCTCCATGACGAAATCAAAAGGGGAGTTGCCCATAATGTGCATCAATTTCGTAGCATTGTTGATGATCATTTTGCGATTGCCCCAAGCAATAGTGGCGGCAAGGAAACCCGAAATTTCAATATCTTCTTTTAATGAAAATTGATGTGGTATTTGTATAGGATCACTTTCAATAAAATTAGGATGATTATAAAGGGCTACTTTTTCATCGAGAAATTCTTTTAATTCCGACTGTTTCATGCATGATCCATTATACTACCATCAACCATTACCAATTTGCGATCAGCCATATTGGCCAACTCTTCATTGTGGGTAACGATTACAAAAGTTTGCCCAAACTCATCGCGAAGTTTAAAAAACAATTGGTGCAAATTATCAGCAGAAACAGTATCCAAGTTTCCAGAAGGTTCATCGGCAAAAATTACAGCCGGTTTGTTGATTAAAGCACGAGCAACGGCAACACGTTGTTGTTCACCTCCCGATAATTCGCCAGGTTTATGATTAATGCGGTGCGAAAGGCCAAGGTATTCCAAAAGCTTTTTGGCTTCAACTTCCACTTCGTTTTTATTTCGATTGGCAATAAACGCAGGAATGCACACATTTTCCAAAGCCGTAAATTCCGGTAAGAGTTGGTGAAATTGAAAGATAAACCCAAGGTGTAAATTTCGAAATTTCGACATACTCTTATCGTTCATCCCCAGTATGTTTTCGTTGTTAATGGTCAATTGGGTACCATTTTCAACAGTAGGTTTGTCCAAAGTGCCCAAAATTTGCAGTAAGGTGGTTTTTCCAGCTCCTGAAGCTCCAACAATAGCTACGATTTCACCTTTTTTTATGTGTAAATCAACACCTTTTAATACGTGTAAATCGGCATAGTACTTGTGTAAATTGGTAGCGTTTATCATAATCTTAATTTGTACAAAGAAACAAAGTTTTTTTGTTATAATTACCTTAAATGTTAGTTAAACAACATCCATTTATCTTTGTACTTCGTAAATTAGTGGTAGTAAAAAAGGCATGATGATGAAAGCAATTATTATACTATCTTTATTTTTCTTTAGTTCCTGTGAATCGCAGGTAAAGAAATTTGAATCGAAACCATTTAAAGAACCTATAAAAGTAAATATGGAAGCAAACAGAGAGGTGGCTACTTTTGCTGGTGGCTGTTTTTGGTGTACGGAAGCTATTTTTTTAGAAGTCAAAGGAGTTGAATCGGTAACATCAGGTTATATAGGTGGGACAATTCCAAATCCTACGTATAAAGAAGTCTGCACGGGTACTACCGGACATGCCGAAGGAATTCAAATTGTATACAATCCGCAAGAAGTACAATACGAAGATTTGCTGGAGATTTTCTTTGGTACGCACGACCCAGCAACTTTAAACCGCCAAGGTGCTGATGTGGGGACGCAATATCGCAGTGAAATTTTTTATTATTCGGCAGATCAAAAGGATAAAGCTGAAAATTACATCCAGCTAATTGAAAAGGAGGGGTTGTATGCTAAACCAATAGTAACTCAGGTATCAGCAGCTACAAAGTTTTATCCTGCAGAAGACTATCATCAAAATTATTACAATGAAAATGCTACGCAAGGGTATTGCCAAATGGTTATTGCGCCCAAACTGGAAAAGTTGCGTAAATATTACAAATCCAAACTGAAATAATTTTGGCATTGCATTTGTAACGATTTGAGCAACAACTTTACAAAACGATAAATGAGAAACGAAATACAAACACCTACAGTCCAACAGCAAAAAGCAACGAAAAGAAACAAACTAATTTTGAGTATTTTATTTGATGCTATTGGTATGGTTTCGTATTTGATTCCGGTTGTAGCGGAAACTATTGATGTTGTTTGGGCGCCTATAGCAGGTTTGTTGCTGGTAACCATGTACAAGGGCACAAAAGGGAAAGTGGCCGGAATTATTGGTTTTATTGAGGAAATAATACCAGGTTTGGACTTCATTCCTACTTTTACTTTAACGTGGATTTATACGTATCTGATTAGCAAAGAAAATAACAATTGAAAAAGTGGCTTTTGAGCCACTTTTTTGTTGAGGTATTTCGTGAAATTTTCGTTGGAGAATGTTTCCAATTGACCAAATGGAATTAAATGTTCTTATTCGTATAAATCGGTATAAACTTTACCAGGATAATTGTCATTTTTTTTTTACGGTCATTAACAGCTTTGAATACATCTTCATTGAAATATTTTTAATAGATTTTATTTTTTAAAAAAAAGTTAAATAACTAATATTTAATCTATTATAAAAATTAAAATTACTAAATTTATATAACTTTTCCTGCTTTTAAATCTAAAAGAAGGAAAGTATACTTCCCTCTATCATAAACATTTAACAAATCTATATTTTATGAATTGGATTAAAATTAATGATTATGAAAAAAATAGTAGTATTATGTTTAATTCTTATTTCTATTGATACTAGAGCACAAGAATACATCACCCCCCCCCCCAAAAAAAAATAGCATTACAGCCAAAAATATCCCTGATATGAAGGCAAAAGAATTTGAAAAGATGATTGCAGAAATGGGAGAGGATCCATTCGGTGATAGCTATTATTTATTAGGAATTGATAATCATGAAAATGTAATAATTGTAAAAAACCGGAACGAAATTTTAATTAAAAAACTAGATAGTAATAGTTTTAAGTCTTTCAATAAAAAAATATCGGTAGATGCTAATCAAACTTTTTTAACCAATCAACAAAAAAGTCTTTTTATACGAAAGGAAGGAAGTGAAGAAACCTATAAACTATACATTAATGATTTTGCTCTAGATTCAACATACGCGGCCTATGAGCCAAAAGAAAGGGTTTTTAGTTTCCTTGTAGCAAAAGATAATTCATTTGCATTGGTTTTTGAAATAAATACCCCAACTAATGATGGTACCCTTTATAAACTGTATTTAAATAAAGAAAAGCAAATTGAAAAAATATGTGATTTAGAGGGATTTAATTGGTTGCAACAAATGGATGAAAATAAGGAGTTTGTTTACATTTTAAATTCTAAAAATGCAAATGAAGGTAGATTACTTAAACTTAACTTAAATACCGCTCAAATAGTAAATGTATATAAAGAAGAAATTAATAATAATTGCTATCAAAATTTGAATGCTAACAATTTTAAATTATTTTCAAGTGGTGAAAGAGCATTATATACAAGAACTGGACATAAAGGATTAACAAAAGAATTTATCGCACTTTGGGAAGTAAATACCAAAACAGGTAAAAAAATAAGGTTATCTCCTGAAGTAATGGGAAATGTTAATGAGTTTGACCTTACAGAAGATGAAAATCAAGTTGTATTTGTGGTTGACTTTGCAGGTAAAAGAACTTTATATTCCTTTGACTTACAGTTACGAAAACTAAAAACATTATACGATAAGTTCCCAATACTCAAAAGGAATAAGTCATTTTTGTTGAATAGGAGAACTAAGGAAATATATTTTATAAGCTATAATAATGGCATCATGCAATTAAATGAACTCGATATTATTTCGGGTGAAATATCAACATTAGTACAATCAGAAAAAGCACCAATTGAAGATCAGGTGCTATTAGAAGAATTCATTTTACCAGTTGAGGATAAAACGATAGGGGTTATGCCGGGAATTCCATGTTTCCTTTATTTGCCTAAAGAAACGACAAATACAAAATTACCAGTATTTGTTAATTTTCATGGTGGACCATCGGAACATAGGGAAGCACTTCCTAAGAGTCCTTTATTCAAAGGAACTGCAGATTTGGTAATGAACTACCGTGGATCAACCGGCTATGGCGTGACATATGAAAAAGCCGATGATGGCTTTAACCGCCACAAGCAAATAGATGATTTAAAATACTTATATGAATGGATTAAACAGGACCCTAGATTAGATGAAAATAAAATAATTCTATGCGGTGAAAGTTGGGGAGGGTATATGGTTATGGCAACGATGACGCGATTTCCAGATTTATTTTATGGTGGATTTTCAAAAAATGGAGTCTCTGATTTGACATCCATATCGACCAACGATTATTTAATTGGAACAATGCGCGCAGAAATTGGCGATACAAGTAATCCTGAAATGCTAGAATACCAAATTAAGAATTCCCCCTGTAACTACGGTGGTAAGATAAAAAAAACCATTATTAATAGTACAAGGTAAAGAAGATGTGAGAGTACCTATAGAAAATGCAAAAAAAATGATTCAATCAATAGAAAAAAACCAGGGAAGCGTTAGTTACATATTATTTGGAGGTGGACATCATGCAGGGAGTACAAATGAAGAGGATAGTTACATTAATTCTGCAATGTTGTTTTATTTCATGGGTTTGATTGACAATCAAAAATAATGGTTTTTGATTTCGTAACATACTTGACCAATTTTGTTTATTAAATTTAAGTACTAAAATTTATTGAAATGAATAAATACAATTATTTTACACTATTAGTTCTTTTTCTTTTTACATATTCTTGTAAACAAACTAAATATGAAATTAAAAGCGAAAGTAAATTTATTCAAGTTAAGGGGATTAAAACACATTACTTAGATTTTGGTGGAGATGGTTTACCTATTATTTTAGTGCATTCTGAAGGTTGGGATGCAACAACTTACAAAGATTTTGGTCCCAAGTTAACAAATAATAATAGGGTAATAGCAGTTACCAGACCGGGATATGGAGAATCAGAGATAAGTAGTTACAAAGTCGAAAATCAAGGAGATCACTTGATTGCTTTTGCAGATGTACTAGGAATCGATAAAGCTGTATTTATTGCAAATTCATCAGCATCGAAAGAATTGACATATCTGGCTGAAAACTATCCGAACCGATTGGCGGGAGTAGTGTATTTAAGTGGGCCAGTAGCTCCATGGGGTGATGTTTCACTGGAAGATCCATATAAAGCATTTGAAATGTACGGAAGAGCTAGTCCTGTTGCAAATTCAGAAAAAAATGATAGGGAAACTATAACGCTAGCTAGAATGGAATATCGTCCAAAACATTATGATTCCGATTCCATTCAAATTGACGTTCCTGCTCTTGTTATAGCGGCTAATAATGGTAGAGAAGGTAATGAAAAAGGGGTTGCGGCATTGGTCTTTGTGGGGTCTCCTTTGATGGATGAATTAAGGGAAACGTTTCCACCCTCTTCCCTGAAAAGGCATCTTGACCTTATAGCAAAAGATTCTGTTTACAGAATTACAGAATTAAATAAGATTCAAGACTCAATTGCACGGAATTACTTTTTTAAACTAGCTAGTGATACTAGTTTGCAAAGAAAAGTTCTCGAATTTCATTTGGAAAAAGTTTATCCTGTAACCCTAGAAGCACAAGACAAATTGATGAAGGCCTATGGTCAAAATTTAAAACTCGTTCGATTAGATGTTCCTCAGATAATCGGATATGAGTATAGAGATACCCCCGAACTTATTATTCTTCCAATTAAAAGTTTTTTAAAGGATTTAAATTAAAATTAGCGCCATCATAGGACCACATCTCTGTATAAAATATTTTTTAGGATTCTATTTTACTATCAATAAAATCAGCTATAAAGCCCAGTTTCATTCGGAATAACATCTTTTTTTCAAAATTCCAGAAAAAATGAAATTGCCCAAACAAGGTTCCAATTAGCACTAGAAGGACTTGATACACTGGGAAGATGATGAGTAAACGTAAGGGCCAATAGAGCCAAAGACTAAGATTTTCTTTTGTAATTCCTAAAAAACCAGTAACTGGTTTTGATAAGTAGGCTGCGGTTGAACCTGTAATAGCAAATACAATAAAGATAATTGTAAGTTGCCAATTGCTGTTGATATTCCAGCGGTCTTTTAATTTATTCATAGGGCTATTATCGAGCTTGGAATCCTCCAAGCTGTTGCTTATGCGTTTGTTGGAAATATACTAAATAATTGTAAAGCATGTAGTTTACTTCGTAACCGTAATCAATATTCGGTTGGTAATCGATAGCCATTTCATATAAATTGGCGTTGTATTGTGAAGGGGAGTATACTCTTCGGTTCCATTCAGTAACCCACACTCTGTTACGAGCTTCTAAGTAGGATTGCGAATAAAATCCTCTGGGACGGGCTTGTCTATTAAACCACATCGAAAATCCTGAGTCAATTATAAAAACTTCATATTCTATTTCGTCATTGGCAATACGAATGGTATCGCTTTCCAATTTAGGTTGAGTATTAGATACCTTAGTATTAGAAGTTGAGGTACACGAAAGAATAAAAGCGAATGAGACTGTTAATATGAAAAAATAATTTTTCATGGTTTTAATTTATGAGATAAAGATAAAAAAAAGCGCTGAAACTTTCAGCGCTTTTAACATATCGTAATGTGATGTTATTTTCCAAAAATACCACCCAAAAGGCCACCAAGTCCACCTTTTTTATCGGTAACAACCGAAATAGCATCGCTAACATCTACTTTTCCATCACCATTTTGGTCCAAAACAGAAGATAGTATATCACCTCCTGCATTATTCCTGCTAGTCATGTCAGTCAGTAATCCGCCTAGTAAACCACCCAAATCAGAAGTGCTTGACACGTTTTTGTTTTGCGTTTGCTTTCCAATATATCCCATGATTATAGGAGCAAGCATGGGTAAAACTTTTGCGATAATAGAAGTACTTACTCCAGTTTTAGAACTAATACCGTTTTCCACAGCCGATAGGTTGTCACCCAATAAATGATTTAAAATTTTGTTACCATCGGAAAAATCACCACCATTTAAAAAACCACCTAAATTTTCTAAAATACTTCCATTGTGCTTTCCATTGGTTAAAGCACCTAATAATCCAGAAGCATTATCGCCAGAAAGCATATTGCCTTGCATGGCACCTAACAATTCAGGTACACTTGATGATACAACATTAGTTGCTTCAGTTGTGCTAATTCCCGTTTGATTACTAATGTTACCTATAATTTGTTTGCCTAAGTCGCTTTGAATAAGATCTAAAATACCTGCCATTTTTTAATTTTAAGAATTGTTAATTTTTAAATATACAAATATTAATTAGTTTTCAACAGACTGATGATTTGATCGGCAAGTTCTGTACCAATTCTGTCTTGCGCTTCAATAGTAGCAGCGCCAATATGCGGTGTTAGTGAAATTTTTGGATGCATTAATATTTTCATTTCCGGTGTAGGTTCATTTTCAAAAACATCCAGTGCAGCAAATAGTACTTTTTCTTCGTCCAATGCCTCAACTAAAGCTACTTCATCAATAACTCCACCACGAGCAGCATTCACAATTCCGACATCTTGTTTCATCAATTGTAATTCATGGCGACCGATTACATATTCGCTTTGTGCTGGTGTATGTAAGGTTATGAAATCCGCATGTTTTAAAAGGTCTTCCATAGGCTCTGTCATTATGGCTACGTTTATAAATTGGCCGTTGTAGAAATCGACTCTTATAGCTGCTTCACCTACATATTTATCAGACGCAATAACTTTCATCCCTAATCCTAATGCAATTTTAGCAACAGCTTGACCGATACGTCCAAAACCAATAATACCTAAAGTTTTACCTCTTAGTTCAATTCCATTTGCGTACGCCTTTTTCAATCCGTTAAAATTGCTATCTCCTTCTAGTGGCATAGTTCTATTGGCATCGTGTAAAAAGCGAGCACCCGAAAACAAATGAGCAAAAACCAATTCGGCTACTGACTCTGAAGAAGCAGCTGGAGTATTGATAACGTGTAAACCTTTTTCACGTGCGTAATTAACATCGATATTGTCCATGCCAACACCACCGCGACCAACAATTTTTAGGCTAGGGCAGTTGTCGATGACGTCCTTTCGAACTTTTGTTGCACTTCGCACCAAGAGTATATCAATTTTGTGCGTGTTGATAAAATTGATCACTTGCTCTTGTGCTACTTTCGTGGTAATTACTTCAAAACCTGCTTTTTCTAACTTTTTGATACCGCTATCCGATAATCCGTCGTTTGCTAATATTTTCATTTTAATACGATAGAAAGGCTAATGCTTTTCTCTGATTTTAATTAATTATTCTTTTTTCAAATTCTTGCATGGTAGCTACTAATACTTCCACACTCTCAATTGGCATAGCGTTATAAATAGAAGCTCTATAACCGCCAACAGAACGATGTCCGTTTAACCCGCTAATATTTGCCGATTGCCAAAGTTGGTCAAAAGTTTCCTTATGCTCAGGATTAGCCAAGGTAAAAGTAACATTCATAAGAGAGCGATCGGCCTTGTTGGCAACCCCTTCAAAATAAGGATTGCGATCTATTTCGGTATAAAGTAAATTCGCTTTGGTTTCGTTTAGTTTTTCAATTCCTGCAATGCCTCCTTTACTTTTTAACCATTGTAAGGTTAATAAAGATGTATATATAGCAAATACAGGCGGTGTATTGTACATGCTTTCTTTTGCAATATGTTGTTGGTAGTTCAAGATATTAGGAATGGTTCGATTGTTCTTACCTAAAATAGCTTCTTTTACAATGATAAGTGTGGTTCCTGCTGGCCCCATGTTTTTTTGCGCCCCTGCATAGATTAAGTCAAATTTTGAATAATCCATTGAACGGGAAAAAATATCCGAACTCATATCACAAACTACAGGTGCTTTCGTGCTAGGGAAAGTTTTCATTTGTGTGCCGTAAATGGTGTTGTTCGAAGTACAGTGGAAATAGTCGGCATCAGTTGGGATAGTATAATCAGTTGGGATGTAGTTGTAATTTTTTGGTTTTGAGGAAGCAACAATCACTGTTTCTCCAAAATCTTGGGCCACTTTCATGGCGCCATTAGCCCATACCCCGGTATCTAAAAAGGCAGCTTTTCCGCCAACTTGCATTAGATTTTGAGGGACTCTTAAGAATTCTAAACTAGCACCTCCTTGTAAAAATAACACTTGATAACCTTTGTTTTCAAGGTTAAGTAATTCTAGTACCAATGCTCTAGCTTCTTCCATAATAGCAACAAACTCTTTACTACGATGTGAAATTTCAAGTATGGATAAACCTGTATTGTTTAAATTGAGAACGGCAGCCGCCGCTTTTTCAAATACTTCAGTTGGAAGAATAGAAGGTCCAGCACTAAAATTGTGTTTTTTCATCAAGTAATAGATTAGTTGTTATCGTTAGTAAAACACAAATTTCGGGAATATGGTTGTACTAACGACAATTTTTTCAATAATAATCATTGTTGAGTTATCAACAAAATTACGATATTTTAGATTTTTTTATAACAATTTTAAAGACTT
Source organism: Flavobacterium chuncheonense (assembly GCF_042686145.1). NCBI lineage: Bacteria > Pseudomonadati > Bacteroidota > Flavobacteriia > Flavobacteriales > Flavobacteriaceae > Flavobacterium > Flavobacterium chuncheonense. The sequence goes on along the minus strand of NZ_JBHUPC010000012.1, from coordinate 394,530 downwards.
GTCAAAAACGAAAGGGTATCTACTTCATCGGCATAATCCCAAAGTTTTGGTAACTGTGTTTGACCAAAACGAACAGAGTTTTCAATAATAGGGTCTGATACAATACATTGAATTTGATTGCGTTCCGAGGTAATCTTATTTTGTAAATTTTCAAGCGTATCGTAATATTCGTAAAATACCGATGAAATAGGAGATGAGTAACTTGAATCTTCTTTTAAGGTTAAAAAGCCATTATCAAGAATTTTAAAATCACTCATTAAAAATACCGCTTTGTTGTAGTCATAATTGTTAGCGTATTTTTCATATTTAACAATATCTTGGTATTCAAACATAGCTTGGAAAAAGGCTTTAAAATCATAACCTTTAGGAACAAATAGTTTAGAGACATTGCGACATCCCAGTCCAAAATATCTGAAAATATCCTCTCCCAAAAGAATTAAATCTTCAGCCGATTCGTTACCCGTTAATACCGCTATAGAGTTTCTGTTTTTACGAATGATACTCGGTTTGTCTTTGAAATAATATTCAAAATAACGTGCTGTATTGTTGCTTCCAGTCGCAATTACGGCATCAAAATTTTCTAATTTTCCTTCTACAAAGGTAATTTTTGAAGCCAATCGTTCATCAAGTTGGATAAGATATTCCGCTATAAATTTGATCAATTGTTGATCATTAGATGAAGTTTTAACTAGAGCGTTATGTCCTGCCAGGAGTACGCATATAAAATCGTGAAAACCAACAAGTGGGATATTTCCAGCCAATATTAATCCTATGTTTTTGGGTGTTTCTTGGTTAAAAGTGTAACGACTTAACCATGTATTTAAATTATCTTCCTGAAAAGCTGTAGCCCAAGATTGTATGGCGAAGTATACGTTTTCAGGTGTAAACCAACCGTTGTGCGATTGTGATAATGTTATTAATTCCGTAAATTTATCATAAAACAAGTCATTATTCTTTACTGTTTCAATTTGGGTAGTAGTGTTGAGTTGGAATTGACTTAAGAAACGGCCCAATTCAATAAAACTATTTTTTATTTCATTTTGTAACATTCTTGACTTGTTTTTAAAAGGTTTACATTGTAATTTTGTGCAAAATTAAAAATAAAAACGCTATGGCAATCAAAATAACGGATGAATGTATCAATTGTGGCGCTTGTGAGCCAGAATGTCCAAATACAGCAATTTATGAAGGTGCTGATGATTGGCGTTGGAAAGATGGTACAAAATTGACGGGTAAAGTAATTTTGCCAGATGGTACAGAAGTAGATACTGATGCCGCTCAAACACCTCTTTCAGATGATTTATATTACATTGTTCCAGGAAAATGTACAGAGTGTAAAGGTTTTCATGAAGAACCTCAGTGCGCTGCGGTTTGCCCTGTTGATTGTTGTGTGCCCGATGACGAACATATAGAGGCTGAAGAAATCTTATTAAACCGACAATCGTTTTTACATAACGAATAACATATAAAAGCATTCAATTTTGAATGCTTTTTTTTATATTTAGCCTTAAAATACAGCTTATGAAGAGAAAAATACTTTTATTCTTATTGTTTTTAGGGCCATTTGTTTTTTCACAGTCTCGTGAAATAAAAATCATAGTCATCGATATCGATACACAAACCCCAGTAGATGAGGTTACAATTACGGCGCTTAAAACCAGACAAGGTTTTTTAACCAATGCAGAAGGTATTGCAAATTTTGTTTTGGATAAACCTTCCGATTTGGAATTTTCCCATTCTTCTTACAAAGAGATTATCGTCAAATCGGCTACTTTAAATCAAAAACTAAATATCGTTTATTTAGAGAGTAAAACACAACAATTGGAGGAGGTGGTTTTAACCAAAGAACATCCCCAAGAAATTTTAAAAGAGTTGGTAGAAAATTCTATCCGAAAGATTACGGTTCCTGCTAATTTAAAAGTGTATTTGCGTGAATTTTATAAAAAGAACGATGAATATGTTTTTTTTAATGATGGCTTGTTGAATTTTCAAATTTTAGGCGATTATAAAAATCTAAAAACAGACATTTTAGTAGAACAGAATCGAACAATCGGTTTACTGGAAGGGGATATTGATCCGGATGTTTTAGGATATAATTTGAATAACATTATTGAAAACTATTACCAATTCAGATACCTTGGAGAAGTTTTGGATCAAAAAGCATTGAAACTCTATGATTTTCAAGTGAAGTCGTACCCTTTGAACCAGGATTTGTTAATTATCAAAGTGGTGCCTTATTTGGAATCAAAAGGGGTTTTGTCAGATTTTCAAGTGTTGTACAATACCAAAAAGAAAATCATTTTAGAAGTTAGTGCTGTGATTTCCCAAGTGCGTCTAAAGTTGATTGAAGAATTATCGCACAATAGGAATAAGGTGTTTAAACTTTCGTTTAAGAACACATTTAACGATGATAAAGGCTTTTATTATTTAGCCAATTCTAAAGAAATAATTGGCTTTTCTAAAAAAATAAAAAACGAGTACAATAAAATTGAAGTGTTGAACAATATGGTGGTAACCAATTTTGATAAAAAGCCTTTCAAGTACAATGATAATAATATTTTTAAGGATAAAACTTTAATCAATAAGAAGTCTACTGTGTTTACCAATTATTGGGATTTTGAATCGGGTTTAGTGCCTACAACAGAGGAAAAAACAATCTTAGATTTGTTGGATGTTAAAAATTAGTGGGCTTTTAAAAATGTGCGCTTAATTGAAGCTAATAATTAATTATATTTGCACACTCAAAAAAAGACATTAACCGTTAGCAGTAAAGTGCTAACCGTAAACTAATAAGAATGAAAGCAGGAATTGTAGGATTGCCAAATGTTGGAAAATCAACACTTTTTAATTGTTTGTCAAACGCAAAAGCACAAAGTGCTAACTTTCCGTTTTGTACAATTGAACCGAATATTGGAGTGGTAAATGTACCAGATCCAAGAATTGCGCGATTAGAAGAGTTGGTAAAGCCAGAGCGTGTTCAAATGGCAACTGTTGATATCGTAGATATTGCAGGTTTGGTAAAAGGAGCAAGTAAAGGAGAAGGTTTAGGAAACCAATTCTTAGGAAATATCAGAGAATGTAATGCTATTATTCACGTTTTACGTTGTTTTGATAACGATAATATCGTTCACGTTGATGGTAATGTAAATCCAATTCGTGATAAAGAAACGATTGATATTGAGTTGCAGTTGAAAGATTTGGAAACAGTTGAAAAACGTTTAGAAAAAACAAATCGTGCTGCTAAAACAGGAAATAAAGAAGCGCAAGCAGAAAAAGCGTTATTGGATAGAATCCGTGAAACTTTATTGCAAGGAAAATCAGCGCGTACAGTGGTAGCGCAAAATCAAGATGAGGAAGCCTTAATGGAAGAATTCCAATTGATTACTTTAAAGCCTGTTTTATACGTGTGTAACGTCGATGAAGCTTCTGCAGTTTCTGGAAACCAATACGTAGAACAAGTTCGCGAATTGGTAAAAGATGAAAATGCTGAAGTAATTGTACTTTCGGTTGGTGCTGAAGCAGATATTACAGAATTAGAGAGTTACGAAGAGCGTCAAATGTTCTTACAAGATTTAGGTTTAACAGAACCAGGTTCTGCAGTTTTAATTCGTGCAGCTTACAAATTGTTAAACTTACAAACGTATTTTACGGCGGGAGTGAAAGAAGTACGTGCTTGGACGATTAAAATTGGTGACACTGCTCCAAAAGCAGCGGGTGTTATCCATACCGACTTCGAAAAGGGATTCATCCGTGCTGAGGTAATCGCTTATGAAGATTTTTCAAATTTTGGTTCGGAAGCAAAAGTAAAAGAAGCAGGAAAATTACGAGTTGAAGGTAAAGAATACATTGTAAAAGATGGAGATGTAATGCACTTTCGTTTTAACGTGTAATGTATTAAAACACATAAGAAAAGGCGATTTCTGTTCAGATTTCGCCTTTTTTGTTTATTTTTAGTTTCAAATAGACTTAAAATATGAAAATTGTAGCCTTTGCTGGAAGTAATAGTAAAAATTCAATCAATAAAAAATTAGCAACCTATGTTGCGCATTTGTTTGAAAATACCTCGGTAGAAATTCTTGATTTAAACGATTATGTCTTACCTGTTTTTGGAGTAGATATTGAAAAGGAAATAGAACAACCCGAATCAGCGACACAGTTTTTAAATAAAATCGCTACAGCGGATTTATTGGTAGTCTCTTTAGCGGAGAACAATGGAAACTATTCAGTAGCTTTTAAAAATATTTTTGATTGGGCTTCACGTCAAGAAAAGAAGGTTTTTCAAGAAAAGCCAATGTTGCTGATGGCAACTTCACCGGGAGGTAGAGGAGGAGCTACCGTACTTGAAATTGCTAAAAATGCATTTCCTCGTTATGGTGCTCAAATTCAAGCTACTTTCTCCTTGCCTTCATTCAATGAAAACTTCGATTTACAATCCAATTCGATATCAAATCCCGAACTGGACAAGCAAATTAAAAACCTTGTGAAAACCTTTTGGGAACAAGAAAACTAAGTTTTTAAAAATCAGTTTTTTAAATAAATTATCTTAATAACTTTATTAAGCAGCTATTTCATTTTTTGTCGATTTCCTTTATATTAGCACAAAATCCGATACACAACATATGTTAGAGCAAAATCAATATACCGAAGACAATATACGTTCACTCGATTGGAAAGAGCATATCCGTATGCGCCCTGGAATGTACATTGGAAAACTAGGTGATGGTTCGTCTCCAGATGATGGTATTTATATCCTTTTAAAAGAGGTTATGGATAACTGTATCGATGAATTTGTAATGGGAGCAGGAAAAACCATCGAAGTAACCATTAAAGATAAGCTAGTTACGGTTCGCGATTACGGACGTGGTATCCCATTAGGAAAAGTAGTTGACGTAGTATCCAAAATGAATACGGGAGGAAAGTACGATTCCAAAGCCTTTAAGAAATCGGTAGGTTTAAATGGGGTCGGTACCAAAGCGGTGAATGCCTTATCCAATTACTTTCGTGTAGAATCGGTTCGCGATAACCAACAAAAAGCAGCAGAGTTTTCAGCAGGTAATTTAACTATTGAAGAAGAAATAGTAGATACAACTAAGCGTAAAGGAACAAAAGTGTCTTTTATTGCGGATGATACTATATTTAAAAATTACAAGTATCGTAATGAGTACATCATTAAGATGCTTAAAAACTATTGTTACTTAAATCGTGGTTTGACGATTTATTACAATGGTGAAAAATACGTGTCAGAATTTGGATTAAAAGATTTATTAGAAGAGAATATTGCGGAAGAAGATATGGTGTACCCAATCATTCACCTAGAAGGGGATGATATCGAGGTAGCGATTACCCATAGTAAATCACAATATTCGGAAGAATATCATTCGTTTGTTAACGGTCAAAATACCACACAAGGAGGGACACATTTAGGGGCTTTTCGTGAAGCAGTAGTCAAAACAGTAAAAGAGTTTTACAATAAAAATTTTGAGGCTTCTGATATCCGAAAATCAATAGTTTCGGCTATTTCAGTAAAAGTTGAAGAACCCGTATTTGAATCGCAAACCAAAACAAAATTAGGGTCAACGGATATTGGACCAAATGGACCTACGGTACGTACGTTTGTCAACGATTTTGTAAAAACCAATTTGGATAACTTTCTCCATAAAAATCCAGAAGTTGCGGATGCTTTGTTGCGAAAAATTTTACAAGCAGAGCGGGAGCGTAAAGAGTTGTCAGGAATTCGAAAATTAGCAAAAGACCGTGCCAAAAAAGCCAGTCTACACAATAAAAAATTACGCGATTGTCGTGTACACTTAACGGATGCAAAAAATCCAAGAAGTTTAGAAAGTACCCTTTTTATTACCGAGGGAGATTCGGCTTCGGGTTCAATTACCAAGTCTCGTGATGTCAATACCCAAGCAGTATTTAGTTTGCGTGGGAAGCCGTTGAATTCGTATGGCATGACCAAGAAGATTGTATACGAAAACGAAGAATTCAATTTATTACAAGCAGCCTTAAATATTGAAGAAGATATGGGCGATTTGCGTTACAATAACATTGTAATTGCAACCGATGCCGATGTCGATGGGATGCACATCCGTTTGCTATTAATAACGTTCTTTTTACAGTTTTTTCCAGAATTAATCAAAGATGGACACTTGTACATTTTACAAACACCATTATTCCGTGTGCGTAACAAAAAAGAAACCATCTATTGTTATTCGGAAGAGGAACGTATTAATGCAATTGAAAAATTAAAACCAAAACCGGAGATCACCCGATTCAAGGGATTAGGAGAAATTTCACCCGATGAGTTCAAACATTTTATTGGGGAAGACATACGTTTAGACCCAGTAATGCTAGACAAAGCAACTTCAATTGAAACCTTATTGGAGTTTTACATGGGGAAAAATACACCCGATAGACAAGAGTTTATTATCAATAATTTGAAGGTTGAATTAGATGTTGTAGAAAAATAGTTATACGCCATTATGAACGAAGACGAAGAAAACATCATCCCAAACGAAGACGATACAAATCAAGAACTAAATAATTCAAGTAAACAAGACGGTTTTGATGACATTAGAACATCAGGGCATAATTTTTACGAGAATAACGAAAATCCAGAGGATACCATTACCAAAGTAACAGGTATGTACAAGGATTGGTTTTTGGATTATGCATCATATGTAATTTTAGAACGTGCGGTTCCGGCTATTGAAGATGGATTCAAACCCGTACAACGTCGTATCATGCATTCTATGAAAGAATTGGACGATGGACGTTACAACAAAGTAGCAAATATTGTTGGGCACACCATGCAGTATCATCCACATGGAGATGCCAGTATAGGTGACGCTATGGTCCAAATTGGACAGAAAGACTTGCTGATTGACATGCAAGGAAACTGGGGTAATATCCTTACGGGGGATAGCGCTGCAGCTTCTCGTTATATTGAAGCACGTATTTCAAAACTCGGACACGATATTTTGTATTCACCAAAAGTTACAGAATGGGGTGTATCCTATGATGGTCGTCGAGCGGAACCCATTAATTTACCGGTAAAATTCCCGTTGTTGTTGGCACAGGGAGCAGAAGGTATTGCAGTAGGTTTATCAACGAAAGTTTTACCACACAATTTCAACGAATTAATAGATTGCTCGATAAAAGTTTTAAAAGGAAAATCATTTACCTTATATCCTGATTTTCCTACTGCAGGTATTGCAGATGTATCCAATTATAACGATGGTATGCGTGGCGGACGCGTGCGCGTGCGTGCCAAAATCAGTCAATTGGATAAATCGACTTTAGTCATTACGCAAATCCCTTTTTCAACCAATACATCCACATTGATAGATAGTATTTTGAAAGCCAATGAAAAAGGAAAAATTAAAATTAAGAAAATTGAAGACAACACTGCGGCAGAAGTTGAAATTTTAATTCACCTTCCAGCAGGTGTTTCTCCCGATAAAACCATTGATGCATTGTATGCGTTTACCGCTTGTGAAACATCAGTAGCTCCTCTAGGTTGTGTGATTGAAAACCACAAACCTCTGTTTATTGGCGTTTCCGATATGTTGAAAATTTCAACACATAGAACGGTTGATTTATTAAAACGGGAATTGGAAATCCAATTGGACGAATTGGAAAACAAATGGCATTTTTCAACGTTAGAAAAAATCTTCATTCGAGAAGAGATGTACATCGACTTTAAGTTGTATTCTGATAAAGAGTCACTTTTTGATTACATGTACAAGCGTTTCGAACCATTTGTAAAGAGTTTTGTGCGTGATATTAACGATGACGATTTACAGAAATTAACGCAAATTCCAATGATTCGTATAACACGATTTGACTCGGATAAGGCGGATGAAGCTATAGCGAAGTTGGAAGGTGAAATGGAGCAAGTAAAATACGATTTAGAGCATATCATTGATTATACCATTGCATTTTTTACCAAATTAAAAGAAAAATACGGTAAAGGTCGTGAGCGTCAAACGGAATTGAGAAGTTTTGACACCATTGAGGCAACGAAGGTGGTGTTGCGTAATACAAAACTGTACGTAAATCGAGAAGAAGGCTTTATAGGAACAGCATTGAAGAAAGACGAATATGTTGCCGATTGTTCGGATATTGACGATGTAATTGTATTCCTTCGCGATGGGAAAATGGTTATTACCAAAGTAGACGATAAAAAGTTCATTGGTAAGGATATTATACACATTGCTGTTTTCGATAAACAGGATAAACGAACGATTTATAATGTAATGTATCGCGATGGTAAGAACGGGCCTACTTTTGTGAAGCGTTTCAATGTTTCGGGGGTAACACGGGATAAAGAATACCATTTAACGCAAGAAAAGCCTGGAAGTCAGATATTGTATTTCTCAGCCAATCCAAATGGAGAAGCGGAAGTAGTAACCATATTACTGCGTCAGGTGGGTAGCGTTAAAAAATTAAAATGGGATCTTGATTTTGCCGATGTCTTAATTAAAGGACGTGGTTCCAAAGGAAATACCGTTTCAAAATATCCAATCAAAAAAATCGAACTGAAAGAGAAAGGAATTTCAACTTTGCGTCCACGTAAAATTTGGTTCGACGATACCGTGCAACGTTTGAATGTCGATGGAAGAGGGGAGTTATTAGGAGAGTTTAAACCAAATGACAGGTTGTTAATTATCAACCAATCGGGGAAATTGAAAACCATCATTCCAGAGTTGACAACCCATTTTGATGAAGATATGATTGTACTGGAAAAATGGAAACCAACTAAACCGATTTCGGCTATTTATTACGATGGAGAGAAAGAGCGTTACTATGTAAAGCGCTTCTTGATTGAAAATGAAAATAAAGAAGAAACGTTTATTTCAGAGCATGAAAAATCACAATTGGAAATTGTATCGACCGATTGGCGACCAGTGGCCGAAGTAATATTTGCTAAAGTCAAAGGTGTTCAAAAGGAAACCATTCAAGTGAATTTAGAAGAGTTTATTGCGGTAAAAGGGATCAAAGCACTAGGAAATCAATTAACAACCGATAAAATACGCCAAATTAATCTTTTAGAACCTTTACCTTTTGAAGAACCGGTTGAACCAGAGCCGGAGAAAATGGAAGTAAAGAATGAAGAGAATTTATCGGATGATATCAAAACCGATTTGGATGACGACGGACAAATTACCCTAAGTTTAGAATAAAAATTAAAAATCCTGCTTTTTGCAGGATTTTTTGTAATTTCAAAGTGTGAAGGATTTACTATGAATAAGTTATACATAAAAAATATGGTTTGCAACCGCTGTGTAATGGTGGTACAAAACGAAATTGAAAAATTAAATTTTCCAATAAAAGAAATTAGTCTAGGAGAAGTAATCTTACAGGAATCCATTTCGGAAGAGGAAAAAAAAATAATCGCAGAACAATTAGAGCGTTTCGGATTTCAATTGTTAAGTGATGAAAATAGTAAGATAATTGAAAAGATTAAGGCAACTCTAATTGATTTGATTCAAAATAAAAACAACGATATAGCCATTAACGTATCGGATTATTTGCAAGATAAACTACATCATGATTACAGTAAATTAAGTAACCTGTTTTCTGAAATTGAAGGATTGAGTATTGAAAAATACTTTATCAATTTAAAGGTGGAGAAAATTAAGGAGCTTATCATTTACGATGAATTATCGCTTTCGGAAATTGCCGATTTGTTGCATTATAGCAGTAGCGCACATTTGAGTAATCAATTTAAAAAAGTGACGGGTTTCACACCTTCTTATTTTAAGAAGATGAAAGGCAACAAACGTACACAATTGGACAAACTGTAAATGTTGTAAATCCTATCCATAATTGTGTAATTTTTTTGGTGTAGTAATTTCGAAATTTGTAGTATCAAAAAGTTCAAATTATGACACATCAGCATACAATAGAAGGCGTTACATGTTCAGGTTGCGTAAACACTGTAACGGAACGTTTGTCAAAATTACCTGAAATTACTTCGGTTGAGGTGAATAAAGAGGACAAACGTATCACACTTAGCATGACAAGTCATGTTACATTGGATAGCTTACAAGAAGCTTTAGGAGGTAAGGAGAGTAAATATCAAATTTCGTTATCCAAAAGTGAAGAACACGACGAGGCAAAAGTTAAAAGTTGTTGCTCGGTAACACCTAAAGAAAACCACACGCACAAGCCAAAATTTAACATTCCAGCAGGAAAATATTATTGCCCCATGTATTGTGAAGGGGATAAAATGTATGACAAACCTGGCGATTGTCCGGTTTGTGGAATGGACCTTGTCAAACAACCCGAGTTGGTTGTGAAAACACAATACACATGTCCCATGCATCCTGAAGTAATTTCAGATACTCCGGGAAACTGTCCCAAATGCGGTATGGATTTAGTTCCGATGCAACCAAAAGATACAGAAGAGGACAAAACCTATCAGCAGCTATGGCATAAAATGAAAATAGCCTCGTTGTTTACCATTCCGGTTTTTATTATTTCCATGTCCGAAATGATTCCAAATAATCCGTTGTATCAAATTATGGATTTGGAAAAACGGAATTGGGTACAATTGATATTAACCATTCCGGTTGTTTTTTACGCATGCTGGATGTTTTTTGAACGCGCATGGCGATCCATAGTAAATTGGAATTTGAACATGTTTACGTTAATCGGTATCGGGACTGGAGTAGCATTTTTATTTAGCATAGCAGGTTTAGTATTTCCAGATGCTTTTCCAGACGAATTTAAATCCCATAGTGGAACAGTACATTTGTATTTTGAAGCTACAGTAGTAGTATTAACTTTAGTCTTATTGGGGCAACTTCTGGAAGCCAAAGCCCATTCCAAGACAAGTGGAGCCATTAAAGAATTGTTGAAATTGGCTCCTTCAGAAGCTACTATTGTAGTAGATGGTGTCGATAAAAGGGTTTCCATTCATGATATTCAAAAAGGCGATATTTTGCGCGTGAAGCCTGGTGAAAAGGTAGCAGTTGACGGGACAATTACTGATGGCCGTGCGACCATCGATGAATCGATGATAACTGGCGAACCAATTCCTGTTGAAAAAGCTGTAGCCGATAAAGTGAGTTCGGGAACGATAAACGGGACAACCTCATTTTTAATGGTAGCCGAAAAGGTAGGAGCAGAAACGCTATTATCGCAAATTGTGCAAATGGTAAGTGATGCCAGTCGTTCAAGAGCACCGATACAAAATTTAGTGGATAAAATTTCCAGGTATTTTGTACCCATAGTAGTTGGGATTTCCATCATAACATTTATCATTTGGTGGCAATTTGGTCCCGATCCAAAATTAACGTATGCACTTGTGAATGCAATCGCTGTTTTAATCATTGCTTGCCCGTGTGCACTTGGTTTGGCAACACCTATGTCGGTTATGGTAGGGGTTGGTAAAGGAGCAAAATTAGGAGTGTTAATTAAAAACGCGGAAGCCATTGAAAAAATGGATAAAATAGATGTTTTGATTACGGATAAAACGGGAACGCTTACGGAAGGTAAACCTTCAGTAGAGAAAGTGGTAGTACAGCAAGGGGATGAAAAAGAAGTATTGGGTAAAATAGCCGCCTTGAACCAACAAAGCGAACACCCTTTAGCAAAAGCGGTTGTGGCATTTGCTATGTCAAAAGCGGCTGTTTTGCAAAATGTAGCAAACTTCGAATCCATAACGGGTAAAGGAGTAAAAGGTGTTGTCGATAATGAAGTTGTGCTTTTAGGAAACAAAGAATTATTGAAACAAGAAGGTATTCAGAATTTTGAAACCATAGAAAAAGCGGTGGTAACAGAACAAAAGCAAGGTAAGACAGTGTCTTACATAGCTGTAAATCATAAAGTAATAGGTTATGTTACCATTACAGATGCTATTAAAAAAACCAGTGTTGAAGCCATACAAGAGTTGAAACACCAAGGAGTTGAAGTAATAATGCTAACAGGGGATAATGAAAATACAGCAAAGAGCGTAGCTGCTGAATTACAAGTATCCGATTTCAAAGCCAATTGTTTACCACAAGATAAATTAGAATATATAAAGAAATTACAAATACAAGGAAAAGTTGTGGCTATGGCAGGTGACGGTATCAATGATGCTCCGGCATTAGCACAATCGGATATTGGTATTGCAATGGGAACAGGGACAGATGTGGCTATTGAAAGTGCAAAAATAACGTTAGTAAAGGGAGATTTAGTAGGAATCGTAAAGGCTAAGAATTTGAGTCATGCCGTAATGCGTAATATCAAGCAAAACTTATTTTTTGCTTTTATATACAATACTATTGGAATTCCATTAGCAGCAGGCGTATTATTCCCATATTTTGGCATACTATTATCACCTATGATTGCCGCTTTAGCGATGAGCTTCAGCTCGGTTTCGGTAATTGCAAACGCGTTGCGATTACGCAACATAAAAATATAAAGCATGAAACATTTTTATGTAATTGCAATACTTATGGTTTCGCTTTCGGTCAAAGCGCAAAACATTGTACGGTATGATTTACATGTAAAGGATACTATCGTTAATTTTTCAAATAAAGAGAAGATGGCGATTGCGGTAAATGGTCAAATTCCTATGCCAACTTTAACGTTTACCGAAGGCGATATTGCAGAAATACACGTATACAATCATTTGAAAGTAACAACTTCCTTGCATTGGCACGGATTGTATTTACCCAACAAAGAAGATGGTGTGCCTTTTCTAACACAGATGCCAATTCAACCAGGAGAAGAGTTTGTTTATCGATTTCCAATTATACAGTCGGGGACCCATTGGTACCACAGTCATAGCGGGATGCAAGAGCAAATCGGGATGTATGGAATGTTAATACTAAAGAAAAAGCAGAACGATCCAACTTTTAGAACAGGTATTGACGATATACCTCAAGTAAATGTGATGTTGAGCGAATGGACCAATTATAATCCGATGAACATACAACGAATGTTGCGAAATGGTACCGATTGGTTTGCTATAAAAAAAGGAGCAACACAAAGTTATGCAGAGGCCATTCGCGAAGGTCATTTTAAAACGAAAATTACCAATGAGTGGAAGCGAATGTTGGCAATGGATGTTAGTGATGTTTATTACGATGCTTTTTTGTTAAATGGAAAAGCCGAAAGTGAATTAGCGCAGTTCAAAGCGGGTGATAAAGTACGCTTGCGAATCGCAAACGGCGGAGCCTCTTCCTATTTCTGGCTGCAGTATGCAGGAGGTAAAATGACGGTTGTGGCTAATGATGGTAATGATGTGTTACCTGTTGAAGTAGATCGTTTGATTATAGGGGTGTCTGAGACCTACGATGTAGTGGTTACCATTCCGATGAACATGTCTTATGAATTTTTAGCAACAGCAGAAGATAGAACCAATACAACTTCATTATTCTTGGGAAGTGGGCATAAAATGAAAGCAGATCGTTTACCCCGTTTGAAATATTTTGAAGGGATGCAAATGATGAACGAAATGATGAATGCAAACGGTACTATGAATGACATGGGAATGAAAATGAGTTTTCAAAAAATGGATATGAATGCAGTAATGTACCCTGAATTAGCCAAAAAGAAACCAGAAGTATCTCAGGATAAAGAAGAGAATATAGAGATGGATCATAGTAAAATGGAGCATTCAAAAATGCAAATGGACAATGCAAACGAGGCACATAAAAAACACAGTTCGGATTCCAAATTGAAAACATTAAACTATGCGATGTTAAAATCGCCACAACCAACCAGTTTACCAGAAAATACTCCAATTAGAGAATTGCGATTGGAACTTACAGGGAATATGAACCGTTATGTATGGAGTATGGATAACAAGGTAATGTCGGAGACCGATAAAATTTTAATTAAAAAAGGAGAGGTGCTTCGTATCACATTATACAACAATTCGATGATGCGTCACCCTATGCATTTGCACGGACATGATTTTAGAATTTTAAACGGGCAAGGCGATTATGCTCCATTGAAAAATGTACTAGATATAATGCCCATGGAAACAAACGTTATTGAATTTGAAGCAAACACTGATGGTGATTGGTTCTTCCATTGTCACATTTTATATCACATGATGGCGGGGATGAATCGTGTTTTTAGTTATGAAAATTCTGCGCCAAACCCATATTTACCGAATAAGGAAAAAGCCTATAAAATACTGCAATCGGAAAGCAATCGATTTTATTTTAGTGCTGAAAATGATTTTGCAACCAACGGAAACGATGGAAAAATGGAATGGAACAATACCCGATGGCGCTTGGCAACAGAATGGCGTTTGGGGTATACAGACACCAATGGATATGAATCTGAAACGCACATAGGAAGATATATCGGAAAAAATCAATGGTTGATGCCTTTTGTAGGTTTTGATGCTCGTTATCGAAAGTTGGATTCTGGAGAAATTGAAGAAAATCTTTTTAGACAAAAAAGTACAAAAGATAAACGAATCCAAACGAGTCTTGGTTTTGCGTATACTTTACCGATGTTGGTAACTTTTCAAACAGAAATCTATCATGATGGTAATATTCGCATGCAGTTGATGCGAGAAGATATTCCAGTTTCCAAACGTTTACGAATGGCTTTTATGGTAAATACCGACAAAGAGTATAGTGCAGGATTGAAATATATTATGGGTAAAAATGCAGCTTTAGCTACACATTATGATAGTGATATGGGATTTGGTTTTGGGGTAACACTTAATTATTAAAGTCTTTTTTTATGTGTATTTCAGTTTTCTAAGGTTAAGTTAATCAAAAGTTTACATCCTAACATTTTAGTAAACTGTAGTTGTGTTTTTAGTAATACGAGGATTACATTTTTTTTACATACTGTAGATAGTTTTGGCGTAGTAAAAAACCAAACTATTATTTATGAAAACAAATTTTAAAGCCTTATTATTACTTACCTTATCAGGAGTAATAGTGTCGTGCAATCAAGATGATGATACAACAACGACTACAAACGAAACAGAATTAAAGCCTGTATTAGCAAATCATACTGTAACGCCAGCCTTTTTAGCGAAGAAGCCAGGTTTTGAAAATTTAGAAATTTACGGAATTTTAAGTTCAGAAGATCAATTAGTAGATTCTCCAGAATTTGTTTACGGTTCAATGGCAGACGGAATGGGCTTACTTAAAAATAGTGATGGTACTTTTTCATTGATTAACAATATTGAAGCCGATTATTCTATTGCGCGTATTTCGTTTGATAAAACCTTTAAACCAGTAAAAGGAGAATATATTTTAAATGCAGCTGCTACAGCACGTACAGCACAATGTTCAGGTTCGTTAATTACTCCAGAAGAGCACGGATTTGGTCCATTATTCCTTTCAGGAGGAGAGTGGGGAGGAGCTTCAAAAGGGGTTTTTGCAACGGATCCTTTTAAAAGTGCTGAAAATGCTGAATTGGCTACGATGTTACCTGCTCTAGGGCAATGGTCTACAGAGAATGCTGTGGTTCTTGGTAAAGATGCTTATCCAAATAAAACAATCGCTTTCATTGGAGATGATACAAGTGATAATGCAATACCTTCTGGTCAATTGGCAATGTATCTAGGAAATCGTGGTGATTTAGCAGGAGGAAGCTTATACGGTTTAAAAGTAACACAAGCAGGTGTCAATTATGAGATGGATATGCAAGAAGGTGTTTCGTATCCAGTAGAATTTGTTGAATATACAGAAAGAACATTAGATGAGTTGGAACAAGAATCTCGTGATAAAGGGATAATGGGATTCTCTCGTGTTGAGGATATCGATTACAGAAAAGGATCAGGATCGGCTAACAGAGAAGTGTATTTTGCAGTAACAGGAAGAAAGAAAACCGCTTTAACAGGTTTAGGTTCATTCTACGGACGTATATATAAAGTGGTTTTAGATGCAAACAATCCATTACAAGCAACTATTACCTGTGTTTTAGATGGAGATAATTTAACAGGTGTAGCAAAAGCATTCCATAGTCCAGATAATATCGTTGTAACAAAAGATTACGCTTATATCATGGAAGATCCAAACGGATACCCCGATACAGCTGATAAAACGCACTTTGCAGCATTGTACCAATACAACATAAACACAGGAGCGTTAAAAGTAGTTTTAGAGTGTGATCAAAATGCGGCACAAAACGCTGGTTACGGTTCCGCTACAGATATGTGGGAGTTAACGGGGATGATTGATGTTTCGGACATTATTGGTATCGAAGGGAGTTTCTTAATTTGTACACAAAATCACGGTTGGGAAAATGCAAGCTTTACTGATGCTCAAGCAACTACCACTACAGATAGTAATGAAGGAAGTGTATTGTATCTTATTAAAGGTTTAGAAAGATAATATGATTAGAAGGTTAGAAATCATAGATGTTAAGGCTGTATTTTTTTGCAGCCTTTTCGTTTTTTTAGTAAGCTGTAAAAAGGAACCTGTTTATGATGAGGTTACAGCATTTACGCAATTGGAAGAATATTTTAAAAAAGAAATAAGCAATACGTATGAAAGTTTAGATGCTTTAAACAAAGCACAATTGCTATCCGAAAAAAAGGCTTTGTATTTAGAGGCTCGCTTACACTTTAAAAAGTTAGAACCGATTTTAGCTTTTGTCGATTCGGAGAATTACAATTATCTGAACCAGCCTAATATTTTAAAAATCGAAGAGGAAGATTTTACCGATATTAAAATTAAAAATCCAACAGGTTTTCAAGTAATGGAAGAGTTGTTGTTTGATGAAGTGGTTGATAAGGTAGAGCTGCATACACAAGTAGCAACAACCAGTACACGTTTGAAGTTTTTGCATAAAAACCAAACACTAAAGTTTTTAAAAAAGCACCACATCCTTTGGATGCTTAGAGATGCAGTAAACCGTATTGCGTTAACAGGAATTACAGGCTTTGATTCTCCAGTTTTGGAACATTCGTTAACAGAGGCGCAAACGGTTTACGCTTCATTAAAGGAAATTTTACATGTATTTGAAAAGGAATTTACCAATAAAGAGTTGCTTAAAAAATGGGATACACATTTGGATAAGAGTGTTTCGTTTTTAGGAAATTCAGATTTCAAAAGATTCAATCGTTATGTGTTTCTAAAAGACTATACCCAGCCAACTTTAGAAATTTGGAACCAAACCGTTTCGGATTGGAAAGTGGTTTTTCCGTTCAAGCAGGCGATTAATTATGATGTCGATAATTTGTTTTCAGATAAAACCTTTAACATCAATTATTTTACCAATCAAAAAGGTGATCCAATTGCAGAAGCTAAGGTAGCATTGGGGAAAAAACTCTTTGAAGACAATTCATTGTCACATGATAAAAGTATAAGTTGTGCAACTTGTCACAAGCAAGAATTGTATTTTACAGATGGATTAGCAAAATCTCCTGGAACAACCCGAAATTCACCAACGTTGTTTTACGCTGCACTACAAAAGGGTTTTTTCCATGATAAGCGAACGGGGACTTTAGAAGGACAAGTAATTGATGTGATAAATAATCCAAATGAATTTCATCTTTCGTTAAACGATTTGGAAAAAAGAGTTATGGAAAATCCAAGCTATCAAGAGGCGTTTTCAGCAACTTACGGTAAAGCAATAGACAATCACCTTATACGAAATGCTATTGCCTCGTATATTATGGCATTAAATCCATTTAATTCCAAATTCGATTTAAACATGCAAGGTCTTGAAAATACTTTGACAAGTAGTGAAATTAATGGTTTTAACCTTTTTACGGGTAAAGCAAAATGTGCTACCTGTCATTTTGCACCCTTGTTCAACGGATTAGTACCCACCGCTTTCAAAGAGTCAGAAATGGAATTAATAGGGGTACCACAATCAAAAGACACGATTAAGGCCAAAATAGACAGTGATTTAGGAAGATATAATGTATACCAAACCGAACAGCGAAAATTCTTTTTCAAGACACCTACGGTGCGTAATATTGAGAAAACGGCACCTTACATGCACAATGGTGTATATACTACACTTGAAGAAGTTATTGACTTTTATGATAAAGGAGGTGCGGCAGGTTTAGGAATTGATTTGGAATACCAAACTTTACCAACAGACAAACTCAATTTGTCGGCTCAAGAAAAAGCAGATTTAGTAGCTTTTTTAAAGACCTTAACCGATAAAATCTAAGGATAAAAAAATCCCGCCAAAAGCGGGATTTTAATTTATTTCTTTTTTCGCATTTTCATATTTAAAAACTCAACGGTTAGTGAAAAGGCAATAGCAAAATACAGATAACCTTTTGGAACGGCTCCTACATGTTGTCCTGCTAGTTCAGCGTGAGATAAGTGCATACTTTCTGTGATTAACATGAATCCAATTAAAATTAAGAACGCCAATCCTAAAATTTGGATGGAAGGGTTTTTGTTTACAAAGTTTCCAACCGGAACAGCAAACAACATCATAATGCCTACGGAAATGACAACGGCAGTTACCATGATAGTAAGGGCGCCTTCTAGTCCATTAGTCATACCTACAGCCGTTAAAATACTATCGACAGAGAAGATTAAATCGATCATCAAAATTTGACCAATAACACTCGCAAAGCTTGTAGAGGCACCTGTTTTAATTTCTTTTTCTTCTTCACCTTTATGATCTACTTTTTCGTGTATTTCTTTGGTACTTTTATAAATCAAGAATAATCCACCTAAAAGTAGAATCATAGCTTGTCCTGTTATTTCTGCGGAAAACCAACCAAAGTCAAAACTGAACCAAGGGGCTTTCATAGCAATCAATAAGGTAATACCAAATAATAAACCAATACGCATAAACATGGCTAAGAAAAGCCCTATTTGTGTTGCTTTTTTTCTTTTTTCCTCGGGTAATTTTCCCGTTACTATAGAAATAAAAATAATATTATCGATACCCAATACAATTTCTAAAAATGTAAGTGTTAATAATGCAATCCAAGTATCAGGTTGTAAAAAGATTTCCATTTAATTAAGTTTTAATTGAGTTTAATAACTGTTCCTTTTTGTTTGTGCGTTTCACCCACAAACGAATATTCAAAATTGTAACCGGTAGCCGTAGTAGTTAAAATTTTCATTTGTACTGCTTTCTTCTCAGCTCTGTTTTTTGGGTGTATTTTTTGTAAAATAAACTCGCAATCGTTTACCCAACGAACGGATGAAGTATCGGTTTTACCTCTGAAAGTTTCAATTTGAAGCGTTTCAGTTCGTTCAAAAACAGATTTTTCAACAGTACCATCAATTTCCTGAGTAAATTCAAATTTTCCCGTTTTATAATCGGTACAGTTGCGTTCTTGTTGGTAGCACGCTGTTAGAAGTAAAGGGATTCCCCAAAATATTTTTTTAAACATCATGATGATTTTGTATGGTTATAAGAGGCTTTATTAAATACTTACTAAGTGTTTTTATCCCCATCAAATAAACTCTTAATAATGGTGTTAATACCTTTAAAAATTAAATACATTGCAAAAGCACAAATGATAATTCCAAGCCCTAAAACAAATGGGTATAAAGGATTTTCTTTGTTTTTAAACGAACTATTGATAACAACAGGACCGATAAAAAGCAGGGGTAAAGCACCTGATAAATAGCGAATGCCTTTAGCCAATATTTTTCTGTTGGTAGCCATTAAAAAGTAAGATTTAAGCCTACGCCATTTCGGTTGGAAATCAATTTTACATCGTAAATTAATCCCAATGGATGACGCTCAGCAGGTTGGTCTTCGTTGTACAATTCGATACTTTTTGTAATTCGTTTTTTATTGCCCGATAAAAGAGGAATAGAAACCGCTGCAACGCCAAGTCCTGCAAAAGTTAAAGCTTGTGGATAATCACGGTTTTCAGTCGTAAGTCCCATAACAGCATCTGCAACACAAAGTCCAATACCACTCGCTAGAAATACACCACCAATAGATTGTCTGGTTTTTGCCTTTTTATAAAGCTGTAAGGCTTCCGGTTTTGCAGCCAATACTTTTTTGATATCGTGCTTGTAAACCAATGAATCTTTTACATAAAACTTATTGTCCTCTATTTTTATTCTTTGCGCAAAAGTCAATCCTGTTGCAAAAAGACATAATGCCAATAGTAATTTTTTCATTTATATGTTCAGTTAGTTGTTTTCGTTGTAAAAGTTGACCGCTTTTCGAACGCTGCCATGGTCAGCTAGAAGGGCTTGGGCTTCTTCATAACCTACACCAATTTCGTCCATGATCATTTTAACACCTCTATCAACAAGCTTGTTGTTGCTCAATTGCATATCAACCATTTTATTCCCTTTCACTTTACCCAATTGAATCATGGTAGCAGTTGAAAGCATATTCAAAACAAGCTTCTGTGCAGTGCCAGCTTTCATGCGGCTGCTACCGGTAACAAATTCGGGACCTACAACAACTTCAATAGGGAATTGTGCTGTTGTTGCCAAAGGACTACCTTGATTGCAAGTAATACAACCGGTAATGATGTTATTTTGGTTGCACTTTTCCAATCCGCCAATGACATATGGAGTAGTGCCTGATGCTGCGATACCCACAACAACATCCTTTTCAGAAATATTCCATTCTTTTAAATCCAACCAAGCTTGGTTGGCATCGTCTTCTGCATTTTCAACAGCTTTACGAATAGCCGTATCACCACCTGCAATCAATCCAATAACTTGATCAAAAGGAACACCAAAAGTAGGAGGGCATTCTGAAGCGTCCACTACACCCAAACGACCAGAAGTACCTGCGCCAATATAGAACAAACGGCCACCTTGTTTCATCTTAGAAACAATTTGGGTTACTAAAGTTTCAATTTGTGGTAAGGCTTTTTCAACAGCATAAGGAACCGTTTTGTCTTCGTTGTTGATATTAGCAAGCAATTCCGTAACCGACATTTTTTCCAGATGTTGGTAGTTAGAAGCTTGTTCTGTAGTTTTGGTAAAGTTCATTCACTGCTTTTTATAACAAAGTAGCTAAATTACAAAGTTTTTTTGGTTTCCGGTCTATTTTTGTAAGGCTTTAAAAGGTGTTTTTAGTGGATATTTACCACAAAAGCAGTATTGAGACTTTACATGAAATAAGCCAAAAGAATTCCCAGTACTATTACGCTTAATTTGGCCAAATTGAACTTATGACCTTCACTACTTTCAAAAATAATGGTAGAAGAAATATGGAATAAAATTCCGATTACAATACCTGATATTTGCGTATAGAAGTGGCTCAAGAAACCAAGATTTTCTGACAGATAGGTTCCTAAAGGTGTCATAAAAGCAAAAAGCATCATAAAAAAGAAAATGGCTTTTTTACTCAAGGCTGAATGGCTAAAGAAAGTAGTTAAAATTATTGCAATAGGGAAGTGGTGAATGGCAATTCCATACGCCAAATGATTATGATTACTAATCGGCATACCTTCCAACAAAGCATGCAAACACAAACTTAAGAACAGTAGCCACGGCATATTGTTCATTTTATCATGACTGTGAACATGTCCGTGTTCAGCTCCTTTTGAGAAATATTCCAATATAATCTGGAATACAATACCAATCATGATGAAAGCACCGATTGGACTGTCGTGATGGTGATGGTGATCTTCAGCATGGTGCAAATTCGATTCATATACTTCAGGAAGTAAATGCATTACCGTTAAGGATAATAAAAATGCACCACTAAAGGCAAGTAATAATTTTAGATTTTTTTTGTTTTTTGGTCGTATAAACAAAGCAATACCATAACCTAAAATAACAGCAATAAGAGGTAAAATATAAATACTGTAATCCATATTATTTGAAAATCATAATTAGGCGTTCCGAGTTGTTTTTATAGAATTTTTGCAATTTATAATTACCAAAAATATCCAATAGATAAATGCCAGCATCTTCCATCATTTTTTCAAAATCGGCTAAGCGTAAGGCTTGTACTCTTTCTGTAAAATGGAAGTCTTGACCGTTATCGGTAAAATTGATTTCTTTAAAAATATGATTGTCCTTCACGTAACGTTTGATGTGAAAAGTGATACCGTCTACAATTTTAGTTTCTTCGGGAACCAGGTTGTCAATAATATAATCAACATTCATAAAATCAATACAAGCAAACCCCGTTTCATTTAAACTGTTATGAATGGCTTGAATGGTTTTTAAATTGTCAGCATCATCATCAAAATAACCAAAACTGGTAAATAAATTGAAAATAGCATCGTATTTTTCATCACAAGTTTGGCGCATATCATGCACTTTGAAATGTAAAGTTGGGTTGGCTAATTTTGAAGCTTCAGCAATACTATTTTCCGATAAATCAGCACCAGTTACATCATAACCTAAAGAGTTTAAATAAATTGAATGACGTCCTTTTCCACAAGCCAAGTCTAAAATGCGAGCATTTTCAGGTAAATTCAAATACTGCGTAAGATTATCCATAAAGTGTTGGGCTTCAGTATAATCTCGATCTTTGTATAAAATATGGTAATAAGGAGTGTCAAACCATGAGGCGTACCAATTGTTCGTGTTTGACAAATCGTTTTGAGGAAATGGATTTAGGTTTTCAGACATTTATTCTTAATCAATGAATTCGTCTTGCAAATTTAGTGTATTTTTGCACTTAAATTCTACTTTTTCCAAGATATACAATTGGAATTTTAGAATTTATTAAATTTTACAATTGATTTTGTAACAGACCTTGATATTGCGATGGAAAATTTTAAAATGGTAGCCAAAACCTTATTTGGCTTTGAAGAATTACTAGAGAACGAACTAAAACAATTAGGAGCTCAAAATGTAGAAAAAGGGACTCGTGTAGTTAGTTTTGTAGGGGATAAAGGCTTTATGTACAAGGCTAATTTAGCATTGCGTACAGCACTTAAAATTTTAAAACCGATTAAGACCTTCAAAGCATTCAATGAAAAAGGATTGTATAACGGTATTCAAAGTATTGATTGGTCGGCCTATTTAAACGAACACCGAACGTTTGTTGTAGAGACTACTTTGCATTCGGAGCATTTCAATCACAGTCAGTTT
Source organism: Flavobacterium chuncheonense (assembly GCF_042686145.1). Taxonomy (NCBI): domain Bacteria; kingdom Pseudomonadati; phylum Bacteroidota; class Flavobacteriia; order Flavobacteriales; family Flavobacteriaceae; genus Flavobacterium; species Flavobacterium chuncheonense. The sequence continues at coordinate 371,602 of NZ_JBHUPC010000012.1, read as the reverse complement.
GTGGCATTAAAATCAAAGGATGCTATTGTAGACCAGTTTCGTGATGCTACAGGTAAACGACCAAATATTGATAAAGACTTTCCCGATTTGCGCATTCATGTTCATATCGATCGTGATTTAGTTACGGTTTCTCTGGATACTTCAGGAGAATCACTTCACCGAAGAGGATATAAAACGGCAACTAATATAGCACCTATAAATGAAGTTTTAGCAGCAGGAATGTTGTTGCTTTCGGGTTGGGATGGTACCAGTCATTTTGTGGATCCGATGTGTGGTAGTGGAACAATTTTGGCAGAAGCCGCGATGATTGCATGTAATATCCCAGCAAACATTAACCGTAAAGAATTCGCTTTTGAGCGTTGGAACGATTGGGATAGTGAATTATTTGATACTATTTTAGAATCCTTGTTGAAGAAAACACGAGAGTTTCATTATACCATCACCGGTTATGATAAGGCACCAAGTGCAGTAGCCAAAGCGAAAGATAATATAAAAAATGCTAATTTAGACGAGTATGTTTCCATTCGTCAAGCCAATTTCTTCGAAACGGAAAAAATGAGCGAGGGGCCATTACACATGGTATTTAACCCGCCTTATGGAGAACGTTTGGATATCAATATGGAGCGCTTCTATAGAGAAATTGGCGATACCTTAAAACAAAATTATCCCAATACAAATGCATGGTTTATTACCGCTAATTTAGATGCATTGAAGTTTGTAGGTTTAAAACCAAGTAGAAAGATTAAACTTTTTAATGGTAAATTAGAGTCACGTTTGGTTAAGTATGAAATGTATGCAGGTAGTAAGCGTACGAAGTTTCAGAACAATGACAAATCCGAATAATAATTTTAGAACTTAAAGAGATGTTACAAAACAAAAAGATAAAAGCATTTTTATACAATTTGCTGAGTTTTATAGTAATTTATGTACCGGCTATGTTTGCTATTCAGCAATTTACACCATTGCAAGGTTTTATGGTTTCAATAACGGCTTTTGCAATTTCTATAGTATTAGGTCCCAAATTTCAATTTGTAGAAACTAGAGATGGCGGTAAAATCTTTATGAAATGGGTTTTTGTAAAAGGAATTAAAGAAGTAAAATAAGATGCTGAAAATTTCTGAATTAAAAGAAGAAAGAAGTAGAACAATTTATTATGTAGACGAATTTGGTGATAGGGTTCGTGATGTGGAGGAGTATATTACCAATTATAGAATTAAAACAGTGAAGACTGCTCCAAGATTTGGACATTTCTTTGTTGATTCAATTTTTTTTCAAGTTCTTATAATCTCATTTCAGTTTCTAATTGGTTTTTTTAGTTTAATATTGGATGGAATCGGAATTTCAACTATTTATATTCAGTATTATGGTTCACTTTTTTTGCTTTTAGGTTATCCTTTAATGTATTTTATTTGTGAATTTTATTGGCAACAAACGCCAGGGAAGTTTTTAACGGGTAATGTAGTAATTGACGAGTATGGAAATAAGCCAAACTTAAAGCAAATCGCTGCAAGATCTATTTTTAGATTGATTCCATTTGATGCTCTTTCTTGTTTGGGAGATGATTATAGCTATGGATGGCATGATAGATGGTCTCAGACATATGTAGTACCAAAAGAAGAATTACTAAAAATAAAACAGCTTCAAAAGGAACAAATGAACAATCCTGTATAATTAGATTTCATAAAAAAAGCTCCAATTTAGAGAATTAAATTGGAGCTTTTTTTGTTTTAAAAAATTATAATCGATTTTTAATTTCTTGAATAATTGCTTTTTGCGAAAAGTCATTGGTATTTAAACTGCAATTTTTGTTTCCATAAGGTTCATAGCGTGATGGGTCGGTGATATGGAACAGACCAATGGTTGTAGTACCACTAGAAGTTGATAAATGCATCATGCCACTGTCAGCACCAATGAATAATTGGGTGTTAGCCATAAAAGCTGTTATTTCACGAATGTCTTTACTGTAGTAAGTAGGCGCTTTAAATTGAATTTGCGATACGTTTTCAACAGGTAGAATTTCTACAATATTGTAATCTTTAAATTCAACTAGCATATCCGCATATAATGAATTCCACCATTCTTCAGAATAACATTTGGCACCGGTAGCAAAAGTAAATAGCGCAATAGTAGGTTTTTCAGGATTTGCTATAATTTGATTTAATTTCGTTTTCCCTGTTTCAATTTCTGTTTCTGTAAGGTTTAATGCTAAAAGCGGAATGTTTTTTTGAGTAATTTTTTTACCGGATTGTTCCAGGTATTCCCAGAAATTATAAATGGAGAACTTTGCAAAATGTTCATAATCGGGAAGATGAGCATATGGATTGTTTTTGATTTCTCCATAAAATTTAAAAGGAGCACGTGCAACAGTAGTAGCTAATCTTCCAGAAGAGGAGCCTTTGTTGGTATTGATAACCAAATCGTATTTTTTAAAGCTCAGTTGGAACCAAGTTTTAAAATATTGGAAAAGTTCCTTAAAATGTTTTTTTGGTAAGCATAAAAATTGATCTACGTTTGGAGCGTTTTCAAATACGGCTTTGGCAACTGTACCTTTTACAAATAAATCGATTTTACTATCTGGAAATTGTTTTGATATTTCCGCTATCAGTGGGGTAATAAGTATAGTATTTCCCAATCGGTGGTTCGGACGTATAACCAGTATTTTTTTTGGATTGGAGTCCGGTTTTAAAAATTGGTTTTTACCAATGTTTTTAGTTAAACCTTTCGTTAGTTTTCTTCGGTATGTATTTATTCTGGCTAAAGGGGTCATTTTTTTAATTATGAGATTAGCCAAAAGTACAAAAAAACATATGCCAACAAAGTATTATTTTGTTTTGTTGCCTTTTCCAAACATTACAATAGGCTTTTTTGTGACAGAAGTTATTCTTTCTTTTTGTAAATAGGTATAAAATAACTTAAACTGTAATTGAAACCTGCGCCAAATTTACCATCATAAGTGCGATTGAAACCTGGAATGTATAAATTGTCAAATCCGCTAGGCTTTTTATCAGAAGTCAGATAATTAAGACGTACCGAAAATCCCAAATAGAGGTTATTGAAGATTTCAGCCTTGATACCGCCAATAATTTCAATCCAAGTGGCATTCAATCCGCTAAATTTTTGACTAGTTGTAATTTCATTTTCACCATAATAATTGGTGTAAGTACCTTCTGCTATTGGATAGGCTTGGAAAATTTTATACGAATTCAAGGTATGGTCAAATGAACTAAAACCAACGCGAACACCTGTATATATCATGTTTTCCATATCTAGCCAATTTTCAAAGGCATTGTAATCAAATCCAATTTTTAAATAGTTGCCTTTGGTAGTGAAGTTCAAACGGTCGTCATCTACGGTTTTTTCTTCATTGCCAAATTCACCTGCTATGTAAAACTTCTTTGATAGGCGATAATCTCCTACAATTTCTAACCCTCTATAATGGTTATCGTATAATGATTTTGTAAGACGATGTAAATCAACACCAACTCTTAAGCCGTAACGTTGTGGGTATTTTGAAATCGTATCTTGTGCATTTCCAACAATGGAAAATAAAACAACAAGACTAAAAGTAAATTTTAATATGTGTTTCATTTTCATCTATTATTGAAGGTTGTGCAATTGTAATATTTTGTATCCAGTTATCGGTGTCTGTAGTTAATACAGCCCCTTCTGTAGAGTCGAGTTCAAAAGTAGTTTTGAAGCCACAAGCTCTCGACACATACGTTTCTAAACGCATATAGTTAAAGGTAATCTCGTCACTGTTGTCGTTTGTAGTGTCTTCATCAGTGCCATTTTGAACAAACTGAATTACGGTAGTATCTTGAAAGGTTTTAAGTGGAAAAATAATTTTACTAACATTTGAATAGGAAAAACCTGACTCTTGTCCTGTAGCAATCACACCCAAATTGGTAACATTCTTTACTTCACCTGTAGTAGTGTCGTAAAATTCGATAACCAAATTAGGAGTAGTGGGGGTACCTTCAGCACAAATATCGTCTTTTTCACAATTCCAGAAGGAAGCCGAAAGAACGATAGAAAGTGTTAGTAAAATGTATTTTTTCATGTATTAATTAGTTTCTTTTTTCTAATAAAACAACATTTTCCACATGGTGTGTTTGTGGAAACATATCAACTGGTCGTACACGAGTTACACGGTACATTTCGTCAAGTAAAGCCAAATCACGCGCTTGTGTTGCAGAATTACAACTTACATAGACTACTTTTTCAGGAGCAATTTTTATAATTTGCGCCACTACATCTTTGTGCATACCATCCCGTGGTGGATCGGTTATAATAACATCAGGGTGACCGTGAGTTGTAATGAAAGCATCGTTGAACACATTTTTCATATCCCCTACGAAGAACTCACAATTGGTAATGTTGTTGCGTTTTGCATTTTCTTTTGCATCAGCAATTGCCTCTGGTACTGCTTCAACACCAACTACTTTTTTCGCTTTTTTCGATACGAATTGTGCAATAGTTCCAGTTCCAGTATACAAATCGTACACCAATTCTTCTCCAGTTAAACCTGCAAATTCGCGGGTAATTTTATACAGTTCGTAGGCTTGTTCAGAATTGGTTTGGTAAAATGACTTCGCATTAATGCTAAAGTGTAAACCTTCCATTTCTTCTAAAATATAGTCTCTTCCTTTGAAAAGTTTAATATCTTGATCATAAATGGTATCATTTGGTTTACCATTAATCACATAAAGCAACGAAGTGATTTCAGGGAAACGTTCCGCAATGAAGTTTAACAACAATTCACGTTTGGCTTTATCTTCCTTGAAAAACTGAATGAGAACCATGATCTCTCCTGTTGAAGCTGTACGAATCATTAAAGTTCGCAACAACCCTTCGTGATTACGAGCGTCAAAGAACTCCAAAGCATTGGCTACTGCGAAATTTTTGATTTCGTTTCGAATAGCATTCGATGGATCTTGTTGCAAGTGACATTTTTCAATATCTAATATTTTATCCCACATTTTTGGAATATGGAATCCTAAAGCATTTTTATGTTCAAACTCTTTCCCCGATTTTATTTCTTCGTCAGTCATCCAACGGGCATTGGAGAATCCAAATTCCATTTTATTACGGTAGAAAAATTGCTTTTCCGAGCCTAAAATAGGTTCGAAATCCGGCATGTCAATTTTGCCAATACGTTTTAAGTTGTTGTATACTTCTTGATTTTTATAAAACAATTGCTTTTCGTAACTCATGTTTTGCCATTTGCATCCGCCACAGGCACCAAAATGGTCACATACCACATCAACGCGGTCTTCTGAAAATTCATGAATAACAGTAGCTTTTCCTTCGTAGTAAGCCTTGCGCTTTTTCGTCGTTTGTACATCTACAACATCTCCGGGTACTACATTTGGAATAAAAATTACTTTTCCATCAGGAGCCTTTGCTACTGAAACGCCTTTTGCACCAGCATCAAGGACTTTTACGTTTTCGAATACGATTCGTTCTGTTCTCTTTCTTCCCATAGCGCAAAAATAAGGATTGTTCGTGGTATTTAATAAAATATTTTACTTTTATAGCAAATTCAAAAATACAAATGAAAACACATTTAGCATTACTTAGAGGGATTAATGTTTCGGGACACAACATGATGAAAATGGACACTTTGAAAAGCGCCTTAGAAAATTACGGTTTCAAAAACGTAGAAACCTACATTCAATCGGGTAATGTTTTTGTGGATACCGATGAAACGAATGCGGCGAGTGTTGGTTTTCAAATCAAACAAGAGATTTTCAAAGTCTTTGGATATGAGGTGCCGGTTGTTGTAATAGGTATGTCAGATTTGGAGGCTTGTTTTGCCAATAATGCATTTCTAAAAGCTTCAAATGTCGATACTAAAAAGTTGTATGTGGCTTTTATATCAAAGGAACTTTCGGCTGGTGCGATGAACGATTTAAAGATGAGCCAAGTAAAACCAGATGAAGCCCAAATTGACGGAAATAAAATTTTTATCCAGTATGCTATTGGAGCAGGTAAAACACGTTTTGATCAAAAGTATATAGAAAAAAAACTAAATGTTACAGCTACCATACGCAATTGGAATACTGTAACAAAACTCTTGGAAATGTATAAAGAAAGGAGCTAAGCCTTTTTGAAAGCTCTGTATTAATTTATATTTTTGTAAACGACGGATGATTTCTCTCCGATTGAAGAAGGAATTGCGATTTTTTAAAGCAAAAAAATATCAAAATGTCAGTTTTAGCAAAAATGAGTTCAGCGGAAGCAATTCAGTTAGAGGATAAGTATGGTGCACATAATTATCATCCACTACCAGTAGTTTTAAGTAAAGGAGAAGGTGTTTATGTATGGGATGCAGAGGGTAAAAAATATTACGATTTTTTATCAGCCTATTCTGCAGTAAATCAAGGACATTGTCATCCTAAAATTGTTGGGGCAATGGTGGAACAAGCACAAACGTTAACATTGACTTCGCGTGCTTTTTACAATGATAAATTAGGGGTGTACGAAGAGTATATAACCAAAACGTTTGGTTTTGACAAAGTACTACCTATGAATACTGGGGCAGAAGCAGTTGAAACCGCTTTGAAAATCTGTAGAAAATGGGCGTATGAAAAGAAAGGTATTCATGAAAATGAAGCGCAAATAATTGTTTGTGAAAACAACTTTCACGGGAGAACAACAACGATTATCTCTTTTTCAAATGATGAAAATGCACGTAAGAATTTCGGACCTTACACGGCAGGATTTATAAAAATTGCCTACGATGATATTGAGGCATTAGAAAAAGCATTGACTTCATCAAAAAATATTGCTGGTTTTCTTGTAGAGCCTATTCAAGGAGAAGCTGGGGTATACGTGCCAAGTGAAGGATATTTGGCAAAAGCTAAGGCGTTATGTGAAGCAAATAATGTTTTGTTTATTGCAGACGAAGTACAAACAGGAGTTGCAAGAACAGGGAAATTATTAGCAGTACAACACGAAGACGTACAACCAGATATTTTAATTTTAGGAAAAGCATTGTCAGGTGGTGTTTATCCAGTATCGGCAGTTTTAGCAAATGATGCTGTAATGAATGTTATCAAACCGGGGCAACACGGTTCTACTTTTGGAGGTAACCCAATCGCAGCTGCTGTGGCAATCGCAGCATTAGAAGTGGTTAAAGAAGAAAAATTAGCAGAAAATGCAGAAAGATTAGGACAATTGTTCCGTTCGGAATTGGATAAGTACATTCAAACGTCATCCATTGCAACTTTAGTGCGTGGAAAAGGTTTGTTGAATGCTGTAGTAATTAACGATACAGAAGAGAGTGATACAGCTTGGAACATCTGTTTGGCATTGCGTGATAACGGTTTATTGGCCAAACCAACGCATGGTAATATCATCCGTTTTGCACCACCTTTGGTAATGAACGAAGAACAATTAATGGATTGTGTTTCGATTATTGTAAAAACGTTAAAGCAATTCGAAAACTAATCGTTATATCGAGAATAATGGCAACACCCGTTCACTTTTGAATGGGTGTTTTTTTTAGTATAAAATCGATTTTACTTTGGATTGAAGCACAGGTACCACTTTGGTTTCAAACCATTGATGTTGTTGCATCCAAAAGCGATTCCGAGGTGAGGGATGTGGTAGTACAAAAAAGTCGGGTAAATATGCTTCGAAATGCGCAACTGTTTCTGTAAGGTTTGATTTTACTGAAGTCTTCAAATAGTATTTTTGGGCATATTGCCCTATAAGAAGTGTGAGTTTTAAATCGGGCATTTCTGAAATGATTTTGTCGTGCCAAAGTGGAGCACACTCTTTACGTGGTGGTAAGTCACCCGAATTGCCTTTGCCGGGATAACAAAAGCCCATAGGTACTATCGCTATTTTGGTTGCATCATAAAAGATCTCTTCCGAAAGTTGAAGCCAATGGCGTAATTGTTTACCACTAGCATCGTTCCACGGAATTCCGGTTTGATGAACTTTAACCCCTGGAGCTTGTCCGATAATTAGAATTTTAGCCGTTCTACTAATTTGAACAACAGGATTAGGTCCAAGCGGTAAGTGTTCGGAACAGTGGGTACATTGTAATATTTCGTGGTGTAAGGATTGCATAAAAAAAATCCGCTACATAGGCGGCGGATTTATAGATTTAATTTTAGAATAGCGTTCGGAAATTTTTTTCCAATTGATAATATCGAAAAATGCATCCACATATTTCTTTCTGTTGTTTTGGTATTTCAAATAATAAGCGTGCTCCCATAAATCCAATCCTAAAATGGGTTTGCCTTTTACAGCAGCATCGAACATAAGTGGGTTGTTTTGATTTTGCGTTGTAGTGATTACAAGTTTTCCTTCTGGAGTCACAATTAGCCAAACCCAACCAGAACCAAAAAAGGTATTGGATGATTTTTTAAATTCCACTTCAAAGTTGTCGTAAGAACCAAAATCCGTTGTGAACGCTTGCATTAATTCTTCTGAAGGTTTTTGATTACGATCTTTACTCAATCCTTCAAAAAACAAATGGTGATTGTAGTAGCCTCCTGCATTGTTTTTAAGATCAGAGTCAATATCGTCAACTATGGCCAATAACTGGGTAATGGATAAATTCTCTTTTTTTTGAGCAGCAACTATGGTGTTGAGTTTGTTAGCAAAACCCAAATAGTGTTTGCTAAAGTGAATTTCCATAGTTCTGGCGTCAATGGCGTTTTCAAACGCATTAAAATCATAAGGAACTTCAATTAACTGAAATTTTCCTTCTGCTTTGAAATCTTTAGGACTCGAACTAGTAGCTTCTAGAGTAGCCGACTCTGGTTCAGGAATAGCAACTCTTACCAAATTGCTATTATCTTTACATCCTAATAAGGATAGAAAGGTTAAAGCTGTAATGAAAAATCGCATAATGATTACAAATTACGTTCTTTCAACAATTGATTAATGATAGCAATGTATTCTTCTTTGGCTTGGTCAATGGTTAAGTGTTTAACCTGCATCCAAGCATTAAGTTTGAAAGCATTTCGTAAATCTAAATTGTTATTTGATGCAATAGGATTTATTTTACCACTTGTAGCTTGTTTGTAAAGGCCATACAATACCAACTGCATATCCTGCGGTACCGATTCTTGTGGTATTCTATTGGCATTTTCAAATGCCTCATCAAATAAAGTATCTAAATCTTTTTCAGTCATTTATTTTTTGCAAATAACAGTTTTAGCACCAATAGCTTTCTGACCTAATTTTACATCAACTTCAGTACCTAAAGGTAAATAAATATCCACTCTCGAACCAAATTTAATAAATCCAGCGTCTTTTCCTTGTATAACGCGCATGCCTTCTTCGGCATAATTTACAATACGTCTTGCCAATGCTCCTGCAATTTGACGGTACATAACTTCACCGTAAATTCTATTGTTGATAACAACTGTAGTACGTTCGTTTTCTTCACTAGCTTTGGGATGCCATGCAACCAAATATTTACCTGGGTGGTATTTGCTGTATTTTACAACACCATTTAGCGCGTAACGCGTTACGTGAACATTTAACGGTGACATGAAGATCGAAACCATTAAACGTTTGTCTTGGAAATATTCGGGTTCGTAAACTTCTTCAATAACAACTACTTTTCCATCTACAGGTGCTAAAATGTGGTTGTCACTATTGTCAACCGGTCTTTTTGGATTTCTGAAAAATTGTAAAACCAGCACAAGTAAACCTATGGCTAAAACAATTAAAATATTTCTTAACCATGAAATGCTAATAAAAGCATCACTTACAAAGATAATTCCAACAACAATTAATAATGTGATGAAAATAATTTTGGCACCTTCTTTATGAAACATAATTTAAAATTAAATAAAATAAATATATAAATGGAACTACAAATATAATACTATCCAATCGATCTAAAATACCGCCATGTCCAGGCATGATATTTCCGCTATCTTTTACTCCTGCAACTCGTTTGAACTTGGATTCAATCAAATCGCCTAATGTACTGAAAACACCAACTATTAATCCAATAATCGTCCAAATAAAAAGCGACGCATGTGTGAAATATTTGGCGATTACAATACCGCCAACTATAGCAAATACAATTCCGCCAATAAATCCTTCTATGGTCTTTTTAGGGGAAATACTTGGCAGTAATTTGTGTTTTCCAAAGTTTTTGCCTACCAAATAAGCAAATGTATCATTGATCCAAATTAATATAAAGATACTAATTAAAATTTTTGGATTGTAACCTTTGACACCCATGGGAACTTTGGTTAAAATGATAAAAGGGAATATGATGTAACCAAATAAGGAAAGGTATTTTAAAAAAGGAGTAAGGGTTACGGCTTTTTTGTCAAACAAAAAGTAAACCAATACAAGTGAAGTGAGTATAGTAACGGCAGTAAGCGAAGTATCTACAAAAGGGCTGTAAGTAGAATTGTAAAATACAGCGTAAAGTGCTAGTGCAGTAACCGTTGGGATGATAAAATTTACAGCGATAAGTTTTGAAAATTCAAAGGTGGCAATTGCTAAAAACACACCAAATAAAAGATTGAAACTTTCCTTGGAATACAAGATGCAGGATAATAGCAATAAAATGTAAACGGCGCCCGAAAGCGCTCTTTTTAAAGTTTCATTCATTCTAAAGATCTTCAAGTAAAAGAAGGTACAAGTTTTTGTGGCAACTTCCGTAATGTAAAAAGTCTTCTTCTTTTACTTTTTCAAAGTATTTAATAGTTGTAATGTTGGTTGGGATTTCTTTATCATATTTATTTTTGATAAAGCGTAAACCTTCACTTTTATTACCTACAAGTTGGCTTGTAGTAGCATAAACTACCATATTAATCGGTAGTTCATTTGGTTTGTAATGTTTGAATTGATTGGAGGAAAATAGGATAGATCCCTCATCAGCAATTAAATTTTCACACGAAGAAAAGATGAAACTAGGGTTTTTAGGATTCTGATACGTCAATTTATTCTCGTCAAGGAATAAATTTAGGCGCGGCTCGAAACAAATAACATCTCTTTCAAACCAATCGTTCTCTTCTAAAATGTTAATGAAATTTTCTTTTACCTCCTCTAAGTTTTCACAATAGATGAACTTCCCGCCATTTTTTTTAAAATGGTAGGTGAACATTTCGTCTATAGGTAATTTAATATCAGGCGTGTAAGGGCTTTTTTCTTCTTTTTTTTCTTCGCCTTTTGAATTATCACTAGAGTTTCCAAAAATTTTTCTAAAAAGACTCATGTATTTTTAGGAGGTGTTTTTATAGTTTGATTCAAAGATAAAAAAAATCTTAGCTCAAAAAATGAAATGAGCTAAGATTTTTATCTAAAGTTGAATTTATTTATTCGATTATAGTTTCCGGTAAGTTTTCGTCAATTTTCCCAAAAGGTCTTTTTCCAAAAATGGCTTCCAAATCGTCTTTGAAAATCACTTCTTTTTCAATAAGAATATCCGCCAAGGCAACCAATTTATCTTTGTTGTCTTTTAAAAGCTGAATAGCCCTTTGGTATTGGTTTTCGATTAATGCTGATATTTCAGTATCAATGATTTTAGCAGTATCTTCTGAATATGGTTTTGAAAAACTATATTCACTTTGACCCGATGAATCGTAATACGTGATATTTCCAATCTTGTCGTTAAGACCGTAAACGGTAACCATAGCTCTTGCTTGTTTGGTTACTTTTTCCAAATCACTTAATGCTCCAGTAGAAATTTTATCAAAAATTACTTTTTCAGCTGCACGTCCACCCATAGTGGCGCACATTTCGTCAAGCATTTGCTCTGGACGAACAATCAAGCGCTCTTCTGGTAAATACCAAGCGGCACCCAAACTTTGACCACGTGGTACAATAGTTACCTTTACAAGTGGAGCAGCATGTTCAAGCATCCAACTTACAGTAGCGTGACCTGCTTCGTGAATAGCGATAGCTCTCTTTTCTTCTGGGGTAACAATTTTATTTTTCTTTTCAAGTCCACCTACAATACGGTCAACCGCATCAAGGAAATCTTGTTTGTTTACCGATTTTTTGTCTTTACGAGCTGCAATTAAAGCGGCTTCGTTACAAACATTGGCAATGTCAGCACCTGAGAATCCAGGAGTTTGTTTGGCTAAAAATTCAGTATCCAATTCTTCCGATTTTTTAATCGGTTTCAAGTGAACTTCAAAAATTTCTTTACGTTCTCGGATGTCTGGTAAGTCAACATAAATTTGACGGTCAAAACGACCAGCACGCATTAAAGCTTTGTCTAAAACATCCGCTCTATTAGTTGCTGCTAATACTATGACATTAGTATTGGTACCAAAACCATCCATTTCGGTTAACAATTGGTTTAAAGTATTTTCACGTTCGTCATTTGATCCAGACATGTTATTTTTGCCACGAGCCCTTCCTACAGCATCAATCTCGTCAATAAAGATGATAGCAGGTGATTTTTCTTTAGCTTGTTTGAACAAGTCGCGAACACGAGAAGCACCAACTCCTACAAACATTTCAACGAAATCAGAACCAGAAAGCGAAAAGAAAGGTACTTTTGCTTCGCCGGCTACTGCTTTGGCTAATAAAGTTTTACCAGTACCCGGAGGGCCTACTAATAAAGCTCCTTTTGGAATTTTACCCCCAATAGAGGTGTATTTTTCCGGATTTTTCAAGAATTCTACAATTTCTTGAATTTCTTCTTTAGCACCTTCAAGTCCCGCAACATTTTCAAATGTTACTTTCACATCGTTCTTTTCGTCAAATAGTTTGGCTTTTGATTTTCCAATGCTGAAAATTTGTCCGCCACCACCTCCAGCGCCGCCAGACATTCTTCGCATCATGAAAATCCAAAGTCCTGCTATTAAAATGAAAGGTAAGAAAATCGATAAGATTTCACCCCAAGCACTATCCGGCTCTTTCTCATAGTCGTCAATTAAACCTTTCTGACTAGCCTCTTGTAAGTTTTTTTCAAATAACTCGTCATTACCGATTTCAGTAAAGTAATGCGGTCCTTTTACGTTTAATTTTCCAAAAACATCATTCTTTACCGCCTCATGTGATTTGTTTTGTAAAGCCGATTCTTTTAAATAAACGGTAGCTTTACTTTTGTTGAAATCAACTTTAGCAACTTGGTTAGAGTCTAAATATTGGTGGAATTTTGACAGCGTAATAGGTCTTGGGTTGTTTAAATCAAACCCACTTCCGAAAACTGAAAAAAGCAATAAAGCTCCAAGAATTACACCGTAAACCAACCAAGGGCTGATTTTGAATTTTGGATTTTGATTATTTTCTTTTGCCATAGCGTTTTTTAATATTTGCTTTGAATAGAAGTGATTTTAGCATCACCCCAAAGGTTTTCAATGTTGTAGTATTCACGTATGTGTTTTTGGAATACATGTACAACTACGTTTACGTAGTCCATTAAAACCCATTCACCATTTTCTGTTCCTTCAACATGCCATGGTTTTTCTTTTAATTCTTTAGAAACAGCTTTTTGTATGGAATTGGTAATGGCGTTTACTTGAGTGTTAGAATTTCCATTACAAATTACGAAGTAGTCACAAACAGTGTTGTCAATTTCTCTTAGGTCTAGAATATCAATATCTTCTCCTTTAACGTCCTCAATCCCCTTTAAGATATTCGCTAATAAATCGTCGTTACTTGTGGTATTATTTGTCATTTAATATTTTTAAGTTTATGCAAAGTTATCATTTTTTGTGTTTAATTTTGAACCTTAACATAAGATTAAAACTAATTTGTCACATTTTTTCAAAATGAACATCATCAAACTCAATGCCATTGCTTCAACAAATAGTTTTTTAAAAGAATTGTCAGTTGCTCAAAAAGTCGAAAATTTTACAATTGTTGTAACGGATAATCAAGTGCAAGGAAGAGGACAAAGAGGGAATACTTGGGTTACGGAATCGGGTAAAAACTTAACGTTTAGTATGTATGTGGGCGATTTTGATTTTAATCAATATGGTTTTTTTCTCCTTAATATTCTTGTCCCTATTGCGATTGTAGAAGTACTTCAAAAACGACAAGTTCCGAATGTGGCCATTAAATGGCCGAACGACATTTTGGCAGAAAATAAGAAGATAGCTGGGATTTTAATTGAGAATAGTTTTAAAAGTACCAATGAAATCAGTTCAGTTATCGGTATAGGACTTAATGTGAACCAACTCTTATTTGAAGATTTACCACAAGCTTCTTCTCTTTTAGCTTTGACTGGAACAGTTTCGGATCGGGATGAACTTTTGGAACAGATTGGTAAACAGATAAAGGATAAAGTTGAAAGTTTAGGTCAATTTTCAAAAGAAACATTGTGGAATGCGTATCATGACTTGCTTTTTAGAAAAGATAAACCTTCTACCTTTTTAGATCGCAACAACCAACATTTCGTTGGTATCATCCGTAAAGTGACAGAGGAGGGCTTGTTGCAAATAGAATTGGAGGATGAAGTATTCGTAAATTTTGAGACCAAACAAGTGAAATTATTGTATTAGTGATACTGTTTCTTAAAAATGGGTAAAGCTTTGTTAAACTTATTTAAAAGTTTTTCTTTTTAAGTACATTTGTAGCCGTTAAAAAATTTACCCCTAAAATGGATAAAAAAATATACGCTTTTTTGTTTTCAACACGATTAATGGCTGTCTTGTTCTTGGTTTTTGCTTTTGCTATGGGAGCAGGGACTTTTATTGAGAACGAATACAATACCGAAACAGCGCGAATTATGATTTACAATGCTTGGTGGTTTGAAGCCATCATGGTAATTTTTGTAATCAACTTTATTGGAAACATTAAGCGTTACCAATTGCATAAAAAAGAGAAGTGGACTACACTAGTATTGCACTTGGCTTTTATCTTCATCATTATCGGAGCTTTTGTAACACGTTATATTAGTTACGAAGGGGTAATGCCAATTCGTGAAGGAGAATCTTCAAATGTGATGTATTCCGACAAAACATACGTGACAGCATTTGTCGATGGGGAGTATGAAGGGGAAATGAAAAGGTTAACCTTTGAAGAAGGTTTGTATCTTTCATCTGTTACAGATAATGATTTTTCAATCAAAGGACAATTCAATAAAATTCCTTTCGAAATTGTATACGATAATTTTATCATGAATGCAACGCAGTCTATCGAAGCAAACGAGGATGGTGTTTTGTATTTGAAAATGGTAGAATCAGGGGATGGAAGCCGTCACGAACACTTTTTAAAGGAAGGAGAAGTACAAAACATTCACAACGTACTTTTTGCTTTCAATAAGTTTACGCAAGGTGCTATCAACATCACGCACATGGAAGGGGCTTATTTAATTCAAACGCCTTTTGAAGGAAACTTTATGCGTATGGCCGATCAAATGAAAGGAGAGGTCGTAAAAGATTCGGTTCAGCCGTTAAACTTACGTTCGTTATATAATGTTGCTGGTTCGCAATTTGTATTTCCAGATCCAGCGATTAAAGGAGCGTTGACCTATGTGTCGAATAACGATTTTAAAGACAAACAAACCGATGATGCTTTGGTGGTAACCATCAAATCACAAGGGAAAGAAGAAAAGCTTACCTTGCCAGGAGCAAAAGGAAAACAAGGAGTACCACAAAGTATTACAGTTGGAGCTTTAGATTTTACCCTATTCTTTGGAAGTAAAGTGTACGAGTTACCGTTTAGTTTGAAATTAGACGATTTTGTGGCCGATAAATATCCAGGTACCGAAAAGAGTTATGCAGCTTTCAAGTCAAAATTGGAAATTCAAGACACCGAACGAAATACCACGTTTAAAGACAGTGTGTTCATGAATCATATTTTAGATTACAGAGGCTATCGTTTTTTCCAAGCGATGTTTGATCCAGATGAAAAAGGTACAATCTTATCGGTGAATCATGATTCATGGGGAACCAACATTACTTATGTAGGGTACTTCTTATTATACTTAGGATTGATTTTAATTTTATTCGATAAAAAATCACGTTTTGGTGATTTGAAAAAGAAATTGGAAAAAATTAAGTTGAAAAAAGCGCAACTATCTGTTATTGCTTTGTTGCTTTCATGGGGTGCTTTTGCACAAGACCACAACCATCAAACGGAAACGGATAATGCGAAAGTTTTAGAGTTCATTCAAAAATACAAAGTATCGCCAGAGCATGCAGATGTTTTTGGAGAAATGGTCATCCAAGATGCAGGTGGACGTATGAAGCCGGTAAATACTTTCTCATCTGAATTGTTGCGAAAAGTATCGAAAAGTGATACGTATGAAGGGATGAATGCCGATCAGGCGTTTATTTCGATGACGCAGTTTCCACAATATTGGTACAACCTTCCAATTATTTATTTAAAAAGAGGTAACGATAGCATTCGAAAGATTGCGGGCATTGAAAAAACAGCAAAATATGCTTCACTGGTAAACTTCTTTGATGAAAAAGGAAGTTATAAATTGTCGCCATTTTTGGATGAAGCCTATCGTGCTGCCATTCCAAATCAGTTTCAAAAAGATTTTATTGAGGTGGACAAACGCGTAAACCTATTGTATTCCGCATTGAGTGGTGAAATCATGCGTGTTTTCCCTTTGCCAAATGATGCGAATAACAAATGGTTGTCGTACTTAGAAATCAACCAGCCTACAGGCACGGTTTTGGATACGGTTAAAAACATATTGCCATTTTATTTGGATGCCGTGAATAAAGCATCACAATCAGGTGATTATACTTTGCCAAATAGTTTGTTAAAAGGGTTGAAAGATTACCAAGGGAATTATGGTGCTAAAGTAATGCCTACAGAACAAAAAGTTAAAGCCGAAATTACTTATAACAAATACGACATTTTCAAGCGTTTGTACTATTTGTATATGTTAGCAGGAGTGTTAATGTTGGCTTTTGCAATAGTGCAATTGTTTACAAGTTCCAAAGGAATCAAATATACGGTAAATGCTTTCTACGGCTTGATTATTTTCTTTTTCGGATTGCATACACTAGGCTTAATGGCACGTTGGTACATCTCAGGTCATGCACCGTGGAGTGATGCGTATGAGAGTATGATTTATGTAGCTTGGGCAACAATGTTATTTGGTATTGTGTTCGGTAGAAAATCAAAATTGACAGTAGCTTCTACGGCCTTTGTAGCATCAATGATTTTAATGGTGGCACACTGGAACTGGATGGACCCAGCGATTTCAAATCTGCAACCAGTATTAAATTCGTATTGGTTAATGATTCACGTTGCGGTAATCGTGGCAAGTTACGGTCCGTTTACCTTGGGAATGATTTTAGGTATAGTAGCCTTATTCTTAATGTTGTTTACAACGGAAGCGAATAAAGAGCGAATGAAATTAGCAATTAGCGAATTGAGTTATATCAACGAAATGGCTTTAACAGTCGGATTGGTAATGTTAACCATCGGAAACTTCTTAGGAGGACAATGGGCAAATGAAAGTTGGGGTCGTTACTGGGGTTGGGACCCAAAAGAAACTTGGGCGTTAATCAGTATTATGGTGTATGCTTTTGTAATTCATGCGCGTTTGGTACCCGGTTTACGTGGAAAATGGATTTACAATGTGTTTAGTGTATTTGCATTCTATTCGATTTTAATGACGTATTTCGGGGTGAATTTCTACTTGTCAGGGTTGCATTCTTATGCAAGTGGTGATAAAGTGGTAACACCTACTTTTGTATACGTTTCAGTAATCAGTGTGATCATATTAAGCGTACTATCCTACTTCAAGTATCGCAAACATTATAAAAAATAGGCATAAAAAATAGGCATAAAAAAAGAGCGCTCATTGCGCTCTTTTTTTATTGCTTTTTTTAGAAGTATTGGCAAAACCTTTATTCTTTAAAATTTCTTTTTTCTCTCGATAACGCATATACGTGTAGTGGTGTTGTATGGTATTCACAAAACTTAAAATCATTCCAATACCCACAACAATATACAATACCGTAAACATTTTTCCCATATTGGTCTGTGGCGCAAAATCACCAAAACCAATGGTGGTCAAAGTAACGACCGAAAAGTAAAACGAATCAATCAAACTCCAGCCTTCCAAATAGTGATAGGTAATGGTTCCAGTGAGAATAATTAATAAAGTCGTAATCAACAAATCACGATATTCGTCATCTTGTAAAAACGATATGATAGTGCGAAAAAAGAACATAGTCAATAGTTTAGTGGTGTCTAAAGTTACAAATTTATGTTTGATTTTAGATTTGTTTAACCCCAGTTGTACGAATAATGCTGTATATTTGAAATAAAAAAAAAGAATGAAACAGATATTCCGATTGTTACTTTTTGCCCTTACGGTAATAGGGTGTAAACAACAAGAAAACCTAAACAAAAAACTAGAAGTAAACGATACAACTATGGAAAGAGCCTCTATTCACCAGTTTTCAGTAGAAGATATTGAAGGCAATACCTTTGATTTTGCTACGTTGTCTGGAAAGAAAATTATGGTAGTCAATACCGCTTCAAAGTGTGGGCTAACACCACAATACAAACAACTAGAAGAAGTATACGAACATTATAAAAACAACAATTTCATTATTGTGGGTTTTCCAGCCAATGATTTTATGAGTCAAGAGCCAGGAACAAACGAAGAAATTGCTACTTTTTGCGAACGCAATTACGGCGTAACCTTCCCAATGATGAGTAAAATTACCGTAAAAGGAAAAGAAATGCACCCGCTTTACCAATTCTTAACACAAAAGCAGAAAAATGGTATTGCAGATAGCGAAGTGGAATGGAACTTTCAAAAATACCTGTTGAACGAGAAAGGCGAATTGGAGTTAGTTGTTTCCCCACGTACTTTACCAAATGATGAAATGGTGATCAACTGGATTGAAGGAAAATAATTACAGCATTAATTGCATAAATACCGAATCGAGCCAACGGTCAAATTTATAGCCCGATTCTTTGATAATACCCACGGTTGTAAAACCAAACTTTTCATGAAACGCCACACTACCTTGATTTTCGGAATCGATAACCGCAATCATAGTGTGGCGTTTTTGTGTTTTTGCCAACTCGATTAGGTGCGAAAGTAACAAATGCCCTATTTTATGCCCCTGAAAATCGGGGTGTACATACACCGAATGTTCTACCGTAAATTGATACGCCTCCCGAAAGCGAAAAGCACCAAAATATCCAAAACCGACCACCTCATTTTTGGGGTTTATCGCCACAATAATGGGATAGCCTTTTGCAAGGTTGTCTTCAAAAATAGTAGACTGTTGTGCTAAACTTCTCGTGTTATAATCGTACAAAGCGGTAGAATGAAGGATATTGTAATTGATAATATCCAAAATAGCAGCACAATCCTCTTTTTCATACGGGCGTATCGTGAACAACATAGCGATGATTTTAGTGTAAAGATAACAATATTTTATAGGATTTTTTATCAGAAATTCCCTCCTTGAGTATACTGAGGGAGGTGTTTTTTTACACTTTTTTCAATTAATTAAAGCTCGACTACAGATTTCTAAGCCGTTTTTAGTATTGTAGTGAATAGTGGATTTAATTTATGGACAGTTCAATCGGTTTTAGAATCTAAAGTTGTACGAGGAATTCCCTCCACGAGGAGGGTTAGGGAGGTGTTTTTTTATAGCTTGTCCCATTGAGAATTATTTGTAATTACAATAGTGGGATTTCGCATTTGTTCTAAAACAATTTGTTAGTATTTCAATTAAAAAATCAAATTTTAACAAAAACTACAGTAAATCTGTAATCTATTTCTGAATTATTTTTTTATATTTGAAAAAACATAAAGCGCCATACGAAGTTTTTTTGCGGACCTGTTTTTAATTCAAGTGTATTTGGTAAGGAGTAATTTTTAATTTGGGTTGCTAATAATGTTCTATAATAAAAGCAAGGAAGCTTGCTTTTGCAAAAGCGTGTATTTTTTTAATCATTTTTGTTATTATTATGTTGGAAAGGCAGTGGGAAACCACTGTCTTTTTTTTGATCATTTTTTATCCAATAGATAAAGCATGGATAATGCATGGGTAGTGCATGAAAACGTTTAGTACAAAATGGAGGTATTGGAACAGCTATAAAAGTGTTTTTTAAAACGAAATTAAATTAGCGACATATTTTTTGCGGCCGACTTTCATATCGTCACTACTTTGTATCTTTGTTCTTCGGAAACTTAGTTCAAAACAACATGATATATCCCAAAATTCCTTTAGCACAAAGTCTTATTGAAATTTGTAAAGAAAAAGGAATACAACATATTGTAATTTCTCCCGGTTCGCGTAATGCACCACTCACCATAGGTTTTGCCAATAATCCCTTTTTTACTTGTTACAGTATCGTTGACGAGCGTTGTGCAGCCTTTTTTGCAATGGGGATGGCACAGCAATTGCGCCAGCCTGTGGCTGTAGTTTGTACCTCCGGTTCTGCTTTGTTGAATTATTACCCTGCGGTAGCCGAAGCTTTTTACAGTCAAATTCCGTTGGTGGTTTTAAGCGCCGATCGTCCGCATGATAAAATCGACATCGGGGATGGACAAACCATTCGACAAGAAAATGTATTTGCCAATCATTCGCTTTTCAATGCCAATTTATCGGAAGAAGCTTCTTTGGAAAATGATACCTTAATCAACGAGGCTTTGAATACAGCATTAACCCAAAGTGGTCCCGTGCACATCAATGTGCCTTTTGAGGAACCATTATACGATACAGTAGAAGCGTTGTCAGTTGTTCCTAAAATTGTACCGCCTACCGTTGTGGAGACTCCTTTTGAACTTACCGATGCGCATTTGGAAATTTGGAATACCGCTAAGCGAAAATTAATTCTAGTAGGCGAGTTGTTTCCCAATACTGTTGAGGCTGCAATAATCGAGCAATGGGCAAAAGATGAGAGTGTGGTCGTACTGACTGAAAAAACGTCAAACTTGCACCACCCAACGTTTATTGCTAAAATCGATACCTTAATTACGCCTTTTACAGATGCTGATTTTGATAAGTTCCAACCGGAAGTGTTACTGACCTTTGGAGGAATGGTGGTGTCAAAGCGTATCAAAGCTTTTTTACGACGTTTTACGCCAAAAGCGCATTGGCACATCGATACTTTAAGAGCTTATGATACTTTTGGATGCTTAACCGAACATTTTACAACGACACCGAATGCTTTTTTTAAGGCCCTTTTGGTTAAAAGTAAAGAGGTTTCGAGTACATATAAATCGGATACTTTAACCATATTTAACGATCGAAAAACAAAACACCAAGCTTATGTTTCGGGTATTCCTTTTTCCGATTTCAAAGCTTTTGAAATTATAAGTAAGAAGTTGCCACAAAATAGCCAGTTGCAAATGAGTAACAGTTCGGCTATTCGTTATTTGCAACTAGTAGATGTACATGCTAGTGTATCGGTATTCTGTAATCGCGGAACAAGTGGTATCGATGGAAGTACTACAACCGCAATAGGGGCGGCTGTAGCTACAGCTACGCCAACAGTTTTGGTAACAGGTGATATCAGTTTCTTTTATGATAGTAATGCTTTATGGAACAATTATATTCCGGCAAATTTTAAAATCATCTTAATCAACAATGGTGGAGGAGGTATTTTTAGAATTTTACCCGGACATAAAGAAAACGCTACGTTTAACACCTATTTTGAAACGTCTCACGGCTTAACCGCTGAGCATTTGGCCAAAATGTTCCATTTCAATTATGCTGTTGCTAAGGATGAAGCAACATTGGAAACACAATTGCAGCAATTTTTTACAGAAAATGATAAGCCTATGATTTTAGAAGTTTTTACACCAGAGAAAGTAAACAACACAATTTTATTAGATTATTTCAAGAATTTATAATTAATGATAAATTAATGTTGGTTTTTTATTGGTTTTAGGTAAATATTGTTAAATTTGAAAGTATTGAACAACCTTAAAAAACACTATTATGAGTAAAAGAGATGAATTAATTGTTAAGTACGCTGCAGATTTAAAAGAGAAATGTGGTGTTACAGCCGATATGGATCTTCTAACTGCGGTTACTGTTGGTTGCGGACCTTCTATATACAATGCCGATTCGTCAACAGTTTCAGGAACTGATGAGAAAGAGTTAGCAACGGTGAAAAACAATTTTTTAATCAAAAAGCTAGGATTAAAAGACGGACCAGAATTGGATGCAGCTATTACAGCCGTTATTGACCAATATGGAAAATCAAATAAAAATAAGTACAGGGCAGTATTTTATTACTTACTAGTGAAACACTTCAAAAAAGAAGCGGCTTATTCAAAATAATTGGGACACAGTACCCTTTTAAAAATCCCGATTATAGCGGGATTTTTTTGTTTTAACATTTAAAATATACAACGGATTGCCTACCTTAGCAATTCAATTTTAAGCATATGATTTCAGAAGCACAATTTAAACACGAATTAGATTTAATTATTAGCAATGCTATACGTGAAGACGTAGGAGATGGTGATCATAGTTCACTAGCTTGTATTCCCTCAGATGCAGTGGGGAAAGCAAAACTATTGGTGAAAGATGAAGGGATAATTGCAGGTGTTGAATTTGCTAAAATGGTTTTTGCTTATGTTGATGCCGACATGAAAGTGGAAACTTTGATTCAAGATGGCGAAAGGGTGAAATATGGCGATATTGTTTTTTATGTGGAAGGGCGTTCGCAATCCATTTTAAAAGCAGAACGCTTGGTGTTAAATGCGATGCAACGTATGAGTTCTATAGCAACAAAAACACACGTTTATGCGGATTTGTTAAAAGGTACTGATGCGAAGGTTTTGGATACGCGCAAAACGACTCCAGGTATTCGCGCTATTGAGAAATGGGCGGTTAAAATAGGAGGTGGTGAAAACCATCGATTTGCCCTGTACGATATGATTATGTTGAAAGACAATCATATTGATTTTGCAGGAGGTATCACCAAAGCAATAGCCAAAACACAACAATATTTAAAAGAAACCAATCGTGATTTGAAAATAATTGTAGAAGCTCGCGATATGAATGAAGTACGTGAGATACTACAATCGGAAGGTGTTTTTAGAATTTTATTGGACAATTTCGATTATGATACTACTCGCGAAGCGGTGGCTTTAATCGGTTCAAAATGTTTAACGGAATCTTCGGGGAATATCAATGAGAAAACCATTCGTCAATATGCAGAATGTGGTGTCAATTATATTTCATCAGGAGCGTTAACACATTCGGTGTACAATATGGATTTGAGTTTAAAAGCGATGTAATACATGTCGGAAAATATAGAGAAAAAGCTTAATAAAATACCAGTTGTAAAACAATTGGTGGCCTTTGCAAAAGGGATATCGTTGCGTTCTTTAGAAGGATTGTCGTTGTATGATATTCTAGAGATGTATGTTTTGGGTATTTTAAAAGGAGCATTCTCTTATAGAGCAAGTGCGGTTGCCTTTAGTTTTTTTATGGCCTTGTTTCCGTTTGCCTTATTTATTTTAAACTTAATCCCTTTTATTCCTATTGATAATTTTCAAGGCGATTTCTTAACGTTCGTGGAGCAAGGAGTTCCACCCAATACGTTTGAAGCTATTGAAGCAATTATTCAAGATATTTTGAATAACAGTTACAAAAGTTTACTTTCTTCAGGTTTTATATTATCTATTTTTTTAATGACCAATGGTACAAATGCTATTTTAGGAGGCTTTGAGATGTCAACTCATATTACCATAACGAGAGGGTATTTTAAGCAGTATTTTGTAGCCTTGTTAATTTCACTCACCTTATCCTTTATCTTGATTTTTACTGTAATAGCAATTGTTTTTTTTGAGGTCTTAATACAGAAGTTTAAGCATCGTGGTTTGATAAATGAGGATATTTATTTGATAGAGTGGGGACGTTATTTATTTGTTGTTTTAATGGTCTTGATGACGACCTCTATACTGTATAAATTTGGAACTCGAGAAACTAAAGGCTTGTCTTTTATCAGTTACGGGGCTATTTTTACAACTATTTTAATTATTGTCAGTTCCTTTATTTTCGGTATATACGTGGAAAAATTTGCACGGTATAATGAGCTTTATGGATCAATTGGTACACTTCTTGTGTTAATGTTTTACATCTGGATTAACTGTATGGTACTTTTACTAGGATTTGAATTAAATGCTACCATTAGTAAATTGAAAAGAAAAAATTTATATATTTAGGGGTGAATAATTAATTAGTATTGCTATGAAAAAAATGTTTTTAATGCTTGTGTTACTTATTACGGGAGTTTTTTCGAGTGTAGCACAAAAGGAAGTTTCTGGAGTTAAAGTTTCAGATAAATTAACTTTTCAAGGTAAAGATTTTGTTTTAAATGGAGTGGGTGTTCGAGAAAAGTACTGGATTGATTTGTATGTAGGGTCGTTGTATTTACCCAAAAAAACCTCAGATGCCAAAACAATTATTAATAGTACAGATGGTGCTATTATAAATTTAAATATTGTATCTGGGATGATTACTTCCGAAAAAATGATGACTGCAGTGAATGAAGGTTTTGAAAAGTCGTTGAATGGCAAAACAGAGCCAATGAAAGATAAAATTGCGAAATTTGAATCTTTCTTCAAAGAAAAGATAAACAAAGGGGATCAATTCATAATTGCCAATTTACCAAATGAAGGGGTTACGGTTTATAAAAATGGTGTTAAAGTGGGAGTTATTGAAGGACACGATTTTAAAAAAGCACTTTTTGGAATTTGGTTGTCGGATAAACCTGCCGATAAGGATTTAAAAGCCGCAATGTTAGGCTTGTAATATAATTATAATTTTGTGTGTCAAACGTTCCCTTTTGGGGACGTTTTTTTTAATTCATTTTTTGAGAATTACTTTTTAAAGTATCTTTGTTTTATGCTGTATTTCGTAGAAGTGGTTTTGCCATTGGCAGTAGCTAAAAATTTCACCTATCAAGTTTCAGAAACAGAATTCAACTACATTCAAATAGGAATGCGGGTGGCGGTACCTTTTGGTAAAAGTAAAATTTATACTGCACTCGTAATCAACAAGCATAACAATCCACCGCAATTGTACCAAGCAAAGGAGATTCATCAAATTTTGGATGAGAAACCGGTTGTTAATGCGAAGCAGATAAAGCATTGGCAATGGTTAGCATCGTATTATATGTGTTCACTGGGAGAAGTGTATCGATCGGCTTTACCATCAGGGTTGATGCTAGAAAGTGAAACAATTATTTCAGCTAAAACTGATGCAGTTGTGGTTAGTGACGAATTAAAAGATGATGAGTATTTAATTTACGAAGCTTTACAGCGTCAGTCTTCCATTTCTATACAGGAGATTATTAAAATTTTAGGTAAGAAAACGGTTTTACCGGTTATCAATGCAATGCTCTCAAAAGGAGTGTTGGTATTGCAAGAAGAGGTGAGTGAAAAATACAAACCCAAGTTGGTTAAATACATCAGATTGCACGAACAGTTTCTGCAGCAAGAACAACTGGAATTGTTATTGGAAGAACTTTCAAGGGCAAAGAGACAAAAGGAATTGGTGTTGCATTATTTTCAGCTTCAAGCAAAAGATAAAAAGCCTATTACGGTTAAAGCTTTACAAGAAATTTCAGGAACTTCAATAGGGGTAGTCAATGCTTTGGTACAAAAAGAGATTTTTGAAACCTATTATTTAGCAGAGGATCGGGTGCGTTTTGAAAAAGAAGCAGATAGTTGGTTTGTGTTAAGTGAAGCGCAACAAAAGGCATATGATGCTATTTTGGAACGTTTTGAGCAGTTTGATGTTACCTTGTTTCATGGTGTTACGGCTTCTGGTAAAACGGAAATCTATATCAAATTAATGGAGTCGTTTATTGCAACAAAAAAGCAAGTATTATTCTTATTGCCAGAGATTGCGCTTACGACGCAATTGGTACAGCGTTTAACAGCGTATTTTGGAAACCAAGTGGCAGTTTTTCATTCAAAATATACCAATGATGAGCGTGTTGAAGTTTGGAATCAGGTTTTGAATGCTTCTGAAAAGGCTAAAGTGGTAATTGGAGTGCGTAGTGCGTTGTTTTTACCGTTTTCCAATTTAGGTTTAATCGTGGTCGATGAGGAACACGAACAAACATTTAAACAACAAGATCCAGCGCCGCGTTATCATGCTCGTGATGCTGCAGTGGTTTTGGCTAATCAACATAAGGCTAAAGTTTTGTTGGGTAGCGCTACGCCAAGTTTGGAATCCTATTACAATGTAAAGGTTCAAAAATACGGTTTGGTGACGCTAAAGGAGCGATATGGGAATGTAGTTTTACCAGAAATTGAATTGGTTGATTTAAAAGATAAATATTTCCGAAAGAAAATGAAAGGTCATTTTTCGGATGTCCTTTTGGATAATATCAATGAGGTTTTGACTCAAGGCGACCAAGTGATTTTGTTTCAAAACAGAAGAGGATATTCGCCTTATATGGAGTGTATAACCTGTGGTCACGTTCCGCATTGCCCGAGTTGTGATGTGAGTTTGACATATTATAAATTTAAAAACCAGTTGCGCTGTCATTATTGTGCTTATACCATTGCGAGTCCAACACATTGTCACAGTTGTCAATCGGTTGATTTAACGACCAAAGGTTTTGGTACGGAGCAAATTGAAGCAGAATTAAAAGCGCTTTTTCCAGACAAGCGAATTGGTAGAATGGATCAAGATACAACTCGTGGTAAGTTTGGGTATGAAAAGATAATTGATGCGTTCAAAAATCACGAATATGATATTTTAGTGGGGACGCAAATGTTGGCTAAAGGCTTGCATTTTGATAAGGTTACGTTGGTTGGTATTCTGAATGCGGATAATTTATTGAATCAGCCAAATTTTAGGGCCTATGAACGTGCGTTTCAAATGATGACACAGGTAGCAGGAAGGGCAGGACGTAATGAAAAGAAAGGAAAGGTAATTATTCAGACCTATAATGTGTATCACAATACTATTCAGCAGGTTTTGGATAATGATTACGAAGCGATGTTTAAGGAGCAGATTTACGAACGAAAAAATTTCAATTATCCGCCATTTTATCGTTTGATAAAAGTAACGTTGAAACACCGAGAATTTGAAAAATTAAAAGAAGGCTCGTTGTGGTTGTACAATGTATTGAAGCAAAATTTAAATATACCGATTCTTGGACCAGAGGAACCGGCTATTAGTAGAATTCGAAACGAATACATTCGAACGATTTTGATTAAAATTCCAACAACAATGCATCTAGGAAATACTAAAACTACGATTCAAAAAATCATAACTAGTTTTGAAGCGGTTCCCAATTACAGAGCAATAAAAAGTGTAGTTAACGTAGATAATTACTAAAGCGCTTCGATTGCTTTTGTAATGGTATCTTTTTTGTTACGGCTTATAGGGATTTTTGTGGCTCCTATTTCGGCAAATTTACTATTGAATTTTTCTACTCTTTCAAGATTTACAATGAATGATTTGTGAACTCTTAGGAATTTTCCTTCGGGTAGTTCTTTTTCAAAGGCTTTCATAGTTGAAAGCACTAAGTGGTTGTCGTCTTCTGTGATTACTTTAATATAGTCGCCAAAGGCTTCTATCCATTTTATCTTTGAAGCGTAGATTTTTAATTTTTTCAGATTACTCTTGATGATAATTGCTTCTCCTAAATCTTCATGCGAGTCGTTTTTGAGTTGATAAAGGTCAATGGCTTTTTTTACGGCTTTTAAAAAACGATCTTTGGTGATGGGTTTTTGTAAAAAATCCGTTGCTTCATAGTCGAAAGCTTTTACGGCGTAGTCGGCTTTAGAAGTTATAAAAATAATCTGAGGTTTGTTTTTCAAACCATCCAACAAGTCAAAACCATTAATTAAAGGCATTTCAATATCTAAAAATATTAAATCTACCGTATTATGGTTAATGCTGTTTTTAGCTTCAAGTGCATTGGCAAAGTCGTTTATTAAATGAAGGTTAGGTGCTTCATTTACAAGCTTTGTGATTGTCATTCTTTGAATGGCACTATCATCCACTACAATACAGTTGAGTTTCATAGACAAATAAATTACTTGTTAAATATACATTAAAAAGTGGTCAAATGCAAGATTCAGCGTTAAAAAAATAAAATAACTAGTTTGTAGTTTGATGGTTTCGAATTTATTTGTAGTTTTGCACCCAATTTTAAATAATTTAAAACATTATTATTATGAATCATTATGAAACTGTTTTCATCTTGAATCCCGTTTTATCTGAACAACAGGTAAAGGAAACAGTAAGTAAGTTTGAAGATTTTCTTACTTCTAAAGGGGCTGAGATGGTATCTAAAGAGGATTGGGGCTTAAAAAAATTAGCTTACGAAATCCAACACAAAAAAAGTGGGTTTTATCACTTATTTGAATTCAAAGCACCAGGAGAAATCATCGCTGCTTTTGATACAGAATTCCGTCGTGATGAAAGAGTTATGCGTTTCTTAACAGTATCGTTAGATAAGCACGCTATTTCATGGGCAGAAAGAAGAAGAACTAAGTTAAAAGCTAAATCAAACTAATTATGTCAACTTTAGAGCAATCTGCAAAAGGGAAAAAAGAGGGAGATATCAGATATCTAACTCCATTAAATATCGAAACTAACAAGCAAAAGAAATATTGCCGTTTCAAAAAATCAGGTATCAAATATATCGATTATAAAGATGCTGATTTCTTATTGAAGTTTGTCAATGAGCAAGGTAAAATTTTACCTCGTCGTTTAACAGGTACTTCTTTAAAATATCAAAGAAAAGTGTCTGTAGCTGTTAAAAGAGCGCGTCACTTAGCTTTAATGCCATACGTGGCCGATTTATTAAAATAATCTAATAATCTAGTTGTTGGTTTTCAGTAAAATGAAACCTAACTTCTAATAAACAAGGACAACAACATGGAACTTATTTTAAAACAAGACGTTCAAAATTTAGGATTTAAAGATGATATCGTAACAGTTAAAAACGGATACGGTCGTAACTATTTAATTCCTCAAGGTTTTGCTACTTTAGCAACTCCATCAGCAAAAAAAGTTTTAGCTGAAAACTTAAAACAAAAAGCACACAAAGAGCAAAAATTAGTTGACGATGCAAACAAAATTGCTGAAGCGTTAAGAGCTCTTGAAGTGAAAATTTCTGCTAAAGCAGGTGGTGACAAATTATTTGGATCTGTTACTAATGCAAACATTGCTGAAGTTTTAGCGTCAAACGGTCATTCAATTGATAAAAAATTCATCACTAGTGGAATCGTTAAGCGTGTAGGTAAATATTCTGCATCTGTAAGATTACACAGAGAAGTAATTATTGAATTACCATACGAAATTATTGCTGAGAAAGCTTAATTTTCAATTAAATAAATACTAAAGCTCTGCATTTTTTGCGGAGCTTTTTTTTATATTTACACTTATGAAGTATACGCGTTTAACAAAAGAACAACTGGAAGAACTTCATCCAGAATTTGTAAATTTTTTAGCAACTCAATCCATTGATAAAAAGGAATGGGATGAGTTGAAGTTGAATAAACCCGAAGTAGCGGAGCAGGAAATTGATGTTTTTTCTGATCTTATTTGGGATAAAGCAATTTCAAACGTAAGTTATATTGATCATTTTTCGAAAAATTATATTTTCTTATTTAAGTGTGTTGATACAACGGTTTATTCTTATGTGATTAATTCTTCAAATAATAATGTGGATTTTTTAAGTACAGAAGGGATTAACTGGTTAAGTGAAAATATAGCCTCTCATGAGGTGGAAATTCAACGTGGAAAAAAGGATGTTTCGAGTGATCGCAACGGTTCGTTGTTTGAAATTATTAAGCAAGGTGGAATTATTAGCAAAGGAGAATTGTTTACCAAATTAGAATTACTGTTAAATCAATAATATTAAAAATGGATGTTTTGGCAATCATCACGGCTTTACGTGAAGAATTAAATCAACATAATTACAATTATTATGTTTTGGATAATCCTACAATATCAGATTTTGAATTTGATGTTAAATTAAAGGAATTACAAGATTTAGAAGTAAAACATCCTGAATATTTTGATGAAAATTCACCTACACAACGCGTAGGTGGTGCAATTACAAAAAACTTTGAAACGGTTCCGCACGAGTATCGTATGTTTTCTTTGGATAATTCCTATTCAAAAGAAGATTTATTAGACTGGGAAGTTCGTTGCCAGAAGATATTAGGGGATGTTCCTTTGGAGTTCACTTGTGAGTTAAAATACGATGGAGCGTCTATTAGTATTTTATATGAAAACGGCGTTTTAAAACGTGCGGTAACGCGTGGAGATGGTTTTCAAGGGGATGATGTAACCAATAATATAAAAACCATAAAATCGGTACCGATAAAGTTAAAAGGAGATTATCCAGATAAATTTGAGATAAGGGGAGAAATTATACTTCCTTTTGCAGGTTTTGAAAAGATGAATCAGGATTTAATTGAAATAGGGGAGACACCGTATTCAAATCCTCGAAATACAGCTTCTGGCAGCTTGAAATTACAAGATAGTTCAGAAGTTGCAAAAAGGCCACTTGAATGCTTGTTATATACTTTGGTAGGTAATAATTTGCCAATTCGGACACAGTTTGAAAGTTTGCAAAAAGCCAGGGATTGGGGGTTTAAAGTACCGAATCAATCTGTCTTGGCTAAGAATATCGATGAAGTTTTTGAATATATCAGTTATTGGGATACACATCGCCATACTTTACCTTATGAAACGGATGGAGTAGTGGTTAAGGTGAATCAAGTGCAATACCAAGAAGAATTAGGTTTTACAGCCAAATCGCCACGTTGGGCTATGGCTTATAAATTCAAAGCCGAACAAGTAAGTACGGTTTTGAATTCTATTTCGTATCAAGTAGGTCGTACAGGTGCGATTACCCCTGTAGCCAATTTGGAGCCTGTACAATTGGCTGGAACCATTGTAAAAAGAGCTTCATTGCATAATGCGGATCAAATTGAAAAATTAGACATACGAATAGGAGATACTGTTTTTGTTGAAAAAGGAGGGGAAATTATTCCTAAAATTGTTGGGGTTGATTTATCGGAACGTAACGGAGATTCTCAGCCAACAGCTTATATTACCGATTGCCCTGAATGTAATACGGAATTGGTGCGTTTGGAAGGTGAAGCCAATCATTATTGTCCAAATTTTTACGGTTGCCCTACTCAAATTATTGGAAGAATTCAGCATTTTATTACCCGCAAAGCAATGGATATTGAAGGGTTGGGCGGTGAAACGGTTGCGTTATTATTTCATGCCGGCTTAATAAAAAATTATGCGGATTTGTATGAACTTAAAAAGGAGCAAATTGTGCCTTTGGAGCGTATGGCAGAAAAATCGGCTGAAAACTTGGTCAATGGAGTTGAAAAATCGAAATCAGTTCCTTTTGAACGAGTTTTGTATGCTTTGGGTATTCGTTATGTGGGAGAAACTGTGGCTAAAAAGCTTGCTAAGCATTATAGAAATATAGATGCTTTAGCGAGTGCATCGTTGATGGATTTAGTTTTGGTTGATGAAATTGGTGAGAAAATTGCGCAAAGTGTTGTTCAATATTTTGAAAATCAAGAAAATATAACTATTATTGGACGATTAAAGGGATATGGTTTACAACTTGAAATTGTAGAATCGGAAAACCAATCCCAATCGAATAAATTGAAAAATCAGGTTTTTGTAGTTTCTGGAGTTTTTGAAACGTATTCTAGAGATGAATTAAAGAATGCTATAGAACAAAATGGTGGTAAAGTAGGAAGTTCTATTTCTGCGAAAACTAACTATGTTGTAGCTGGTGCTAATATGGGACCTGCAAAACTCGAAAAAGCTTCAAAATTAGGAATTCCTATTATTACAGAATATGATTTTAATACGATGCTAAATGATTGAGAATAAAGCTGCGCTTAATGTTTATTTGTTTTCAGGAATTCTGTTTTTGTTTTCAGTAGTTTTTGAAAGTGAAATGGTAGCTTTGATTTTCAAACCGATGATTATTCCTTCAATATTTTTTTATTACATCAAGGCGACTAGAAGAGGGGTAAGTATTCCTTTTTCAATATCGTTATTGTTGTTTTTTTTGGGCGATATGCTTTTTTTAATCAGTCAAAATGACTTTTACGAATTGGCAATGTTATTTTTTTTGGGGGCTTATATTTTTGTTAACTTCTTTATTTTTCAGGACTTATTCTATCTTTATAAAACAAAAGCATTTAAGAGAATAGACTATTCTTTTTTAATTATTTTCGGAGCATTAGTATTGTTAGTAGTGACAATTTTAGAATTGCTTGAAACTAGTTCTTTTTTTGAAGGTTTTGCTTTTTTGTTGTTTGGATTGGAGCTAGTTTTAATGGGAGTTATGTCGGCGATTTTGTATTTTAACTCTAAGCTTTTGTATAATAAAATGAGTTTGTTTTTGGTGCTCTCAGTAGCGGCTTTTATTACTTCTGACTTGTTTTTTATACTGGATAATAAATTTTATAGTCTTCCTGTTTTCGAATTGATTAATGCATCGGCTCAAGTAGGTTCATATTATTTATATGTGTGTTATTTTTTGGAGCGTTCACGGCAAATAGTGAGTTATGATTAAGGTTATTTTTAATTGCTGTTAATTGAGATGTTTTCGGAGATGATGTTGTTGTAATTGTTGGTGAAATAAAAATCTATTCTTCCTAGGTTAATTCCGTAGCACCCAACCTGATTTATTAATACAGGTTTACCTTCACTATTGGTTTCGGTAACGGGTTTGTCCAAAAAAGTGTGGGTATGGCCACCTATAATAAGGTCAATATCTTTGGTTTTTTGAGCTAAGATTACATCGCATACTTTGTTTGGAAGATTGCTGTATTTATAGCCTAGGTGCGACAAGCAAATAATCAGATCACATTTTTCTTGGTTCTTTAGTGTATTGGTAATGTCTTCTGCAATTTCAATGGGATTGTTGTATACGGTTTCCTTGTAAAGCTTTTTGTCTACCAAGCCATCAAGCTCTACTCCTAATCCAAAAATACCGATTTTAATACCATCTTTTTTAATGATTTTATAGGGTTTTACGATTTCATTAAGAATAGTGTTTGAAAAATCATAATTTGCAGATACAAAATCAAATTTTGCATGTGGTAATTGTTTGTGAAAACCTTCTAGACCATTGTCAAAATCGTGATTTCCCATAGTCGCGACATCATATTTGAGCATACTCATCAGTTTAAATTCTAACTCTCCTCCGTAATAATTAAAATAGGGAGTTCCTTGAAAAATATCTCCAGCATCAAGTAATAAAACATTTTTCTCTTGCTGTCTTATTTGATTGATAAGTGTAGCTCGTCTGGTTACTCCACCCATATTAGCATATTGAGGATGTTCTGCATCAAAGGGGTCAATGTGACTATGAGTATCGTTGGTATGTAGTATGGTGATTTTTTTGATGTTTGTATCAATAAAGTTTAAATTATCCAAAACTAAATTGCTGCCTAATGAAACTAAAGCGGTACTTTGTAAGGTTTTATTTAGGAAGTCTCTTCTTTTCATTATGCGGTTTATTTGATGATAATTTGTTGAGTGGTAATATTGGGAATAGTGTCTTTTTTACTGAAATAGTCCAAAAGTAACCGTCTAAGTTTGTAATCTAAATCATATCGAACGTCACTTTCTTTAAAAAAAGTCATATTATCGCCTCCATTTGCCAGATAATCGGAAGTAGCCACATAGTATGTTTTGTCTCTTTCTATTGGTTTATTGCCGATTTCAATATTTAGTACTTCAGTTTCATCTTTGTTGATGTAAATTTTTATGCCTGCTAAAGGATGTGGTTTTCTGTCAGCTAAAAGATAGCTTGTTAGTTTGTACACTTGATTGCCTGATAATCCTATTACTATAATACTGTTTTCGAAAGGCATAATGTTGTAAGCGGTTCGGGTAGTTACATTTCCTTTTGGGATTATGGCTCTAATTCCACCATGATTCAATAAGCAAAAATCGATATTTTTATTTGTTCTGCTATTGAAAATGGGATTGCATAGTTCGAGGGTGCTTGTTGCAAATAGATTGCCAATATTAGTTTGCCATTTACCAATACTTTTATCTTGAGTTATGGGGTTGTATGCCAAAATGCTATCCATATCTTTAGCGATATGATTTCGGTAAGGTGTTATGTAATGTTCTATTTCATTATCAGGATTATAGCTGTTATTTATGTTGAATAAAGCGGTGTCTGTTTGATTAATCTTTTTAAAATTTGAACTGCAGCCGGTAATACCTATAAATGTTAATAATATAACAAAATATAGGTAATTACTTTTTTTCTTTTTTACATTTACCATGCTTTTGGTAGATTTAAATACTTTAATTTTGTTCAATTACGTAAAATTACTATGTTTTATAAAACAACTAAGGATTTTTTCTTAAAAAAAACGGTTAACAAAAGGTTGCTAAATAGTCAATTAGGGCTATCTCAAGGAAAGATTAATTCGATAGGGATTGTTGTAGACGAAAAGTATTTTACGAACAGAATGGACTTGTTGCAAGCTATTGCAAGCAATGGGTTTTCAAAAGAGCATATAAGTGTTCTAGTTTTTAAGGATCGTATTAAGAAAAATGATGCAATTCCAGAACCTTTTTATAGTTATAGTGATGTGACGTTTTTTGGTGCTGTAAAAAAGCAAAGTGTTGTTGATTTTGTAGCACAACCATTTGATCTTTTAATCAGCTATTACGACATAGAAAGGCCTTCTTTGACTTATGTTACTACTTTTTCAAATGCAAAGTTTAAAGTTGGATTTGAAAGTGTGAATAATCAAATGAATCATTTGTTGATTGCAACAGAAACAAAAAACTATAAAACATTTGTAAGCGAGTTGTTTAAGTATTTGAATATATTAAATAAAATTTGAAAATGAATAAATTTGTAGGAACGGGAGTTGCTTTGGTTACCCCTTTTAAAAGTGATTTTTCTGTAGATGTTGAGGCATTAAGACGTATTGTTTCTTTTGTTACAGAAGGAGGAGTAGAGTATTTAGTAGTTTTGGGAACTACTGCAGAATCGGCAACGTTAACAAAAGAAGAGAAAGAATTAGTTATTTCAACTATTGTTGAAGCTAATAATGGAAAATTGCCTTTAGTTTTAGGTGTTGGAGGAAATAATACTGCAGAGGTAGTTAACGAGTTGAAAACGAGAGATTTTTCTGCATTTGATGCTATTTTGTCGGTGTCGCCTTATTATAATAAGCCAACTCAAGAGGGAATTTACCAACATTTCAAAGCTGTTGCAGAAGCGTCACCAATACCTGTAATTTTATACAACGTTCCAGGCCGTACTGCAAGTAATATGTTGCCTGCTACAGTTGCGCGTTTGGCAAATGATTTTTCAAATGTAATTGCAATCAAAGAAGCGGCTGGTGATATCGTTCAAGCGATGAAATTAATTGAAAGTACACCAAAAGACTTTTTAGTAATTTCTGGTGATGATATGATTACATTGCCAATGGTTTTAGCTGGAGGAGCTGGGGTGATTTCTGTTATTGGGGAAGGTTTTCCAAAAGAATTTTCTGAAATGGTTCGTTTAGGATTGAATAGAAAAGTAGATGAAGCTTATGCTTTACATTATAAATTAGCAGATGCTATTGATATGATTTTTGAACAAGGAAATCCTGCTGGAATTAAAGAAGTGTTCAAAGTGTTAGGTTTGTCTGAAAACACAGTGCGTTTACCATTGGTAGGTGTAAATGAAGATTTAGCAAAACGCCTTCAAGTGTTTACCGATAACTTGCGATAAAAAAATATTTTCGTAGTATATAAATTATGCCTAATTTTGCAGTTGCTTTTTTAGGTACGTTTTTGAATTTAAAAAAGAAATATAAAAAACAATGATGGGTAAAGTATTAAGTTTTCTTTTAATCGTGCTTTTTTTTGCTTCGTGTAGTGAATATCAAAAAGCTTTAAAAAGTGAGGATGTTGCTGTTAAAGCAAAAGTAGCAAACGAAATGTATGAAAATGGAAAATACAGTAAAGCCCTTCGTTTGTATGAGCAACTGGCACCTGCATATAAAGGAAAGCCTCAGGCAGAACGTATTTTTTATTTCTATTCAAAATCATACTACTTAACAAAACAATATTATTTGGCAGCATATCAGTTTGAAAACTTTGCTGCAAGTTATCCAAAAAGTGAAAAACGAGAAGAAGCTTCTTTTTTAGCAGCAGAGTGTTATTACCGTTTGTCACCACGTTTTAGTTTGGATCAAGTAGATACCGATAAGGCTTTAACAAAATTGCAAAAGTTTATCGATCTTTATCCTAATTCGGAATATTTGCCTAAAGCTAATGAGTATGTCAAAGAATTGACGGATAAGTTAGAAGAAAAAGCATTTAAAATAGCAAAACAGTATCATGATATTGCAGATTACCGTTTTGAATACGCAACTGCAATAAAGGCATTGGATAATTTTATTTTGGACTATCCAGGTACTAAGTATAAAGAGGAGGCAATGTATTATAAGTTCGATTCGGCTTACAAATTGGCTATGAATAGTATACCAAGTAAAAAAGAAGAGCGATTAAATGTTGCTAAAACTTATTACAATAGTTTAATGAAATTTAAAGCTGATTCAGCTTTCAAAGATAAAGCTGATGATAAATTGGCGATGATAGATAAAGAGTTACAACAATATTCTAAACAATAATTAAATCATGGATTTAAAAAAGACAACTGCTCCGGTTAATACAGTTACTTACAACAAAAGTAAAATTGAAGCACCTACAGGGAACATTTATGAAGCTATTACTATAATAGCTAAAAGAGCAGGTCAAATTAATAGTGAAATCAAAAAGGAACTTATCGAGAAGTTGGAAGAATTTGCTACTTATAACGATAGTTTAGAAGAAATTTTTGAGAACAAAGAACAAATCGAAGTGTCTAAATTTTACGAAAAATTACCAAAACCTCATGCATTAGCAGTACAAGAGTGGATGGAAGATAAAATTTATCACAGAGAAGCAAATTAATACATGACGATGTCTTCTGTTTTAAGCGGTAAAAAAATTTTACTAGGAGTTTCTGGCGGAATAGCAGCTTATAAAACAGCACATTTAGTTAGACTTTTTATAAAAGCAGGTGCTCAAGTACAAGTTGTAATGACACCTGCTTCTAAAGATTTTGTTACGCCCTTAACATTATCTACATTGTCCAAAAATCCTGTTTATTCTTCTTTTTTTGATGAAGATCAAGAAAATGGTGTTTGGAATAATCATGTGGAGTTAGCGCTTTGGGCGGATTATATGGTTATAGCGCCTGCTACTGCAAATACCTTGTCAAAAATGGCAAATGGTAATTGCGATAACCTCCTTATAGCTACCTATCTTTCTTCAAAATGTCCTGTTTACTTTGCACCAGCAATGGACTTGGATATGTACAAGCATCCTTCTACATTGGATAGCTTTTTCAAACTAAAGAAATTTGGTAATACCATAATTCCTGCTGAATCGGGTGAGCTTGCTAGTGGGCTTTCTGGTGAAGGAAGGATGGCAGAACCTGAGAATATTATAGCTTTCCTTGAAAATGATATTTCGGGCAAATTACCGTTGAATGGGAAAAAGATCATGATTACTGCGGGGCCTACTTACGAGGCTATTGATCCTGTGCGTTTTATTGGGAATCATTCTTCAGGAAAAATGGGTTATGATATCGCTAAATATGCTGCAGAAAATGGAGCGGAAGTAATTTTGGTTTCCGGGCCCTCTAATTGTATTATAAGCCATAGTAATGTTACTTTAATTAAAGTTGTATCAGCAGCAGAAATGTATGCTGCCTGTCATAAGTTTTATAATGACGTTGATGTGGTAGTTGCTGCAGCTGCAGTAGCAGACTATCGTCCAAAAAATGTAGCGAGTCAGAAAATAAAAAAGAATGATGCTGCGTTTACTATAGAACTGGAAAAGACAAAGGATATTTTATTGTCATTGGGTGAAATCAAAAAAAATCAGTTTTTAGTAGGTTTTGCGTTGGAGACGGAAAATGAAATTGAACACGCTAAGCAGAAAATTCAGAAAAAAAACTTAGATTTGATTGTTTTAAATTCATTGAATGATGTAGGTGCTGGTTTTGGTCATCCAACTAATAAAGTAACTTTTATAGATAGAAATGATGTAGTTGAACCTATGGATTTGAAAACGAAAGAGGAAGTAGCTCAAGATATCATTCTTAAAATAATTCAACATTATGGTGCGTAATTGGTTAGTAGTTTGTGTGTTTTTAATAACTGGTTTTTTGAGTTATGCTCAGGAACTTAATGCTACCGTTACGGTTAATGCGGATAGAATGACTGATGTCAATCCGCAAATTTTTAAAAACTTAGAGACTAAGGTTAAAGAGTTTTTAAATAATACCAAATGGACAAATGAAAATTACGATCAAAATCAACGAATTGAATGTAATTTTTTTATCAATGTTTCGGAATTTAATAGTAACAATATCAAAGCTACTTTACAAATTCAATCGACGCGTCCTGTTTTTAACTCAACATATTCATCACCTGTTTTAAATTTGAACGAC
Organism: Flavobacterium chuncheonense; assembly: GCF_042686145.1. NCBI lineage: Bacteria > Pseudomonadati > Bacteroidota > Flavobacteriia > Flavobacteriales > Flavobacteriaceae > Flavobacterium > Flavobacterium chuncheonense. The sequence continues at coordinate 333,211 of NZ_JBHUPC010000012.1, read as the reverse complement.
AGAGAATTCGATTTTCGTTTTGTGGAATTTGAACAATTGGTGTACGATCCGAATAGTTTTAATTCAAATTTAATTTCTGTTTTAGCCTATTATGTCAATATTATTATAGCTGCAGATATGGATACTTTTAGTTCGTTATCAGGAACTAAATATTATGAAGTAGCTTCAAATATTGTTAATATAGCACAATCAAGTGGGTATAAAGGTTGGTCACAGTCAGAAGGAGGAAACAGTAACCGTTATTTTTTAATTTCAGATTTGTTGTCCAATACTTTTGTAGCGTATCGTAAAGCCATGTATGAATACCATTTTCAAGGGCTTGATATTATGAGTGAGGAACTTAAAACTGGAAAAGAAGGAGTGTCTAAAGCGATTGCGACTTTGTCAGGTATTCAGAAAGTGCGACCAAATGCTTTATTAACGCGTACTTTTTTTGATGCAAAAACAGATGAAATTGTTTCAATTTATACAGGAGGTCCTATGACAAATAATGCGGATTTGATTGAAACGCTAAACAGAATATCACCACTTAATTCTGTTAAATGGAATAAAATCCGTTAACTTTATCGCATAAAATTTCAATATGCTTTTATCGCTTACAATTAAAAATTACGCTTTAATTGAGTCGTTAGAAATTAACTTTTCGAACAAGTTCTCAATTATTACTGGTGAAACAGGTGCGGGTAAATCAATTTTATTAGGCGCCTTAGGTTTAGTATTAGGAAATAGAGCGGATCTAACCTCTTTAAAAGATAAAGAGCAGAAATGTATTATTGAGGCGCAGTTTTCGCTTTCCAATTATGATTTAAAACCCTTTTTTGCAGAAAACGATTTGGATTATGAAGATGATACAATCATCAGACGTGAAATTTTGCCTTCTGGAAAATCGAGAGCTTTTGTAAATGATAGTCCAGTAAATTTAACAGAACTTCAGTTGTTAGGGACTTATTTGATTGATATTCATTCTCAGCATGAAACACGTTCGCTTACCAATGAAGAGTATCAAATTGGAATTTTAGATATCGTAGCACAAAATAATGCTAATCTAATTACATTTCGTGAACATTTAAAAGCTTTAAAAGCCGCTCAAAAGGAATTGGATATTGCTATTGCGACTCGTGCTGCTTTGGCAAAAGAGCAAGAGTATAATTCTTTTTTATTACAGGAATTATTAACTGCGAATTTAAAAGAAGGTGAACAAGTTCAATTGGAAGAAGAGTTGGAACAATTGAGCAATGTTGAGCAAATACGTGAAAACTTAGATAAAGTTTTGGCTTTAGCGCATGAGGAAAATGTAGGGGTGCTAATCTCAATGAATGAAATACGTTTGGCTTTTCAAAAGTTGGCTAGTTTCTCAAAGGAAAATTTAGCATTATCAGACCGTTTTGAAAGTGTATGGATTGAGTTTAATGATATTGTAACCGAAAGTCATGAGCGTTCTGAAAAAGTAATTAAGGATCCAGAACGTTTAGAATATGTAAATGAAAAATTGCAAGTCATTTATAATTTGCAAAAAAAGCATCAGGTAGGAACAATTGAAGAGCTTTTAGTTATCCAAGCCGATTTAGATGCTAAAGTGGTTAAGGTTGATGATTTGCAACATGAAATTGAAAAACTCAATCAACAAGTAGAAAGTCTTCGTCAAAAAGTTGAAACTTCAGCTGCATTAATTGCTGAGAAACGTACTACTGCGGCCCCTGTATTGTCAAAGCAGATAATGGATATTATAGCGCAATTGGGAATGCCAGATGCGCAATTGATGTTTGAGATACAACGTTTGGATAGCTTTAATAAGTTTGGAAATACTTCGGTTAATTTACAATTTTCAGCTAATAAAGGCTTAGCACTTGGAGAAATTAAGAAAGTAGCCTCAGGTGGTGAAATGTCGCGTATTATGCTAGCGGTTAAAGCTGTTTTAGCAACGTATTCTAAATTGCCAAGTATAATTTTTGATGAAATTGATACGGGTGTTTCGGGTGAAATTGCCATCAAAATGGGCGAAATTATGAAGCAGATGAGTGATAATATGCAAGTTTTTGCCATCACACATTTACCGCAAATTGCTGCAAAAGGAGATCAACATTATAAAGTTTTTAAATACAACCAAGAAGGGACAACTATTTCAGAAATTAAACTACTTCCTACAGAAGATAGAATTGTAGAAATTGCCGAAATGTTATCGGGTAAGAGTATTACCGATTCGGCATTAATTCACGCAAAAGCTTTGTTGAACTAGTTATTTAATTTTATATTTGTGTGTAAATTTAACAAGTAGTTTTTACTATTGCTTAAAACAAACTAAAACAAGATAAAGATGATTATAGAACCTAGAATGAGAGGATTTATTTGTTTGACAGCTCACCCAAAAGGTTGCGAACAAAATGTAAAAAATCAAATAGAATATGTTAAATCAAAAGGGAAAATTGATGGTCCAAAACGTGTTTTGGTTATTGGTGCTTCTACAGGTTTTGGTTTAGCTTCAAGAATAACAAGTGCATTTGGTTCAGATGCATCAACAATAGGAGTATTTTTTGAAAAAGCACCGGCTGAAGGAAAAACGGCTTCACCAGGATGGTATAATTCAGCAGCTTTTGAACAAGAAGCACATAAAGCAAGATTATACGCAAAGAGTATCAATGGAGATGCGTTTTCAAATGAAGTAAAAGAACAAACAATCAACATGATTAAAGAAGATTTAGGTCAAGTTGATTTAATTATTTATAGTTTAGCATCTCCAGTACGTTTACATCCAGAAACTGGTGTTTTACACCGTTCGACTTTAAAACCTATTGGAAGTACTTTTACAAATAAAACGGTAGATTTTCATACAGGAAAAGTTTCTGAAGTTTCTATTGAGCCCGCTACAGCAGAAGATATTGCAAATACAGTTGTAGTAATGGGAGGTGAAGATTGGTCGATGTGGATGGATGCAATGAAGGCAGCAGGAGTTTTAGCAGATGGGGCTACTACAATTGCGTATTCGTATATCGGGCCAGAAGTAACAGAGGCTGTTTATAGAAAAGGTACAATAGGAAGAGCTAAAGATCATTTAGAGGCAACTGCTTTTGAAATTACAGAAAAGTTAAAAGATATTAATGGTAAAGGATATGTGTCTGTAAATAAAGCATTGGTAACACAAGCAAGTTCTGCAATTCCAGTAATTCCATTATACATTTCATTACTATATAAAATAATGAAGGCTGAAGGTATACATGAAGGTTGTATTGAACAAATTCAACGATTATATGCAGACAGACTTTATACGGGAAATGCTATACCTACAGATGACAAGGGAAGAATTCGTATTGATGATTGGGAAATGCGCGAAGATGTACAAAGTCAGATTGCTAAATTGTGGGGTGAGTCTACAACAGAATCATTGGTAGAATTAGGTGATCTTGCAGGCTACAAGCAAGATTTTTTAAATCTTTTTGGTTTCGGATTTGAAGGAGTTGATTATTTAGCTGATACTGACGAAATGGTAATGGTGCCAAGTATAAATTAAGAATTGAATCTAAATATTTTTTAAAAGCTCTATCCTCACAGGTAGAGCTTTTTTGTGTTAATTCTCTGATTTAGAATCAAATAATTTTGTTGTCGATTAGTGGTTCTGTAAATAATTTAATAAATTAGTAAAATATTAACTAATTAATAATTAAATTATGAAGAAAATTACTAAATTTTTATTTGTGTTTTTTCTTGTTGCTAGTTGGCATGTAGGAGCACAAATAAGTGTTGTAGAGAATTTCGATTCCGGGACCAGCCTGCCTATGGGATGGACGCAGGCAGGAGGAACAACAATTGCAGCAGCAGATGCTTGTTTTGGAAATTCAATTAGGGACAATCTTTACGGTTCGAGTACCACAGGTACATTAACCTCTCCCAATCAAGTTGCAGCTTCAAATGCAACAGATTTAACTTTCAGTTTTGATTATAAAATTGAAAACTGGAATTCTTCAACCGCAGCTCCTGCAGGTTGGGGGTCAACACAATTACAATATTCATTAGATGATGGTACTACGTGGACTACTTTTCATACTATAGATGATACAAATCATGTGGTATCTAATGTTTGTACTACTGTTACTCAAATTATTCCATTGGCGAGTTTACCCGCGGGTTCTGATTTTAAATTTAGATTCTCGCACACTTGGGCTTCAGGTGATTGGGATATTTATATAGATAATATCACTGTTAATCAGGTTTCTACTAATCCGCCAAGCTGTACAGCCTTGTCTGTTCCAGCTAATGGTGCAACAGGGATAACTAATACTGTTATTGCATGGCCAATAGCTTCGGGTATACCAACAGGTTATAAGTTGAGTATTGGAACGACTACTGGCGGTACTGATGTTTTGAATATGGTTGATGTAGGGAATGTTAATACATATGATATGGTGTCTTTAGGTAGCGGTACTACCTATTATGTTACTGTAGTGCCTTATAACGCATTAGGCGATGCAACGGGATGTACAGAATCGACTTTTACATCATGTGGGGCTCTTGTAGCTCCTTTTTCTGAAGGATTTGAAAATTCTGGTTCAATCCCAAATTGTTGGACTATGAGTGGAGGTGAAAATTGGCAGTTTTCAAATACGCCAGGGATAAATCATATTGGAAATAATGGTAATATGACTGGTTTTACACCTTCTGGAAATTATTTTGCTTGGGTTGATGATTCGGGAACACCACCCAATGATGTTACTTTAACGAGTCCTCCCATTGATATTTCTGCTTTAACAACTCCTAGAATTGTTTTTTATGAAATTAGTGATAATGAGGGATCAAATGAAAATGCAACATTAAATGTTGAAGTTTGGGATGGTGCAGCGTGGAATTTAATGGCTACATACAACACTAATACAATCGGATGGGAGAAAAAGATAATTAGTTTAAACTCCTTAACATTTACTGGGAATTTTATCCAAGTTAGATTTATCATTTTGGGTTCACCATCTCAATTCTATGATGATATTGCTATTGATGATGTAAGTGTTCAAGAAACGCCAAACTGTGTTGAACCATCTAGTTTTGCAGGTTCAAACATTACAGCTACAACTATTGATTTAAGTTGGACCGATCCAACAGGACAACAATTTGATTTTGAATATACAGTTCAAGCACAAGGTACAGGAGTGCCAACAGTAAGTGGTACACCAATAGATCAAGAAACCGTAACCGCTGGTGCTCTAACACCATTAATGCCAAATACTTTGTATGAAGCTTGGATACGTGCAGATTGTGGAACAGAATATAGTGATTGGGTAGGGCCTATTTATTTTAAAACGCTTTGTAGTGTATATACTGCGCCTTGGACTTATGATGTTGAAACGGCTGTAGCGACTACAAATGCATCAATTGAAGATTGTTGGTCAACTATTCCTACAGTTACGACAGCATTGTTTAGATGGAATGTTGATGCGTCAGGGTCAACTCCTACAACAGGAACAGGACCTTCGGGGGCTAATAGTGGAACTAATTATTTTTATACAGAAGGTTCAAGTGGAGCAACTGGTGCTGTAGCAGAATTGTATTCGCCTTTAGTAGATGTGTCTGGTTTAACAACTCCGTCATTACAATTTTATTACCATATGTTTGGTAATAACATGGGTGATTTACACGTTGATGTTTTTGATGGCACTACTTGGATAAATGATGTAGATGTAATAATAGGGCAGCAGCAAACTGCCGAAGCTGATATTTGGGCATTACGTATTGTTGATTTGTCTGCATATAATGGAACAATTCAAGTTCGCTTTCGTGGTATAAGAGGGAATGGAGGAAATTCAGATATGTCTTTGGATGATATTTCATTTGTTGAAGCGCCTACATGTTTTCCAGTTACAGATGTAACAGTTGATTTTGTTACCGATACAACAGTACAAATAGGATGGACTGATGGAACGGCAACCAATACTTGGAATATTGAATATGGTCCTGTAGGCTTTACACCTGGTACAGGTACTGTAGTGGCAGCTGGAGTTAATCCATATCTTTTGGGGTCTGTTACTCCATTAACACCCAATACGACCTATGAATTTTATGTACAAGCAAATTGTGGAGCCGGGGATTTAAGTTTGTTAACTGGACCAATAAGTTTTAGTACACTTTGCGCACCAGTTTCTGCACCATGGACTTATGATGTCGAGACAGGCTCGGCAACAACAAATTCTTCAATAGGGGATTGTTGGTCTTCAAATCCTTCAAGTATAAATAACGCTTACAGATGGGATTTGGATGATAATGGATCAACTCCAAGTGGCGGAACAGGTCCTTCAGGGGCTTACAGCGGTACAAAGTATTTTTATACTGAGGCATCATCTGGAGTTCAAGGTGATGTTGCTGAGTTATACACTCCTTTAGTTAACATTTCTGCATTAACTGCTCCTTCACTACAATTTTATTATCATATGTTTGGAGTAACTATGGGAGATTTGCATGTGGATGTTTTTGATGGAACAGCTTGGGTAAATGATGTTGATATAATTACAGGACAACAGCAGTTAGCTACTTCTGATCCATGGATATTAAAGGTTATTAGTTTAGCGTCCTATTCAGGAATCATTCAAGTAAGATTTAGAGCTGTGAGAGGAAATGGTTTAACAGGTGATATTTCATTAGACAATATAGCATTTGTTGAAGCACCTTCATGTTTACCTCCAACGTCTTTTGCGGCGAATAACATAACAGATATTTCGGTTGAATTGAGCTGGGCTGATATGTCGGCGGTAAGTCAATTTGATTTTGAATATGTTATTCAACCGCAAGGGACTGGTACTCCTTCAGCTGCAGGTATACCTATAAGTAACGCGACTTCTGTTGTTGATAATACTTTAACACCAGTTACTGCTTACGAAGCTTGGATAAGAGCTGACTGTGGCAATGGAACGTATAGTTCATGGGTAGGACCAGTGAATTTTGCAACAACTTGTGCGGTTTATTCGGTGCCTTCTGTGGAAGATTTTTCAATTTTTGTTCCTGATTGTTGGGAAAAAGGAGATAATGGCGATTTGGTTGCTGGGCCTGCGGCTTTTGGAGCAGGAAGTTGGTTTGCTGATGGATTTTCAAATAATGGGACTACTGGAGCGATTAAAGTTAACTTTTACAATCTTTCTTCAAATGAATGGATGATGACACCATTGTATAATATTCCGGCAACGGGTTATGAAATGAAATTTGATGCGGCATTAACGCAGTGGAATCAAACTTATGCACCTACTACGCCATGGGATGCAGGAGATAGAGTGGAGGTTTTGGTGTCTACAGGGTTCACTAATTGGACAGTGTTGTATACTTACGATAACACTAATCCACCACTTGCATCAGGTAGTACAAATATCATTGATTTGGATGCTTATGCTGGGTCAATTGTTCGTTTTGCGTTTAGGGTAATATCGGGTCCTACGGATGGATCAGATGATACCGACTTTTTTGTTGATAATTTTGAAATCAGATTAACCCCTACGACACCTCCTACTTGTGCAGCTAATGTTGTGGGTACACCAGATGCTACGTGTGGTAACTTTACATCTACGCTTACTTGGGATGCTGTTTCAGGCGCAGATGGATATCTTATCACATTGGGTACAACTTCAGGTGGTAACGATGTTTTGGATAACGTTGATTTAGGCGTAGCACTTAGTTATGATTATATCGGAACTTTAAATACAACATATTATTTTACAATTACTCCGTATAATGCTAATGGAAATGCGGCAGGTTGTACAGAAGCTACATTTACAACAAATGCAAATGGCTGTTATTGTACATCTGTGCCAACAAGTATAGATAATAATGGAGTTACTAATGTTCTTATTGGTACAACAAACTATCCAAACGGTGTAGTGGCATATGCAGATTATACAACTACTGGCACACCTCAGGATTTAGAAAGAGATGCTTTAGCAAACTTACAAGTTACTTTCGAAACAGGGTTTACATATGGTACAAATGTCTGGATTGATTTTAATGATGACTATAATTTTGATAGTTCTGAATTAGTTTCTTCCGGAACTTCTTTGAGTACAAATCCAACAACATTAGATGTATCATTTACTATGCCAGCTGATGCAGCACTTGGGAATCATAGAATGCGAATTGGGACGGCTGACTCAGGTCAAGTTCCGCCAAATCCATGTTATTCTGGTACTTGGGGAGTTACACTTGATTTTACAGTTAATATTATTGAAAATTTGAGTACTGCTACATTCATGAATAGCAGTTTTAAAGTATATCCAAATCCAGTAACAAACATTTTGAAATTGGAATATAATACTGAAATAACTAATGTTAAAGTTGCAAATATGCTAGGGCAAATTGTAATAGATGTCAATATGAATTCAACGAATACGCAAGTTAACATGTCACACTTAAATGCAGGTACTTATATGGTGAATGTTACCATAGGAGATAGTATTAAGACAGTTAAAGTTGTAAAACAATAGTTGTTAAGTATAGATTTATATTTTTAAACCCGCTAGTAATAGCGGGTTTTCTTTTTAAATTAAACACAGAAATTGATAACTATTTATTGGTATAAAAATTGTTTAATTTTTAATTTAAAAAAACAACGTTAAACTAATTGTTATATAAATGTTTTTTAGTTAAAATAATTAGGTTTACATTTATAGTGTTAAAAAGTTAAAACGTTAAAAAATTATCATGAAAAAAATTACTTATTTATTTATTGCATTTCTTTTGAGTTGGATGCTCTCAGCTCAAATTGAAGTCGATCAAAAGTTTACATCACTATCCACTCCTACAGGTTGGTTTAGAACGTCTGGTTCGAGTTATATATCTTCTGCAGACGCTTGTGATGGGTATTCATTACGATTTAATTTAAAGAGTACTGTAACTACAAATGAGCTTGTTTCTGCTAATTTTTCAGGAAGTTCAAACGGAACAGATGTAACATTTAAGTTTGACTATAAGATTGAAGATTACAATTCAACAAACGCAACTGCATTAGGTTTTGGAACTTCACAAATACAATATTCAACTGATAATGGAACCACTTGGGTAACTTTTTACACTATTGATGATAATACTCATGTGGTATCTAACCAATGTGTAACCATTACACAAACAATTCCAGGAACTTCAGTTCCTGCAGGTTCTGACTTTAAATTTAGGTTTTGGAATAATTATACTACTGGTAATTGGGATATTTATTTTGATAATATTTATATTCAGCAAGTTCCATCTGTCGTGCCCAACTGTGTGGCTTTAACAACACCAGCGGATGCCGCTACTTCAGTTTTAAATTCTGTTATTTCATGGCCAGCAGCAACTGGTTTAGCTGATGGTTATAAATTGAATGTTGGATCGACTAGTGGAGGTACTGATATTTTAAATTTATTTGATGTAGGAAATGTATTAACTTATGATTTGGGAACACTTGTTCCAGGAGCTACCTATTACGTGACTGTTGTGCCTTATAACGTAGCGGGTAATGCTGCAACTTGTACAGAGTCTAGTTTTTCAACATGCGGTGTTTATACAGCGCCTTATCTTGAGACTTTTGAAAATACTGGTCTTATTCCTAATTGTTGGTTGTTAACTGGAGTTGGATTATGGAAGTATAATAGCTCTCCAACAGGAACTCAGGTAGGTTTTCAGGGGTCAATTATTGGGTCAACCCCTTCAGGGGGATATTTTGCTTGGGTGGATGATTCAGGCTTTCCAACCAATAATGTATCCTTAACATCTCCTTTTATTAATGTTTCTTCTTTAGCGGTTCCACGTTTGGTATTTTACGAAATAAGCGATAACCAAGGAGTTGCTAATGCGACTTTAAATGTAGAAGTTTTTGATGGAGCGAATTGGAATACAATGGCAACCTATAATACTAATACGGTTGGTTGGTATAAGCGTGTTATTGATTTGAGTTCGTTGACTATTACAGGTAATATACAAGTTAGATTTACAGTGTTAGGTTCTACTTCTTCATATGATGATATTGCTATTGATGATGTTGCAATAGAAGAAACGCCAAGTTGTGTTGAACCTGATAATTTTGTGGTGACTGGTTTAACAACTACTACAGTTGATTTAAGTTGGAACGACCCAACAGGGGGGCAATTTGATTTTGAATATATTGTACAACAACAAGGATTAGGAGTTCCAACTGTTTCAGGCACTGCAATAAGTACAACAACTGTGACAGCAGGAATAGTAACGCCATTAACACCAGATACATTGTATGAAGCGTGGGTACGTGGAGATTGTGCAACTGATGGATATAGCTCTTGGGTAGGTCCAGTTTATTTTAGAACGGATTGTGTTTTAGCTGTTGCACCATACAGTTATGATGTTGAAAGTGCATTTGTTGCAGCAGAGATTGTAAACTGTTGGTCAGCTGCACCAGTGTTCAACTCTACATTTGTTTGGAATGTTGCTTATTCTGTAGCGGCGTCATCAACAGGACCTGCAGTCCCACATGGTGGAGCTAAATTTTTCTATGCAGAATCATCTTATGGGGCAAGTTCACAAGAAGCGGAATTGTTTATGCCAGAAGTTGATATAACAGGTTTAACTGATCCATCAATTGAGTTTTGGTATCATAAATATAGCGATATGGTTAATCAAATGGGTAATTTGTATGTGGATATTTTTGATGATATAAACTCTACTTGGGTTAATCTAGATGTTATAACAGGAGTAACACAATCTGCAAAAACTGATCCATGGTTGTTGCGTCAAATTAGTTTAGTAGGTTATACGGGTGTTGTTAAAATACGTTTTAGAGCTTCTAAAAATGGGACTAGATCGGATATTGCTATTGATGATATTGCAATAGTGAACAATCAAAATTTGAGTACTTCAACGTTTATTAATGATTCTTTTAAAATATATCCAAATCCTGTTGAGGATATTTTAAACCTAGAATATAATACAGAAATCAAAAATATTAAGGTGTTTAATTTACTAGGACAAGTTGTTATTGATGAAAATATTAATGCAGCTTCTACGCAATTTGATATTTCTGAACTTGAAACGGGGGCATATTTGGTAAATGTTACAATTGGAAATAGTGTTAAAACTGTTAAGTTTGTAAAGAAATAAAACTTTATTGTGAAATAGTTTTGTAAACCCGCTAAAGAGGCGGGTTTTTTTATTTTAATATTTTAAGGAGAACAAATAAAGCATTAAATTTAATGTGTTAATAACTTATTGATTTAACAATTAAATAACTTGATGATGAAAAAAATTACTTTTCTTCTTGCTTTTTTTATAGCAAGTTTAGGTTTTGCTCAAGCACCAGTTGGAAATGGTGTAGATGAGTTGCAAAGTCTACCATTTGACCCTTTTTTCGGGTACACCTATTCACAGAGCATTTATTATGCTTCAGAAATTAATGCCAATGGAAATATCACTAGTTTACAGTGGTATTTTAGTGGAGCTGCTGGTTCAACTATGCCAGATAATCAAAATATTACGGTTTATCTTGGGCATACTACAAAGACTAGTTTTGCAAGTACTACTGATTGGGAGCCTTTAGCAGGCTTAACAGCTGTTTATACTGGAGGTATTCCAGTAAATGGCCCAGGTTGGGTAACAATTACTTTTACAACGCCGTTTGCCTATAATGGAACGGATAATTTAGTAATTGCGGTAGATGAAAACATGGCTAATTATGATGCTTCGTCAGATGATTTTTACAATACCGCGGTTTCTTCACCGCGTTCTATATTCTTTAGAAGTGATAGTGTAAATCCAGACCCTGCAAATCCTCCGGTTACAGGATCTACTCTTGCTACGGTTTCTTTTGTGCCAAATGTTATCTTACAAGGAATTACACCTGCGTGTATAGCACCAACTAATGTTGCGGTTAGTAATATTTCGACTCAGAGTGTACAATTGGATTGGGATAATATGTCAAGTGTGAGTCAATTTGATTTTGAATATGTAATTCAACCAGTTGGAACAGGAGCGCCTACGACTACTGGTACTGCGGTTGTAGGTAATACAGTCACAGATAATACACTACAGCCTAATACAAGTTATGAGGTTTATGTTCGTGCAAATTGTGGAACTTCTGGATATAGTACTTGGTCTGGTCCAGTTTCATTTTTGACGCTTTGTCCTGCTTTTTATACTGCGCCTTGGACATACAATGTTGAAACAGCAGCAGCTACAACAAATGCAACAATAGAAGATTGTTGGACTACAGATCCGGCAGTAACAACTTCTGCGTTTAGATGGAATGTTGATGCTTTAGGATCGACACCTTCTGCAGGAACAGGGCCTTCAGGAGCAAAAAGTGGAACAAAATATTTTTATACCGAAGGGACTAGTGGAACTACAGGTGATGATGCAGAATTGTATTCACCTTTAGTTGATGTGACTAATTTAAATATGCCATCTTTACAATTTTACTACCATATGTATGGTGCTAATATGGGTGAACTGCATGTTGATGTTTATAATGGTACAACATGGGTAAATGATGTAGATTTAATTATCGGACAGCAGCAAACTGCAGAATCAGATCCATGGTTATTACGAATAGTTGATTTGTCAACCTATACAGGAACAATTCAAGTGCGTTTTAGAGGAGTTAGAGCAAATGGCGGTCTTTGTGATATGGCATTAGATGATATTTTTATCTCTGAAGCGCCTACATGTTTCCCAGTGACAAATGTGTTAGTTAATACTGTTACAGATGCAACTGTTGGTTTGTCTTGGACATATACGGGGCCTGCAACAGCTTGGAATATTGAATATGGTCCGGTTGGTTTTGTACCTGGTACTGGTACTGTTGTGTCTGCAACAACAAATCCATTTGTTGTTGGCTTGGTTACTCCCTTGTCGCCTAATACGGTTTATGAGTTTTATGTTCAAACGGATTGTGGTGCTGGAGATTTGAGTTTTATTACAGGTCCAGTTAGTGCAAAGACACTTTGTAGTGCTTTCACTGCGCCATGGACTTATGATGTTGAAACGGCAGTTGCTAACACATCAGCAACAATAGAAGATTGTTGGTCTACTAATCCGGCAATAACTACTTCTTTATTCAGATGGAATGTTGATGCAGCAGGTTCAACTCCTACTTCAGGAACAGGACCTTCAGGGGCTAATAGTGGAACTAACTACTTCTATACAGAAGGATCAAATGGAGCTACTGGTGATGTTGCAGAATTGTATTCTGCATCGGTTGATGTGTCTAACTTGAATACTCCATCATTACAGTTTTATTATCACATGTTTGGTAGTAATATGGGAGAATTACATGTTGATGTTTACAATGGTACCTCATGGACAAATGATGTTGATGTAATTATTGGGCAACAACAAACTGCAGAAGCAGACCCATGGGCGTTACGAATTGTTGATTTATCAACTTATACAGGAACAATACAAGTTCGTTTTAGAGCACTAAAAGGAAATGGTAGTAATTCAGATATGGCAATTGATGATATTTCTATCAAAGAGGCACCTACATGTTTTCCAGTGACAAATGTGTTAGTGGATATTGTTACAGATACGACAGTTGGTTTGGCTTGGACTTATTCTGGCCCAGCAACATCATGGAATATTGAATACGGTCCTGTTGGGTTTACGCCAGGCACGGGGACTGTAGTTGCAGCAGGTTCTAATCCATATGTATTAGGTTCAGTTAATCCTTTAACACCAGATACTTCTTATGAATTTTATGTACAAACGGATTGTGGCGCAGGTGATCTAAGTTTGTTAACCGGTCCAATAAGTTTTAAAACATTTTGTTCGCCATCTAATGCACCTTATGTGTATGATGTAGAAACAGCAATTGCTAATACTGCTTCATCTATGTCAGATTGTTGGTCTTCGAATCCTTCTTCAACTTCAAGTTTATTAAGATGGGATATTGATGGTAATGGTTCTACGCCATCATCAAGTACGGGTCCAGCAGGGGCAAATAGTGGTGCAAAATATTTTTATCTTGAGACAACTTCTGGACAAATAGGGGATGTGGCAGAATTATATTCACCATTAGTAAATATTACGCCTTTAACTGTACCTACATTACAATTTTACTATCATATGTATGGATCTTCAATAGGAGAGCTTCATGTTGATATTTTTAATGGAACATCTTGGGTGAATGATTTTTATATAATTTCAGGGCAGCAACAAACTGCGCAAAGTGATCCTTGGGCTTTACAGGTTTTAAGTTTAGATGCTTTTACGGGTGTCATTCAAGTTCGTTTTAGAGGGATTAAGGCAGGTACTCTTGGTGATATTTCGTTAGACGATATTTCAATTATTGAAGCGCCATCTTGTTTACCTACTACGAATGTAGTAGTAAGTAATGTTACGAATACACAAGCGGATGTTTCTTGGGATGATATGTCAGCTGTGAGTCAATTTGATTTTCAATATGTAATTCAAGCAAGTGGTACTGGTGAGCCAACAGCTGCAGGTATCGATGTGTTTGGTGCTAATTCTGTTACGGATAATACTTTAACACCAAATACTGATTATGAGGTGTGGGTTCGTGCAGATTGTGGAGCTGATTTTAGTACTTGGACAGGACCAGTATACTTCAAAACGGAATGTGATGCATTTACAGTTCCTTATTTTGAGAACTTTGATGCTTATATAGCAGGAGGTACTACAAATCCTAACGTGCCGGATTGTTGGACAAATTATGATGGTGGTGCTGGTTCTTGTTATATTAGTTCTTCTTTTGCTTATTCAGCACCTAGAAGTTACTACATGAATAACTCGTCTGATGCTAGTGGAGATTATATGTTAATTTCGCCAAATACAATTTCATTGTCAAGTGGTTTAAATAGAACACGTTTCTTTGCTAGATCAGGTACTAGTGGATACGAAGTACAAGTAGGGACTATGACTGATAAAACAGATCCAACTACTTTTACGTTAATTTCTACAGTTGCTTTAACAAATGTACATACTCAATATGTGGTAAATATTCCAGCAGGAACTAATCAATATTTAGTATTTAGACATGGATTAGGTGGAACATTCAGAACAATTTATTTAGATGATATTATTGTGGAAGCTATACCAACTACATCTCCAACTTGTTTGACAGCTATTACAGCAACTCCTGATGCAGCTTGTGGAAACTTTGCAACATCTTTAGCTTGGGATCACGTTACAGGAGCAGATGGATACAAATTAAATGTAGGAACTACTCCTGGAGGAACTGATGTTTATAATGCCTTAGATTTAGGTTTTGTGACAAATTATAGTTTTTCAGGTTCATACAACACAACTTATTATTACACTGTAGTGCCTTTCAATGCTAATGGAGATGCAACTGGTTGTGCTGAAATGACATTTACAACGGCTACTAATGGTTGTTATTGTACATCAGTTCCAACATCTAATGATGGTCTAGGAGTGTCTAATGTACTTATAGGAGCAACTAATTATCCTAATGGTGATGTAATGTATGCAGATTATACTACTACTGGTACACCTGAGAATTTAATGATAAATACTACGACAAACCTTCAAGTAACTTTTGCAACGGGATTTGTATATACAGCAAACATTTGGATTGACTTTAATGATGACTACAATTTTGATAGTTCTGAATTGGTTTCTTCAGGAACTTCTTTAAGTACAAATCCAACTACTTTGGATGTGTCATTTACAATGCCGGCTACAACAAATTTTGGAAATCACAGAATGAGAATTGGTACAGCTTGGACAGGTCAAAATACTCCGAATCCATGTTATTCAGGTTCTTATGGTATAACACTTGATTTTACAGTTAATGTAGTTGATAATTTAAGTACTTCTACTTTCGTTAATGATACTTTTAAAGTATATCCAAACCCAGTTCGAGATATCTTAAAATTAGAGTATAACTCAGAAATAACAAATGTAAAAGTTATCAGCTTATTAGGTCAAGTTGTAATTAATAGCGATATTAATGCAACAACAACACAAATTGATATGTCACAATTGAATGCAGGTACTTACTTGGTAAATGTAACTATTGGCGATATTGTTAAAACTGTTAAAGTTGTAAAACAATAAGTATTTGTTGTTATAAAATCATTAAAACCCGCTTTTTGAGCGGGTTTTTTTGTTTTAATGTATTTTTAATAAAAAAAACGAATCTATATTTATACTGTTAATTTATTAAAAATTTAAAAAATTAAAATGAGAAAATTTATTCTTTTCTTTTTTGCTCTCATTCTGAGTTGGCAATTAAAAGCCCAAGTTAATGTTGTGGAAAACTTTGATGCAGGAATCGTTTTACCATCTGGTTGGACGCAGTACGGAGGTAAAACAATTTCTTCCTTAGGTGCATGTGCTGGTAAATCAATACGTGATAATTTGTTTACTTCAAGTCCAAGTGGCACGCTTACTTCTCCTAATCAAGCAGGTATGGTTAACGCTACTGATTTGACCTTTAGTTTTGATTATAAAATTGTGAATTATAATTCACAGAATGCTACTAATCCTGGATGGGGGTTTGTGCAATTACAATATTCAACTGATAATGGAAATACATGGAATTTGTTTTATACTATTGATGATTCAAATCATGTAGTTTCAAATTTATGTACTAATTTCACGCATATCATCCCAGCTGCGAATATGCCTCCTGTTGGGTCAGATTTTAAATTTAGATTTCAGTTTGCGTGGACTTCTGGAAACTGGGATTTTTATATCGATAATGTATCAGTTACTCAAGTCGCAACAAATTCACCAGCTTGTGTAGCTTTGGCTGTACCCGCAAATGGAGCGGTTGGTGTTGATTCTCCTATTATAACATGGCCGAGTGCTTCGGGTATTGTAGATGGGTATAAACTTAATGTGGGAACTACATCAGGAGGAACTGATGTGTTGAATATGTTTGATGTAGGAAATGTAACCTTATATGATTTAGGGTCGCTAATAGGAGGTGCTACTTATTATGTAACGGTAGTGCCTTATAATGCAAGTGGTGATGCTGTGGGGCCTTGTCCTGAGTCTACATTTACAGCATGTGGAGTGTATAATGCTCCTTT
The DNA here is from genome assembly GCF_042686145.1 of Flavobacterium chuncheonense. Classification (NCBI taxonomy): domain Bacteria; kingdom Pseudomonadati; phylum Bacteroidota; class Flavobacteriia; order Flavobacteriales; family Flavobacteriaceae; genus Flavobacterium; species Flavobacterium chuncheonense. Next base: position 316,235 of record NZ_JBHUPC010000012.1, on the reverse strand, counting down.
TGTTGAAGGATTCGAAAATGGTGGTTTTATACCGTATTGTTGGACGATGAGTGGGAGTGAACCTTGGCAATTTAGTAATACTGCAGGTGTAAATTTCATTGGCGATAACGGAAATATTGTTGGGTCAACTCCTTCTGGTGGTTATTTTGCATGGGTAGATGATTCAGGTCCAGCAACAAATGATGTAGCTTTAACTTCACCTCCGATTAATGTATCAGCTTTAACAGTACCTCAATTGGTTTTTTATGAAATAAGTGATGGTGGAACAGGAGGAAATGCTACACTTCAGGTTGAGGTTTGGGATGGAGCAATATGGAATGTAGTTGCTTCTTATAATACTAATACATCTGGTTGGAAAAAAAGAATTGTAGATTTGACTAGTTTAACTATTACTGGAAATATAAAAGTTAGATTTACTATTTTAGGTTCAGTAGGTGATTATGATGATATTGCTATTGACGATGTTAGTGTTATAGAAATGCCTACATGTGCTGAACCTGTGAATTTAGCCAGTACAAATGTGACGGCTACGACAGTGGATTTAAGTTGGAATTATCCTTCAGGAACGCAGAGTAATTATGAATATATTGTACAGGCTTTAGGAACTGGTTTGCCAATTGGAACAGGTGTGTCAGTTTCCAGTGAAACAGTTACTGCAGGTTTAGTAACTCCACTTGTTCCGAATACGATGTATGAAGTATGGGTGCGTACCAATTGTGGAACTGAATTTAGTGAATGGGCGGGGCCATTTTATTTTAAAACGCTTTGCAGTGTTTATATGGCGCCTTGGACATATAATGTAGAAAATGCATTACCGACTACATCTGCTGAAATTGAAGATTGTTGGACAACAAATCCTGCAAATACAACTTTGCTATATCGTTGGAATGTAAATACTAATGCTACAACTCCATCGACGAGTACTGGTCCTGCTGGACCAAATAGTGGTGCTAGATATTTTTATACAGAAGGCAATAGTGGGGTGGTTAATGATGTAGCTGAGTTGTATTCTCCAAGTATTGATGTTTCAGGTTTAACAAGTCCGTCAGTTCAGTTTTATTATCATATGTTTGGGTCTTCAATGGGAGAGTTGCATATTGATGTTTTTAATGGGACTACATGGACGAATGATGTAGATGTAATCGTGGGGCAGCAACAAGCAGTTGGAGCTGATCCATGGCGTTTAAGAATAGTTGATTTGTCTGCTTATACAGGTGTTATACAAGTACGCTTTAGAAGTTTAAGAGGAGTTAGTACTTTATCAGATATGGCTATTGATGATATAAGTTTTGTGGAATTACCTACGTGTTTACCTGTAGTAGATGTAATGATGGACTATGTTGGGGATACTCAAGTTGGATTGTCTTGGACAGAAGTAGGTTCTGCAACAAATTGGAATATTGAGTACGGACCTTCTGGTTTTACGCCAGGAACAGGGACAGTAGTTGCGGCAAATTCAAATCCATATATTTTAGGGTCGGTTACGCCACTTTCTCCATCAACAGCATATGATTTTTATGTACAAGCAGATTGTGGTTCAGGGGATTTAAGTTATTGGAATGTAGTGTCTACTTTTACAACTGCATGTACTGCGCAAGCAGCACCATGGTTGTATGGTGTTGAAACACAATCAGGTACTGTAAATTCAACAATTGTGGATTGTTGGTCGTCAAACCCTACAGGTTCTGTAAGTGTTTTTAGATGGAACATTGATGATAATGGGTCTACACCTACAAGTGATACAGGGCCATTGGATGCTTATGCTGGTGATAGATATTTTTATGTAGAAGCTACAAGTGGATCAACAGGTGATGTTGCGGAGTTGTATTCACCAATTGTAAATATAACTACATTAACAGCTCCTTCATTACAATTTTATTACCATATGTATGGTGCAGAAACAGGTGAATTACATGTTGATGTTTTTAATGGAACAACTTGGGTAAACGATGTAGAAGTAATCATTGGACAACAACAAGCAAATCAAACAGATCCTTGGGGGTTAAAGATTATTAGCTTGGTTAATTATACTGGGAATGTTCAAATTCGTTTCAGAGCTATTAAAGGAGCTGGTCAGTTTGGTGATATTTCTTTAGATGATATTTCTTTAATTGAAACTCCTTCTTGTTTACCACCTAATAATATAGTGGTTTATGATGTTGCTAATACACAAGCTACTATTAGTTGGGATGATATGACTTCATCAAGTCAGTTTGATTTTCAATATGTAATTCAAAATGTAGGAATTGGGATGCCAACAGCGGCAGGTATTGATGTAGTAGATGATATATCGGTAACGGATACTACTTTGTTGTCAAATACACAATATGAAGTTTGGGTTAGAGCAAATTGTGGTGGAACTGACGGTTTTAGTATCTGGACTGGACCAGTATATTTTACAACTCAATGTAACCCATTTGTAATTCCATATTCAGAGAATTTCGATACTTATGCAGCAGGTTCAGCTAGTAATATTAATAATGCTGATTGTTGGGCGTTTATTGATGGAGGTGTAGGTTCTGGTTATATAACTTCTACTTATGCAAATTCTGGTACCAAAACCTTTGTGTTAAGTAATTCAAATGATACAACTTCAGATTATATGTTGGTATCGCCTTCAACAATTGGGTTGTCGAATGGATTGAATAGAGTAAATTTTTATGCAAAATCTTCGGTTTCAGGATATGATTTACAAGTGGGTACCATGACAGATGTTACTAATCCTTCTACTTTTACATTGCTTAGTACGTTTACCTTAACGGATGTTTTTACACAATATCTGGTGAATATACCATCGGGTACGGATAATTATGTTGTGTTTAGACATGGTTTGGGAGGTAATTATAGAAATTTATATATTGATGATATTAATATTGAAGAGAGTTCGTTAAGTACGAATGTATTTGTAAATAATGCTTTTAAAGTCTATCCAAACCCTGTTAAGGATGTTTTGAATTTGGAGCATGATAGTGAAATTTCAAGTGTTCAAGTATTTAATTTGTTAGGTCAATTGGTTATTGAGAATAATGTAAATGCTGCCACAACTCAAATTGATATGTCAAAATTAACTTCGGGGACTTATATGGTGAATATAAGGAGAGGGAGTGAAATGAAGATTATTAAGGTTATTAAAGAATAACTTTATGTTATAAAAACTTACAAAAACCCGCTTTTTTAGCGGGTTTTTTTATATATTCTTATTTAATTATAATTTATTAAAAAAATATATAATATAGTTATTGTGTTTTTTTATACATAATTAATTGAGTATTTTTTATTTATTGTTAAAAATGATTATATATTTTGTAATTATTATTTTTTTGTTAAATTCGATAAAAAATAACTAACAAATATTAAGTGAATGAAAAAAATTACATTATTTTTTGTTTTTCTTTTTTCGTGTTTGAGCTTTGCTCAAGTACCGATAGGAAATGGGACAGATGAATTGCAGCGAATGCCATTTGATCCCTATTTTGGCTATAGTTATACCCAGAGTATTTACTATGCAACTGAGATAAATGCAGCTGGAAATATCACTAGTTTAAAGTGGTATTTTAGTGGGGCTGCCGGCTCAACAATGCCGGATAACCAAAACATCACGGTTTATCTTGGGCATACTACAAAAACAAGTTTCTCTGGTAATACAGATTGGGAACCTTTAACAGGGTTAACGGCTGTCTACACTGGGGGTATTCCTGTAAATGGTCCAGGGTGGGTAACCATTACTTTTACAACGCCGTTTGCATATAACGGAACCGATAACTTATTAGTTGCTGTTGATGAAAATATGCCAAGTTATGATGCTTCTACTGATGATTTTTATAACACAGCAGTTGCTTCCGCACGATCGATATACTATTTTAGTGATCCCAATAATCCTGATCCTGCGGCTCCTCCAACAGCAAGTGGTTTAGCGTCATTTGTTCCTAATATTGTTTTGGAAGGAATCGCACCACCATGTGTTACGCCAAGTAATTTAGTAGCTTCAAATGTTATGGCTAATACGGTTGTGTTGACATGGAATGATCCTTCTGGTACGCAATCTGATTATGAATATGTAATTCAGCCTAATGGTGCTGGTATTCCTACTGCAAATGGAACTCCAGTTTTAGGAAGTACAACTGTGACAGATAATACAATTCAGCCCAATACAAACTATGAAGCTTATGTACGAGCAAATTGCGGTGTTGATGGCTATAGTACTTGGCATGGTCCAATAACATTTTTAACGCCTTGTGTTACAGCAAACGCGCCATGGACATATGATGTTGAAACAGCAGCAACTACAACGAATTCAAGTATATCAGATTGTTGGACTTCTAATCCAACCGCAACAACTGCTGGTTTTAGATGGGATGTTGATGGAAGTGGTTCAACTCCAACAACTTCTACAGGTCCTTCAGGAGCACACAGTGGGTCGAATTATTTTTACACAGAATCGTCAAGTGGAGTTCAAGGAGCTGTTGCGGAATTGTATACCCCTATGGTTAATATATCTGCATTAACAGTACCTGCATTAAAATTTTATTACCATATGTATGGAAATACTATGGGTGAATTACACGTGGATGTATATGATGGTACCGCTTGGGTTAATGATGTAGACGTTATTACTGATCAACAACAGACATCAGCCGGTGATCCTTGGACTTTAAAAGTAGTTAACTTAGCTTCTTACACAGGAACTATTCAAGTTCGTTTTAGAGCAATCAGAGGTTCTGGAGGTTTTGGAGATATGGCTCTCGATTCTATTGCTATAGTAGAGGCTCCATCATGTTTACCTCCAGGTAATATAACCGTTAGTAATATTTCAGCTCAAGGTGTTCAAATAAATTGGGATGATATGTCAAATGTGAGTCAATTTGATTTTGAATATGTTGTACAATTGCAAGGTATTGGTATGCCGACAACAAATGGTTCATTAGTTTCTGATTTTACTGTAATAAATAACACTTTAACATCTAATACTTCATACGAAATATTTGTAAGGGCTGATTGTGGTACGGAATACAGTGATTGGGTTGGGCCAGTTGGTTTTAAAACATTGTGTGATTCATTTACAGTTCCTTATACTGAAAATTTTGATGCGTATCCTTCAGGTTCATCAACGAATCTTGTTACTCCAGATTGTTGGTTTAATATTGATACTGGTGTAGGTTATGGTTATGTTTCATCAACGTATTCAAATTCAGCGCCAAGAAGTTATTACATGTATAATAGTAATGATACTGCAGGAGATTATATATTGGTTTCTCCACAAACAACTGCTTTGTCAAATGGCTTAAATAGAACACGCTTTTTTGCTAGAGGTGGAAGTTCAGGATATCTTTTAGAAGTTGGAACTTTAACAGATCCATCAAATCCAAGTACTTTTACATTAATTAGTACAATAACACTTACTAGTGTTTTAACAGAGTATACAGTATATATTCCTACTGGTGCAGATTTGCATCTTGGTTTTAGACATGGTTTAGGAGGAACACTCCGTTCGGTTTATTTAGATGATATCGTGGTTGAAGCAATACCATCATGTGTTGAGCCATCAACGTTTGAGTATTCAAGTTTAGGTAATTCATCAGTAGTTTTAACATGGGGTGATCCTTCTGGTGTGCAGTCAAATTACGAATATGTAATTCAAGCACCAGGTACAGGAGAGCCAACAACGAGCGGTGTTGCTGTTTCTGGCACTACAGTTACGGATAATACTTTAACAGCTAACACAGCCTATGAAGCTTATTTAAGAGCTGATTGTGGAGCTGGAGATTATAGTGTATGGGTAGGACCAATTACTTTTACCACATTATGTAATGCTTTTACAGTTCCTTATTCTGAAGATTTCGATGCTTATAGTGCAGGATCAACCGCAAATAACAATACACCTGATTGTTGGTCGTATCAAGAGCCATTTGGAGGTGTGGGTTATGGTTTTATTTCTTCTACAACTCCAAATTCTGGAAGCAGAAACTTTTATTTGTATAACAGTGGCGATTCAACAGGTGATTATATGTTAGTTTCTCCTCAAACAACAGGATTAAGTAATGGTTCAAATAGAACACGTTTCTATGCCAGAACGTCAAGTACTAGTCCAGGTTATACAGTTGAAGTGGGTACAATGTCAGATCTAACAGATCCTTCAACATTTACTTTAATAAGCTCAATTGGATTGACAAATGTTTACACGCAATATGTAGTAAGTATACCAACAGGTACAGATACATTTCTTGTTTTTAGGCATGGTTTAGGTGGAACATATCGTTCTATTTATCTAGATGATATTATAGTAGAAGCAATACCAATAACTCCACCTACGTGTGTGACTAATTTAGTTGCAACTCCAGATGTTACTTGTGGGAATTTTTCTACTTTAATTAATTGGGATCATGTTTCTGGTGCTGATGGTTATAAAATAACTATGGGTACTACTACTGGAGCTAATGATGTACTTAATGCGGTTGATTTAGGATATACTTCAACTTATTCACATATAGGAATGTATAATTCAACATTCTATTATACTATTGTTGCTTATAATGCAAATGGAGATGCAACAGGTTGTTCTGAAGGCACATTTACAACAGCAGCAACCGGGTGTTATTGTTCGTCTGTTCCAACGAGTAATGATGGGCAAGGAGTTTCTAATGTACTTTTAGGAGTAACTAATTTTCCTAATGGTGATGTGATGTATGCAGACTATACAGCTACGGGTACACCTGAGAATTTGCAAAAAAACGCACAAACTACACTACAAGTTACTTTTGCAACAGGTTATGTTTATACAGCAAATATTTGGATAGACTTTAATGATGACTATACTTTTGATAGTACTGAATTGGTGTCAACTGGAATTACTCCTTCAAATGTTAATCCAACAACATTAGATGTGTCATTTACTATGCCTGCAACGGCAAATTTAGGTAATCACAGAATGAGAATTGGTACAGCCTGGACGGGTCAAAATACGCCAAATCCATGTTATTCAGGATCATATGGTATAACGCTTGATTTTACTGTTAATGTTATAGAGAATTTAAGCACTTCAACTTTTGTTAACAATACTTTTAAAGCATATCCAAACCCAGTTAAGGATAACTTTAAAATAGAATATGATAACGCAATTTCGAATGTTAAAGTTATTAATTTGTTAGGTCAAGTTGTAATTGATAATTCGGTTAATGCAACAACTACTGAAATTGACATGTCACAATTAAATGCAGGAACTTATATGGTAAATGTTACTATAGGAGATGCAATAAAAACAATCAAAGTAATTAAAGAATAACAAATTGTTGTAATATAAATTAAAAACCCGCTTTTACAGCGGGTTTTTAATTTATATAAATTTTACATTTAATTTATATAAATTGTTTTTAATATTTGAATTATGTTTTTTTTATTCACTTTTAATGTGTAAACATTATTTTATGTTAAATATGTTTATATTTTTTTGTTTTTATATTTTTTGTTAAATTCGCAAAAATTAACTAACAAACATTAACTAAATGAAAAAAATTACATTATTTCTATTTTTCCTATTTTCGTGTTTGGGTTTTGCCCAAGTGCCAATAGGAAATGGAACAAATGAGCTCCAAAGTTTACCATTTGATCCTTTTTTCGGTTACACTTATTCGCAGAGCATTTATTATGCTTCAGAAATTAATGCCAATGGTAATATCACTAGTTTGCAGTGGTATTTTAGTGGTGCTGCTGGTTCAACCATTCCGGATAATCAAAATATTACGGTTTATCTTGGGCATACTACAAAGACTAGTTTTGCAAGTAACACTGATTGGGAACCTTTAGCAGGCTTAACAGCTGTTTATACTGGAGGAATTCCTGTAAATGGTCCAGGGTGGGTAACGATTACTTTTACAACTCCGTTTGCCTATAATGGAACAGATAATTTAGTAATTGCGGTAGATGAAAATATGTCAAGTTATGATGCTTCGTCGGATGATTTTTACAATACCGCGGTTTCTTCACCGCGTTCTATATTCTTTAGAAGTGATAGTATAAATCCAGATCCTGCTACTCCGCCAACTACAGGTACACTTCTTTCTACAGTATCTTTTGTGCCTAATGTTATTTTACAAGGAATTGCACCTCCTTGTGTTGCGCCAAATAACTTAGTGGCACAAACTGTTTTATCAAATTCGGTTGCTTTAACATGGAACGATCCTTCTGGAACACAATCTGATTATGAATATGTAATTCAGCCTGTTGGTACTGGTATTCCTACTGCAAATGGTACTGCTGTTTCAAGTAGTACTACTGTGACAGATAATACTGTTCAACCAAACACAAATTATGAGGTTTACGTACGTGCTAATTGCGGTACTGATGGTTATAGTACTTGGCATGGTCCAATAACTTTTTTAACACCTTGTGTTACATCAAACGCGCCATGGACATATGATGTTGAAACAGCTGCTACAACTACAAATTCAAGTATATCAGACTGTTGGACTTCGAATCCAACTGGAACAACAGCTAGTTTTAGATGGGATGTTGATGGGAATGGTTCTACTCCAACAACAACAACAGGTCCTTCAGGAGCACATAGTGGTGTGAATTATTTTTACACAGAGTCGTCAACCGGAGTTCAAGGTGCTGTTGCGGAATTGTATACACCTATGGTTAATATATCTGCGTTAACAGTCCCTGCATTGCAATTTTATTACCATATGTATGGAAATACTATGGGTGAATTACACGTAGATGTATACAATGGTACTGCTTGGGTAAATGATGTAGATGTTATTATAGGTCAACAACAAGCTGCAGAAACAGATCCATGGACATTAAAAATAGTAAACTTAGCGGCTTATACTGGTACAATTCAAGTGCGTTTTAGAGGTATTAGAGGTTCTGGAGGTTATAGTGATATGGCTCTTGATGATATTTCTATAGAAGAAGCACCTTCATGTTTACCTCCAAGTAACATTGTTGTAAGTAATATTGCTGCTCAAAGTGTTCAATTAGGCTGGGATGATATGTCAAACGTGAGTCAATTTGATTTTGAGTATGTTATTCAAGCACAAGGAACTGGAATACCAACTGCAAATGGAATTTTGGTTTCTGACTATTCTGTAACAGATAATACGTTAACCTCAAATACGTTTTATGAAGTATATTTAAGAGCAGATTGTGGAACTGAATACAGTTCGTGGGTAGGACCGGTAAGTTTTAAAACATTATGTGATCCATTTACAGTTCCTTATACTGAAAATTTTGATGCGTATCCATCGGGTTCATCAACGAATCTTGTAACTCCAGATTGTTGGTTTAATGTTGATACAGGCGTAGGATATGGTTATGTTTCTTCAACGTATTCAAATTCAGCGCCAAGAAGTTATTACATGTACAATGGTAATGATACTACAGGAGATTATATGTTAGTTTCTCCTCAAACAACTGCTTTGTCAAGTGGCTTGAATAGAACACACTTTTTTGCTAGAGGTGGAAGTTCAGGGTATCTTTTAGAAGTTGGAACATTAACTGATCCATCAAACCCAAGTAGTTTTAGTTTAATTACTTCAATTACGTTGACTAATACACAAACGGAGTATACAGTATATATACCAACAGGGACAAATTTACACCTTGCTTTTAGACATGGTTTAGGAGGAACATATCGTTCGGTTTATATAGATGATATCGTAGTAGAGGCAATTCCATCATGTGTTGAGCCAGCTGATTTTGAATTTTCAAATTTAAGTAATACATCGGTAAGTTTGACATGGAGCGATCCTTCTGGTGTACAGTCAAATTATGAATATGTAATTCAAGCTCCAGGGACAGGTGAGCCAACATCAAGTGGTCTTCCAGCTACTGGAACTTCAGTTACAGATAACACTTTAACGGCTAATACTACTTACGAAGCTTATGTAAGAGGTAATTGTGGAGCTGGAGATTATAGTGTATGGGTAGGGCCAATTACTTTTACTACATTATGTAATGCTTTCACTGTTCCTTATTCTGAAAATTTCGATGCTTACAGTACAGGATCAACAGCAAATAATAATACACCTGATTGTTGGTCATATTTAGAGCCTGCAGGAGGATTAGGATACGGTTATATTTCTTCAACAACACCAAATTCAGGTAATAGAAACTTTTATTTGTATAATAGTGGTGATTCAACAGGAGACTATATGTTAGTTTCTCCTCAGACAACTGATTTAAGTAACGGATTAAACAGGGCGCGTTTCTTTGCCAGAACGTCTAGTGCTAGTTCAGGTTTTACAATTGAAGTAGGTACAATGTCAGATGTGACAGACCCTTCGACATTTACGTTATTAAGTACTATTGCATTAACTAATGTTTACACGCAATATGTAGTAAATATACCAGCTGGAACAGATACATTCGTCGCTTTCAGACATGGTTTAGGAGGTACTTATCGTTCATTATATTTAGATGATATTACTGTAGAGGCAATACCATCAACACCGCCTACATGTGTAACTAATCTTGTAGCGACTCCAGATCCTGTTTGTGGTAATTATGCAACTGTAATTACATGGGATCCAGCTTCTGGTGCAGATGGTTATAAAGTAACTATGGGTACTACTCCAGGGGGTAATGATGTTCTTAATGCGGTTGATTTAGGTTATACTACAACTTATCCTCATATAGGTGCGTATAATAGTACTTTATATTATACAATTGTAGCTTACAATGGATTTGGTGATGCAACAGGATGTACGGAAGGTTCTTTTACTACAGCAGTAAATGGATGTTATTGTCCATCGGTTCCTACTTCAAATGATGTAAATGGTATAACGGGAGGTGTTATTGGAACAGCTTCTTTTACAAATCCAGATGTAACGTATACTGATAACACTACATTAGGTACTCCTCAAGTTTTTGAAAAAGGGACCTTAGCAAATGTTTCATTAACATTTGATACAGGTGCTTATACTTATGATGTGAATATTTGGATTGATTTTAATGATGATTTCAATTTTGATAGTTCGGAATTAGTTCAAACTGGAATCGCTTCTTCAAGCAGTAGCCCAAATACTTTAGATGCTTCATTTACTGTTCCTACAACAGGAATAATAGGAAATCATAGAATGCGTATTGGTACTGCTGATTTTGGTCAAGCAACTCCGAACCCGTGTTATTCAGGTTCTTTCGGTGTTACATTAGATTTTACTGTGAATGTAATTGAAAATTTAAGTACATCAACTTTTGTTAACAATACATTTAAAGCATATCCAAACCCAGTTAAAGATATTTTTAAAATAGAATATGATACTGAGATTTCGAATGTAACAGTTGTTAACTTATTAGGACAAGTTGTAATTAATAATTTGGTTAATGCGACAGCAACAGAAATTAATATGTCACATTTAAATGCAGGAACTTATATGGTAAATGTTACTATAGGAGATGCAATAAAAACAATCAAAGTAATTAAAGATTAAGTTTTTTAATAAAGTTTTTTAAACCCGCTTATTTAAGCGGGTTTTTTTATTTCTAGATATTGTGTGTTAGTTCTGTATTAAAATATATTGCAGTACTCTGGATATAAATGAAAGTTATAATTTGCTATTTATTATTTTGAATTAATAATAATTATTGTATTAATGATTGAAAATGATGTAATCTTATCAAAACAGAAAGTATAGTAACAAATGAGTGATTGATATCGTGACTAAAGTGAAAAAGTGTTAAATGTTATTTTTTTGCAATGTAAATGTTAAAAAAAAACTGTTTTTATAGGTTTGTTGCATGTTTTATTTTTAACAATTTTCAAAAAAATAGATTATTTTTTAGGGTGTATTGTGTTTTGATAGGTTTAATTATAGGTTTTTGTATTATTTATAAAAAAAATATACATATTTGTTAATTAAAAGTTTTTTTTATTAAATTCGTCGATAATTAACTAATTAACATAAACTTAATGAAAAAAATTACTTTACTTCTAGCTATGTTTATAGCTAGTTTGGGTTTTGCTCAAGTACCTATAGGTAATGGTACAAATGAAAACCAAAGTGCTCCATTTGAACCTTTTTACGGGTACACTTATTCTCAAACCATTTATTTAGCATCCGAAATTAATGCTAATGGTAGTATTACTGGACTTCAGTGGTATTTTAGTGGAACCAGTGCTTTACCTAACAGTCAGGATTTGACCATTTATGTAGGTCATACAACAAAAACAAGTTTTGCTGGTACATCAGATTGGGAACCAGTATCAGGATTAACAGCAGTTTACACTGGAGGAATTACGGTTAATGGTCCAGGATGGGTAACAATTAATTTTACAACTCCATTTGCATACAATGGTACAGATAACCTGTTGATAGCTGTAGATGAAAATATGGTTAATTATGATGCGTCTTCTGATGACTTTTATAATAGTGCTGTTTCTGCACCGCGTACTATTTATTTTTATAATGATAGTACCAATCCAGATCCTGCATCTCCGCCTACTTCTGGATTTACTTTAGGAACAGCTTCTTTTATCCCAAATGTTATTTTAAATGGTATTGCACCTGCGTGTGTTACTCCAAATAATTTTGTGTCTGGTCCAGTTTTAGCAAATTCAGCTACTTTAACATGGAATGATCCTTCAGGTTCTCAAACTGATTACGAATATGTAATTCAACCAGTAGGTACAGGTGTTCCTACAGCAAATGGAACTGCTGTTTTAGGAAGTACAACAGTTACAGATAATACTGTTCAACCTAATACCAATTATGAAGCTTATGTTCGTGCAAATTGTGGTACGGATGGATACAGTACATGGAATGGTCCAATTACATTTTTAACGCCTTGTGTTACATATACAGCACCATGGTCTTATGATGTTGAAACGGCCGCTGCAACTACAAATTCAAGTATATTTGATTGTTGGACATCAAATCCAACTGGTAATACAAGTAGTTTTAGATGGGATATAGATGATAATGGCTCAACACCAAGTTCGCCTACTGGTCCTTCTGGAGCAAATAGTGGTACAAAATATTTCTATACTGAAGCATCAAGTGGAACACAAGGTTCGGTAGCAGAATTGTATTCGCCAATGGTTGATATTACAGCTCTTGCGGTACCTTCATTGCAATTTTATTACCACATGTTTGGATCTACGATGGGAGAGTTGCATGTGGATGTTTATAATGGTTCGACATGGGTAAATGATGTGGATGTTATTGTTGGACAACAACAAACAGCAGAAACAGACCCATGGGCTTTAAAAGTGGTTAGTTTAGCGGCTTTTACAGGAACTATTCAAGTTCGTTTTAGAGGTATTAGAGGTTCAGATTTTTATGGAGATATTGCGCTTGACGATATTTCAATTGAAGAAGCACCTGCTTGTTTACCTCCTAGTAATATTGTTGTAAGTAATATTACTACACAAAGTGTACAATTGGATTGGGATGATATGTCAAATGTGAGTCAGTATGACTTTGAATACGTGATTCAAGCACAAGGATTAGGGGAGCCAACTACAAATGGTGTTGCAGCTTCTGATTTTTCTGTAACGGATAACACTTTGACATCAAATACAAATTATGAAGTCTATGTAAGATCAGATTGTGGAACTGAATACAGTTCGTGGGTTGGTCCAATTAGTTTTAAAACACTTTGTAATCCATTTACAATTCCTTACACAGAAAATTTCGATGCTTATAGTGGTGGTTCCACAACAAATCCAAATACTCCTGATTGTTGGTTTAATATTGATTCTGGTGCCGGATATAATTATGTATATCAATATAGTTCAAATTCAGCGCCAAATAGTTTTTATTTGTACAACAGTTCGGATAATGCTGGGAATTATATGTTAGTTTCTCCTGAAACAACAAGTTTGTCTTCTGGCTTAAACAGAACGCGTTTTTTCGCAAGAGGAGGTGCTGGTTATCTTTTAGAAGTTGGAACTTTGACAAATCCATCAGATCCAACTACATTTACATTAATCACAACAATTAATTTAACAGCAACATTTGCACAATATGCAGTTTCTATACCAACAGGTACAGATTTACATGTTGCTTTTAAACATGGATTAGGAGGTACTTATCGTTCGGTTTATATTGATGATATTATTGTGGAGCCAATTCCTACTACACCACCTTCATGTGTAACGAATGTTGTGGCAACACCTGATGCTGCATGTGGAAACTATGCAACTGCAATTACTTGGGATCACGCAACAGGTGCTGATGGTTATAAAATAACTATGGGTACAACTACAGGAGGTAATGATGTTTTGGATGCTGTTGATTTAGGGTATGTAGCTACGTATTCATATACAGGTATGTTTAATACAACGTTTTATTATACTATTGTTGCCTATAATGCAAATGGAGACGCGGTAAGTTGTACGGAGTCAAGTTTTACAACAAATGCTAATGGATGTTACTGTTCATCTGTTCCTTCAAGTTATGATGGAAATGGTATTACCAATGTTTTAGTTGGAACAACAAATACAGCAGTACCGCCTCAGTCTTATTATGATAACACTGCAGCAGCAGCTATTAATATGAATCAAGGTATTTCGAATACTGTTCAAATTAGTTTTGCTACAGGGTATACTTATGATACTCATATTTGGATTGATTTTAATGATGATTATAATTTTGATTCATCTGAATTGGTTTACTCAGGAGTTTCTACAAATGCAAATCCAACGACTCTTGATGCATCATTTATAATGCCTGCTACAGCAACAGTTGGACAACATAGAATGCGTATAGGTTCTGCAGATTCGGGACAATTTATACCTAATCCTTGTTATTCTGGTGCTTGGGGTGTTACGATCGATTTAAAAGTTAATATAATTGTACCATCATGTTCACCGGCAGTAGCAGCTTCTACAACGGTAGTTCCAGATTGTACAAATAATAATTACAGTATTGAAGTTGATGTAACGGCTTTAGGTAATGGTACTCCTGCCATTTCTGATGGTACTACATCATGGCCTATATCTGCTACAGGAGTAGTAACAGTTGGACCATTTACATTCGGAACGAATGTTACATTAACTTTATTACATGGTTCAGATACTGCATGTGATCTACCATTAGGAACTTTTGCTTATGCTACATGTCCTCCATCTAATGATGATTGTTCAGGAGCAACTGCTTTAACGGTTGGTGCTAATTTTGCAACGAATTCAATTGTAGGTACATTAGTAGGTGCTACAGATTCTTCTATAGCAGGTCCTGGTTGTGCATTCTATCAAGGAAGTGATGTGTGGTATGCAATTACAGTTCCTGCTTCGGGTAGTATTACTTTTGAAACAGATAGTAATAATAATACAATTGCGGACATGGGAATGGCAGTTTACTCAGGCAGTTGTGGTAGCTTAGTTATGGTAGAATGTGATGACGATGACGGTAATGGTAATTTTTCAATGATAAGTTTAACTGGAAGAACACCGGGTGAAGTATTGTATTTAAGAGTTTGGGAATATGGTGGTGATATAGAAGACTCTTTCTTGGTTTCGGCTTTTGATGCTTCTTTAAGTGCAAATGCATTTGAATTAGATGGTTTCAAAGCGTATCCAAACCCTGTAAAGGATGTTTTAAACTTGTCATACAATACTGATATTTCAAATGTTCAAGTTGTTAATGTATTGGGACAAGTTGTTATCAATAAATCATTGAATACAACAAATGCTCAAATTGATATGTCACAGTTGAATGCAGGTACTTATTTAGTTAACATTGAAATTAATGGTTCTGTTAAATCAATTAAGGTGATTAAACAATAATTGTTTGTTAAATTTAAAATATTAAAGCCCTACTTAGGTAGGGCTTTTTTTTTGTTAAAATTGTAATAATTTAAAAAAAAGCAGATAAGTTTTGAATCTACTAAATGTAATTATTTAATTTTTAATGTTAAATTATTGTTGTGTAAATCAGTTTTTATGTTTAAAATTTGATATTTTAAACTCTTACATCTTGTTTTGGTTTGATTTAGGTAGTTTTGTTAAAATTAATGGTTTATTGATGTTTTTGTTATAAATAAATTAATTTAGCGCTTATTTTACTAACAAACTAACTAATTAAAATGAGAAAAATTACGCTTTTTTTTACTTTTTTCTTAAGCTTATTGTTTAGTAGTTATTTAACTGCTCAACATACTTTTACAACTATTGCGGGACCGACACTGGTAGCCAATGGTACTCCCGTTACCTTGAGTATTAACGATATTGCTAATACTTCGGGTGTTACAATACCTTCAACTTTTACGTATTCGTCATTTACAATTTCTGCCAATTGGGAAAATGTGAGTGGTTCATGGTCAAGTGAAGCAGATTTAAAAGTAGTTACAGCTGCTGGAACTGTAACTATTGATCCTCCAACTAGTGGGAGTGGTTCATCTTCTGTAGCGACAACTTTGACTTTTGATGGTGATTTTGTGGCCCCCTATGATCCGGCTACAGATGGTTCTTTGGATATTGTTTTAAATCAATCGTGGTCAGGTTCATCTGCGAATTGGTCAAACATTATTGTAACAATTAATCCAACTCCAGCTTGCATCACTCCTACAGGATTATTGACTAGTAATATTACAGATACACAAGTTCAATTGGATTGGGATGATATGTCAGGTGTGAGTCAATTTGATTTTGAATATGCAATTCAATTGCAAGGAGTAGGGACGCCAACAATAAATGGTGTTTTGGTTTCTGATGACATTACAGCAACTGCTACAACTGATTTAAGTGGAAATCCTTTATTATCAAACACTGCTTATGAAGTATGGTTGCGTTCTGATTGTGGTGTAGGTGCTTATAGCGAATGGTTTGGGCCGGTTAATTTTACTACTGCTTGTTCAGTTTATTCAATTCCGACAACAGAAGATTTTACAACCTATGTTCCAGGTTGTTGGCAAGAAGCTGATAACGGTGATTTATTAGCAGGACCAGATGATTTTGGTTCAAGTGCTTGGATTTCTGATGGTTTTGCAAATAATGGTGATTCTGGAGCGGCTAAGATTAATATTTACTCAACGGGTAAAAACGATTGGATTCTTTCACCGCTTTACAATATAGCAGCGTCGGGATATGAATTAAAATTTGCAGCCGCTGCAACGCAGTATGCTTCTACTAATGCGCCAACAACAGCTTGGGAAGCGGATGATTTTGTAGAGGTGTTGGTTTCTACGGATTTTACCAATTGGACAGTTTTGTATACGTTCAATGATACAAATACTCCTTCAAATATGGGTTCAGTTGTTATTGTTGATTTGGAGGCTTATGCAGGTCAAAATGTGCGTTTTGCTTTTAGAGGGGTAGAAGGTTCTGTTGATGGAAGTGCTGATATTGATTTTAGTATTGATGATTTTGAAATTCGCTTAACGCCTACGGCTCCTCCGGCTTGTGTCTCTAATTTAGTTGCAACTCCAGATGTTGCTTGTGGAAATTTTGCTAGTGCAATTTCTTGGGATGCTGTTTCTGGAGCAGATGGATATAAAATTACAATGGGTACAACTTCAGGTGGTAACGATATTCTAAATAATGTTGACTTAGGAGATGTTTTAAATTACAGTTATGTTGGATTGATAAACACTTCTTATTATGTGACTGTTTTGTCCTATAATAGTTTTGGTAATGCTACAGCTTGTTCAGAAATTACATTTACAACAAATGCTAATGGTTGTTACTGTACTTCAAATCCGTCTTCTATAGATAATAATGGTGTCACAAATGTACAAATTGTGACAACGGATTTCCCAAATTCTACTGTTTCATATACTGATAATACAAGTTCACCTGTTGATGTTTATCAAGGTTTGTCTAACAATGTACAAATTACTTATGAGACAGGTTATACTTATGATACTCATATTTGGGTAGATTTAAATGATGATTTTGTGTTTGATGCAACAGAATTAATGTATTCTGGTACATCAACTAATGTGTCTCCAAGCAATTTAGATGCTTCTTTTGTGGTGCCTTCTACTTTGTCGTTAGGGCAACATAGAATGCGTATTGGTTCTGCGGATAGTGGACAAGCTACACCAAATCCATGTTATTCAGGTTCTTTTGGTGTAACAATAGATTTTGTGATTAATGTAGTAGCACCTCCATGTGTACCTACAGGAGTTTCATCTACAACAATTGTTGCAGACTGTGTAAACTCACAATATAGTATTGATGTGGCGGTTTCTTCTTTGGGTGATGGTACTCCTGTTATTACAGATGGAACGAATACATGGCCAGTGACAAGTACTGGTGTAGTTACTGTAGGTCCTTTTGTAAGTGGAGCAACTGTGAGTTTAACTTTGTTACATGGTTCTGAATCTGTATGTGATGTTGTTTTAGGAAGTTTCAATTATGGTTGTCCTCCTTCAAATGACGAATGTAATAACGCTATTGCTTTAACAGTTAATGCAGATTTAAATTGTGCTGTTGTTACTGCTGGAACTAATTTCTATGCTACGGCATCTTCTCAAGCTGATGATGTAACAGGTACACCAAATAATGATGTTTGGTTTAGTTTTGTGGCTGTTGAAGCGGCACATACAATTGTTATTTCAAATGTTGTGGCTGTAAGTGGTTCAAGTGTTGATATGGGAATGGGAGTTTATGATGCAATAACCGGATGTTCAGCTTTAAGTTTTGTTGCGGATAGTGATCCAAATACTTTAGCGTTAACAGGTTTAACAGTTGGTAATACTTATTTAGTTAGGGTTTATAATTGGAGTAGTATAGTTTCAAATGCTAATACTTTTGATATTTGTGTTGGTACGCCTCCAGCACCACCAGTAAATGATGATTGTGATAATGCTATTGCTTTAACAGTAAATACAGATTTAAATTGTGGTGTTGTTACTTCAGGAACAAATCAAAGTGCTACGGCATCATCACAAGCGGATGATGTAACAGGTACTCCTAATAATGACGTTTGGTTTAGTTTTGTAGCTGTTGAAACAGCACACACTATTGTTCTCTCGAATGTTGTGGCTGTTAGTGGTTCAAGTACAAATATGGGGATGGGGGTTTATGATGCAACAGGAGGATGTTCTGCTTTAACGTTTTTTAATGACAGTGACCCAAATACTTTAGCCTTAACAGGTTTAACAGTTGGTAATACTTATTTAGTTAGGGTTTATAACTGGAGTAGTACAGCTTCAAATGCTAATGCTTTCAATATCTGTGTTGGTACACCACCTCCACCACCTTCAAATGACGATTGTGATAATGCTATTGCTTTAACAGTAAATGCAGATTTAAACTGCGGTGTTGTAACTACTGGAACAAATCTAAGTGCTACGGCTTCTTCACAAGCTGATGATGTAACGGGTACACCAAATAATGATGTTTGGTTTAGTTTTGTTGCAACTGCAGAAGCGCATACAATTGCTTTGTCAAATGTAGTTGCTGTGAGTGGATCAAGTACAGATATGGGAATGGGAGTTTATGATGCAACAGGCGGATGTACTGCTTTAACATTCTTTGATGATAGTGATCCAAATACACTTGATTTAACAGGTTTAACCATTGGAAATACTTATTTAGTTAGGGTATATAACTGGACTACTGCAGCTTCAAATGGTAATACTTTTGATATCTGTATTGGAACAGATCCAAACTTATCATCAGCTACTTTTGATCAATCAAGTTTAAAAGTTTACCCTAATCCAATTAGTGATGTTTTAAACTTAGAGTTTTCAGAAGAAATAAAAGCAATTCAAGTTGTAAATTTGCTTGGCCAAATTGTAATAGATCAGAGTGTAAATAACACAACTTTAAAAATTGATATGACTCACTTAAATAGCGGAACTTATATTGTTAATATTTTAATTAATGATGTAATGCAAACAGTAAAAGTGATTAAGAACTAATATTGTTTTTGAATTTGTTAAAAAAAAGCCGCTAATTAGCGGCTTTTTTTATAGTTTAAATTTTTTAATACATTTTGTTTGTTTTTTATGGTTTTGATTTTTTTTTAGTTTTTTAATAGTAATTATAGGTATATTGGTGATTATTTAACTGTTAAATTGTAATAATGAAAAAAAAATTATCGGTACTTGTATTTTTATTAGGATTATTGAGTTATGCTCAAGCACCAGTAGGAAATGGTGATAATCAATTACAGCATGGTCCTTTAGAACCTTTCTATGATTATTCTTACACTCAGAGTATTTATTATGCTTCTGAAATTAATGCTGCAGGAACTATAACAGGGTTACAGTGGTATTTTAGTGGTAATTCTGGATCTACTTTGCTAAATAGTCAAACATTAACAATCTATTTGGGTCATACTACTCAAACTAGTTTTCAAACGGCACTTCCAACTTTTGAACCTTTGTCAGGATTAACTAGTGTTTATTCCGGAAACATTTCTGTGAATGGTCCAGGTTGGGTATCAATAGTTTTTGATACTCCTTTTGTGTATAATGGTTTGGATAATTTGGTAATTGCGGTAGATGAAAATACAGTAAATCATGATTCTGGTTCTGATGATTTTTATAACTCACCAGTTGCAACTCCAAGAACAGTATATTTTTATGGAAATGGTTTAGATCCAGATCCAGCTAATCCACCAACATCAGCTTCTTCAACGACATACTTGGGTACAAGTTCGTTTATCCCTAATGTGATTTTAGATGGTTTGTCACCATTGTGTACTAAACCTGAAAGTTTAAGTGTATCAAATATTACACCCAATGGAGTAGATTTGAGTTGGACGACATCTTCTGGAAGTCAAAATTTTGAATATGCAATTCAACCAATAGGATTAGGAGCACCTACAGGTTCAGGAATTGTTGTAACTGGAAATACTTCTGTTTCTAATTCAACACTTCTACCAAATACTGAGTATGATGTGTTTGTAAGAACGAATTGTGGTACAAATGGTTACAGTGCATGGTATGGGCCAGTCTCTTTCGTAACAATTTGTGAAACTAATATGGCGCCTTGGACGTATGATGTAGAAACAGCTGCAATTACAACTAATTCAACAATTGAAGATTGTTGGTCTTCAACTCCATCTGGGATTACATATAGTTATAGGTGGAATGTACACGGAGTAGGACCTACAACAAGTTCGAATACTGGACCTTATGGAGCTTATAGTGGTGATAATTATTTTTATACGGAAGCATCTAATGGCTCATTAGGTGCCGTTGCAGAATTATACACTCCTTTAATTGATTTATCTACAATGGTAGCGCCTTCATTGCAATTTTATTACCATATGTATGGAGGTAATATGGGGAGTTTACACGTCGATGTTTATGATGGAACTGCCTGGGTAAATGATGTTGAAGTAATTACAGGGCAACAACATTCGACTAAAAATTCTCCATGGAACTTGAAGTTAGTTTCTTTAGCTTCTTATACAGGAGTGGTTCAAGTACGATTTAGAGGAATTAGAGGCTCTGGTTCAACGAGTGATATGGCCATTGATAGTATTGGTTTTGTGGAAATGCCTTCTTGTTTGCCTCCTACAAATATCGTATTAAGTAATATTACAACAAATGGTGTATCGGCAAGTTGGGATGATATGACAAGTATGGGTCAGTATGATTTTGAATATGTTATACAGCCTCAAAATTCAGGATTGCCTACCACTCCTGGAATATTTCTTGATAGTCAAACAAGTTTATTGGAGGATACTTTAAATTCTAGTACGGCTTATGAACTTTATTTAAGAGCTTATTGTGATACATCCTATAGTGTATGGGTAGGTCCTTATGTATTCAATACGCTATGTGATTATTTTACTGTGCCTTACACTGAAAATTTTGATGCTTATACTCAAGGGACATTTTTAAATAATAATGTGCCAGATTGTTGGACTTATTTAGAAACGGTTAATGGTCCAGGGTATGGATATATTGCAAGTACGACACCAAATTCTTCTCCTAGAAATTATTATTTAATTAATGGATCAGATTTAAATGGAAATTATATGCTTGTTTCTCCAGAAACAACTAATTTAACTAATGGTTTAAATAGTGTCAAATTTTTTGCGAGAGGAGAGGATAATGGATATGTACTAGATGTAGGAACATTGTCAGATCCAACCAATTTTAACTCATTTACATTAATTAGTTCTATAACTTTGACTGCTACAAATGCAGAATACACTGTAAATATTCCTTCAGGAATTGATGAGTTTTTGGTTTTTAAGCACGGTTTAAGCGGAGCTTATAATGGTATTTATATTGACGATATTACGGTTGAAGTGAATTCAAATTTAGACACAAAAGGCTTTAATACAGTAGACTTTTTATATTACCCTAATCCCGTTAAAGATATCTTAAACTTAGTTTATAATGCAGAAATATCAACTGTGAAAGTTGTTAATGTGTTAGGTCAAGTAGTAATTAATCAGATTGTTAATACTTCGTCAACTCAAATTGATATGGCGAAATTGAATAGTGGTACATATGTTGTGATTGTAACTATAGAGGGCGTTGATAATATGGTGAAAATTGTAAAACAATAAGTTGAAAGGAAACTAGTTTAAACTTTAAAAATAAAATTCATTTGCAATTATTAAAAGTCCTGCAAAAGCAGGACTTTTATTTTTATAACGATTATCTTTGTTAAAAAATATTTGAGATGCATTTTTCCTTTATTATTCCTGTTTATAATAGGCCTGATGAAATTGATGAATTGTTGTTAAGTTTAACTAAGCAAAACTATGTGCATCCATTTGAAGTAGTGGTAGTTGAAGACGGTTCTATAATTGATTGCAAAGCTATAATTGAGAAATACCAAGAGCAGTTGGATATCAGTTATTTTTACAAAAAAAATTCAGGACCAGGGGATTCTAGAAACTTTGGTATGCGTAACGCAAAAGGGAATTACTTCATTATTTTAGATTCCGATTGTATCATACCTCCTAGTTATTTGAGTGAAGCTGAAAAAGCACTTCAAGAAGATTTTGTTGATTGTTATGGTGGGCCAGATGCTGCCTTAGATTCATTTTCCGATATTCAAAAGGCTATTAATTTTAGTATGACCTCTTTTTTGACAACAGGTGGGGTAAGAGGCGGAAGTGAGAAATTGGACAAATTCCAACCAAGAAGTTTTAATATGGGACTTTCCAAAAAAGCATTTGAAGCATCAAATGGATTTGGGAATATCCATCCCGGAGAAGATCCCGATTTGTCTATTCGTTTGTGGAAATTAGGTTTTAAAACAAGGTTGATAAAAAATGCTTTTGTATACCATAAAAGAAGAATTGATTGGAATAAATTTCAAATACAAGTAAATAAATTCGGGAAAGCCCGCCCAATTTTAAATTATTGGTATCCAGAATATTCAAAACTAACATTTTGGTTTCCTACACTTTTTTGTTTTGGGTTAATTGTGTCACTATTATTTGCAGCACTAACCAAAAACATGTTTTTACTTTCTGTTTATGGTATTTATTTTCTTACGCTATTTTTTGTGTCATGGTTTCAAAATAGAAATATTAAAATTGCGTTATACTCTTTAATTGCGGTAATGATTCAGTTTTATGGTTATGGTAGTGGTTTTTTTAAAGCATTTGTCAATATTTTTCTATTGAAGAAATTACCAGAAGAAGCACACCCAGAATTATTTTTTAAAAAATAAAACATGTCAAAAATAATTGGACTTACCGGAGGTATTGGTAGTGGTAAATCCACAGTTGCAAAATATATCGCTAGCAAAGGGATTCCTGTTTATATAGCCGATTATGAGGCAAAAATGTTAATGGAAGATCCTTTGGTAATTGAAGAAGTACAGCAATTATTTGACGAAAATGTAATTTTAGAAAATGGAAAACTGGATAGAGGAAAGATAGGTGAAATTGTTTTTAACAATAAGTACAAACTTGACCAGTTAAATGGTGTAATTCATCCGAAAGTAAAGCAACATTTTACAAAATGGCTACAAAAACATAAAGAATTTCCATTTGTTGTAAAAGAAGTAGCAATCTTATTTGAATCTGGAGGAGACAAAGAATGCGACAAAGTTATTTTGGTAACTGCTCCTTTGCAAGTGCGTCTAAAAAGGACGATGGAACGTGATAATATCTCAGAAGAACTAGTGTTGGCAAGGATGAATAATCAAATGTCTGAAGAAGATAAAATTTTAAAAAGCGATTTTGTTGTGCATAATTTGAGTTTAGAAGAAACTTATTTATCCGTTGATAGTATTCTGAAAAATTTAAATAATTCTTAAAAATAGGCTTGAATGTTAATCTTTGGTTAATGTATTTTAACAAGAAATGTTAAAAAGTTAAATTTGTAGTGATGAATAAGACAAGATTCCGACTATTAGTTTTTTTAATGAGTTTATCATTAATAGGAATTATAGTAGTACAAGTGTATTGGATTAACACTTCGTTGCAAAATAATGAGGAGCAGTTTAAGTACCATGTACAGCAAGTTATTGGTAATGTGGCTGATAAAATTAACAGTAAGGAGTTAAAAACATTCATCAAAGAATATAATAAAATTAAAGATAGTATAGGTAAAGAACCAGCAACAAACGTTCTGAAAGAAATTTTATTTGTAGAAAAAGATATTAAAACAAATGAAACAATTATCTATACAAATACCATAATTGCAGAAAATTACGGTATTAATGGTTCGTTCTTTGATAAAAACGCTGATACAATAAGTGTTGGTAATATTGTTTCCAATAGGAAAACAGAGGTTTATAATGGTTCATTAATAGACAACCCTAGTGTTCAAATGAACAAAAAGCCTGATGTAACAGTTCAAAAATCAGGAAGTTTGTCGGCTTATGATAAAGCTAATTTTGAAGTGTTATACAAGGATGTTGTTTCGCAAAGAAGTATTCAGGAGAGAATTTCTAATGAGGAACTAAACGATATGCTTCATGTAGAACTGGATAAGTACGGTGTTAAAACACCTTTTGAGTTTGGAATTTATAGTAATGGATTGGCAACAAAAATTCGTTCGGATAAATTTCGTTATGATAAAAAGTTGACCTATGGTATTCCTATTTTTCAAGATAACGAAGGAGGTTCGCAATACCAATTGTTGGTTTCGTTCCCTCAAAAAAGACAGTTTCTTTTCTCTTCTTTATTAGGAATTACAACATTATCATTACTATTTACACTTGTTATTGTATTAACGTATTCCAATGCATTGAATCAGTTGATAAAGCAAAAGCAGATTTCGGAGATTAAAACCGATTTTATAAACAACATGACGCATGAGTTTAAAACACCTATTGCTACAATTAATTTAGCTTTGGATGCAATTAAAAACCCAAAAGTTATTGAAGATAAGGATAAAGTTCAGCGTTATCTTCAAATGATTAAAGATGAAAACAAACGGATGCACGCACAGGTAGAAAATGTATTGCGTATTTCAAAGTTAGAACGAAATGAATTGGATATATCGAAAGAACCAGCTGATGTAAGTGTTGTTTTGGAAGATGCTATTGAGCACGTGAGTTTGATTGTAGAAGATAGAAATGGAGAAGTGAACACACATTTCAATGCAGAGCGAACAACTATTTTATTGAATGAAGTGCATTTTACGAATGTTTTAGTAAACATTTTGGACAATGCTATTAAATATTCTCTTGAAAAACCGATTATTGATGTTTATACAGAGAACATAAAAGATTTTATTGTTATTAAAATTAAAGACCAAGGAGCAGGGATGAGTAAAGTTGCCCAAAAGAGAGTTTTTGAAAAATTTTACAGAGAGCACACCGGTGATTTACATAATGTTAAAGGGCATGGTTTAGGACTAGCTTATGTAAAACAAATTGTAGACGATCACAACGGTGAGATTTTTGTAGAAAGTGAAAAAGGAAAGGGAAGTACATTTATACTCAAAATGCCATTAATAAATTAAAAAGATACAAATTAAGAATATGGAGGCTAGAAAAATTTTATTGGTTGAAGATGATCCAAATTTTGGAGCAATATTGAAAGATTATTTAGTGATAAATGATTTTGAGGTGACATTGGCTAAAAATGGAATGGAAGGCTTTGAGAAATTTAAGAAGGATACTTATGATTTGTGTATACTAGATGTAATGATGCCTTATAAGGATGGTTATACATTGGCTAGAGAAATCCGTGAAAAAAATCAAGAAATTCCTATTATCTTTTTAACAGCTAAGACGTTAAAAGAAGACGTTTTAAAAGGCTATAAAGTGGGTGCTGATGATTATTTGAATAAACCTTTTGATTCAGAAGTATTGTTGATGAAAATAAAAGCAATTATTCAAAGAAAAGCTTCTGAAGTTAAGCCGGATAATACAAAATTCGAGTTTATTATTGGAAAATTCCATTTGAATTCAAAGTTGCGTTTCTTGTCTTATGCAGGTGAAGAACCAGTAAAATTATCGCCAAAAGAGTGTGAGCTTTTAAAAATGCTTGCTCTTCATGAAAACGATTTAATGCCACGTGAATTGGCATTGACAAAAATATGGAGAGATGATAATTATTTTACATCTCGTAGTATGGATGTTTATATTGCGAAATTGAGGAAATATCTAAAAAAAGATGAGAATGTTGAAATTTTGAACATTCATGGAGAAGGATTTAGATTGGTAGTTAAAAAATAAAAAAAGCGCTAGAAATAGCGCTTTTTTATTTATTCTTTCTTCCACTCAATCTGTAAAGCATAGACGTTTTTATTATCTTTTGTTATGCTGTAGTTTGAATACTGATTATTCTCTTTTTTATAAATTTTGGCTTCATCACCTAAATTTAATTCTCGCATAAAATTGATATCTAGGCTTTTAATTTCTTGGTTTATCAAATGCTTTGGATTATCCAAATCAAAACACCACTCCATGTATTTTACATTGTTAACATGATTCACAATATCAAGATCTGATAAAACTACTTTTTGGTTAGCTAATAAAATGACATTTTCGTCAATTTCTATTTTGATAGTGGGTTGGTTTGTAGCATCTATTTGAAATTTCTCAAAATGTTCATGCGGTAAGGCTAAGTTTTCAGGTCGTCTGCTAATGGTATTGATGACAGCCCAATAGCTTTCACAGCCTACTATTTTTTCTTCATTGAGGTACATTTCCATGCAACGTACAGAACGAGAATTTTCCAAACTCTTAATCCAAGTTTTTACCGTAACAGTATCACGCCATTTGGGTAATCTCGATATTTCTAGTCGCATTCTACTCATTACCCATGCTTGATGGTGTGCTTGCATATCAGAAAAACTAATTCCTCCTAAATCGGCATGGTTTCCCGCTGTTATTTGTAGAAGATTACATAATTCCGTGTATTTCAAATATCCGTTTGGATAACAATGTAAAAAGTTAAGGGTATATTTTTCTTCTAAAATTGAAGTAAAATCTTTTGCAATTGGCATTTTATCTCTGAATTTGTGATTCTAAGGAATCAATTATTGTTTTTATATTAGTCTTGTAATCAAACCAATGCGCATTATCGTTTCTTTTGAACCAAGTAAGTTGGCGTTTTGCAAACCTTCTTGTATTTTTCTTAATTTCTTCAATGGCAAAATCAAGCGTTATTTTGTTGTCAAAATAATCAAAAAGTTCTCGGTAACCAACCGTTTGTAAAGCGTTGAGGTTTTTGTGTGGATACAATTTCTCCGCTTCATTTAACAAACCTTGGTCCATCATTATGTCAACACGTTGGTTAATTCTGTCATACATAATTTCACGATCGGCTTCCAAACCAATAACTATTGGAATGAAATTACGTTTGTTTTGACGTTTTCCAAGAAAGCTTGAATAGGGTTTTCCAGTACCCAAACAAACTTCTACAAAGCGTTTCATGCGTTGTGGGTTGACTAAAGTTTGTGGGTTTTCGGTTTCAAGTTTTTGATAATATTCATTATCTAAAAGTTCCAATTGTTCTTGTAAGAAATTAATACCTTTTTGATTGTATTCGGTATTAATGGTTTCTCTTATTGATGGATCTATATCCGGAAACTCGTCAAAACCTTTTAAAACAGCATCAACGTAGAGACCAGAACCACCAACCATGATTTGGACATTGTGCTGCTGGAATAATTCATTTAATTTCGATAAAGCCTCTGTTTCAAAATCTCCAACACTATAGTTTTCAAAAATGGATTTGTTTTGGATAAAATGATGCTTTGCCGCAGCTAACTCCTCTTGGTTTGGAACCGCTGTACCAATGGTCATTTCTTTAAAAAATTGACGACTATCACAGGAAATGATATCGCAGTTAAAATGTTGTGCAAGTTGAATGCTTAATGCAGTTTTACCAATAGCAGTAGGGCCAATTATGGTAATTAAATAATTATTCATTGGATAAATTGTTTCCGCAATTGTAACAGAATATAGCTTTTGCAGTATGATCTTCTGTTCCACAATGCGAACATGGATTCTTGGTGCTTTTTTTCTTTGAACTATCGCTTTTAGCAAGTTCTGCCGTAACAATTCCGGTAGGAACTGCAATTATTCCGTAACCCAATACCATGACAAAGGAAGCTACAAACTGTCCTAAAGGTGTCGATGGGGAAATATCACCGTAACCAACAGTTGTTAACGTAACAATAGTCCAATAGATACTGGTAGGGATACTTGTAAAGCCATTTTCAGGGCCTTCAATTACATACATTATGGAACCTATAAAAACGGTACTGATGAGCACAAAATATATAAAAACAACAATTTTACTTCGGCTGGCCAGTAAGGCGTCTTTTAAGTGTAAGGATTGTCCTGTAAATTGTGGATGGTTTAGTATTTTAAAAAGGCGGATTAATCGAAATGCTCTTACAATTGTCAATACACTTGTTCCGGTTATAAAAAGAGATAAGTACATGGGTAAAACCGCAATTAAGTCGATAATACCGTAGAAACTAAAGATGTATTGCAATGGCTTTTTGATACTTATAATCCGAAGTATATATTCTATAGTGAAGAAAATGGTAATTAGCCATTCTAAGAAAACGACTTGAGTGTGGTATTTCGTATCAAAACCTTGTACGGTTTCAAGCATGACTAATACAACACTCAATAGGATAATACCCAAAAGGAACAAATCGAAAAGTCTGCCAGCAGCAGTATTAGTGCCGTAAATGATGACAAATGTTTGTTGTCTTAATTTCTCAAATGTTGATTTGTTAATTCCCATTACACAAATATACAATTATTAAAACTTCAATACTTTTTGGACTTTGTGTTTTCGTAGGTAACGTTGAATTATATTTTTAGTATCTCGATTACTTTGCATCGGAATAATAATGTTCCTTAAGATGTCAATGTTATTAACTTGAAAGTTTAAAGAATAAAAGCAATAGCCTTTGTAAATACCATTTTCAATTAGTGTTGCACTTCTTTCGTCATGTGAACGCCCTTTATCAATAATTACCATATTATTGTTAGCAAAACTGTTTTCGGTGATAAAGTTATCAACCCTTTTGTTATAATCTTCTGGCGATTCTTTTTCAATACAAGCACCATAACATTGTTTTGTGTCATACTGAAAACAACTTTTTTTAGTGTTGTATAGACCGTTTATTTTTTGACATAAATGATATTGCTCCGTCATTTTGAAAAGGATTTTTTTCCCTTCTTCAAGCGAAGTGAACGAAGTGATTTCTTTTTTTCTACCATCGGCTTTCTCTATTTTTAAACTGATATAGCCATTAGGTGTTTTTTGAGTGTACAAAGCCCATCCAAAAAGAGTTTTACGTTGTGCTCTGTTGTAAATGGGTTTGTTAATTTTAATTTCTTCACTTTCTTTTAAAAGAGCAATGAGTTCGCTACCGGTTTCTTCAAAAGTAACAGTGTAGACCTCGTTTTGTATTTTTTTGCTTTTACGTGACGTGCCGGTAAAATGTTGGTTGACTCTTTTTTTGATATTTTTACTCTTACCTATGTAAATAATATCTCCTTTTTCATTGTGAATGTAGTAAATACCTGTTTTTGAAGGCAATGACTCCACAATGTCCAATAATTTTGGTAATAAGCCCGACTTTACTTCAGTTTTGACGAAACTTTTTACAATTTCCTTTTCAACGTCTTTTGCAAGTAACAATTTAAAAAGTTTAACAGTAGCCATAGCATCCCCACTAGCACGGTGTCTGTCTGCAATGGGTATTCCTAATGAACGCACTAGTTTACCTAAACTATAAGATGGTTGTTCTGGTATAAGTTTTTTAGAAAGTTCAACGGTACAAAGTGTAGATTTTTTGTAATCAAAGCCCAATCGTCTGAATTCCATACGCAGAATTCGATAATCAAAAGAAGCATTGTGAGCAACCAAAATACAACCATCGGTAATTTCTACGATGCGTTTTGCAACCTCATAAAACTTTGGGGCAGAGCGTAACATGGCATTATTTATCCCAGTTAGATTAACAACAAAGGGCTGTATAGGTTTTTCTGGATTTACCAGACTGATAAATTGGTCAACAACTTCATGACCATCAAATTTATAAATGGCAATTTCTGTAATACCTTCTTCGTTGTATTGCCCCCCTGTAGTTTCTATGTCGAGTATTGCGTACAATTTTTGAAATACCTTGTTTAAATAGTGTTCAAAAAGAATTTGAACGTACTGTTATTATTTTCTTGAGCCAAAGATACTACTTCCTATTCGAACCATAGTACTTCCATTTTCAATTGCAATTTGATAATCTCCCGACATTCCCATTGATAATATGGATATTTGACAATTTTCAGCGGTATGTTGTTTTGTATTATCGAATATTTTTTTCAGGTTTGAAAACTCCTTGTTGATTTGCGCTTCGCTTTCCGTGAAAGTAGCCATTCCCATCAAACCGACAATTTTGATATTCTTCAGTTCCTTGAATTCATCAGAACCTAAAATGTCGTTTAATTCTTTTTCATCAAGACCAAATTTACTTTCTTCTTCAGCAATGTAAATTTGTAGTAAACAGTCAATAACGCGATTGTTTTTAGCGGCCTGTTTGTTGATTTCTTTTAGCAGTTTAAAGCTATCTACACCATGTATTAAACTTACATAGGGTGCCATGTATTTTACCTTATTGGTTTGTACATGACCAATCATGTGCCATTGAATATCTTTTGGCATTTGTTCCCATTTGTCGGTCATTTCTTGGATTTTGTTTTCTCCAAAAATGCGTTGACCTGCTTCATAAGCTTCCATCAAATCATGAACAGGCTTGGTTTTGGAAACTGCTACTAGAGTAACTTGTGGAGGAAGCGTTTTCTTTATTTCGGTAAGATTTTTAGCTATTGGCATGCGTTTAAGTGTCTTTATTTTAAATGTTTAACTAAAATATGGTAAACCTTTTATAATTCGTATACGACTAAGCCACTTCTAAACTTTGGTTCAATATAAGTGCTTTTTGGAGGCATGATTAAATCGTTGTCTGCAAAGGCTTTGATTTCCTCGATATTAGAAGGGAAAAGCATAAAACCAACAGCAAATTCTCCTTCATCAACTTTTTCTTTGATTGAAATAATAGATTGTTTACCAGAAATATACGCAATTCTTTCGTCATTTCGTAAATCGCCAATTTCTAATATAGGTTGAAGTACCGTATCATAAAGTATTTGCGCGTCTAATTGCTGTTTGATTGAAGTGTTATCAATTTCTTTTTTATACTTTAAAGTATAAAATATACCATCTAAATACATTCCAAATTCCCCTTTATTTTGTGGTTTCCATAGTTCTTGTTCTTTGGAAATAATTTCAAAATTTTCAGCAATTTTTTCTAGAAAATCTTCTTTTGAAAAACCATTTAAATCACGGATGATTCGGTTGAATTCATAAATTTTTACATTGCTTTCTGGAATCAAAAAGCTCATGAAATAATTTAAGTTGGGATTGTTTAAATCTTTGTCTTGTTCGAATAATAACTCTGCAGAAGCCGAACGATGATGGCCATCGGCGATATATAAATTTGGAATGGTTTCAAAATGATCTTCTAGCCAATCAATATCATTTTGAGTATCAATTCTCCAAAGCGTATGTTTTTCTTTATTGGTTGTTGAAAATTGATTTAAAGGGCGGTTTTTCTTTTTAATTTGAATCCAAGTGTTCAGTTCGTTACTGTCTGGATAAGTAATCAAAACAGGCTCTGTATTAAAACGAGTTTGATGTAAATAATCTTTAAACATTTCAACACGATATTGTAAAGTGTCTTCGTGTTTTTTTATGCGATTTGCTTGGTAATCTTCTACAGATGTTCCTGCAATGATTCCTGTAAAGCTTTGTGTTTTGGTTTGAATTTCATACAAGTAGAAAACGGCTTCCTCTTCCTGAATAAAAATATTTTCGTTTTTAAAATCTTTGTATTTTAAGGCAACACCTTTGAAACGTTTGTCCCAACTGATACTTTGAACATTAGCGTATGCTGGGTTGATAATGTGTAGAAAAGAGTAGGGGTTAAAATTTAACCAAGCGGCAAGTTCTGCTGCACTATAATCTTCATAGTTTCTACAAGTGACAAGGCCAACCTTATCCTGCGTGGGACGAACCGCTTTAAATGGAATTATTTTTGCCATTTTCGAATGATAAGAGAAAGTAATTGGCAAACAAATTTGTTTGCCAATTACCAATTACACTCTACTATTTACTAAATTGTTTTGAAACTTTTTCTGCTTTTTTGCTTTCAGAATAATCGTAGAAACCTTCTCCAGATTTAACGCCTAATTTTCCAGCCATTACCATATTTACTAATAAAGGACAAGGGGCATATTTAGGGTTTTTGAAACCATCGTACATTACGTTTAAGATTGATAAACAAACGTCTAATCCGATGAAATCTGCTAATTGTAATGGTCCCATTGGGTGTGCCATACCTAATTTCATAACCGTGTCAATTTCATATACACCACCTACACCGTTGTAAAGAGTTTCGATAGCTTCGTTAATCATCGGCATTAAAATACGGTTGGCAACGAAACCAGGATAATCGTTTACTTCTGTTGGAGTTTTACCAAGTTTAACTGATAAATCCATGATGATTTGTGTCACTTCATCTGAAGTGTTATAACCACGAATGATTTCAACTAACTTCATAATTGGCACTGGATTCATAAAGTGCATTCCAATTACACGCTCAGGATGTACCACATTCGCAGCAATTTGTGTAATAGAAATAGATGAAGTATTAGTGG
This sequence comes from Flavobacterium chuncheonense, assembly GCF_042686145.1. Taxonomy (NCBI): domain Bacteria; kingdom Pseudomonadati; phylum Bacteroidota; class Flavobacteriia; order Flavobacteriales; family Flavobacteriaceae; genus Flavobacterium; species Flavobacterium chuncheonense. Next base: position 283,222 of record NZ_JBHUPC010000012.1, on the reverse strand, counting down.
CTAAAATAACATTGTGTGCACATACTTCACTCAATTGTTTGAAGATGTTGAATTTTAATTGCACATTTTCAGTAGCAGCTTCTACAACTAAATCACACCCTACAACACCATCTTTAATATCTGTGTAAGTAATGATGTTACTAATTGTTTTATGTTTGTCTTCTTCAGAAATAGTTCCTTTTGTAACCATACGATCAAGGTTAGCTGCTATAGTAGCCATACCTTTTTCTAAAGATTTTTCAGAGATATCGATTAATTTTACAGTGAATCCAGATTGAGCAAATGTATGAGCAATTCCGTTACCCATCGTTCCTGCTCCAATTACAGCTATTTGTTTCATTATGTATTTTTTGTATTTATTATTTCTTAAAACAGTCAATTATTTGGTAAGCAACACGTAATGCTTCAGTACCGTCTTCCAAAGTTACTATTGGAGTTGTGTTATTGTTGATAGCATCTGCAAAAGCATTCAACTCATCTAAAATGGCATTGTTTGCATGTACATCAGGGTTTTCAAAGTAAATTTGTTTTTTTACCCCTTCAGCATTTTGAAGAATCATATCAAAATCACCCGGAACTTCTGGAGCATCTTTCATTTTTACTACTTCACATACTTTGTCTAAGTAGTCAACAGAAATGTAGGCGTCTTTTTGGAAGAAGCGCGATTTACGCATATTCTTCATAGAGATACGACTAGAGGTTACATTGGCAACACAACCGTTTTCAAACTCAATACGGGCATTGGCAATATCTGGAGAATCTGAAATTACAGCTACACCACTAGCATTTACAGATTTCACTTTTGATTGTACCACACTTAGAATGGCATCAATATCATGTATCATTAAATCCAATACTACTGGAACATCTGTACCACGAGGATTAAACTCTGCCAAACGATGCGTTTCAATAAACATAGGATTTTGAATTTGATTTTTCACTGCAGTAAAAGCAGGATTAAATCGTTCTACATGTCCTACTTGTCCTTTAATATTATATTCTTTTGCTAAAGCAATGATTTCTTCAGCTTCAGCAACAGTATTTGAAATAGGCTTTTCTAAGAAAATATGTTTTCCAGCTTTGATGGCTTCAACAGCACAATCGTGGTGTGATAAAGTAGGTGTTACAATGTCGACAACATCTACAGCAGCGATTAACTCAGAAATGGAATCAAATTTTGTGTAACCAAATTCTGCAGCTACTTTATTTGCATTTTCTTCAAAAGGGTCGTAAAAGCCTACTAATTGATATTTTTCAGATTGATTTAATAAACGAAGATGTATTTTTCCTAAATGTCCAGCACCTAGAACGCCAACTTTTAACATAATTGAGTATTTTCAACAAAAATAGCAATTAATTGATAAAATTTGATTGATAATTGCCATTTTGTTTTCTATTTTTACGCAAAACAAAACAATCCAAAATTGAAAGATACATCAAAGCACCAAGGACTTAGAAATCAGTTGGCTAAGCAGCTCGAAGAAAAAGGAATTAAGGATAAAAATGTTTTAGATGCTATTAAAAAAATCCCACGACATCTATTTTTAAATTCCAGTTTTGAAAATTTTGCTTATCAAGACAAACCTTTTCCAATAGGTGCTGGACAAACCATTTCTCAACCTTATACAGTAGCTTTTCAAACGCAATTGCTTGAGGTGAAGAAAGATGATAAAGTTTTAGAGATTGGAACAGGTAGTGGTTACCAAACAGCTGTTTTGTGTACTATGGGGGCCAAGGTGTTTTCTGTAGAAAGACAAAATGAGCTTTTTAAAACCACTTCATTATTGTTGCCAAAATTAGGGATTCGACCGAAGCATCTTTCTTTTGGGGATGGATATAAAGGATTACCTAATTATGCTCCTTTTGATAGTATTATAGTTACTGCTGGTGCACCATTTATTCCACAACCATTATTAGCCCAGCTGAAAATAGGAGGAAGGTTGGTTATCCCTGTTGGGGAAAATGTTCAAATAATGACTTTGTTAATTCGTAAAAACGAAACCCAATTTGAAAAACATGAATTTGGTGAGTTTCGTTTTGTGCCGCTTTTAGAAGACAAAAATTAACTATCTCAAGTTAGTTAATTTTTGTTTTAAGAGTTCAATCTCGTCTAAGATTTCTGCAATTTGATTTTCTTTTTTACTATTACTTACATCTACACCTTTTTCTTGTAGAATTTCGGTAATGGCTTGTATAGCAAATGTATTAAAATCAAACACATGGTCGAGTTTTACTTTGTACCAGGCGACTAAAAGTGAGCGTAAATCAATTTTAAGAAGAGTCGCAAGGGTTTGAATTTGCTTTTTCGTGGGTATACGATATCCATTTTCAAATTTACTTATCAAGGCTTGGTCAATGTCGGCCATTTCCGCAAGCTTGCGTGTTGAAAGCCCTTGGTCCAACCTTCCTTTTTTAAGTAAATCTTTCATCATACTAATAGAATTGAAATATTAGAAACGTTTTTTTAAACGGTCTATGTCTCTTTTGGTGTCTTGCTCTTTTAAAGATTCTCTTTTGTCGTAGTTTTTCTTACCACGGCATAATGCAATGTCTAGTTTGGCTAGACCTTTTTCATTGGTAAACAAACGCAAAGGAATAATTGTTAATCCTTTGTTCTGACTATCTTTTTCAAGTTTGCGAAGTTCCTTTTTATTTAAAAGTAGTTTGCGCTCGCTTTTTGCACGATGGTTATAATGTGTTCCGTATAGATACTCTTCTATAGTAGCGTTAATTACAAAAAGTTCATTATTATGAAATTCACAGAAGCTTTCAGCAATGGATGCCTTTCCTAAACGGATGGATTTTATTTCAGTCCCCGTTAGAACAATTCCTGCAGAATATCTATCGATTATTTCGTAATCGAACTTAGCCCTTTTGTTTAATATATTAACTGTTTTTTGCATAGGAAGGCAAATTTAGAATAAAATGCGCAACGATAAAAAGTATTATATGAAATTAAATGAAATATTATGCCTTTCGCTATTAGTTTATGAATATGTATTAATTTTTTGTGGTTTCAGTTTGTGATTTTTTTTGTTGTAAAGTTTAAATGATAAAATATGGTTAAAAGAAAATTTTTTTATAAATTTTTTCTTAACTTTAAGAGGAATTAACCTAACTAATTTTATATGACATTAGATTATCAAGTTATAGATAAAGAAATGATAAGCTCTTTATCTTTTCCACATGACGAAGTTCTAGAGGAAATTCAGGATATTAAACAGAGACAACAAGACTTAGAAAGGGCACTTTCCTTGGGGAATTTGGAACATTTAAAAATGAAGATTTATTTTGAAGATGAAGAAGGAAAAAAGATGGTTGAAACTACCGTATGGGGGATTACCGATAGTCGGATTATTTTGAAACAAGGTGTTGTAATTCCTGTCAATCGAATTTTTAAAATTATATAATAAAAAAAGCCGAGTGAAACTCGGCTTTTTTTATTGTTTTATTTTATAAAGTCCTATTGCTTTTTATTTGTTACGAATAGTATAGTTTTTGTTTTGACTTTTTAAGATTTATGAAATGGATATCAACCATAAAAAATTATCGAGATTGATTTTAGGACTGTTTTTGCGTTGTATTTTAACATTTAAAGTAACTTAAAGGTGTTGTATTTGATTTTGACTGTTAAAGCTTACCAAACGTATAATTAATAACATGATTTTAACATATTGTAGGTTACTTATTAACACCTTTTTGGTTTTGAAATTAATACCTTTGGGTATCAAAAATAAAATTTGCAACTCATGTGTTTAAAAGCCAAATGTAAAATTGGGAATGAAATAATTTATTTTTAACAAAAAGGGGAAGTAAATGAAAGCCTTGTTTTAAATGTTTGATTCGTGATTTTATTTGTTATTGAGTATTAATTTTAAAACAAACAGTATGAAAACATGTATTTTATTTTTGTTTTTATGTATTTCAACTTTTTCGTATTCACAGTCACAAACGTCAAGCACGAGTGACGCTACTAAAGCAAATCTTGAACTCGAAATGTTACCTGAAATCGTTCTTACAAAAATAGGCGAGGATTTCTCGGTTTATTTACCAGACAAAAATCCAGATTTGAGTGTGCAACAATTACAAAAGTATTTTATTGCTTATAACCTAGGAAAAGACTATGAAGGATACGATAATTACTTAGTGATGATGAAAAATGAGAAAGGAACTTTAACGGCTACTTACAATAATGACGGAAAATTAGTAAGAGTTGTTGAAAAGTATGACGATGTAACCCTACCTAATGAAGTGATTTATTCTGTACTTAAAGCTAATCCAGGATGGGGTATTGTAGATGATAAATACCATTATACACAGGCGGACGGCGACATTAAAAAGAAAGTCTATTACGTAACTATAAAAAATGGAAAACAAACTAAAAAACTAAAAGTAACGCCAGCAGGTGAAATATTATAATGTGATAACTCATGCAAAATATTATGATTTAAAAAAGGCTTAATTATTAATAATTAAGCCTTTTTTTGTGTTACACGATATTGTATTATTGTTGATTTCTAAATACTAGTTTACCATCAAAGCTGTCTAATAAAATAACACTATCCGTTGTAATTTTACCTGAAAGAATTTCTTTTGACAATTGGTTTAAAACATCTCTTTGAATTACTCTTTTCACAGGTCGTGCACCAAACTCAGCATCGAAACCTTTTTGTGCTAAGTAGTCAATTGCTTCTAGAGTAGCATCCATTGTGACGTGTTGGTGTGCCAACATTTTAGCAACACTTTTTAACTGCAATTGAACTATTTGACGAATGTTATCTTGCGTAAGTGGTGTAAACATTACAATTTCATCGATACGATTTATAAATTCTGGTCGAACAGTCTGTTTCAATATTCCTAAAACTTCCACTTTTGCTGCTTCTGTAGCTGCTTCAACACTTCCTTTTAGGTTTTCAAATTTCTCTTGAATAATATGACTTCCCATATTTGAGGTCATTATTATTATGGTGTTTTTGAAATCTGCTAAGCGTCCTTTGTTATCAGTTAAACGTCCTTCGTCTAGCACTTGAAGTAAAATGTTGAAGGTGTCTGGATGTGCTTTTTCAATTTCATCCAATAATACAACAGAATAAGGTCTTCTACGTACCGCTTCGGTTAATTGTCCGCCTTCATCATACCCAACGTATCCTGGAGGTGCTCCTACTAAACGACTCACACTATGACGCTCTTGGTATTCACTCATGTCAATTCGGGTAATAGCATTTTCATCATCGAATAAATATTCGGCTAAAGCTTTTGCTAATTCAGTTTTACCAACTCCCGTTGTTCCTAAAAATAAGAATGACCCCAGCGGTTTTTTTACATCTTGTAAACCAGCGCGACTTCTTCTTACTGCATCTGAAATGGCTTCAATAGCTTCTTCTTGACCAACTACTCGTTTGTGTAGCTCTGCTTCAAGATTAAGTAGTTTTTCCCTATCACTTTGGAGCATTTTGGTAACAGGAATTCCTGTCCATTTTGCCACAACTTCAGCAATATCTTCGCTAGTTACTTCCTCTTTAATCAAGGAAACACCAGCTTGGTTTTCTTGAAGTTGTTTTTGAAGTGTATCAAGTTTTTCTTGTGCTTCTTTAATTTTACCATATCGTATTTCGGCTACTTTTCCATAATCACCATCGCGTTCAGCACGTTCTGCCTCGCCTTTAAAATCTTCAATTTCTTGTTTTATGGTTTGAATGTTATCTACTACATCTTTTTCTGACTTCCATTTAGTGAAAATTTCATTACGATCTTCTTTTAAGTTTGCCAATTCTAAACCTAAAGCTTTTAATTTGGTTTCATCGTTTTCACGTTTAATAGCTTCAATTTCAATTTCCAATTGCATGATTTTTCGATCCAAAACATCTAACTCTTCTGGTTTTGAGTTAATCTCCATACGTAATTTTGAAGCAGCTTCATCCATTAAGTCAATAGCTTTGTCGGGTAAAAAGCGATTGGTGATATAACGTTGTGACAATTCAACAGCAGAAATAATAGCATCATCTTTAATGCGTACTTTATGATGCGCTTCGTATTTTTCTTTAATTCCACGAAGAATCGAAATGGCACTTTCAGTATCAGGTTCATCAATATTTACTTTTTGAAAACGACGTTCTAAAGCCTTATCTTTTTCAAAGTACTTTTGATATTCATCTAAAGTCGTTGCTCCGATAGCTCTTAATTCACCACGAGCCAAAGCTGGTTTTAAAATGTTTGCAGCATCCATTGCACCTTCACCACCACCAGCACCAACTAACGTATGTATTTCATCAATGAATAGTACAATATCCCCTTCAGCAGAAGTTACTTCTTTTACTACCGATTTTAAACGCTCTTCAAACTCACCTTTGTATTTAGCACCAGCAATTAATGCTCCCATATCCAAAGAATAGATGATTTTATCTTTAAGGTTTTCGGGAACGTCACCATCTACAATTCGATGTGCTAAACCTTCTGCAATTGCAGTTTTTCCCACACCCGGCTCTCCAATTAGCATTGGGTTATTTTTAGTTCTACGTGTTAGGATTTGCAAAACACGTCTGATTTCTTCATCACGTCCAATTACTGGATCTAATTTTCCATTTCTGGCTAAATCGCAGAGGTTTTTAGCGTATTTATTCAATGCGTTATAAGTTTCTTCAGCTGAAGCTGAAGTAACGCGTTCACCTTTTCTGATTTCATTTATTGCAGCTTCTAGACCTTTTTCGGTTACGCCTTGGTCCTTAAGAATTTGTGCAACTTTACTTTTTGATTTGAAAATTGCTAAAATTAAATGTTCGATAGAAACGTATTCATCGTTCATTTTTTTTGCAATGATTGAAGCTTCATTTAAGCTACTACTTGCTTCTCTTGAGAGCATGAGGTCTGCGCCTGAAACCTTTGCAAAACTTTCTAATGTGCTGTTTAAAACCTTTTTGAAAAGGTCGATATTTACATTGAGTTTTTTTAGAATAAAAGGGGTGACATTTTCATCAACTTCTAAAATACCTTTAAAAATGTGTTCGTTTTCTATTTGTTGATGACCAAAACTTTGTGCAATTTGTTGCGCATGCTGTATGGCTTCTTGAGATTTAATTGTAAAATTATTTAAGTTCATGTTTTTAAAGTTGTGTTCGTTAATTTAAAGTTTAAGTTGATTAACTTTGTCGGACTTAGGACAATTTATGTTCCAAGGTTTAAAACAAGACAAATTGACTGGTTTTTAAGGGTTTATGAATTAAATTCAAGTCATAATGTCGTAAAATCTGACAGTAATGAGTTTTTTTGATCGATTATTAGGAAGTAATTCTGAGGAAGGAAATACTTCAAATATAGAATGGAAGTTTTTAGAAGAGGTAAATGAGCTAGATACAGTAATTGCTGATTCTTTTACGAAACCCGTTATTATATTCAAGCATAGTACAAGATGTAGTATCAGTAGGTTTGCTTTGAAACAATTTGAGCGTGAATTTTCATTTGAAGGAAAGTTGATTCCTTATTTTTTAGATTTGTTAAACTACAGGCAAATCTCGAATCAAATAGCAGAACTTTTTCAAGTTGAGCATCAATCACCGCAATTAATTGTAATTAAAGACGGAGTAGTAGTGTTTCATGAATCACACGGAGGGATTCAGGCTTCAGATTTAAAACGATTTGTATAAAAAAATCCCTATCATATTGATAAGGATTTTTAAATTTATTACTATTGAATTACATCAATTTGTTTAATAAACCGGGTAGCTTTTTATTTTGGATTTCATATATTGCTTTAATCCATAATGGAAACAACATTGGAATTACAATAAAACTTAATTTGTTGTATTCCCAAGCTTTTGTGAAATCAAAATGAATAAAGTGCATTGTAGCTCTTGTCATGCCACATGCATAGCATTCTATACCTGCTAAAGATTTCGAAAGGCAAATGCTATCACCTTTATCAAAAAAATCTACGGGTAGTAATAATAATACAAAAGGCGCAATAATAGTTATGATATTCCGGGTGTAAAAAACTACTTTTTTAACCATAATTACAGGGTTTTACTGTAAGAACCGTTCTTTGGTTGTAAGTCACCTGTAATAATTCTGATTAAGTCAATTAATGACCAAATACCACAAGCACCTAAAGTTAATAATTGTACAATACCTTGCCAAGTGTACCCTAAATAAAATCTGTGGATACCAATACCTCCAACGAAGATACATAATAACAATGCAGTTAATTGACTTTTTCCAGAAGCTGCTGCTGCAGGAGAAGATAAATCTTCATTTGTAGTTTCAACTACTGTAGTGTTGTTTGTTGTTGTTCTTTCAACTGGGAAAGAAGCGTAAGTTGCAGTAAGAGTTACAAAGAACAATGCAACTAGCGTGAAAATAAATTTTAATTTCATAGTAAAAAGATTAATTTCGCCAAATGTAATATTTTTTTTATAATTTGAAAACATGTTAAAATTAAAATTTGTCCTCTTTTTTATTACGTTTTGCAACTTTGTTAATTCGCAAACTAATTATGAATTTTTTGGAGTTATTAAATTGAATGGAGATGAAAAATCAATGATATCATATCGATTGGTTTTTGAGGAGAAAAATGGAAATGTTCAAGGATATTCCATCACGGATTTAGATGGAGTACATGAGACTAAGAATGTAATAGAAGGAACTTATAATTCAAAGAAAAATGAGTTAAATTTCAGAGAGAAAGAAATATTGTATACGAAATCTAAGATAAGTCCAACTTCTTTTTGCTTTATAAATTTTTTAGGAAAAGTTAAATTGGATAATGCAAACAGTAAGATTGATGGTGATTTTAAGGGCTTGTTTAAAAATAAGCAAAAGTGTATTGACGGAACTTTAACTTTGGCAGGTATTGTGAAAATTGAAAAGGCAGTACAAAAGCTTACAAATAAAATAGAAAAAACAAATAGAATTGATCAACAAACTAAAGAACGAGTTAATCCCATGAGAATGTTAGATAGTTTGAAAATTAATAAATTGAATAAAGGAGAGAATTTAAATGTTTTTTGGGATTCAGATGAGTTAAAATTAAGTGTTTGGGATGCGGGTAGATATGATGGTGATATAATTAATTTGTACCACAATGATATAAAAATACTTAATGATTATAAAATTTCTAGTAAAAAGGATGTTTTAAATGTTAAGTTAAATAAAGGAATTAATGTCTTTAAAATAGAAGCTTTAAATGAAGGTGATGTAGCGCCAAACACCTCTCATATTCGTTTAGAAGGTAATAGTCGAGTATTTGATTTAATGGCTAATATTAAAAAAGGAGAAACGACACAAATATCGATACTAAAAAAGGAGCATTAATGCTCCTTTTTTTATATCCTAAATTTATTTTTGGTGATTATAGTTTTCAATTTTGATTTCAAATCTTCGCCAGTATCATAAATCATTTGTTCATTAGTTGGAAATGGAACGGCTTTACGTTCAAAATATTGATAGTATTCTTCTTCACAAGCTCTCTTGTCTCCGTTGTAATTTGCATAAATGTAATCAAAAACAAACTCACTGGTGACTGGGAAAGCATTGATTAATTGGTTTGATCTAAAATCGATATAATCTACTTTAGCAGTAACTTGGCATGCTTTGAACTGAGTGTATTCATAAATGCTTACCGAAACAGTTTTGTAATTATCTACTTGTATAGCGTTGCCAAGACTATCTTTAACTGCATTTCCATTGCTGTCAAGAAGTGTTTTTGTACCATCTTTGATTTGTTTTTCTTTGATGAACTGCTTTTCTTTGATTTGTTCTGGTGAAATACTGATTTGACGAAAATTAACCATCATTCCAAAATCATAAGCAATGTTTTTTTGTTTGTTATTATGGTAAACGGTCCATTTATCATTAATTCCATAAGTGCTAAAATTTAATAAATCGTCTTGTAAACGTTGCGGTATCACCATTCCGGTTTCGTTTTTAGTATATACGTGTACAAAATCGGTACCTTTTAACTGAGCTTCATCCATTAAAGCCCTCACATCTTTAAAATTAGGATTCAATTGATCCAAATAGCGTAAATCATCATAGGCCTGACGGAAATCCATCTTGTTTTTAGAAGTCATCAATTTTTTTGCGTTGGAATACAAATAACCGGACAGACTATTTTTACTGCTAATAATTTCGTCGGAATAGTCATCCATTGGAAAAATAGCATTTCTATTTTCATAAATTAGTGGAAGCGGTAAAAGTGGTTTTATGCGCTCTTGTCTGTTGTTTAAGGTGTTGTATAAAGTAAAGACACGTTCGTAATTAGACGGATTGTTTTCTTTTATTAAAAGGTTTAAAGTCGATAAATCGCGCTCTTTGACTTTAGCAAAAGCTTCTTCTAATAAATAAATGTATTCTTGTTTGTTTTTAGATGTTTTATTGGTTCTAAGTGCATTAATTGCTTTATCAATTGCCGCATCATAGTTACCAGTGCTTAAAAGTGATTGTGTTTTTTTAACACCACTGCAAGAAACGATAAAAAGGAAAAGAAATAGTAAAGTAATTTTTCTCATAAATTATTGGGTTTAGGCAAAGATAAAATTTTTTAGAAGTCATGATTATTGATCTAGTATTATTTTAAGTAAAACAAATAAGATACCATAATCTCAAAAAAAAACTCCAAAATCAATTTTGGAGTTTTTCAGCGATTTATATAATTTATTTTATCTCAAGCGCAGGAAGAAGTTTACTTGAACATTCTCCAAAGCCTAATCTTGTTTCACCATTATCACAGTAACCTCTGATAATTACAGTATCATTATCATTAATGAATTTACGCTCGCTACCATCGTTCATTGGAATTGGATTTTTACCGCCCCAAGTTAATTCAAGCATTGAGCCAAAACTATCTTTTGTAGGTCCAGAAATAGTACCACTACCCATCATGTCACCAGAATTTACACGACATCCGTTTATGGTGTGATGTGCTAATTGTTGCGACATAGTCCAATACATGTATTTGAAGTTTGAATTTGAAACAACCGTTTCTTCTGATTCTTCGGGTTTTATAGCTACTTGAAGGTTGATATCAAAAGCATGATTTCCAGTTTGCTGTAAATATGGTAATGGCTTAGGGGTTTGTTCAGGACTTTTAACTCTAAATGGCTCTAGTGCATCTAGGGTTACAATCCATGGTGAAATTGACGACGCAAAGTTTTTAGCTAAGAAAGGTCCTAGAGGTACATATTCCCATTTTTGAATATCACGCGCACTCCAGTCGTTGAATAAAACCATACCGAAAATATAATCTTCAGCTTCATTGACAGGAACTGGTTCTCCCATTAAATTGGTGTCTGTTGTAATGAATGCCGTTTCCAATTCGAAATCTACCAATCGAGAAGGTCCAAATACTGGTACAGTTTCGTTAGCAGGAAGTGTTTGACCATTCGGTCTTCTTACAGGAACACCACTAGGAACAATTGTAGAACTTCTTCCGTGGTAACCTACTGGAATATGAAGCCAGTTTGGTAATAAAGCATTGTTAGGGTCACGGAACATCATACCAACGTTTGTTGCGTGCTCTTTGCTGCTGTAAAAATCGGTGTAGTCACCAATTTGAACAGGTAATTGCATTTCAATTTCCGAAACATCAAACAAAATAATGTCGCGGTGTTCTGCGTTATCTCTTAATTTTGGATTTTCAGCGTCAAAAAGTTCTGCAATTCTATTACGCACTAAACGCCATGTTTTTTTTCCGTCCGATATGAAGTCGTTCAAAGTATCTTGCATGAACATATCGTCAGTCAATTCAATACCTTCAAAATATCCAAGACGCTGTAAAGCGCCCATATCAATAGCAGTGTCACCTATTCTAGAACCAATTGTAATGTCGTCATTTTTGGTAATAAATACTCCAAAAGGGATATTTTGTATCGGAAAATCTGAATTTTTTGCTACAGTTATCCAGGATTTTCTTGTTGGGTCATTTGCTATATTTGGCATAAGATTTTGAATAATTAAGTGTTGAAAAAATATGAACCAAATATAAACTTTACTGCTTATTTAAAAAACCTTTTTCGTAATTTTGAACAAATTTTAACGAATTACTAAAGAAATGCAACGCGACGAACAAATTTTTGACCTGATTCTTGACGAACAAGACAGACAAATTCACGGAATAGAATTAATTGCTTCTGAAAACTTCGTAAGCGACCAAGTTATGGAAGCTGCAGGTTCAGTATTAACCAATAAATATGCAGAAGGATACCCTGGAAAGCGTTATTATGGTGGTTGTGAAGTAGTAGATATTGTTGAACAAATTGCAATTGACAGAGCCAAAGCTTTATTTGGTGCTGAATATGTAAATGTGCAACCGCATTCAGGTTCTCAAGCTAATACGGCTGTTTTTGCTGCGTGTTTACAACCTGGCGATAAAATTTTAGGATTTGATTTATCTCATGGTGGACATTTAACGCATGGTTCGCCAGTGAATTTCTCAGGAAAATTATACAACCCTGTTTTTTATGGTGTTGACCAAGAAACGGGACGTTTAAATTATGATAAAATTCAAGAAATAGCATTAGCTGAAAAACCAAAGTTGATTATTGCTGGAGCTTCTGCTTATTCTCGTGATATGGATTTTGCTCGTTTTAGAGCAATTGCTGATAGTGTTGGAGCTATTTTATTAGCAGATATTTCACACCCAGCAGGTTTAATTGCAAAAGGATTGTTAAGTGACCCAATTCCTCACTGTCATATTGTAACTACTACTACACACAAGACTTTACGTGGCCCACGTGGTGGTATGATTATGATGGGTAAAGATTTTGAAAATCCTTGGGGATTAAAAACACCAAAAGGCGATATTAGAATGATGTCTCATGTATTGGATATGTCAGTTTTTCCTGGTAATCAAGGAGGACCTTTAATGCATATTATTGCATCTAAGGCTGTGGCTTTTGGTGAAGCATTAACAGATGAGTTTTTCCGTTATGCTGTACAGGTACAGAAAAATGCACAAGCTATGGCAACTGCGTTTGTAGCTAGAGGGTATAACATTATTTCAGGAGGAACGGATAACCATATGATGTTGATTGATCTTCGTAATAAGAATATTACGGGTAAAGAAGCGGAAAATGCCTTGGTAAAAGCTGAAATTACAGTAAATAAAAATATGGTTCCATTTGATGATAAATCACCATTTGTAACTTCAGGTATCCGTGTTGGAACACCTGCTATTACTACAAGAGGTTTGGTTGAAGAGGATATGGAAACAGTTGTTGCTTTAATTGATAAAGTATTAATGAATCACACGGATGAAGCTGTTTTAGAACAAGTTGCTGAGGAAGTTAATGATTTAATGGGTGAAAGAGCAATGTTTGTTTTTTAATTGAATTATGCTCCAAGAATACTTCTTTAAATAAATAAAACTCCTAGTAACAACTAGGAGTTTTTTTATTTATATAGAATAAATTTATTTGCCGTCTCGGTCTACTTTTATTCTTTCAGGACGATTAGCAATTTCCCAAGCTAAGGCAAAAGCCAAACGCGCTCTTTTTGTTAAAGCATCATATTCAATTTTATCAGGAGTATCTGTAGGCATGTGATAGTCTTCATGTACACCATTGAAAAAGAAAATTGAAGGAATTCCTTTTTTAGCAAAATTGTAATGGTCAGAACGGTAATAAATACGTTCAGGATCATTTCTGTCATTGTATTTGTAATCCAATTCTATTTGCGTGTATTTTGCGTTCATTTCTTCGTTGATTTGGTGTAATTCCGTGCTCAATCGATCTGAACCAATTACGTAAATATAGTTGCTTGTGTCTGGATGAAGTGTATCACGACGACCAATCATATCAATATTAATGTCTACAACGGTATTTGCAATAGGGAAGAGTGGATGTTCTGAATAATAGCGCGATCCGTGTAAACCATGTTCTTCACCAGTTACATGTAAAAATAGAATAGAACGTTTAGGGCCATTGCCGTCTTTTTTTGCTTTTTGAAAAGCTTTGGCTATTTCAAGTACTGCAACAGTACCTGATCCATCATCATCAGCACCATTGTAAACTTCTTGGTTTTTCATTCCTACATGGTCGTAATGTGCTGAGATCACTAAAACTTCATCCGGTTTTTCAGATCCTTCAATATAAGCCCAAATGTTCTCAGAATCGGGTAATTTTGGTGCAAAACCACGCGCCATGAATTCAGCAGGAACTTTTTGATACCATCCGTCAGCTTTTGGAGGGTAAGAGATTCCACTTTCTTCGTATTGTTCAATTAAATATTTTCCTGCTCTTTTTTGACCTTCAGATCCAGTATCTCTACCTTCATTTTCATCAGATGCTATGAAATATAAATTTTTCTCTAAATCACCAGTTGAGATATAATCAATGTAAGGTTTTATATCAGAATTGCTTGATTTTTGATTTGAATTTGAAGTAGTGCTTTTTGTAGAAGAGCAACTACTTAAAATAAACAGCATTAAAGCTCCACTTAAAATAATTTTTTTCATGTATATACGTTATTTGAGCAAATATATTAATATGTAGTCTTATTTAGTATTTTGATACAATAATAGTGTTTTTTTAACATTTTTGAATATATGAAATTTCATAATTTTGAAAGATATTTTAAACTGTACTAACAGTTTGTCTTTTATTACTTAAATTTGAATTTAAAACCAAAAAAGAGTAGTGGCATATATTGATAACTGCTGACCATTTTATGATAAAACAGATAAAACTACTTTTCTTTTTGTTTTTCTTGTTTAATGCTTTTGCACAAAGTGATTTTAATCAAAAGGCATTATATAAAGGAATTGAAGAAAATATTTATAAGAACCCAGATCAATCTTTAAAAGTAGCCTCATATCTTGCTGAACGTCAAAATTTAACAGATGAAGAAAAAGACGTTCTAAACGTTTTGATGGCTAAAGCTTATATTATAAAAGGCGATTATGGTAATGCTTTATTGTGTCTATATTCCGATAAGAATCAACGCGGTTATGATGTTGTAGAAAACTATTATTTAAGAATTTTTATTCTCAAAAAGTTACAGTTGGAACAGCAGCAACTTGTTTACTTTGATGAACTTAAAAAGTTGTCAGAAACCGCTGGGAGTTCAGCTTTAAAGGAGTATACTACTTTAATTGATCTGGAGACTTTACTTGAGAAAGCGAAAAAGGATTACACTACAGAATCACTTAGAATGCATCAATTGACATTGGAAACTTCTGATTTTGTAGCATATGAGATTGATTATTTTTTGGAGTTTATCCGTTTGGATATTCGCAATAAACGATATGATTTAGCCGCTGAAAAAACCAATCATATTACTAATCTTGAATCGATTAAAACTCAGAATTATACTTATTATGAAATTCAATTATTGCTTTTAAAGGCGCGATTGGCGTTTTATAGTAAGCAATACATTCAGGCTTTAGAGTTTTTGAGTGAAGCAGCTACTAAAAATACATTTTTGGGAAATAAATATTTTATGGATGTGATTTTTAATCAACAAACTGTTAATTATTTAGCGGTTAATAATGTTGACGGTTATAAAGAATCCAATAAAAATTTTCAAAGCAATCATAATAATGTTCAACAGTTAGAACAAAAAGCGGTTAATACCGTTTATAATTTAATTATAGACGATAACAACAGGAAAGCATCAAAGCAAGAAACTATATATTTTAGACGTATTAAATTCATCTCGATTTTAGTTTTGATTGGTTTTATACTTTTTGCGAGTGTTTGGTTTAAGAATTACTTGAAGAATACTAATTTAAAGGAGATTATTAGTTATCTAAAAATAACAAAAGCGAATTTGGTTTCTTTTTATAAAGAAGATGCAAAGAAAAATTATTCTTCTAAAATTTTAATTCCGCAAAAAACAGAAGAATTGATTTTGAATAAACTCCAAAAATTTGAAAAATCAACAAAATATACCAGTAAAGATTTGTCATTAGCAGTCCTGGCCGGTCAATTTGATACTAATACAAAGTATTTGTCTGAAATTATCAATTCTAATTATAATGTAAACTACAACACCTATATTAATCAGTTGCGAATAAATTATATAGTAGATAAATTAAAAACAGATTCAAACTATATGAATTACAAAATTAGCTACTTAGCTGATGAGTGTGGATTTGCATCGCATAGTAGTTTTGCTACAGTTTTTAAGTCAATTACAGGAATTTCGCCTGTTAAATTTATAAATTTACTTAAGGCAGAACAAAATAAAGAAGAATAAGGAATTTATGAAAAGAGTAGTTGTTTTTTATATGATTTTGTT
The DNA here is from genome assembly GCF_042686145.1 of Flavobacterium chuncheonense. Classification (NCBI taxonomy): domain Bacteria; kingdom Pseudomonadati; phylum Bacteroidota; class Flavobacteriia; order Flavobacteriales; family Flavobacteriaceae; genus Flavobacterium; species Flavobacterium chuncheonense. The sequence goes on along the minus strand of NZ_JBHUPC010000012.1, from coordinate 266,995 downwards.
CTCTGTTTTATACGTTAATGTTTTAGGGCAAAAGACAAATAGCTTGAACGAATTATTGGATCAAAGTGCTTTGCTGATTTATGATAATCCAGATTTAGCTATTGCAAATGGTTTGAAAATTATAGAAGAGTCTAATAAAATTGATGAGCAAATAACCGCATACCGAATAATATCGGATGCCTATTCTTCTAAAAGAGATTATGTTAAATCTTTGGAGTATGTGATAAAGGCAAATCAATTATTACCGAAATCTAAAAATGCATTACTAAAGATAAGTGTGGTCATAAAAACAGCCATGCAATATCACCAATTGAAAATATACGATAAAGCATTACAATATCTTGACGAAGGAGAAAAACTTGCGTTGGAATATCCATCACCAAAAGCAGTTGCTCACGATCTAGGTATTTGTTATGCTGTTAGAGGTTTTATATATAAGGAGGAATTAAATTGTGATATTGCAATTGATCATTTTATTAAAAGCATTACTGTTTTTGAAAATATTAAAGTATCTGGAAATATATCGAACAGGAGTTTAGCCAATATAAGTATTGTACATTATAATATGGGGAATTGCTATCTAATGTCAAATGATATTGAAATGGCTAAGATGAATTTTGAGAAATCCGTATCAGAAGCTTCAAAAATTAAAGCAAACAGTTTGGAAGCATTTGCATTAAAAGGTTTAGCACAAGCTTATACATTAGAGGCAAGATATAAGGATGCGATACAAGAATTAGAAAACGCTTTAAAGATTTCATCAGATGTAAATGATTTAATCTTGAATCAAGAAATTTATAAAGGGTTGTCTGAAAATTATTTGGCGCTCAATCATGAAATTGAATTTAATAACTACCACATAAAATATTTAGATACACAAAATCAGATAAGATTAAACGAAAGAAAATCTGTAAGTGATTCTCTAATTGAGAAAAATCAAATTTTAAATTCTCAATTAGAACGTGTAAAGATTAAGTATATTTTTGTAACTTTAGCTTTAGTATTAATTTTTATTGGAGGGATGTTTGGGTTTTTAGTAATATTTAAAAAACAAAAAAAAGAAGCAATTTTCTTAAAAAGTAGTATTGAAACTCTCCAAAAACAGTAATTCAACTATTATAATAATTTTTCAATATAAGATAGTTTAATACCCTTAAAATCAGCCATTTTAACTTTTTCATAGCCTTTTGAAATTCGGTAAATTAGAAAGACAAGTCTATATATAATAGGTTTATTATATTTTATTTTACAATTCTAACCAATTTAATCAAATGAGATGAAAATGCTTAAAAAATTACAACTAAGCAATCTGGTTGATCTGGATTTGCTGATGATTAGTTTTCGACATTTTCTTTGTACCAAAGAGAAACAATATCTCACAAAGAAATTAAGTAAAACGTTTTTTGCATCTGTTTTGATGCTTTTATCCTTTAATGCTTTTGGTCAGTTACCAACCGAATCTTTTGAGAGTGGAGTTCCAAGTACTTGGACATTATTTCAAAATAGTTTTGGGGTGACCACTTGGGGGCCGACAACAGATGGTTACTCAGGAACAAATGCTGTTATGGTAAATCCAGCTCTGGATAATATCGGAGCAGGGAATACTGCACAGTATTTTTTAGTAACACCACAAGTGGCCGTTCCGGCAAACGGACAGATCCGTTTCTGGACGAAGCAAGGTAACCTTGCGGATTTAGGAACAACATACGAATTAAGAGTTTCTACGGCAAGTCAACCTGATATTAGTGGATTTACAATTGTGTTGAACTCTTGGACTGAGACAACTTTAAATGCCGTTGGAACAATTTATGAAGAGAAAGTAGTTACAATTCCTTCTAGTATTGCGCCTGGATTAAATGTTTATTTTGCTTTCGTCGCAGTTAATAATCAATCTGGAACTACTCCAGAAGGGGATAGTTGGTTTGTAGATGATGTTGAAGTGATAGAATCTTGTCCAAATGTTCTAACGGCTAATGTTACTTTTAGTAATTTGGCAATTGATGGAGCAGATGTTTCATGGACACATCCTACAGCGACTTCTTTTGAAGTACAATATGTAGCTCAAGGAGCTCCTCCTGCAGCAACTGGTGGGATTGTAAATGGTTTTACAACTTCTTTTTCAAGTTTGTCAGCTGATACAACTTATGATGTTTATATTAAAGCAACTTGTCCAAATTCAGAAGTGAGTGATTGGGCAGGGCCTTTTAGTTTTACAACTTTAGCACCTGGTGGGGCTTGTGCTACCGCTACTGATATTGGAGATTTATCAACTCCTTATACTACTACTGATAATTTAAATAATTATAATAATGGTGTGGTATTGACTACGCCAGGAACGGGATGTACTACTTATACAAATAATTATGCCAATGGTGGTAAAGCATTTTACAGTTATACTCCAACGACTTCAGGAGTAATCAAAATTACTTTGACACCAACAGCAAATTATTCGGGACTTTTTGTTTATGAAGGCTGTACAAATGTTGGAGTAACTTGTGTTGGTGGTGTTGCAAATTCAAACAGTACACCAAGGATAATTGATTTAACAGTAAATGCTGGTACGGAGTATATTATTTTAGTTTCTTCAAATTATGGGCCTACAACTAGTGTTCCTTATACTTTAACAGTTGAATCACCAAATTGTCCTGTTCCTTCAGGAATTATGGCTTCAAGTATATTAGATACTTCTGCAGTTTTATCATGGGGTAACTTAGGAAGTTTTGCAACTTCTTGGGAAGTGGCTGTTCAGCCAGCAGGTACTGGAGTGCCTACAGGAGCTGGTGTGGCAGCAAGTACTAACTCAGGTACTTTATTTACATCAACTTTAGGAGGTGCTGCTTTTGTTGCGGGTACAAATTATGAAGTTTATGTTCGTGCTAATTGTGGTACAGGTTTTGGAGCTTGGAGTAATGTTTATAATTTCAAAACTCAATGTACTGTTTTTAGTACACCTTATTTGGAAGACTTTACTGGGACATCGGCTTCTGCTCCTGAGCCTTGTTGGACTTCTTTAGATATTAATAATGATGGAGTAGTATGGAGTTATTTATCTAGTGCTGCATCTATCTTTACAGGTAATACATTAAATAATAATCATGATATGATTGTGTCACCTATGATTGATTTAGGTAACACTACTCAAAAACGTTTGCGATTTAAATATAGAAATAACTCTGGTAATATACATTTTGCAGTTGTTTTGTCAACAACAGGTATAGGTAATGATAATTTTACCACTGTTTTATTGCCAAATGCCGTATACAACTCAACGGCATATCAAGAAATAATTATTAATATTCCAACTTCAATTACTGGAGTGGTTAATATTGGTTGGTTAATCGATTTATCTGGTACTGATACTTCTTCTAGATTGTCAATTGATGATGTTATTGTTGAAGATAAGCCAGCATGTCCAGACCCATTAAATATTCAAGTGTCAAATATAACAGCTACTGATGCTGATTTTACATGGGTTGCGGGTGATACGGAGACACAATGGGAGGTAGTAGTTCAACCTCAAGGTACTGGAGTGCCAACTTCAGGAAATTTAGTGAATTCAAATTCAATATCTTACAGTTCAGTACAGCAATTAGACCCTGCAACTTATTATGAGTTTTATGTAAGAGCTTATTGTAATGCTTCTGAACAAAGTAACTGGATAGGGCCGTTAAATTTCACAACTTTATGTGGAACGTTTACTGTTCCATTCTATGAAAGCTTTGATGATACAGATCCAAACAATCATAAATTTTGTTGGGAGACTTTAAATGCAAATGGAGATAATGGACAATGGCAGATTTCTCCAACTGAAGTACGATTTAATAAACCTTTCTTTGGGACTATTAATTCATTTGACGATTGGGTAATTTCACCATCTATAGAAGTAATTGGAACAAAAGAATTGAAATTTAAGTATAAAGCGCAAACAACTCTTTTCTTCCCTAATCCTAGATTCGGTATAGAAGTATTAATGTCTACTACAGATAATAATCCGTCTAGTTTTAGTGTTGTGATGCCTTTAATGGAATTTACTAATACAGATTACATTGAAAAATCAATCTATATTAATGCAAATGGGCCAGTTTATATTGCTTTTAGAATTCCTCCAACATTCAGCCCAAATCCATTTACATCATTATTGTATTTAGATGATGTTAGAATTGATGAAGCGCCTGCTTGTCCAAACCCTAGTGCATTAGAAGTAGCTAATATTAGTCAAACTACTGCTGACTTATCTTGGACAGCTGGATTTATTGAAACACAATGGGAAGTTGCCGTTCAACCAGCTAACTCTGGAGTACCTACTTCAGGTCAATTGGTTTCTGCACCTAACTATAATGCAATTAATTTAATTGCAGATACTCAGTATGAATATTATGTAAGAGCGGTATGTAATTCAACTGATCAAAGTGATTGGATTGGACCTCTTGCTTTTAAAACATTATGTAACGCATTTGCTTCTCCTTTCTTTGAATCTTTTGATTCAGAATCAGCAACTGAGGGATGTTGGATTGTAAATGATTTCAATGCAGATGCAAATTCTTGGAATTTAAATTCATCTACTTTTGCATTTGAAGGTGATCAAGCTGCAGCTATGTTTACTGGAACAAATGGTGCAAATGACGATTATTTAATTTCTCCAACTATTACGGTAACGGCAAACCAACGTTTGCGTTTTTATTATAGAGTTAATAGTGCTGATTTCCAAGATGATTTGAGAGTATTGTTGTCGACTACAGGTATTACTCCTGCTGACTTTACAACGGTTCTTTTTTCAACTGATGATTCTGGTGTGCTTACAAATACTCAGTATAAGGAGATGATTATCAATCTTCCAGTTACTGGAGATATAAATATTGCTTTCCAAATACCAACTTATCCACCAAATCCATGGGGATATAGAGGTCAATTGTTGGCAATTGATAATTTTATTATTGAAGATATTCCTTCATGTCCACAGCCTTATAATTTAGTAGTAAACAATATTACAGATATTGAGGCACAATTATCATGGGATATTGCAGGAGCAGAAACACAATGGGAAGTTTATGTTGTACCTGTTGGTGTTAGTGATCCGAATGTAAGTGTTGATACTCAATATTTAACAACAGTTTCTACTAATCCATTCACTATTTCAGGATTAGACCCTGCAATTAAATATGAGTTTTATGTGCGTGCAGTTTGTGGTACTTCAGAATCAAGTGAGTGGTCAGGACCAATTGAATTTACAACTAAGTGTAGTTTTGCTAACTTATGTGAGTATACAATTACTTTAGACAATGGTGCGCCAAATAAACCGGTTACTTCAATAGATCTGATTCAAAATGGAGAAATTGTTCAACAGTTAGTATTCCCAACTGTGACATCTCCTGGAGTTACGCCTCCACCAGCTACATATACAGTGTTTTTATGTGATGGAGTAGAGTTTTCATTATTCTGGAATTCATTAGGATCTGCTCCTAATCAATATCCTAATGCTCAAGTTACAGTAACAAATGCTTCTAATGTTGTGGTATATCAAAGTCCATTAGGAATAGGTGATACTCAATCTACTATTTTTACAGGAGTTACATCATGTAGTACGGTAACTTGTCCTCAACCAACTGATTTAGCAGTCAACGAAGATGGTTCTTTAACTTGGACAGCTGGCGGATCAGAAACACAATGGGAAGTATTTATTCAACCATTAGGTAATGGAACACTTCCACAAACGGGTATTGTAGTAAGTACAAATTCTTATGTGCCTGTTGATGCAGATTTTAATGACTTACAAGCGGGGACTTATGAGTTTTTTGTAAGAGCTATTTGTGGTACTGATGATGAAAGTTTCTGGTCGGGTCCACAAGAGTTTGTAAGAAATGATAGTTCAGCTAATGCAATAGTATTAACAGTAAATGAAACTGAAGTTTGTGACAGTACTGGAATGAATGTTTCGTTCTATGGAGCAACAGCATCTTCGGAGGCTTCAACTTGTGCAGGAAGTAACAATGGTGATGTATGGTTTGAATTTGTAGCTACGCAAACAGCCCATATTATTGAATTGAATAATTTTTCTGGAAGTTATTATACAGGTTCAGGAGCACCAGCGCATCCGTTAATCACAATAACTTTATACAAAGATAATAATGGAATTTTAGAACAATTATCATGTTCAGATAAAAATGCGCTTTTAGCAGCTTATTCATCAGCTACAGAAATTGACGCAACTTATAAAGTTAGATTAACTTTAAATAGTGCAGCTCATAATGGGTATACATTTAATATTTGTATTAAAACACCTAATGATTTATGTACACTAGGTACACTAAATCCTGGGTTTGAAGCACCGGTTGCAGAATTTGGATTACTAAATAATTTTTATAGAGAAAATGTAGTTCCAACATGGAGATATAATTATCCTGGACATGACAGAGTATTTTATATTGATGCTTTAAGTGGTAGTACAGTTCCTTACGAAGGTAATCAATGTGTTCAAGTGTTGTCTCCTGCGGATCCTTATGATCCGACGGATTTTGTTAATGTCTACGGTTTGTATCAAGATTTTGATAGTTCTGAAACAGTTCAGTTTGACTATAGTTATGCGCAAAAAGGGCGTTTTACAAATTTAGAACTAGAATTATTGGTAGGGCCTCCAGCTGGACCATTTGTATTACTTGAAGATCACTTGAGTTTGAGTAATTGGCAATTAATATCAGGAACGTACGATGTTCCTGCAGGACAAGATGTTACACGTTTTATTTTTAGAGCAAAAAATAATACAATTGGAAACTTAGTTGATGCCGTAAGAATAGTTTCAAATAACAAGTTGCTTACAGAAGATCAAGTTCTGGATTGTACTCAAAATAGTGTAACAGTTGAAGCAATGGGTTACGGAGAGTGGTCTGCAGATGAAAACAATCCTGCTACAGTAACTATTGTTGATCCAACAGCAAATAGCACCGAAATAAATGGATTTACTGCTTCAGGTGATTACATTTTCTACTGGACTACGCGTTACTGCCAAGAAATTATCGTAGTGACTTATTCTGCGAATGAAGAGGTTCCATCGGTTATGAGTCCTGTTAATTACTGTACAAGTGAAACGCCAATGCCTTTAACAGCTTCTGTACCTGCAGGATACACTACAATGTGGTATACTACTGCAACAGGTGGTGTAGGTAGTACAGCAGCACCAACTCCTGATGCTACTGTTACTGGTACTTCATCTTATTATGTAAGTTCTATCAATCCTAATGGATGTGAGAGTGCTAGAGCTTTAATAGAAGTTAATATTGAATACGTATTCTGTAATAAAATTCCAAGAGGTATTTCGCCAAATGGAGATGGTTCAAACGAAGCATTTGATTTGACAGGGTTAGACGTTACAGAATTGAAAATATACAACCGTTACGGAAGAGAAGTATATTCTTTCTCTGGAAATTATACCAACCAATGGAATGGTTTAACGGATGGTGGTGAAGAATTGCCAGACGGAACATATTTCTACAACATTGTTACAGTTGATGGAAAATCAACAACAGGTTGGGTTTATATTATTCGATAATTAATAAAAAAAACAGTCTACTTGTTTAGGCAAGTAGACTGTAATACTAACAATAGCAATTAGAGCTTACAATGAAAAAATTATATATAACATCTTTATTCTTGATTGTTGCAGCATTTAGTTCGCATGCACAACAAGATCCGCATTATACACAGTATATGTATAATATGAATGTAATGAACCCTGCTTATGCTGGTTCAAAGGAAAGTTTGTCATTGGGTCTACTATACAGACAACAATGGGTAAATGTAGATGGGGCTCCTAAAACAGCTACTTTTTCTGGACATAGTCCTGTAGGAAAAAATGTCGGTTTAGGGTTGTCTGTTATTTCAGATAAAATAGGACCTGTTGAAGAAAATAATATTTATGCAGATTTCTCTTACACATTAAACTTGGGTGGTGAACACCGTTTGGCAATGGGGATAAAATCTGGATTGACTTTACACAAAGTTGGTTTATATAGTGATATTGGTAATGGGTTTGTACCAGACGGAAATGACGTAGCTTTTAGTGAAAACGTTAACAATACTTATTTTAATATAGGTTCTGGACTTTTCTATTATACTCAAAAATACTATTTAGCATTTTCGGTTCCGAACATGTTAAAAAGTAAGCATCTTGATGTAAAAGCAAATGATAATGGGTATGAATTTGGTTCTGAAACACAACATTATTTCTTAACAGGAGGGTATGTTTTTAATATTTCGGAGAATATGAAATTTAAACCATCTTTCATGTTGAAATCGGCATTTAAAGTATCACCATCATTGGATCTTTCTGCAAATGCTTTGTTCTTTGATAAATTTGAAATTGGAGCTACTTACCGTTTAGATGACTCTTTTGGTGGTATGGTAAACTACGCTATTTCACCTAGTATAAGAGTGGGGTATGCATACGATCATATTGTTTCAGATTTAAAAGTAACTACACCTGCTTCGCATGAGTTTTTACTTTTGTTTGATTTGAACTTCTCGAAAAAGACATCGATATCGCCTAGATATTTTTAATTTAAAAGCAATTACGTAATGAAAAGAAATTTTATAAAAATAGGATTGTTGTTAGCAATATCAACCTCCTTTGCTCAAAATAAAACTACTGAAAAGGCAGATCGTTTATTTGACAGCTATCAATATGTTAATGCTATCGAGGAGTATCTAGCTATTGTAGATAAAGATGCAGATAATGTATATGTAGCGCAACAGTTAGCAGATAGTTACTACAATTTAAATAATTACACGGATGCTTCAATGTGGTATGCTAAAGCTGTTAAAGGAAATAGTGTTGATGCTGAAACGTATTACCACTATGCGCAAACTTTAAAAGCTCAAGGTAAATACAAAGAAGCAAATGCTCAAATGGATGTTTTTGCAGTTATGATGCCGAATGATTCAAGAGCTATTGAACATAAAAATAATCCGAACTATATTCCAAGTTTAGCGAATAAATCAAAGATGTTTGAAGTTGCTGAAACTGCGATGAGTTCTAATGGAGCAAGTGATTTTGGAGCATTTTTAACAAATGATAATTCACTTTATTTTGCGAGTACTCGTAATTCTGGTGGAAAAACAGATAAATGGGATAACCAACCTTATTTGGATGTTTTTAAAGCAACTAGAAATGCTGATGGTTCTTTATCGGATGCGGCTGCAGTTAAAGAATTGAATACAGCTTTCCATGATGGACCTGTTACAGTTTCTGCAGATGGAAATACAATGTTTTTTGCTCGTGATAGCCACAGTGAAGGTAAATATGAAAAAAACAAAAAGAACAAAGTAAAAGTTGGTCAACAAGGATTATACAAAGCTACTTTAGTGGATGGTAAATGGTCAAATATTGAAGCGTTACCGTTCAATAGTACTACATATTCTGTGAGTAGTCCAAGTTTAAGCCAAGATGGTAAAACATTATATTTTGCTTCAAACATGCCTGGAGGTATGGGAGAGTCAGATATTTGGAAAGTTGCGGTTAATGAAAATGGTTATGGTGAGCCAGTAAATTTAGGAAGTGCTGTAAATACTCCAGATAAAGAGAATTTCCCATTTATAACCGATGAGAATGTGTTGTATTTTGCTTCAGCAGGAAGACAAGGTTTTGGAGGTTTAGATGTTTTTAAATTGGATTTAAACAAAGGACAAGAGGCTGTAAACGTTGGTAAACCAGTAAATACTGAAAAAGATGATTTTTCTTTAAGCTATAATGTGAAGCAAAAAGTAGGTTATTTTTCTTCAAACAGAAACGGTTCAGATGCTATCTATCAAGCAAAAGCAGTTTGTAATGCACAAGCTATTGTAAAAGTTACGGATAGTAAATCTGGAAATGTATTACCAAATGCGTCAGTTGCAATTTTGGATTCAAAATCAAATGTTATTGCTACACAAAAATCAGATGCACAAGGAAATGTAGTTTATGATGTAGTTTGTGGTGAGAATTATAATTTTAAAGTACTTTTGCAAAATTATGAAACAGCAGAAAGTGCTCTAAATAATGTAATAGAAGGCAATAATAATGTAAGTATTGAGTTAGTAGCAGAGGAAGTTATTATAACAGAAAAAGAAGTAATTCTTAATGATGTTTATTTTGATTTCAACAAGAGCAATATTACAGATCGTGGTGCTGCTGAATTAGACAAGCTTGTTCGTGTAATGCAAAAATATCCTGCAATGGAAATCTTTGTAAAATCGCATACCGATTCAAAAGGTAAAGCAGATTACAACAAGAAGCTTTCTGAAAGAAGAGCACAATCAACAGTTCAGTACATTATTTCCAAAGGAATTGCTAAAGAAAGAATTTCAGGTAAAGGATTTGGAGAATCTGAGTTGAAAGTAAATTGCACAACGTGTTCTGAAGAGGAGAATGCACAAAACAGGAGATCTGAATTTATAATTGTAAAAAAATAAGCATTTATAAAAATAGATTTTCATAATAGAGAATAACTGTACAATGGCTAATCCTTTTTTTAGGATTAGCTATTTGTCATAAATAATGATAATGAAATGAGAAGTATTTTAACCTTATTAATAGTGTTAATTTCAACAAACATGCTATTTTCACAGGAACCCAATGATTGTGTTGATGCTGTAGTAGTGTGTGGTAATGGTAGTTTTAGTTCAAATGCTACAGGTATTGGTGATATTCAAGAAGTATCCGGTTGTAGTGGATTTGAACATAATTCAATTTGGTTAAAAGTTAACATCGTGCAATCAGGTACTTTAGGGTTTGATTTAATTCCAGATGATCCGAGCATTCAAGTAGATTACGATTTTTGGGTTTTTGGTCCAAACAAAGATTGTTCAAATCTAGGGAGTCCTATTCGTTGTGCTACTACCAATCCTCAACAAGCTGGATTGACAAGTAATCTTACGGGAATGAATGGGTCTACTACTTTAACAACGACTGGTCCTGGAGCAAATGGTAATGGATATGTTAGGTGGTTAACAGTGACTGCTGGACAGTATTACTATATTGCAATTGATAGACCTGTTGGTGGAGGAGGTTTTCAAATAAATTGGATAGGTAGCGCTACAACTGGTACAGGAGCTTTTCCTACACCACCAGTGGCCAATCAAATTCCAGAATATGTAACATGTAGTAATACACCAGATGTTGGAATCTTTGATTTAAATTCTATCCGTGATGATATTAACCCTGATTTGACGAATAATACAGTATCATTTTATAATACATTAGCTGATGCAATTGATGGAAGTAATGCGCTTCCAAATATAATTAGCAACACAACAAACCCACAAACAATCTATGCAAAAGTGGTTAATAATGTATCGGGATGTTACAGTTTAACTGAGGTGGTTTTAAGAGTATATCAAGTTCCAGATGCAACAATTGCAATTTCTAATACTGATGTTTGTGAAGGGGAAACTGTTACGGTAACTTTTACAGGTACACCAGATGTAACCGTTGATTACTCTGTTGATGGAGGAGCAATGCAATCTGCTGTTTTAGATGCAACTGGTAATTTTACGATTACAACAGCAGTAACAGCTACTACAACTTATACTTTACACAATGTAAAAAGATTGGCAAGTGATAATGTAACGGTAATTTGTAATCAAGCAAAAAACGAATCGGTTACTGTAAATGTACAAGCATTGCCAACTGTTACAATTTTGAGCAATGTTACGATATGTGAAAATACTTCTACTACAATTTCATTCAATGGAACTCCTAATGCTGAAGTAACTTATACAGTTGATGGTGGATCCAATCAAACTATTACTTTAGATGCTTCAGGTAATGCAAGTTTGACTACACCAATTTTAACTACAACAAGTGTTTATGCTTTGGTAAGTGTTGCTTCTACCGGAACTTTAGTTTGTTCTCAGACCCAATCTGGTTCTGCAACAATTACTGTTGAACCTCTTCCAACAGCTACAATTGCTGGAGATACGGTTTGTAGTAATGCTTCTGGGACGGTAACTTTTACGGGAACGCCAAATGCTGTTGTTACTTATAGTATTGATGGAGGAGCAAATCAGACAGTAACATTAGATGCTAGTGGAAATGCTTCAGTAGCTACCCCAGCTTTAACAACCGATAGTGTTTATACTTTAGTTAGTGTAGTTATAGGGACATGTAATCAAGCGTTAAATAGTAGTGCTATAGTTAATGTTGTAGGTTTACCTACAGCAAGTATTGCAACGAGTACAGCGACAATCTGTAGTAATACATCAGGAATTGTTGATTTTACAGGAACTTCAAATGCTGTTGTAACGTATACAGTTGATGGAGGTGCTAACCAAACAATAACATTGGATGCAACAGGAAATGCATCATTAACAACACCAGTTTTAACTTCTAACAGTGTTTATACATTGATAAAAGTTGAGCTTGGAACATGTGACCAAACCTTAACGGAAAGTGTAACAATTTCAGTTTTAGCTTTACCTACTGTAACGATTTCAAATGATGTTACAATTTGTGAAAATACATCTACTACTGTAACATTTACTGGAACTCCTAATGCAGAAGTAACCTATACAGTTGATGGAGGAGTTAATCAAACTATAACTTTAGATGCTTCAGGAAATGCAAGTTTAACGACACCTATTCTGACATCAACGAGTGTTTATACTTTAGTGAGCGTTGCAACAACATCAGCTCCAATTTGTAGTCAAACACAAACAGGTTCAATGACAATTAGTGTGCAAACGTTGCCTACAGCAACTATAACTGGAGATACAATTTGTAGTAACTCGACAGGAACGGTTACTTTTACAGGTACTCCTAATGGCATAGTAACATATACAGTTGATGGAGGAGCCAATCAAACTATAACATTAGATGCTTCAGGAAATGCGAGTTTAACAACTTCAGTTTTAACGTCAGATAGTATATACACATTGGTTGATATTACAACAACATCAGCTCCAATTTGTAGTCAAGTATTAATTGATTCAGCAACTGTAAGTATTGTAGCTTTACCAACGGCAAATATTGCAACAAGTACGCCTACTATTTGTGCTAATTCAACAGGGATTATTGAGTTTTCAGGAACACCTGATGCATTTGTTACTTATACAGTAAATGGAGGAGCTAATCAAACTATAACATTAGATGCTTCAGGAAATGCAAGTTTAACAACACCAATTTTAAATACCAATACTGTATTTACACTTGTATCAGTTGCTTTTGGTAATTGTAGTCAAAACCTTTCTGAAAGTGTTACGATTATGATTGAAACTTTACCAGTAGCCTCAATAACAGGAGATATGATTTGTGTTAATAGTTCAGGAACTGTTACGTTCAATGGTACACCAAATGCAACTGTAGTATATACAGTTGATGGAGGAGCCAATCAATCAATTGTTTTGGATGCTTCAGGAAGTGCAAGTTTAACTACTCCTGTATTAACAGCGAATAGTACCTATACTTTAGTGAGTGTAACTAGTGCTAGTACTTTGTCTTGTTCTCAAAATGTTTCAGGTTCTGCTACTGTTGTGGTGAATCCTAAACCGATAGTAACATTTGTTGATAATTTTGGAGGAACTATTTGTTCTAACACTCCAACATCGATTGAGTTATTCAGTGATGTTGCAGGTTCTACTTTTTCATGGACGGTTGTTCAAGCTGTTAATGTTTCAGGAGCAACTGCAGGAGGAGGAAGCTCAATGATTACACAGTCACTTGCTTTAATTAATACTACAATTTCAGGACAAGTTGAATATAGTGTTACAGCTACAGCAAATGGATGTATTAGTGATCCTATTTCAATTGTTGTGAATGTTGTTGGGCGACCTATTATAACAGCAACGTATACTAGTACAATTTGTGATGGTGAAACAACAGATATTGCAATTAATAGTGATACTCCAGGAACAACATACACTTGGGATGCAACGATTACCAATATTGATAGTGCTATTTATAATGTTTCAGGAGATGAAACAAACATCAACCAAGCTGTTGATTTAGTTAATAGCATGTTGGTAGGTACAATCACTATGAATGTTACTCCAGTTTCAAATGGATGTTTGGGTGATCCTATTATGTTCATGATAACAATTCGTCCAATTCCAGTAATTTCGGATATAGTAATTTCAGAAACGACTATATGTACAGGTGAGAATGTACATGTTGAAATTTCAGGCGATCCAACAGGTACAACATACCAATGGGTAGCAGTTTTAAATGGTGTGAGTGTTGTAAGTGGTGGTACATCTGGTACAACAACCGGAGCAATAGATGTGGTTGTTGCTACAACAAGTGATACAAATCCTGGGACAATTTATTTTGAGGTAACACCTTTAAATGGAATTTGCACAGGTTCAATGGTTGCAAGTACAACTGTTACAGTTAATCCATTGCCAGGTACACCAATACCTTCACCTGATGTTACAATTTGTAGTGGAGAATCACCAAATATTATTATTTCGGTTACCGATCCTTCTATACCAGGAACAGAAGTAGAGTGGTTTGTATATGATGTAAATGGTGTTGCTGGAGCTAATGCTGGATCTGGTGTAGCACCATTACAAATTGATGAAGTGCTTACAACTACAGGTACAACTCAGGGATATGTCATTTACCGCGTTCGCGCAAAATTAGGTGATTGCCTAGGTGGATATACCGATTATACTGTTTTTGTAGACCCATTACCAATTCCAGTGTTAGAAGACGGCGCAATTTGTGTAGATAGTACAGATACGGTTTACCAAACATATTGGTTGAATGCAGGCGACTTTGGAACAGGATATGAATTTTCTTGGTATGAAACGACTAATCCAACAACGGCAATTGCAGTTACAAGTGAACCAACATTAGAAATTAGTCAAGCAGGAACTTATTATGTGGTGGTTGAAAATATTGCAACTAATTGTACTGGAACGTCAAATACAGTTACAGTTGTTGCAACCATACCAGCAACAAATATTAGTTATACTGTTACTGATGCGTTTAATGATAATGCAACCGTTACCATTGAAATAGATGAAGAGAACGGTACTTACCAATACCAAATGGATGATGATGCCCCTCAAGATAGTAATGAATTTACTGGAGTAAGTTCAGGTTCACATATCGTAACTGTTGTAGATACGCAAGGATGTACTTATTTGACAATTGAGGTAATGATAATTGATTATCCAAAATATTTCACTCCAAACGGAGATGGTATTAACGATACTTGGAATATCAATGGCTTAAACCAAGCGAATGCTAAGTTGTATATCTTTGATCGTTATGGTAAATTGATTAAACAAATTAGTACACTAGAGGAGAGTGAAGGATGGAATGGTACTTTTAATGGTCAACCTTTACCGGCAACAGATTATTGGTTTACTTTGGAATATGTTGAAGATAATGAACCAAAAGTATTCAAATCGCACTTTACTTTAAAGCGATAATTATAAATTAAAAAAAGCCACTCAATTGAGTGGCTTTTTTTATTTAATTATTTTTTTTAAGATCGTGGCTTATTCAAACCTCTATCGTACATCACAATACTTCCGGCAATAGAAACATTTATACTTTTTTCCGATTTAAACTTTACCAAGTAATGGCACTTTTCTATAGCCTTTTTGGACAAACCATGGTCTTCTGCACCAAGTAAATATACACAACGTCTAGGGTGTTCAAAAACTTCTAATTCTGTTGCACTCTCGTCTAATTCCACTCCAACTAATCGAGTGCCCTTGGGCATATTGTTATAGAATTCTTCAAAAGTTTCATAATGATAATAAGGCATAGATTTTACTGCATTATGAGTATCACAGGCTTGTTTAGCATATCGATTTCCAATTGTAAATATAAAGCTCGCACCCATATTTTGAGCCGAACGCCATAGCATACCTAAGTTTTCTGGAGTTTTTCCATTCTGAATACCAATGCCAAAAAACTCTGTTATAAAATTATCATTCATACTGCAAAAATACGAACTTGTAGCTAGAGGAGGTAAATTTTATTCTAAATGGTTAGATAAAACTTTTAAGAGTTCCTAAAACGTCCCCTAAAAATAACAAACCCTGTAAAATCAATTTTTTACAGGGTTTTTTGTGGAGTCGCCGAGAATATAACCAACCTCGAAACTTCATATTTTATAGGGGTTAAGAGCGACTACTTTTTTAGGGTAACCGATTTTATCACCTAATTTTTATTCAAATAAGTATATCAAATCGTATTGAACAAAATTAATGATAATTTATTGAATATTAAAACAATAAGACTAATAATTGAACTGGTTTTTGTACTGCTTGAGGGGTTAAATAATGACAATAAGAACTTTTATTATTTCTATCCAAAGATTAGAGGCTTTACATGTTCAATTTTTAAGCTTGTGTAATCACAGAATTCTTCGATTGATACAAGCTCGTTTTCTCCCTTTTTAAGGTCGGTTCGTAATTTCTGATATATTCTTGCACTTTGTCTATAACTCTTTCCTGTAACACGCTGTATATCCTTTGGATAGATACAGACTCTCTTTTTTTCAATATTCATACTTTATCCATGCCTTTGACTAGGCTTTGAGATACCTCATCCTAGTGGTTATTTTTCAATTTCACTTTTTAAAAATAACAAATAATTTCACTGATTCAGAAAGGATAAATGAACTAGTTGTGCTGCCATTTGTGTCGTTTTTGGACAAATGTGTCGATTTGTGCCATTTCAAACTGATGCAGCTTGTAAAACTTTAAACTTTGTGCGTGAAGCTTCAAAAAGGAATTATTAACGCTAATTTTTGAAAGTTATGGCTAGACAGAAGGGCATAATTAAACTGAAAGGTACTATAGGGGATATTACTTTTTACAAAACGCAAGATGGTCATTTGGCTCGTGAGAAGGGTGGTATTGATGCCAATAGAATTGCAAATGATCCTGCGTTTCAAAGAACTCGTGAGAACGGTTCTGAGTTTGGTAGAGCAGGGAAGGCGGGTAAGTTGTTACGAACGGCTTTGCGACCGCTGTTGTTGAACTCTGCGGATAGTAGAATGGTGAGTAGACTTACGCAAAACATGGTTAAGGTTATCCAGGCGGATGCGGTGAGTGAAAGAGGATTGCGTAATGTGATTGACGGAGAAATTGAATTGGTATTTGGTTTCGAGTTTAATGCACGTGGTAAGCTGGGTACTTCGTTGTTTGCTCCCTTTACCTCAGCGATTGATAGAGCTGCAGGAACCTTGGATGTATCGATTCCTTCATTTGTGCCGACGAATATGATTGCAGCTCCTAGTGGAACGACGCATTTCAAAGTGATTTCTGGTGGTGCTGAAATTGACTTTACTGCCGAAACGTATGTTGTGGCAACTAGTGAATCTGGGATTTTGCCGTGGGATGCTACCGCAACAGCTGTGATTGACTTGAGTAATGCGGTTACAGCTAACTCGACTCATCCTTTGGTATTGGCTTTAGGAATTGAGTTTTACCAAGAGCTTAATGGGCAAATGTACCCGTTGAAAAATGGCGCGTATAACCCATTATCGATTGTGAAAGTAGATGGCGGAGTGTAATGGTACTATGGCTCACTAGAACTTATTTCCCTGATGGAACCAATGGAAAACTTGAATGTGAAGGAAAGTTGATTTGCCATACTATTGAATTGCCTTGGCAACAGAATGCGAAAAGGGTTTCCTGTATACCGGAGGGGAAATATTTTATACAAAAGCGGTACAGCTCGAAGTATCAATGGCATTTGGAGGTAATGGATGTTGCGAATAGAAGTTTAATACTTTTTCATCCTGCTAATCATGCATTACGAGAATTGCAAGGCTGTATTGCCCCGGTTACGAAACTTTCTGGACCAGGATTGGGTTTGTACTCCCGAAAAGCTTTTGAGAAGCTTAAACGAGCTGTTTACAAAGCTTTGGACCAAGAAGAAAGTGTCGTGTTAATTGTTCATTCTTAATTTTTAGAAAATGAAAAAGATTGTAAATAGAGTTACGGCTCCCACGCCAAAGTTTTTTAAAGTGCTTCGAACTGTTGGTTTGGCTTTAGCGGCTGTAGGAGGAACTATATTGGCGGCACCTGTTGCTTTGCCTTTGATGGTAACGACTATAGGAGGCTATGTAGTAGTGGCAGGCAGCGTATTGACTGCGGTTAGTCAACTTACCACAACCGATGCTTCCGAATAATCAAACATTGGTGGGTACTGCTGGCGGTACATTTTTAAGCATTTTACCGAATCTGACTTCTGAAGATATCATGAAAACAGTTGTGTTGGCAGCTGTGGGTGCAGTAGTAAGTTTTATGATTTCGTTGGTGCTTAAAAGCCTTCATAAGAAGCACAAAAAATAGTTTAACCTTAGTTGTGGTGACCTTTGGGTTAAACAAAATGAAAGCCTAGTCGCAAGACCAGGCTTTTTTTGTATGAACTCTCATTTTAAGCATTTGATTATAACCTTTATTCAAGTTATTTTAGTTGTTTATTCATCTCACTTGGTAATATTGTTTGCGTTAATTTTGAATTTTCATAATAATTTTTTGTTGAATCAAGACCAAATGTTTTAAACAATTCATCCTTTATTTCTTTGTTTCTAGGGTTTCGTAAATCCCATTTTGCTTTGTAGTGTGTTGATTGGTCAAAATCATAAACTCCTTCATTTTGTACCGTTTTTAGTATATCAATACCATTGTAAGCTGGTCTGAATCCAATTCTATTATAAGAATAAGGATTTTGTCCTATCTGCATTTCATTAGTATAGATATATTTATTGTAGCTTTCTTTTGGGATTACTTGATGTATCAAACCCCATTGTAAAAATACTTTTCTACTTTGGTCAAAACTAACTCTATATGAAATTGGAAAATCAAATTCGTTATCATTAATTTCTCTATGACCAATTATTTCGTATTCACCATATAAAAATAAATTGTCCATCATGATGTCTGATGGCAGTTTAGGCTTTTTGTCTAGAGAAGCAATATCTATATTTTTTGAATTTGAAGTAAAAGCAAATAATTCAATCAAAACAGGTAAACTCATTATAAAATTTAGACCGTGTTTTTCATTAATAAGCTTCTTTTTTTTGATTTTGCCAATATCAAGAAGAATACGTCCAAAACCATAATTTATTCTATCAATTTTGAATGAGAAATAATCACCCGATTTGAATTTTATGTTTTTTCTTTTTAATCCTTTGAATTGTTCAATTTCAGTAAAATGATTTTGAGGTGAGGATATGATGAAATCATTTAAGATTTCAGATATTGATTTGTTTGACGGTTCTTCATTGTGCCAAATACTTGAATAGAAAGTTGTTTGAGAATTGTAATTTCCAATTGTCAAATATCCAAAACTTACATTTAAATAAATACCGGTAGGCTGTCTTTGTTCTAAAACTGAAGGAGTTAACTTTTTCTCTTTTCCTTTACTTGTTTTGGGTAAAAGTATAGCTCTGTTTTTTGTTAGTTCGTTGTAATGTTTTTCTATGTATTGGTTTTCAGTAGAAACTATATGTCTTTTAATAGTATCCTTTTCAAAATACAATATACTTTCAGGGCGGTATTTATCGCCTTTTAATACAACTTTATCCCAATGATTTTCAATAGGGTCAAGCCCAAAATATTTTCTTTGCTCGTTTGTCATTTTCGCATTGGTGCTAACGGTCTCGGCTATGAGTAGTTGCGTGGTTTAGCGGTTAACTTTTTCAAGTACACACCAAACTGAAAATTCGCGAGGATTTTCATAGGTAGGCGAGAACAAGCAATTACTTATAGCCAATGTTGGCAAATCGTTTTTTTATTTCAGTTTATATTTATTCAATTCATTTTTCAATTCCACGAGTGAATTCGGTTCGATAATTTGAGTGTCAATCACAAACTCATTTTTGTCCGTAATGAGTTTTAGGTCACCGGCAAATTCTCTTATCGACTTTACTTGGTTGAGTTTTATTTTTTTTGGGAATAGCGTGTTTTTTGTCAACTCTCCATTTACCATTGTCAAATATTGTTTTCTGTTTTCGAAATAATACAGAATGAGCATAAAAATTCCGGCTCCAAATTGACCAATACCAACTGATTGAATTGATATTTCTTTCCATTCTCCAATTACAAAAGAGAGTAAAACAAGAATAATTCCGATTGATATAAAGAACATTCCCATTCTTAAATTATTTCTTAATCGTTCTTTAGAATATCTGATTTTCTTCATTTTTTCTTAAATGTTTGCCAACTAGTAAATATGTTCAAATATATATAACTTTTGTTGATTTATATTTACTATTATTTAAATGTTATTATCTTACCTGTACGTTTTTTGTTGAAGATTTAATCTTATTAGATTTTTTTTTAAAAGGAAGTATTTTGAAATACATATTTAAAATTCCTAGGATTAAAGCGGTTCCAATTCCGACAAATAAACTTGAAAAAACAGCCTTACCAATGGAGTATGTTTCCTTGAATACAATTTCCGTAAATAGGTTATGCAGTAATAACCCAACTGTTAGACTAGTTCCAATGAATATAAAAGTAATTTTAAAATAATCGAATCGTTTCATGTTTTGTTTTATGTTTTTCTTTACTTTATTTAAAAAGTAGATATTCTCTACTTTTAACGGTCGGCGGCTATAAGTAGTGGCGTCAAACCAAAACCAAGCTATATCGAATATAACGCAAACTTTTGAATTTTTGGAAACCCGAGCACAAAGTGCGAACTTGCGCAGCAAAATTCGGAAGGTTGTCATAACCCGCCATAGCATAAACCCGCTTTTATGCGGGGTTGCGACTTACAAAGTGGGCAAGATTTGTTTTCGGCAACAATTTGGTAAAATATTTTCTATTAATTAAAAGTTGGGTTTTCCAATTTCTACACACAATTTTAAACTGTCAAAATCAAAATTCGCTACTTCTCAATTTTTTTGGTTTCTGTTTTTTGCTGATTTTCTTTAGAAGATTCATTTTTTTTTAAAGGTATATTTAGATATTAACGTCATAAAAAAACCAAAAAATGAAGCTCTAAAAATGAAATCCCACAATCTAAAACCTATTCCTTGTGAATAATCATAACCAGCCATTAATCCTGCAAAACCTAGTCCTGAAATTAAAAAGTCTATTATTGTTATTTTTATGATAGGTTTCATTTTTATTTTGATTGTGTTTTTTGATTTTTTTTGGAGTAATTACGTATAACGTTCCGGCGCTTGGCGAGGTTGCGAACTTCGGAACCGATTATTTTCTATCAAAGAAAAAATTTTTTGCGAAATGTAAACGTGAATTTACTACAAAATTCGCAATCTTGCCAAACGCCTGTTGTAGGCAGTATTATATTTGTTTTCTATATTTTAAGAAATCATATAGACAAATTAATTTTCGAACTTGTGTTTTTAAATCCTCTGTTTTCAGATTTTTATTTTTTAAATAATTTAACAGCTCATCTGAATTTATATTTTCAATATCAAGCATTGGGATATAAAGCATTGCATGTTCTTCTGTTTCCCCAGCGATTAAATTGTTTACAGAATTATATTTTTGATTTATACTTTCCTTTTTTGATAAGTATTGACTAACAGGATAAAAATCCTCTATTTTAATAGCATTAATTTTATCGATTAAGGCTGGTGATAATTCATTTGTTTCGTCGTTTATAGGAATATTACCATTTTCATCTAATAAATTAGCTAATCTTAAATATTTAAAATAAGGTAGGTATTTTCCTTGAATCGTGGGTAATGCAGCCTTACATAAAGCACCATGATCTATTTGTAAATCTTGATTTATGACATCCAATAGTAAATCTCGTGAACTCACACCTTTAATACCTAATGAGGAAAGATTTTCTTTAATTCCAAAACCATAAACAAATTGAACTTTTTCTATATCTAATAACCCAATATTCGTTTCATCTGCCAAATATACTTTACTTTTAGATTTTGTATTTTTCACAAAATCATAAACCATATGTTTCATATGTCGTAAAATTTTTATCGGTAACTTTCTATTATTGTTGGCTAAAATTTTATATACATCTTCTAAACTTTTATATCTAATTCTTTTAATAGGAAGATTAAGTTCATTAATTAAATAATTCCCATCATTTATTGTTGTTTCGGTTACTGACTCATCTCTTTCGCAAAAAATTAGTCGGTCTTTTAGCTTTTCTATAGTATGCTTATCTAAAATTTTAATTATTGAATTAAGGATTGAATGAATGTTAGTGTCGCCTATATTATATCCTAAAAATATAATTGGATGTTCCATAAAAATGGTAAGTAGTTTTGCAGCTAAATAGGGATTTTTCAAATGAAATTGTTCATAGTCTTTACTCGTAACAACTAAACTATTTGGCCTCGAAACGCATCCATGAATTTTGTAAATTTCTCCTACGTCTATAGAATTATTGAAAATTAATTTATCTTGCCCAATAAATGTGTTGAATTCAGGAAATGTTTTTTCCAATAACAAGTCCCAATTAGTGGTGATAATTCCTTCTACATTTATTTTTTTTAAAAGACGATATTCTTTTTCCATTTCAGCATTTATGATGCCTTCATTTTTTGATAAATATTGACATATTTCGAACTTTAATGGACTTTCCGGGTCTTTAACGTGCTGTTCAAATGACGCTCTACTATCAATAAATCTATCATCTTTCCACCAATCTTCAAATAAATCGTTTGCCATTAAACTTGCTACAGCGGTTAAATCGTTTGATGATTTTGAATTATAATAATGAAAGTTTGATTTTAATTTCAATTCCAAGCATACTTTAGACAAAAGTGTTCCCCAACCTTCAGTGTTAATATAACGAGAAGAAAGTCCAGAGCCAATAAACATAAATGGCGCAGTATTAAATTTTTTTAAATGTGATTCAAAATCTGTTTCAAAACTCATATTTGTTCTTTTTTAACGGATGGTTGTTAAATATTGCCTACAACTAGTAAATATCTTCAAATATATATAACTTTTTTTGATTTAAACTATCTAACTTTAAGATGACTAAAAGACTAATAATAAGGCTAAGCCTTATGTTTTTATACTGTTTATTTGGTGTTTATTATTAATTGGAAAGTACAAGTTCCATGGCTAAAGGCGAATATTTATTTTTATACCTTTTTAAATTAAGATCTTTTAGTTTACTTGTTTTACTCCATTTACCCATATAGTTTACCCAATTGGTATCTAAGGTATCACTCGCTATTGTGCCAAATAAAGGTTCATATCTCTTAGCTTTTCTTTTTTGATTTGAATTACTTAGGTGGTATTCAAATTCATATTTATTGTCTTCTATTAATAGTCCCTCAAGCGCGACAAAAAAGCCGGTTTTGGGATATTCAATGTTCAAATCCGCAATATCAATAGTAGTTTTATGACCTCCTTTTTTAGCAGTAACGATTATATTTTTATGGTATAGATAGCCTTCTGGTTCTCCTTTCTCATTTACACCATATAAACGTACATTAAACTTAGCATTTTCAATGGAACTATCGGTGTATACAATTATTTTTTTTACATAAGGTGTGCTTTCATACTCTTCTTGAAATGCGAAATAGCGTGCGTGCATCCATGGTACACTATGCAAACTGTAGAAATAATGAATTTTAGAGGGTTTAAATTTTCCTATACTTTTTTTTAGTTTCTTTTTACTGGACGAAACGACAACCTCATTTAAGTCTGTTACGAGTTGTTTTAGTGCTACTTTTCCAAAAATGGAATCGGAGTGTATTTTTACTGTTTCATAACCAATTGCAGAGAAAACTACATTCTTGGGTTGGTCCACTTCAAGTTCAAATTCTCCATTGGCATTTGAAGAGGTTCCTTTTTTTTCATTTTCGATACTGATGTTGACATACGGGATAGTTAGACCCGAATGTGAATCGATTACTATTGATTTTATTTGACTGAAGCAAGTGCAACTTATCAATGTTAAAAATGCAGTGAGGAGGGTTTTCATTTCTAAAGGAGATTTATTTTCAGATAATATATAATAAAATACCGATATGTTGATTTAGTTGATGTGCTTAACGTTATTAACGTATTCTAATGATATTTTTTTATTGAATATGTACTTTCATTCTTTCGAGACAACTAAGCCAATTGCAAGATTAAAATTTCTTTCTTTATATTTTTTAAAAGTTTTAGACAATGCGTCATTAATAATATTGATGCTTACGAATTCTGATGGCTTATTGTCAAATGTTCTTTTACTATAGCTATAGGCTATATAGTCATTTGAAGTTTCAGAAGTTATTCTAGGTCTTAAGTGAGCTTTATCAGTATATATATATCCATTATCATCAATATTACCAATCATTTCCAGGCTTACGTATATTCCTTTAGGATCGAGTTTTATTGATTCATTCCTTACATCTAAAAGAATTTGATCTCTTTCAGACATTAAAAATTTAATAATATCACTTTGATAAATCATTTCTAATTCATTGTTTGGTATTTCTTTATATATATTTACCCTGCAAATGCCTGTTTTTGGATTGTTTTCTAGTCCTTTTTTAAATAATTCATGACTACTATATAGCGGAATGAAAATTTCATCAACCTTTAAATTGTAATTAGCGGTATTTGGTATAATTTTAATTATCAATTCATGGTTTGGGGTAACAGGCTTGCTACCACAAAATTTGTCTCTTTTTAAATATCCTATTTTCATTGGTATTCTATCAGAAGTTACAATCACTTCTTTCAGTTCGGTAATTTTCGGATTTAAAAAAATAGTATCTAACGCTTTTGGGTTTATAATTTGTTTTGTGTAGTAATTGACATGAGTTATAGTTATTTTTTTGATAGTATCAGCATAATATATATTACCATTACCGTCAGAATATTGTCCAACTTCATCCATTAAAACATTGGCAAAACGTATCGGGGATTTTGTTAGGGAATCACAAACGGTTACATTTTGAGCCTGTGTTTGAATAGAAAATAATACAAAAATGATGGTTATTAAGTGTTTCATATATTATTATAAAGTTTATGTTTTCCAGAATTTCAAATTTACAATAACAATTATAATGATTATAATAATTATAACGTTTGGAGTGTTGTTTTTTTAAGATTAATTTAAGTTATTTGACCTTTAAATAAATCTATATGAATAAAATATTGTTTTTACTTGTTGTCGTTCTTTTTAGTTCATGTCACTTCTTTGGTCCAATTGATAGTAGTATTCAAACTAAGAATGTGAATTTAAAACAAGAAGATCTTGTTGGAAAATGGAAGCTGGATAAATTTTCATATGATTACTTAAAAAAGAAAGAAAATTTAGATTCCATATACATAACATTCAATGATGATAATACTTTTATTTTGAATAATTCAATTGATTTATTTAAAAACAAATATACTTCTCCTGGTCTTTATGATGTAAAAGAAATAGGAATATTAGACAACATTATTTCTAAGGGTAGATGGACAATTAAATATAATGATATTTCTAAACAATCAGAACTTGATTTAAATTTTGAAATTGGAGGTTTTATGTCAAATTTTCAAGTTTATAAAAAAGAAAATGATTATCAATTATGGTTTTTTCAAAGTGATCCAGATACAGGTGAGCGATTACTTTTCCTAAAGAAAAATTAAGTTATTGTATAAAGCCTCCTTATGGGAGGTTTTTTTTGAATATTGAAGGTTATATGAATGTATTAATCAAACAATTTTAATCCCTTTTGATTAGTATCTCTCTATAACTTTTATTAACCAACAATAAAGATACTTTTATGTTATAATTACATAACGTACTAAAGCTTGTTTTTATGATTTGTAATATTATTTTTGCGGCTTCTTAACTGGAAGAAATGTAATTTTTTTCGTTAAGTTATGTTATTAGTTATAAGCCTCCTTATGGGAGGCTTTTTTTGTTTGATTTAGTTTGTTTTAATTCTTCTTTAAGTTTATCATAAAAATTATCTAAGTCTTTGAAAAATAAATTGCTAATATTTTGATCGAAATCAAAAACATAATTTTTAGAATGCTCTATAGATTCTCTGGATTTCTTAAAATAGTCATCTAAATATTGTCCATTTAATATTATTCGATTAAATTCTTCACAATCAAAATCATAATTGAATAAATGACTATATCTCAAACTAAAAGAGTGTAAAAAGTCATAGAAATCCACAAAGTAATCATATTTCTGACATATTTCATTTTTAATATTTTCTAATTCATTTTCGCTTATACCTCTAAGCGTAAGAGCCGTCATTCGTTTATGAAGTCGTGAAATTTCATAAATAAATTTTTTAAGTCCTGGAGCATGGTTAGCTAAAGAATCATAAGCGTCTAATTTTCTTAACCAAATATTCATTCTTTCATTTTCTTCTATAGACTGCTTTCCAACTAAATAAGTCAAATATCCTAATACAATTAAACTTATCAAAGAAATTAATATGTTTAGCATACCACCGAAAAAGTCACCAAAAGTCCCCCAATCTGCAATATTATTTGAAATACTTTGATCTCTAAAGTAGTAAATAAATAGAAAAAGTGGAATCAAAGTAGAGATTAAGCACAATACAATAAATGCTATTAGTATTTTTGATATCAAGGGAATAGTTAAAGAAGATTTATTCATTTATATATTTTATATTTATTTAATACATTTTTTCAAATGTAACTAAAAGGAGTATTTAATTAAACTTTAGTTATAAACAAGCATTTTTTAAAAATAATCATAGTTTATTTGTGTTTCCAAATATGAAATACATTATCAAAATTTACTACATTTTAATAAGTTTACATTGTAAATGGCAATACTTTATTTATAAGCTAAGGACATCATTTTGAGACCTATTACATTAGAAAAGAAGATGTAACAGATTTTGAAATAAAAGGTTTTCCAACTACTGTTGTTGTAAACAATAATACGATTACTTTCAAAGGGACTGTAGAAACTTTAGATTTGCTAGCGTCGTTTATTTTAAAATGATTTTTGGATGTAAATGGATACATTATAAATGAATAAATTAATTATATATATGAAAAAAATCTCTTTTTTTATTTTAGCTTTTTTGCTGCCTTTTTTTGGTTTTTCACAAGAAGACGAAGGTATGGATATGGAACAAAATCTAAAAGAGCTTATTGATGGTATTGTAAAAGACAATACCGTTTTTCAAAATCATAAGCTGACCTTTTATTTGAATGGTGAAGAGCTGAAAGAAGTTTCAGATACGAAGATTAATCTTAATGATTTACGTATTACGGTTAAGAAAAAGGAAATTGAAAAAGATGGAAAAAAAGAGGATGAATTTGAAATCAACATTAAAACCAAGCCTTTCACTTATATGTAAGGTATTCTTAATCTTAAATTTTAAGGCTGTGTTTGTCAAAACCAGCCTTTTTTATTTGTCGCGTCTTAAAAACTCTTTATTTTTATTGTCATTATTTTCTGTGTTGTAAGCATTAGTTGATTAACGTTACTATATTTACAATAACTTTTAGCGTATTTATATTATGTTATATGTAAGTTTGAATTATATTTGTGATTGAATAACTATTATAATTAAAACTACATGACAGCTAGCAAAAACATTGTCTATAAAATTGTTTTAGCCTTTTTTTTAATCTTTAATTACAACCTTTTTTTTATTGAAAACCAAGAATTATTTGGTAAGATCTTTTACATTGTTCTATTATTATTTTTGGGGTTTGATTTGTTAGCGTACATATTTAACAATATTAAACGAAAAGCAGTAAAAGCGAAATAATTAAAGTTCTACTCGATTACATTTAGTCTTCTATCTATCATTTTATTTCTCTTTTAATTACTACCCTTCGTGTTGGTAACAATACCCGTTGGCATTTGTGGTATTGCGTTTGCAGCGTGTTCCTTTTTTAGTACGGCCGGAGCATTGTACCGAAGTGGCTCTTGAACCGGTAGCGGATGCGCTGGTTTGTTTTGATGGTATGTATAAGCTATTTGCAGTAGTTGTTTCGGAGGCAATTGTTGCAGGTTTGCAAACACTGCAAGGGGTATAGTCTCTGCTATTTGCTTCCTTAACTGTTAGGCTTGAAGCTGTAGCAGAAACGTAGCGGCAAGTTGCCTCGTGGTATTTTTTGCCTGATTTGGTTACGTATACGGTTTGTGCATAGGTAAGTGAGGTTACTAGTAAAAAGCAAAATAGCAGTAGTTGTTTTTTCATTATTTAACCGATTGATTAACAGTTTCAATATACATTAATATTGCTTATAATTATTACGCTTTATCAATTGATTCAATTGAAAATTGTGGAGCATTTCGGATAACAGGCTTTAGGATCAAATAGGATATTGGAAGAAAGAAGCCTCCGAAAATAAGTATTGACCAAATTAAGGAGCTTGAAAAACTGGAATTACCCTCTACGTCACTTACGCTTTCAGGGAAACTGAAATACGATTGGTACATACCCCAATAATTAATCAAAGCGTGTAGTGTTATTACAATAAAAATGTTTTTGAAGCGCAACAATAGTGATTGAAGTATTAACCCGATGCCTATAGCAAATATCACTTGAATTATTACACTGTATGAAGTAATTTTGAATAGATTGATAAAGTGTACTATTCCGAAAAGGAAACTGGTTAGAATCACTGATTTAAAAAGATTTTCTTTTTTATTGTTGAAATAGCTGAATACTAATGAAAAAGCTAAGACTCGAAAAAGCAATTCTTCATATACACCGACAGAAAAAGTACTCATACAATACAATATATTTTCAAAAAGACTAACGGACAAAATTGCATTATTTATTTCATCTTGAACATGTTGAATTGAAATGTACACTAATGGAACCAATATTATAGTTGTGATTAATGTATTTTTATATTGTTTTAAGAAAGTTCCGTAACCCCATTTGAAGATTAAGAACAAGACGATTCCAGTAAGAGCACTTCTAATTAAAATTTTGGAAATTAAATCATCATTTAAATTTTCTTCATTGAGTCCAAAAAATAGTAAAAGCTTTTTTAGGAGTAAGCCAATAAAGGGAATAGTTAACAGTAGTAGTATTCGTGTTATTTCTTTATTCATAATCAAATAGATTAAATATAAAATAGAGTATATTTTATTTCTTGTCCTTATAGAAAAATTTCTTTACCAAGTATGGACCTAATGCACCACCAATAATGGTTGAAACAATTATAATTAGAATATTTTCGGTCGATAGTATCATTAAGTTTTTTACTTTAAATTTTAAATGGTATTACATTTAGTTAATAAAGTTTCAAATATATATAAAAAGTATATAAACGTTATTGTTTAAATTTAATTAAAAAGCCTAGTCTTGCGACCAGGCTTTTGCTTTATTTGTTGCGATAGCTCAACATGATAGTGTTGCGGAGTTCGTTTATTAAGTGAATGTTTTTCTTGTGGTGGTCTTCTTGTTGGAGCAGTAGTTTCAACGCTTTGATGTTTTTTTGGTGTTGTTCGTAATCTTCCATTGCTCGAATTACTTTTGGGAAGAATTCTTTTTTGAATTCGGATAGGGCTATAAATGGAATCACAGAACCTCTTAAACAAGGGATCCAGAATTTTGATTTCCATAAACTGGAGGCTATACACATGACATCTTCTTTATCGGTTTCGTTTTGGAAGATGACCACAAAGGAATTGGTAAAAGGTTCGTCTTGTGGTTTGCCACTGTTTAGTCCTTTGTTTAACACAAAGAAGTGTGGGTTGGTGTAGGATTTTCCGGCTGCATGGCATTTAATGATAAAATTTTTCATAACTAAAGGATTAAAGGTTATACTTCCTTTTTCCTTTTTCTGCATGTCGTTTAGTACAACTTTGTTTTTCGCTTAATGTTATTGTTTCATTGGTTGCGAAGTACTTTGTTTCAAAAGAAAAAGGAAAAAAAGAAAGCCGACTCCTCCTGTGGAAGGTTTTAAAAAAGCAAGTTTTTCAAAGAAACCTGAAAGGCTTGAGCTTGCTTTTTTGAATACCTGGAACAAAACTTTGCTTTCTTTTTTTCTTTTTTTGAAATCATCATTTTTTGTGCTAGGACAAACACCCCCAAGCACCGCAAGCCGAAGGCAAAAGCGATAGCCGTAACAGTATGTAAAAAGCTTTTGCCTGAAGCGAGGAGCGCAGTGGCGGGGTTGCGGCAATTGCACAGCCACACTAGACCGGGAACGTAATGACGAAGGGCAATGGAGAGTAGGGCTAGTAGCGTGTAACGGCGGGCGAATTATAAGTACCGCATAGCGGTTACCTTAATGCCGGGCACAGCGACCGAACGAGTAGAGTGGTGATGCAATAATGGAGTTTACCGTGGGAGTAGGTTAATAATACAAAGGGAGCTCGCCAAGCCCGATGGCTGTGCGAAGGAGCAACCGCCCAAAACACCAAGGGCGGCAGCCACAAAATAGGGCTGGAATGTAGTGATGTGCTTTACCGAGCACTTCGACTCTGCACAGTGACCGATATAGCAACAGATTTACTATTAGTAATTATAGTTGTGAAGCACAGCGCGTAATGAAGCGCTATTGTGGCTGCAGTAGCCCTGACGAACGCAGTGAGCGCGCGTGTGAAGACGAGGACAAAGGAGGGGAGTGGCAGCTTGCCTGAAGAGGCGGGCTGACGCTACACTACTGCGTGGACTGTGGAATGGAAGGTGGTAGGGTTTGGGAATGGTGTTATGGTAATGAATAGTACGGGCACTTCGACTCCGCTCAGTGACCGCTAAACTTCAACCCGACCACCGACTGGAGCAGCCGAGCGGAACAAAGCAAGCGACCGGAGAGAGACCGCTTGATTGCTCGTAAAAAAACTAAATTTTATTATTTCGATAACGTATAGGATACTAAATAGTAAAATTCGTAGTTTTTATTTGTAGTTATATACTGTAATCAAATTGGAACTTATTTTTATGGATGAAATTAAAACTAAACGCGGTAAGGCAGAATTAAAACTTCGGCATCAAGGGATAGACAAAATTTTATTACGTAATCAATGTATTATCGATTGGAACCCGAATTCGAAAGGTCATTTACTGGTGTTGATGTTTAAGGATGGTAGGGAAACGATATATAAGCAATTTAGGAAAAAGCCTTATAACATTTATAAAAAGGTTCATCTGTTTTATGATTTTATAGAGGAAACATTTGCAAAAAGAACAGAGTAATTTTTACTTTATATATTTATAATTAAGTTCACTTATTTTTCTATCGAATTGAATTTTCTGAAGAAACGGGTACTTGATTTGTAATCATAGTGACTAGTCAAATAGACTTGGATGGATATTATCCAGATTGTGTGCTATTAAATTGGCTTGGTAAGGAAAAGCAAATTTTTGAATGGGTTCGTGTTGCAGCCATTTTCGTTCATCTTCGGGATGTAGGACAACCGGCATACGCTTTTTGTTATTGTGTATTTCAGCCATTAGTGGATTGGCTTCAGTAGTTAGAATGGCATAGGTATTACGAATTTCACCAGTGTAGGTATCGGTCCATTGGGAATAGATACCAGCAAAAGCGAATAAGTCTTCATTTGGTATACCGATTTCATATTTTGTTTTGGACTTTCCTTTAGCATCGTTCCAATGCCATTCGTAAAAACCATTGGCTATAACCAAGCATCTTTTGTTGATTGAATTTCTGAAAGAAGGTTTTTCGTCTACTGTTTCAATTTTGGCATTGAGTGTCATTTTACGTATTTCTTCATCTTTTGCCCAAGAAGGGATTAATCCCCAATTGAAATGGGTTATAACTTCAGGTGCTTCATCTATAATTATTGGGGTTTGAGGAAAATCAAAACCATTAATGTGAGTAGTAGGTTTAAAATTTTCAATATGGTCAATTTTAGCCTTAAATCGCTTTTCGACTTCTAATGCTAATTTTGTTTGTTTGGAATGAAAACACATAGCTAACAATTTACAAATTCAAGATGTATAAAGTTAATCAATTCCTTTTATTAATGTTCTTAATTTATTGGTTCGTATTGTTTTATGTTGTGTGAGACCTAAGAATTTCTAATGTTTTTTCGTCTTGTTGAGCATCAAAGAATTTACCTAATACTTGTTTGAATATTGGATCTGCATTTGGAATTTGCATGAATAAGGTCATGCATGCTTTTAGTTTTTTAATGTCCGGTTTGGGTAAAATATCTTCAATGCTTTTATTGTGTTGCACCAAAGCTTCACTTATGATAATAAGTCGTTGACCTAAAATCTTATCCTTGTAATATGCTTCAACCTCTTTTGTTGAATTGAGGGCATACAAAATGTTAAACGAAGTAGGGCTAAATCTGTCATGTATAGTAGGAAATATAAACCACATCCAATGGGATTGTTTTTGGCCGTTTTGAATTTCCTGTAGTGCAGTTGTAAAAGTGTTTTCCTGCGCGATATGATATCGGTTTAAAGCCTCCATTATTTTGCTACAATAATTATACGATTGCTACTATTTTAGAAACTAAATTTCTATTGTAAAATATTCTTGATTTTCTAACTTTATGTAATTATCTAACCAACTTTGGCGATTTAAAAGTGTTTTATTACTAAAATCATCTTTGATGCAATAGATGGTTTTGATACCCAATTTTTGTAATTCAGAAAGTGCTGTTTTCAAGTAAGGATTGTGTTCAATAGTGTTTTGATTTTTATGTTCCAGTACCTCATCATAATACAAATCGTAAGGTAGCTGGAGTTCTATGATATCATTGTAGAATACTTTTGCTTCTTCACCCATTTCTAATACAAACTGACTATAGGATGTTTCAATTTTAGCAGTATCATAAAGGGTGTTTTGAACATTGCTATCATTAACCTTTATCGTACCTAATTTTGAATATTGTTGGTTCTCATTCAACAATTTGAATTGGCCGTACTCAATATTTTGATTTAAACGAGTGGCTATGTCTTTGGCAAGATTTTCTAGACTGGTAGTGTCAAGATTATGCTTTACGATTATTTTAAGTTCAGCTTCCATTCTTATTTTTTTCTAACAGATAGGGTGAAGTTAGTAAAAAATATTAAGCAAAACTAGTGCTTTATAGTTTGGTTTTTAATGCTTTATAGAGACGTTGTGTTACAACTATTAAACTTTAATTGTTATAATTTCGTTTATGTTTGTTGTATATCGTGGCGAACGTTTTTCCTGGCGCATTTTCCATTGGCGTCCTAAGGATTGATTGCCAAATTTAATTTTATTTGTCCCATATGCTTGATTGAGTTTATCAATTACTGCCATTAAGGGTTGGTGTTTTGGGTTGGAGATGTTGAACAAACTCAATTGGGTTTTATCATTTGGGGTAATCCCCATAACAATAACTCCTGCTTTTTTATACTGGTATCCTTCTTGAAATATAGCTTTTAGGCCAATTTGTGCATAATGGTTGATTTCAATTGATGAATTGGTTGGGAAATCGGTTTTGATGACAATATTTTTTGAATACTGTGGTTGGTCTTTTCGAAAATAGTTGGTGTGCACAAAGACCATGATCATGTTGCAATGGCTGTTTTGTTTGCGTAATTTTTCGGCGCAAGAAGCTGAGAATGTTGCTATTCTTTCTGCAATATCTTTGTGTTCGGAGTACATTTTTTCAAAGGAGCGTGTAGTAGCAATACTTTTTTTGTTTTTTACTTCTTCCATTGCTAAACAGGGCTTTCCTTCTAATTCATGTTTGAGTCTTAGTCCAACAACCGCCATTTCTTTACGCACCCATTCGTCTGCCAATAGGGTAAATTGGTAAGCATTGGTAATGTTTCGATTTTTAAGTCTTTTAGCATGTTGACGACCAATACCCCAAACGTCTTCAATTTTTGTCCATTTTAGTGCTTTGATTCTTTTTTCTTCAGAGTCTATCGTATATACACCTTTTGTTCTCTCAGGGTATTTTTTGGCGATTTTATTGGCCACTTTTGCAAGGGCTTTAGTAGGAGCGAAGCCTATACTAATAGGGATACCGGTTCCTTTGGTAACGGTATATCTCATTTTGTTTCCTAATTCATCTAGATTGCAATAGTCGAATCCCTCAAATTTAAGAAACGCTTCGTCGATGCTGTAGATCTCGATTTCTGGCGTATAGCTTCGGAGTAAGTTCATTACCCGTGAACTCATGTCACCATATAGTGCATAATTGGAAGAGTACACAAAGACATTGTTATTTTCGAATAGTTTTTTGTATTCAAATGCAGGAGCTCCCTTGGGAATTCCTAATGCTTTGGCTTCATTTGAGCGTGCAATAACACAACCATCATTGTTGGATAGAACCACAACTGGTTTACCCATTAAATGGGGTTCAAAGACTCTTTGACAAGAGGCATAGAAGTTATTGCAATCGACTAAAGCGTACATGTTGACCGTGATTTACTAGAATGATTTGATACAATGTATAACGATGCCCCAAATAATAAGATTGTTTTCTGGCGTTACTTTTATAGGCTCGTAATCTTCATTTTCAGCAATTAGCCAGACTATGTCTTTTTCTATCTTAATTCGCTTTACTGTGAATTCTCCATCAATTTGGCAAATGGCAATTTTATTGTTTTGCGGTTCCAATGATTTGTCGATGATTAATAAATCACCGTCATTGATGCCTACATTTTTCATGGAATGCCCTTTGACTTTAGCAAAGTAGGTTGTTTCCTTATGTTTGATAAGGAAATTGTTGAGGTCGATACGTAATTCAATGAAGTCATCCGCTGGTGATGGAAAGCCAGCACTAATTCCAACATCAAAAAAGGGAATTTCCATCTCTGAAGTATATTCAGGGATGAAGAATTCTAATAAAGGGGTTGTATGCAGGCTTCTTAATTTCATTATCGTTTAATAGACTACAAAGTTAAGAAGCCTTGAGGAATGATTTGAGTAAAGTGAAAGGAAAAGTTTTGATTGCGTTATATATTATATATGCTTGGGGGTATAAAGCTTGTATTATACTTTTGAAACTGCTTGCAAATTCCAATGTGTTTTGAACGTGATTTGTTTTGAAATTATGCATCTTCACTTTTGTTAATTGTATCCATATATAGCTGCAATTCATATAATTCAATTAATTCTTCAGTAGCATTTGGTTGTTGCGGTAGTTGGATGAAGTTTAGGTTTTGGGATAATGGTTTTTCACCCAATAGGTCGTGTAGGATGATGTATAGGACTTGGTGCCATGTTTGGGTATTGCAACTGATGGTATAGTTTTTTAAGTAAACGACTATATCAATTTTATCCTCTGCGCTTAATGGCAGGAATTTGATTTCATTGGTTTTGATTGTTATTTCTGGGATGATATAGTGATCTGATAGTTCTTTTGTTACTTTTTTAATTTTTGTAGTGGGTTGGATGAAGGCTGTAAATTTCCAATGTCTTAATGCTGGCGCTTTGTCTATTAAATCGATTACTTGGTTGGAGTTTTCTGGATTTGCATTTGCTGTAATAATGAGTTCTGTTTTTTGTTTTTCATCTTTTGGGAATAGGATTATGAAATCTAAATCTTTAGAGTAATAGCCTAGATGTTTGGTAAACCAATAGGTAATATTTATTTGATTTGCTAGGGTTTCTTTTAATAGGTTTTTGATGGTTTGGTTGTTGTCTTGGAACCAGTTCCAGAAGGTGTTGATTTTTCTCATTTTGGTAGTGATTAATGAATGTTATATTTACTGTTCTTTTTGATGCACCAAAAAGAACCAAAAAGTGCTTTTACTTTTATGAGGTGTTTTTTGAAAAATCCAAAAGGTATTTTCAAAAACCGAAAAGTGATTTCCTAAAATCGCTACAAGGATTCGCGATTTCTTGACGCAAATCATTTTCTACACTGCATAAAAGTGGTGTATCTTGAATACAAGTATTTCTGCTTCTAATGCCGGAAACTTTTTTGCAATTGAAAGTCATTTGCATTTGTTTGATTTACTTTACTATTTCGTTATCATTGATTAGCTATTTTTTTATTAATGAGTATAAGGTCTCGACTCCGCTCGATCTGACAAGAATGGCTTGTCAGCGTTTGTCTGGGGTGGTTTTGTCGAAGGCGATGAGGTTGAGCATGGCTCGTAATCTGGAGCGGACTCGGTTGCCGTACATGGTTTCGATTTCTGAAGCGGATAGGTTGGTGGTGATATGGGTGATTACTTTTTTGGAGATGAATAGGTCGTATCGTGATAGGATTATTTCGGCCATTACATTGCATTCGTTGCCGTAATATTTTAAGTTGCTTTCAACTCCTAAATCGTCAAAGCAATAGTTTTTACAATCGGTTTGTGTATAACTACCACGACTGTATTTGTGGATTATTTCGTATCCTTCTTTGATGAATTCAAAACTGATGTCGCGGCAGGTTCGCATGTAGAATTTGTTGTCTTTGTGGTTGATGTATTTCATAATTGCCATTAAGGTTGTTTTGCCAGAACCTACGGGCCCAGAAAGTAGGATTCCTTTTGATAAGTCGATACCGAATTGATTTGCAGTTGCTTCATCCTTTAGGAAATATGCCATGAGCTTTGTTATGTTGGTTTTGTCTTCTTCTATGAATTGAAAACTGGAACCATACTCTTGTTTGGCTTTTTGCTCTAACCATGTTAGGATTTCTGGATAGTTGTAGTGTACGCTCATAATTTAGATTTGAGTTGTAAAAAACAGAGATCCTGAAACAAGTTCAGGATGACAAAAATGTCATAATGGTTCTGCATAATTTTTATCTTCGGAAACTTGTAATTGCT
The DNA here is from genome assembly GCF_042686145.1 of Flavobacterium chuncheonense. Classification (NCBI taxonomy): domain Bacteria; kingdom Pseudomonadati; phylum Bacteroidota; class Flavobacteriia; order Flavobacteriales; family Flavobacteriaceae; genus Flavobacterium; species Flavobacterium chuncheonense. The sequence goes on along the minus strand of NZ_JBHUPC010000012.1, from coordinate 230,429 downwards.
TGGCTCGTGGTTGTTCTTTTGGTATTGGATTTTGTGGTTGTTTGATTGTGAATTTGGCGGTATTCAATATCCAACTGCGTGCTGCAGCTTGCCAATCGATCATCTTTGTTTTTCCTCCAATGAGCCAACCGTTGCTGGTGTAATAATTGTAAAATCGTTCTGCTTCAAATTCTGAATATTCTTCTTGTTTGAAGTATTCTTTGATTTGTTCGATTGATGGATTTTCTATGTCTCTTTTTTTTGCGCAACTTTTTTTTGATTGATTTTCGACTTCTAAAAAATCATTTTTTTCAAAAAAAATGGAATCATTATCTATAGATATGTTTTTAATGTTTTTAGATGTTTTAGTATTATTATATATATTGGGTTCATTAACCTGTTCGGTAGGCTTACCATTGGCTTGGCTATTTATTGGTTGGGTTGGGGCAATAATTGAACGGGTTTGATTTTTAAAAACACTTTTTCTATCTGATAAATCGTGTAGGATTACTTCGGAACCGGTATAAGGATTATAGGATGGGATATAGTCTATGAATCCAAGGTTGTGTAATTCCTTAATGCATTTGTGATAGGTTGCTTTTGAAGCGATTCTGCTGGCTTTCATCATCTCATCTCGCGATATTGCAATTGGATTTTTAAAGCGGTTGATGTTCCAGCTTTGGAATAAGGCTAGGTAGAGGCTGATGTGTGTGGGGTAGATGGTTTCTTCTGTTGCGATGCGAATGAAGAAGCCGGTGAGGTGTTTGATGTAGTTCATATTTCATATATTATTTATTTATTCTTTTTTAAGGCACCAAAATGAATCAAAAAGTGCTTTTACTTTTATGAGGTGTTTTTTCGAAAATACCTCTTCGGAATTTTCAAAAAACCGAAAAGTGATTTCCTAAAATCCCTACAAGGATTCGGGATTTCTTTACGGAAATCATTTTCTACACTGCATAAAAGTTGGGAATTACTGCGAACTCTATGTCGCTTTTTTAGGTGTTATACAATTTTTAATTATTTTCCTGTTAGGAGTTTTTGGATGTCGGAGTGGTTGTAGTATAGGATGCCTCCGATTTTGGTGTATGATAGGGTTCCGTTGATGCGGAGGTTTTGAAGGGTACCAGGTGAGATGTTGAGGAGTTTGCGTACTTCGGCTGATTTGAGCCACTGTTTGGTTTGTATGGATTGGGTTTGGGTAGCAGACTGGATTTCGTTTAATAAGGCATTACCAAAATTTAAAAGGTCTTTTTTGGTTACCATTTGATGGTGTAGCAATTCGAAATTGTCGATTTCTGGGAATAGTTGTTTGGGATTTAAGTTCATTTTGTCTCTTTTTAAAAGGTTATGAGACAAAATTGTGGGTTTTGGTTTAGTTTGTTTCAGAAGTGAATCAGAAGTTCTGAAAGAAAAATAGCTTTGTAATTCTTTTTGAGGTCTAAATAGGGGATTATTCAGGTCATTTTTTTGCTTTTACAACTCGGTGTTTAATAATGTTTTATTAATCCTAGGTATTCAATGATACCAAAAGTGTATTTATATAAAACAACCATAAACACACCTGATACTATCACACTTATCAATATACTATTTGAAATTGCTTGTGTAATTGGTTGGTTTATAATTTTTAATATCATTCCTAAAACAAATGGAATCAAAATCATAAAAAATGGAAACATAAAAAAGGTTCCTAAGGCATAGGCGTTTTCACTGGATTTATAATTCAAGAAAATCATTGCGTAAATAGCGATTGTAATACTTGTTCCCAAAAGAAAGTTTTTTGGTTTGATTTCTTTCTTAACTAAGGGTTTATAAAGGAATATAATAGCAACAATGAATGCAATTAAAGTGATGAATAGAAAAGGTACAATTATAATTCCCATAGTACTTTGGCTTATTTTATATTTGTATTGTATAGTTTATTTTTTTTGGAACAAAACTAATTAATAACGGTCTCGTATAAGAATAGTAGCGGATTTAAACTCACTAACCTTTCAGATATACACACAGACCTTTCTTATATTACTTACTTTGGCTTTAGTAATTAAACCGCTATTATTTTTATACATTGTTGTGTGCTGCCTTTTATTTTTAATATTCTAATCTTCGTCTTTCAGCTTCATCATCCATTCTTTTGGCATCGAATAGATAACCATCAGATAGTCTTTTAAATATTTCAGCTACGTTAGGATATTTATTTTTAAAGTTTTTTTCTAACTTTTCAAAATAGGTAGCTTTCTCCCTTTCAATGTCTCCACCATCAAAAGCTCCTCTTGAAGAAGAGCCTCTTTTGTTAAACAATGCTGAAGAATAATTACTTTTTATGCTATCTGAATTTATCTCTTCTATTATCTTAAATATTGTTTCCTGTGGCCATTCAGGTATATTCTCAGGATATTGAGCTAACACCTTTCCAATTTGCATATCAGCAACTTCTAATCTGCTTACATTTTCAGCAAGTTCACGTACTTTATCTATCCAGCTTTTTAATTCCACTTCATTAATAGAATTATCGTCTTTCATTCCTGGTATTTTTTTCCAAGAGTTAAGCAGGTGATATGATTGTTTCGCTCTACTTTCAATGACTTCATCTGTAATTCCTTTTCTTTCCTCTTCTAATAAAGTTTTATCCTTAGGAAGATAAATCCACTTTAATACATCAATGAAAAAATCAGGATTGTTTGCTAATTCTTCTTCAAGGTTTATGGGGGTTCTTCTTGTGCCATATGAATCTAAAATAGGGAGATACAACCATTCTAACTTAATAAGAGTAGATTTCTCAATATCTTCTCGGTTATCTAATTCCTCAAATATTCTTTCAATTTCATAGCCCTTAAAGCGTATGGTCTCACTTGACTCTTCAGTTCCTGCTCTTAGGAGCATATCAGCAAGAAGGTTTGTTGGAATAACTTTAGGGAAATGTGAAGCAATATCAATTGCAGAAAAAAATCTTTTATGAATTAAAAGCATTTCTACCCCAAAAACTTTTTCAGCATCAGAAATATGATAAAAATGAGGCCTTACATTTTGCCAATATAGATTCTGAATTTCTCCATTTAAAGTGGAGATGAAATCCCAAAGTTCCCGATTTTGATTGATAGGAATTAAAATATTGGAGAGTGCTTGATGACTATAACCCTTTTCTTGCAAATCACTAAACAAAACTTTAACCCAATCAAAACCCACTTTAATTGATTTACGGTAAATAAAACTATGAACAAAGGTTATTTTACTTCCTTCATCATATAGACATTTACTGATGGTGAAAATATCTTCTTGTTTAGAAATCACATCTGCCAAAGCATAGCCAAAAGCCCATAATTGAGATATTTCATTTCTGAGTTCTAAGGTTTTGTCTAAACCTAATTCAGAAATAAAATTTATAACGGCATCCTTTCTTGCATCATCAACTCTTTTTTGCTGCTGTTCGTGACGTTTTTCAAACTCATTATCCTTATATACAAATCCTTCAGGAAATTCAGGCCAATGGTCATTAAACAACCAAATGTATTTCTCTAAAGTAGAAGTTGGTTTAAGTTTATTGTACAAGTCTTCCAACCTTTTCAATTCTGATTCAGGTAATGCCCAATCTGTATCGGGATGGGACCTATGATGATTTAATATTTTTCTTAAGGTAGCCCAAGTTGTGAAACTCTTTTGCTCCACTTTTAAGCAAACCTCATCTGCCCAAGTCAAAATCCTATTTCTGTCTTTAGGGCTCAGATTTGTAACATCATTTATTAACTGGGAGAACTTATTTTCATCATAATCAAAAAGCTCAATAAGCATTTCAATTATCGTTGAATGCGTATCCCAAATTTCCTGATACGTATATTTTAGATTGGTATTTTTATCAAACATTCTCCAACGCATTTTATGCGTAGGATGAGCAACACCGTGATGTTCGGGGAGCATACGAATAAGCAATGACCAACCTGTTTCTTGTTCTCGCTCTGTAATATATTTTAAGACAGCTATTCTTTCATCATAAGAAGCGAGAGTTTGATAATGCCACGGTTTAAAAATTTCCGTAATACTATTTAATGGTCTGTTCCATAAATTACCACCAGGGTCAAGTCTTGAGAGTTGTAATAAAATTAAACTTGTGTCTCTAAGGTACTCTGGTAGCCAAGCTAAATTTTCAAAAGCCCAAAGAAAACCTGTATGGTGACTTGTTTTGTGAAGAAAACCATCTTCTTCTTCAAACATTTCTATTATTTCAGGTTTTTCCTTCGCTAAGGAATTATTCACTGATTTTAGAAAACTATCTGGAGATGCTTCAGAGATAAGCGGTAACTCGTGATTTACGGAAACCCAAGTTTCTCCAGTTGCATTGTATAATAAATCAAGCACAATGCTATCTATCCAATTTTGAGGTTTATTAAGATTCGGTATTTTAATGCTATCGCCTAAGCGACCAACAAGAATTAATGATTGAGTTAAGCCTTCTCTTGACCAATTTGAATACTTTCTCTTTTTATTGAAACTGGCTGCAAAATCATTTTTATCCTTTGGTTCAATAATAGGATTTCCGTTTTTAAATGCTTGTAAAAAACATTCCTGAAGGTTTTTAAAATCATTTTCAGTAAGTTGAGCAGATAGATTTGTCCATAAATCTAAGGGAGAGGTTAAACGCCAATTTTCTCCAATTTGAATAATTGGTGATTCTTCAAAATTTTTCCATTTATTGAGAGTGATTAAATAATCGGCATATTTTTGATTTGATAGTTGTTCTATTAGCTCAACATCACCAACAAAAGTTTCATTCCATCTACCTAATAATAGTGCTGGTATGATTTCTCGAATATCCTCCTTAAAAAACCATTTTGCTTTATTATAAGGAAACCCAAGAAGTTTTTTAAGAATAGTAATATTTCTTCCTGATTCTCTTGAAAATTTCTCTGCTTCATCTTTTGAAACTCCACTTTTAATAAGTGAATTAATTTGACCGTCTCTATCAATTGTCGGAAGGGTGATTGTTTCTTGATTAAAATCATCATCTGCACCTAACGGAACTAAAACGTGATGCCCTCTAGATACAGCAGCGTAAAGTGGCTGTGCTTCATCAAATCTTGGTATGAGGTTTAAAGAAGTGTTTGTATTTATCCTAACACCTCTAAAATTCCCTTCGGTATCTATTATGAGAGCTTTAGAGAAAAACCTATCAGAGTCATCATCAGGGAAAGTTTTTGCAGCTGCTATAATAAAGGCAATTGCTTCATTTTTAGTAGATGCCTTTATTCCTTTAATTGTTGGCTCTCCTTGCAATGTTGTTAGTAATTGATTCTTTTCGTACTCCCTTCCTGCAATGATGCTTTCAGGTAAAAGAACCAAGCCTTTAGCTCCAATAGACCATTCTTCCCAGAATTCATCTGCTGTCATTATCCCATCAAAAGGATAAGTGCCTACACCATCTTGTGCTGCAAACCAACGAGAAACGGATAAAGCAATATCGAGCCATTGTTCAATATCTACAGAATCATATACAATTACATCTTTCCAGTGGTTTTCGGCTTTTTTCTCTTTAACCCAATCATCCTTTTTTGACCAAAGTCTCGGAGTAACAAATATGAATACAGAGTCCTTTGGAGTGAAGCCAATTGGATTACCCTTTCTTTTATTGTAATCGCCATCTGCCTTTCCTTTAATATCTGAATTTGTACCAAACTCCCATAAAGAAGTTCCTTTTGGTACGTAAGCCGTTTCAGACTCACAGTTAACGATACCATCCCACCCACCAATGTATGTTGCACTCCCTGAAGGTAAGTTAGCTTTTGTACTTGCAGGCGTAGTTGCCCTAACTAACCTTGAAATTAGATAAGGTAATGCAGCTTTTGAAAATGTAGTGACTGCCCAACTTTCTATATTGTCTCTGGTTACTAGTTTCATTAAATTTTATTGGTCTGTCATTTTTTAGGTTGCACTCAACTAGTAAATATATTCAAATATATGTAACTTTTCGTAATTTATATTAATTGAATTGCTTACATAACTTGAGCTTTACAGTTATTCAATTCTTGAATGAAATTTGAGGGTGAGCTATTTGTTTTGTTTTTGAAAGCTCGTGTGAAGTTTTGAGTGGAACCGAAGCCCGCTTCTTCAGCTAAGGCTTTAATGGTATAGTTGCGGTATTTGTTTTCGTTTTTTAATAGCTCTATAATGTGTTCGACTTTTAAGTCGTTGATGTAATCGATTGTTTTTTTGCCTCTGTGTTTTAAAATTGTTTTGGCTGCATATTTGGTGTTGGTTTTTAAGTATGAAGCAATTTTTGGCAATGTCATATCTTTTTGTAAATAGCGTTTTTGTACCTCAAATTTTTCGAGATTTTTGAGTATTGCTTCTTCTAATACGGGATTTATCTCGGTTTCTTCTTTATTGCTTTTTTGTTCTAAGGTTCTAGCATTTGTTGGATTGTTTGCTTTTATTATTAGGTGAGACACTTCTTTGTTTATGTATAGTTTTTTTTTGTATTTGATTCCTAAAAGTATAATAAAAGTTGTTAAAACAAGCGCTATTAAGAGCATGAATATGTTCTTTAGTTTTCCCTGTTTTTCTAATTCTGCTTTTGCTTGATAGAGTTTTTTAGTGTCGTATACTTTGAATATTTTATTGGACAGGTATTTGTAATTTGAATTGAGGATGCTATCTGCTTTCAGTAATTTGTTTGTATATATTAATTGCTTTTTCACCTCTTTTTTTATTTCGTAGTATTTGATGAGTAATTCGAAATTCTCTCTTAGATCGGGGCGTATGTAATTGTTTGTGCTAAAGGTATTGTCTACTTTTAGTAGGTAAGGCAATGCTTCTTCTTTTTGGTTGGTTTGCCAATAACTTTTTGCGATATAGAAATTGGCCACTGCTTCATTTGCGAAGTCGTTTTTTTGTTTTAAGAAGGGGATTACTTTTTGTAATTCGTTAATTGTAACTGAGTAGTTTTTTTTAAAATATTGATTGATGGCTTCTGAATGTTTGAAGTATGGTTCCATTTCTGAATTTCTCAATCGTTGACCTTCTTTGATACCTTTGGTGTTGTATAGCGTACAGGTTTCAAAGTCGTTACTTTTATTATAACAAAGCCCCAAGTGATGCAATACATTTAGATAGGCTCTATCATTTTCCGTTTCAAAATATAGTAGGCATTGCTTAAAGCTTTTTATTGCTTCTTCATAAAAACCTAAATAATATTTTGTTTGCGCTATTGCATATTCTATTTTGTGAATGGTATAGTAGTCGTCTGAATATTCAAAGTATTCATAGGCTATTAAGTAATTGTCTAAAGCTTTTTTTAACTCTTTTTTTTGGTAATGCTTTATTCCTGATGCTAAATATTGTTTACCCTTTTCAATTGCTTCTTTTGTTTCTGTAGTATTTTTTGTTGAAACTGAAGATTGAATTATAGTTGTCGTTAAATTGTTACTTGCTTGGGTTGCATCAGCACCAATTGTAATTAGTAATAGTAGGAAAAGAAAGCGTTTGCTCATTGTGTTTTTTGGGGGCTAATGTTTGGATTATCGTATCATATTTTATTTTTTAAAAGGTTATATAACAGTACGTAAACAAATTTAATAGAAAAGTATATTACTTTTACTTTGTCGTAATTTTTTTATAAAATTTTAGCCATCTGCCTGGTCCATTTTGTAGTTCAACTTATCTGATAGGGTATTTAAGAAGTTGGTTTTTTGAATTGTTTTACGACTTCTGATTTCATAAAAGATACGGCTGTGTTGGCTCAATTCGATATCGAAAACTTGTTCCATTTTTTGTGCGAGTTCGTTTAAGCTTATTTTACCATTATTGATTACCCCTTCTGCATGTAGTGCATATATCAGTTCTACAAATGCTACTTTTGGTGCTGTCCATTTCACTTTCTTTTTACTTTCATTTGTTTTTGCATTAGGATTACTTTTTGCTGAAAGGTATTGTAAGAGGGTTTCATAGGCTATTATTTTGGCAATGGTATAATCGTGGGTGGTATTAAAATTATCATCGTAGCAACTCTGTATGTTTTCAATTGTTAGTGTAATGTCGAATTTTTTGCGGATAAAAAAATTTTTGTCCAAACTGGTTTCACCTGTGCGGTAGTATTTATAGGATTCTTTATTTTGAATGAAGAATTTTTCTATTTTTTTTATTTCTTTTTTGTAGTATTTGGTCTGATGTTTAGTTGTTGATGGTTTATTCACTTCAATATTAAACATTTCATTGTAGTAAATGAGTTTGCTAATGAACTGTGGTTTTATGTTCTTAAAAAAATCTATTTCTTCTGATTTACTCGAAAATTCATAGGTTTCGCAATATTTTTTTAGTTCCAAAATTGTCTTTTGGGTTGTTATGATTGCTTGTTTTGCAAGTTGTAATTCACAGCTGTTTTGGTTGTGAATTTGTTTTAATTTTTTGTTTAGTTCTTGGTTCAGTTTTAAGGCAAAGTTTTTCATTTTTTTTGGGGGGTTTTCGGCCTTAAAAGTATTTGGTACCTTGTTATGAGACAAAGTGTTGTGGTTTTGATTCTTGAATTGAATGGTGTAATTCTTGAATTGGTAGGTTTGTTGATTAGGATATTATTTTGTTGGGTATGGAGTAGGAGATTTGTTGTAGTATAATGTATTTTTTTTAAGCTTAAATGCGAAGCATTCATGAATACAAATGAAAAACAATAAATAGGAATGAATAAAAATGCACCAAAACAGGCTTTGCTTTTACGAGGTGTTTCCCTAAAAAGGTGTTTTTAGGGAACCGCCCTTTTTTTACCGAAACTTTGTTTCTCCTCTTAATTTCAAATGCTCAGGATCCGGTTTTGATTTTCTAAAATCCTTACAAGGATTCGGGATTTCTTAACACAAATTATTTGCTACACTTTGTAAAAGGGATTTAGTAGTGAATGGGGAGTGTTTTTATTAATTTGGATTTGGAGGAGTAAGTTGATTGTGGAATAGTGTTTTGTACTTTGTCTTGCCACAAAGTACCAAAAGGCACAGCCTGATTCCTCAACGGTCAATCTACTTTTCATAACCTAAAAGAAAAGAACTCGGCTTTCAGCCTCAAACAGCTTTTCTTTCTTAACGGTTATTTCAAAGGATTGACACTCGTTTGCGGAATCTAAGGCTGGTTGAAAATTGTACTGAATAGAGACGATTGTGCTTTAAAAGGATATCATTTGCTACACTGCGTAAAAGTGATTTAGTAGTGAATAGATGAATTGAATTATTATGAGCTGATGCTCGACTGCGGAATCTAAGGCTGGTTGAGAATTGTGGTGAATAAAGTATCTTTTAAGGAACTGCTATAAATTATAAAAGGCCTCTTTTTTTAATTTCGATTATTAAATCGGTATCATTTCCATTGTTTGTGAGTAGCTGTTTTTTTATAGTAGCTTTTCTTTTTTCGATTGCGCTTAAACTTAGGGGTATATACTTTGTTAGATTTTTAGTTTTCTCTCCAGCAACTAATAGTTCTACTATTTTATAATCGTATTCATCCCAATCTAAAATATTAGCTGTAATTGTTTTTTCAGCTTTTACAATGCTACTGCTCCTGTATTTTCCATTTTGAATGAATATTGTATTGATTATTTCTTTAAAGGATTCGAAATTGACATCCGATTTTGAAATTAATCCATCTGGGTTTATTGCCTGTACTATACTTGAAATTATAGCAGGCTCGTTGTGCATTGTAATAAATACTATTTTACAGTCTTTAAATTTTTTCTTTAGAAATATTGAAAGGTCTAGACCATTGAATATTTTTTTATCTGAGTATGATGGTAAATTGTAATCTATAAAAGCATAATCGATTTTATCTTTATTCAAATTTTTAAATTTGATTACGTTGTAAGCTTCTTCACATGATGTGGCTTCTATAAAATTGAATTCTTTACCTTCTAAATTATGCTTCGTTAGGTTTTTATACGCATCAATATTTAATGGATGATCATCTATGATTAAAATATTGATATTAACTGAAGGTTTCATAATTGAAGGGGTATGGTAAAAAATTGAAAGTGATTAAAAAATACCGTTAGACTATACTATTCATAGTGTTGGCAACAAATATATAAAGAAATAGTAAAATGCTATAGTATGGTGGTATTTGGATACATTTCTCACAAACGGCGTTCTAGAACAATACTAGCTATTAATTGAGGACATCTTCATGTTTGTAGATAAAGAAAAGCATTTTAATTAGGTTGCTTTTTATATTTTTGGGCTCATGAAATACTATTTTATTTTATTGATTGTTCTTCTATTGTTTTCATGTACTAAAAGAGTTGAGGATAATAGCATTGAGGGTTATTTTATTTCCAAAGAATATACATCATTGGAAGCGGTACAGAAAAAGCAGAGTCTGGATTCTATATTTGAATTTGTTAAAACTCAAAAGAGGGATTCCATTGCTAACCATAATTTATTAGCGCTTTCAACAGCGTATTACTATATATCAGATTTTGCCTTTTCGAGAAAAGCAGCTAGGGAGTCTTATGAACTTTCACTTGATTTAAAAGATTCTGTTAATATGGCAAAAGCAAATTATTACATAGCTGAAACCTTTGACATTGACTCCAAAGATAGTATTTACTATTATTTCTCAATTGCCAAAAAAATTTATTCAAAGTTAAAAATGGATACTGAAGTAGCCAAAACGGAGTTTAAAAAAGCCTATTTGCTATTTTATGAGGGTAATTACATTGATTGTGAAACGAAAATGGTTGAAGCCATTAGGTTGTCTGAGCAGAGTACTGATTATATCTTTAGGTTTAGTTACTTTACTTTAATGGGTAATTGTCAAGAAAAACTAGGAAATTATGACTTGGCTTTACAATACCATCTCAAAGCAAAAGATGTGCTACCTAAAATTAGCGATATGGAAACACAACGTAGCTATAAGGTGACTTCAATTGTAAATATTGCTAATCTTTATGAAATATGGGGGGATTATGATACGGTAATTAAGAATTTGACAAGCGTAATTGATAATAAAGCGATTGAACCTATTTCTGATAGACTATACGCCTTAATTTTAAGCAATATTGCTTATGCTAAAATGAAAAAGGGAGATTTTAATGGCATTGAAAGCGATTTTCTTGAATCCTTAAGAATTACAGAAGCGATTAATAATAACACTGAATTACTGTATAGAAACGTTAGTTTAGGCGAGTATTATTTAACTGTTGGTAATTTTGAAAAATCTGAATTTTATTTAAAATCAGCATTACGTCTTTCCAAAACAATTGGGAACTATAATGAATATTTAAAGTCTTTAAAGTTCTTAAGTAAAGTAGATTTTCAAAATAAAGATTTTTACAATGACGAATATGTTCGCGTTAAAGATAGTTTAACAAACGTTCAATTGACCAATAGAGAAAAGTATTCCAGAATAGAATATGAAACTTCAAAATTGGAGGAGGAGAATAAAAAATTAACGGATCAAAACTTTATTTTGTTGATTGCCTTTGTATCGGGTGTCTTATTACTGACCATTTTGTTTCTTATTTATAGTTTGAAATCGCAACGTAAGAAAGTACAGTTGTTACTTCAAAAGCAGCATGCTGAAGCAGAAGTTTTTAAATTGCTAGAAGAGCATCAAAAGAGTGTTATGGATGCTAAGTTTACTGAACAGAATCGAATATCCAAAGAACTACATGATGGCATTATGAATAAGTTGTATGGTGTGCGTTTGAATTTAAGTTTTTTTAATGCTAGTACTACAGATGAAGCACTTGCAAAACGGAAGGATTATATTGATGAACTGTCGGTTATAGAAAATGAAGTGCGTACTATTTCTCATGATTTGAATACTGATTTTACTGCAGAAAAGTATGAACTTGATGCCTTGATTATCGCATTGGTTGACAATCAAAACAAGCTTGGAACTACTATTTTTAAAGCGACTATTGATACCTCTATTCAATGGGAATTGCTTGATACTGTTGTAAAATTCAACATTTACCGAATTATACAAGAAGCAATGCATAATGTAACGAAGTATGCTAGTGCAAGCTATTGTACCATCGATTTACATTTTATAGATGGTGTATTGCAGCTTCAAATAAAAGACGATGGAGTAGGTTGTGATTTGAAGACTATTAAAAGGGGTATTGGTTTGAAGAATATAAAGGATAGGGTTAGGGAATTAAAAGGTAAGCTTGATATAACAACAGCTCCTGGTGATGGTTTTGTATTGGATATAGTTTTTGGGGTTGCTGGTTGAGGATTGTTTTTGTAACGGAAATTGGTGATAGAGTAGTGTTATGTACTTTGTCTTGCCACAAAGTACCAAAAGGCACAGCCTGATTCCTCAACGGTCAATCTACTTTTCATAACCTAAAAAAAAAGAACTCGGCTTTCAGCCTCAAACAGCTTTTCTTTCTTAACGGTTATTTCAAAGGATTGACACTCGTTTGCAGAATCTAAGGCTGGTACAGGATTGTGCTGGATAGACGAATTGAATTATTGAGGGGTGATGCTCGATTGTTGAATTTAAGATTGGTTGATGAGTGTGCTGGATAGATGCTTTAATTTTTAATGATTTTTTGGGATAGTTTTTCTCCGTTAGTTGTTTCTATGAGAATGGTATAGATGCCATCGCTTATATTTTCAATGTTTATGTAATCACTAAATTTTGAAGTCCCTTTTTTTACATTTCTACCTGTAACATCAATAATATTATACTTGAAGTTTTCTGTAGTTGCTTTATGTTTTTTTATGGTTAGTGTGTTTTTTGTAGGGTTTGGGTAAACTGTAATTGTATTGTTTTCATTGAAGTTTTCACTTGAAAGTGGGTTGGGTTCAAAATGGGCAATAAAAATCGTGTAAGCACTTTGAAATGAGTTGTTAACTGTATCAAAAACTTGTTTTGTTTGCTGTAAACCATTTGTAGTTGCTATTTGTGTTAAACTCTGTGTTGTACCCACAATATAAAATCTATTTCCATTATCATATGGATGAAAATCAATGTCTTTTTCATCTAATTCACCTCCATAATATGTGCCCCAGGATTTAGTGTTTTGGTTTGTAAATTTGCAGACAAATGCATCTCCGCTATAGCTGTTGTTAGTGTTACTTAAGTAACCATCAGTAGTTGTAATACCTAATGACATCCCAGTAGAACCATAATTGTAAAAATTGGTTGAATTTTTATCAATAATAATATTAGATATTATAGGGACACTATTAGATAAATTGATGTTGTAATTTCCATTATAAGTACCCCAATCACGTGTACCAGTTTGATTAAATTGAACTATAATATTTGAATTGCTATTGCAATTACTTTGATAAGAGCCATAAGTTGCTATTTCTTGATTGGTATAATTTGGAGCACCTCCTGTAAAAAGTATTGCATTATCTTTAACATCAATACAATTTTTTTCTGTAACCCCTTCGTTTAGATTGCCTCCATAGTAGGTACTCCAATCGCGTTGTCCGTTAACGTTGAATTTTGTTAAAAATATCTCTCGGCAATTTTCTGGTAAAGGTTTGTGTGTATTAGGTGTTCCAAAATATGTATTATAGGAGAAATTAGGAGGGCAATCCATTGTGTGGCTCAAAGTGTAAACACCTTGTGTACTGGACTTTATATTCCATAAAGGTATGTTTTTACCATAGTATGTGGTCCATATTCTATTACCGTTTAAATCAAATTTTGAAATTTGATAACTTGAATCATTTTTATTTTGTTGAAAAACTCCTGGTGTAGCCATATTTGGGCTGAACATTGTGGTAGATATGTAAATATTATTTAACCCATCAAAAGAAATGTTTTCAGGATTTGGTGCATAATCATTTTCAGAACCACCAAAGTACGTACTCCATACTATAGTTCCACTTGCATTGAATTTAGAAATGAAAAAATCGCCACCACCATTTAAGGTCTCTTGGTGTGCTCCTGTAGTTGTAATGTTTGAACTACTTTGAGTGGAGCCAATAATGTAAATATTATCATTATTGTCGATATCAATTGCATTAATTTTATCGTTACTAAGACCTCCGAAGAAAGTGCCCCATAAGATTTGACCAGCATTATTAAATTTAATGATAAAACCATCATAATTTCCACCTGCGTAATATTGTTGATGTGAGGAAGCATTTGTAAAAGAGGTTAGATTCGTTAAATCAGTTCCTTTAACTGCACCCACAAGGTATATGTTTCCTTGGCTGTCAATTTTACTACTTTTTAATTCAAATCTCTCATCACCGAAATAGGTGCCCCAGTTGCGTTGGTAATTGAATTGCGCTTCAATAGTTTTTGCAAATAAGATAGTTGTTATAGCCAAAAGTAATTTCAATGTTTTCATAATTGGAGCTTGTTTTGAAATTTATACACTTTATACTAATAGTATTTTGAATCGTTTTTTATTTTCTTTACTAGATTTTCAAATGTATAACTTTTTGAGGATTATTTTTGTTATTTTAAAGAACTTTTATTTTCAACGCTTGTTCATTTCGCTCGTGTCCAATAATTGACGCTCGACTACGGAAGCTAAGGACGAGTTAGAGATGAGCTAGTTAGACGATTTGAGCTGTGAATTCGTAATGTATGTACTTTTTTAAAGCTTAAATGCGAAGCATTCATGAATACAAATGAAAAACAATAAATAGGAATGAATAAAAAAGTATCCAAAATGGCTTTTCTTTTACGAGGTGTTTCCCTAAAAAAGTGTTTTTAGTGAACCGCCCTTTTTTTACCGAAACTTTGTTTCTCCTCTTAATCTCAAATGCTCAGGGTCCAGTTTTGATTTTCTAAAATCCCTACAGGGATTCGGGATTTCTTTACGAAAATCATTTCCTACACTGCGTAAAAGTGATTTAGTAGTGAATGGGGAGTGTTTTTATTAATTTGGAATTGGAGGAGTAAGTTAATTGTAGAATAGTTTCTTCTTCTTCTTCTTTTGTCTTGATACAAAAGAAGCAAAAGATCAAGTCCCTGCTTCCTCGTCGGTCAATTTCTATTTTTAAAGGCTAAAATAAAAGAACTCACTTCGTTCAAACAACTTTTATTTTTACGCCTTTTTCAAATAATTGACGCTCGACTGCGGAAGCTAAGGACGAGTGAAAGGTGTGCTGAAAATGCGAATTGAATTCTTAAAGGGTTACGCTCGATTGCGGAGCGCTAAGCCGTTTTTAGAATTGTGCTGAATAGATGATTGTGTTTTTAATAAATATCATTTGCTACACTGCGTAAAAGAGCTTTGGTATTTAGTTTTTTAAAATTATGTTATTTTTTTAAAATTACTGTTTTTATCATTTTCTTGGGGTTGAAGAATGTTTTTAAAATAAGCTAGTATGCGTTATGTGTTGTGGTGGCTTGTTTTGCGTGTATTTTTATAATTGGATTGAATTGAATATTCTTGTATTATTGTTTCACACTGGTATTGTTTTTTGTTTTAAAAATATTTTTTTAACATATATTACGGTAAAACCGTAATATATTAGATTGTTGGTTGGTTATATTTGGTTCAATTTAAAATTAAGTTTATGAAACGAATTTTACTTATAGTAAGCCTTATTAGTGGTTTATGGTTACAAGGGCAGTGTTATGAAAGTGTACATTTGGGTGGTGGTCATACGGTAGCGCTTAAAAGTGATGGTACATTATGGGGCTGGGGAAGAGCGGTTGACGGACAATTGCATTCCAGTGTAACTCGTGAATATGTACCCAAGCAGCTGGGTGCTGATAATGATTGGGCCAATGTTTTTTGTGGTGGATTTAATACTTTTGCGATTAAGAACAATGGCACTTTGTGGGGAACAGGAGGTAATATTTATGGTTCTTTAGGAGTTAATTCAACGAATCAAACATTTTCGTCATTTCAACAAGTTGGAACGGCCAATAATTGGTTAAAAGTTGCGGGTAGTTCCGGTTTTACAATAGCATTAAAAACCGATGGTACAATCTGGGGCTGGGGGCAAAATGATTATTTTCAATTGGGACAAGGGAGTTCTTCGGCACAACAGCTTTCACCTTTACAGGTTGGTACCGCAACGGATTGGATGGATATTGCTGTGAGTACTAACAGGACTGCATTTGCTTTGAAGAGTGATGGTACATTGTGGGGGTGGGGGTTTAATCCTTCTTCTTTGCTTAGTTATGGCAATTCTAACATTAGCGAGGTTGTCCCAATTCAGGTTACCACAGTGAATACGTGGGTGAAAATGCGTGTAGGTGGTTCTCATATTTTAGCTCAAAAGGCTGATGGCACCCTTTGGGCTTGGGGGGGTGGTGAGCATGCAATAGGCCAAGGCGGTTCAGTAATTGTGACCAATACTCCTCAACCATTAGGAACTGATACTTGGAAAGATTTTGGTGCTGGCCCTGCAGAATCTATAGGCATTAAAAGTGATGGTACGTTATGGGTATGGGGAATAAATGATTTAGGACAATTAGGGGATGGTACTACTACAAATAGAAATGTGCCTACGCAAATCGGTACGGATAACAATTGGGAAACGGTACAGTATAGTTTGTCGTTTCATGCCATGTTAACGAAGACGGATGGTACGGTTTGGTACTGGGGACCTAATAATTATTATGCTACTTATGGTGGGAATACAACGGTTTCTACAGTAGCGGTGCAAATGCCAAATGTGTGTGTAGGGCCTACTTTGAGTAGTGAAGATTTTACGGCTGCAAGTACCATTGCGTTGTATCCTAATCCTTCTAAAGGGATGGTTACACTGGATTACCAATTGGAAACAGCTGCGCAGTTGCAGGTTATTGATGTTTCGGGGCGTGTAGTTTTGGAGCGAGAATTGGTTACAGCGGAGACTTCTTTGCAATTTGAGACTACTGCTATGGCAAGTGGGGTGTATGCGGTTCAGGTTTTGGATAAGAATGGTGGGGTTTGGAGGAGTAAATTGGTGATTGAGTAATGTAAGGTACTTTGTCTTGCCACAAAGTACCAAAAGGCACAGCCTGATTCCTCAACGGTCAATCTACTTTTCATAACCTAAAAGAAAAGAACTCGCTACGCTCAGACAGCTTTTCTTTCTTAACGGTTATTTCAAAGGATTGACACTCGTTTGCGGAATCTAAGGCTGGTTTAAATTGTGCTGAATAGACGAATTGAATTCTTATGGGGGGATGCTCGACTGCGGATTCCTAGGCCGTTTTTAGAAATGTGGTGAATAGACAAATTGTGCTAATATCGAATTCATTTGCTATACTTTGTAAAAGTGATTTAGTAGTGAATAGACGAGTTGCGTTGTTAATAGATATGTTATTTAAATATAAGAATATATGAAACGAATTTTACTTATAGTAAGCCTTATTAGTGGTTTGTGGTTACAAGGTCAATGTTATGAAAGTGTACATTTGGGTGGTGGTCATACCGTTGCGACTAAAAGTGATGGCACTTTGTGGGGTTGGGGACGAGCTGATGGAGGGCAGTTGATTTCGAATGTAACTCGTGAATATGTACCCAAGCAGCTGGGTGCTGATACTGATTGGGCCAATGTTTTTTGTGGTGGCTTGAATACGTTTGCGATTAAAAACAATGGTACGTTATGGGCGTCAGGAGGTAATAATTATGGGTGTTTGGGGGTTAATTCAACTATTCAAGCCTTTTCGACATTTCAGCAAATCGGAACGGATACTAATTGGACAAAAGTTGCAGCTAGTGCTTATTTCACAATTGGATTAAAAGCTGATGGGACACTATGGGGCTGGGGGCAAAATGATTATTTTCAATTGGGGCAAGGGAGTTCTTCGGCTCAACAGCTTTTACCTCTACAAATTGGTACCGCAACTGATTGGGTGGATATTGCAGTGAGTACTGATGCAACTGGTTTTGCTTTGAAAAGTGACGGAACGCTATGGGGCTGGGGGTTTAATATTAACGCGCTTATCATGCCTAATAGTAGCGCCAACATAAGTGTTGTTAGCCCTACTCAAGTTTCTACTGTATCTACTTGGGTAAAAATGCGTTTGGGAGGTGGTCATATCTTAGCTCAAAAAGCTGATGGTACCCTCTGGGCCTGGGGTGGGGGGGAAAACCCTATTGGACAAGGCGGTATTGTAAGTTATACGAATACTCCACAATCATTAGGTACTGAAACTTGGAAGGATTTTGGTGCTGGTAGTGGTTATTCTGTGGCTATTAAAAGTGATGGTACATTATGGGCATGGGGGAATAACCCAAATGGTCAAATTGGTGATGGTACGACTACTAGTACCAATGTTCCTATTCAAATCGGTACGGATAGTGATTGGGAAACTGTTCAAGTTAGTTTGTCAAGTCATACCATGTTAACGAAAACGGATGGTACGGTTTGGTATTGGGGACACAATAATTATTATGCCACTTATGGTGGGAATACAACGGTTTCTACAGTAGCGGTGCAAACGCCAAATGTGTGTGTAGGTCCTACTTTGAGTAGTGAAGATTTTACGACAGCCAATACTATAGCGTTGTATCCTAATCCTTCTAAAGGAATGGTTACGCTGGATTATCAGTTGGAGACTGCTGCGCAGTTGCAGGTTATTGATGTTTCGGGGCGTGTAGTTTTGGAGCGAGAATTAGTGGCTGCTGAAACTTCGTTGCAATTTGATACTACTGCTATGGCGAGTGGGGTGTATGCGGTTCAGGTTTTGGGGAATAGTGGAGGTGTTTGGAGGAGTAAGTTGATTGTAGAATAGTTTTTCTTTTTTGCCTTGATGCAAAAAAGAAACAAAAAAGATCAAGGCTGGAATCTTCGTCGGTCAAATATGTTCTCGCAAGCTAAAAGAAAAGAACTCGGCTTTCAGCCTCAAACAGCTTTTCTTTTTTACGCTTTCTTCGAACATTTGACGCTCGACTACGGATTCCTAGGCCGTTTTTACAAATGTGGTGAATAGACAAATTGTGCTAATATCGAATTCATTTGCTATACTTTGTAAAAGTGATTTAGTAGTGAATAGACGAGTTGCGTTGTTAATAGATATGATATTTAAATATAAGAATATATGAAACGAATTTTACTTATAGTAGGCCTTATTAGTGGTTTGTGGTTACAAGGACAATGTTATGAAAGTGTGCATTTGGGGGGTGGTCATACCGTAGCGCTTAAAAGTGATGGCACGTTATGGGGTTGGGGAAGAGCCGATGCTGGACAGTTGCACTCCAGCGTAACCCGTGAGTATATACCGAAACAATTGGGTACTGCAAGTGATTGGTATAGCGTTTTTTGTGGGGGCTTGAATACGTTTGCGATAAAAAATAATGGCACTTTGTGGGGAACAGGAAGTAATAATTATGGATGTTTGGGGGGTAATTCAACAACTCAAGTCTTTTCCACATTTCAACAAATCGGTACGGATACTAATTGGACAAAAGTAGCAGCTAGTGCTAATTTTACAATTGGATTAAAAACTGATGGGACTGTATGGGGGTGGGGACAAAATGATTATTTTCAATTGGGACAAGGGAGTTCTTCGGCTCAACAGCTTTTTCCGTTGCAGATTGGTACCGCAACGGATTGGGTGGATATTGCTGTTAGTACTGATGCAACTGGTTTTGCTTTGAAAAGTGATGGTACGCTATGGGGTTGGGGCTTTAATCCTTCTTCTTTGCTTAGTTATGGCAATTCTAACATTAGTGAGGTTGTGCCAATTCAGATTACCACAGTGAATACTTGGGTGAAAATGCGTGTAGGTGGTTCTCATATCTTAGCTCAAAAGGCTGATGGCACCCTATGGGCCTGGGGGGGTGGTGAGCATGCAATAGGCCAAGGCGGTGCGGTAATTGTGACCAATACTCCTCAGCCATTAGGAACTGGAATTTGGAAAGATTTTGCAGCTGGTCCTGCTGAATCTATTGGAATTAAAAGTGATGGAACGTTATGGGTATGGGGAATAAATGATTTAGGACAACTAGGGGATGGTACTACTACAAATAGAAATGTGCCTACGCAAATTGGTACTGCAAATGATTGGGAAACGGTGCAGTATAGTTTGTCGTTTCATACTATGTTAACCAAGACGGATGGTACGATTTGGTATTGGGGACCTAATAATTATTACGCTACTTATGGTGGGAATACTGTAGTGTCTACAGTAGCGGTGCAAATGCCTAATGTATGTGTGGGGCCTACTTTGAGTAGTGAAGATTTTACTGCTGCCAATTCTATAGCGTTGTATCCTAATCCTTCTAAATGGATGGTTACTCTTGATTATCAGTTGGAAACTGCTGCGCAGTTGCAGGTTATTGA
The DNA here is from genome assembly GCF_042686145.1 of Flavobacterium chuncheonense. NCBI lineage: Bacteria > Pseudomonadati > Bacteroidota > Flavobacteriia > Flavobacteriales > Flavobacteriaceae > Flavobacterium > Flavobacterium chuncheonense. Next base: position 210,267 of record NZ_JBHUPC010000012.1, on the reverse strand, counting down.
TGTTTCGGGGCGTGTGGTTTTGGAGCGAGAATTGGCTGCGGCTGAGACTTCTTTTCAATTTGAGACTACTGCTATGGCGAGTGGGGTGTATGCGGTGCAGGTTTTAGGTAAGGATGGTGGGGTTTGGAGGAGTAAATTGATTGTAGAATAGTTTTTCTTTTTTGCCTTGATGCAAAAAAGAAACAAAAAAGATCAAGGCTGGAATCTTCGTCGGTCAAATATGTTCTCGCAAGCTAAAAGAAAAGAACTCGGCTTTCAGCCTCAAACAGCTTTTCTTTTTTACGCTTTCTTCGAACATTTGACGCTCGACTACGGATTCCTAGGCCGTTTTTACAAATGTGGTGAATAGACAAATTGTGCTAATATCGAATTCATTTGCTATACTTTGTAAAAGTGATTTAGTAGTGAATAGACGAGTTGCGTTGTTAATAGATATGTTATTTAAATATAAGAATATATGAAACGAATTTTACTTATACTAAGCCTTATTAGTGGTTTGTGGTTACAAGGGCAGTGTTATGAAAGTGTGCATTTGGGTGGTGGTCATACCGTAGCGATTAAAAGTGATGGAACGTTGTGGGGTTGGGGAAGAGCTGATGGAGGACAATTACATTCCAATGTAACTCGTGAATATGTGCCCAAACAGTTGGGGACTGCAAGTGATTGGTCTAGCGTTTTTTGTGGCAGCTTGAATACGTTTGCGATAAAAAATAATGGAACTTTATGGGCTACAGGAGGTAATAATTATGGATGTTTGGGTGTTAATTCAACTATCCAAGCCTTTTCGACATTTCAGCAAATCGGAACGGATACTAATTGGACAAAAGTAGCAGCTAGTGCTAATTTTACAATTGGATTAAAAGCTGATGGGACACTATGGGGGTGGGGGCAAAACGATTATTTTCAATTGGGACAAGGGAGTTCTTCGGCTCAACAGCTTTCACCTTTACAGGTTGGTACCGCAACGGATTGGGTTGATATTGCTGTGAGCACTAACAGAACTGCATTTGCTTTGAAAAGTGATGGTACGCTATGGGGTTGGGGGTTTAATCCTTCTTCTTTGCTTAGTTATGGAAATTCGAATATTAGTGAGGTTGTCCCTATTCAGGTTACTACAGTGAATACATGGGTAAAGATTCGAGTAGGAGCTCAACATATTTTAGCCCAAAAGGCTGATGGTACCCTCTGGATTTGGGGGGGAGGGGTAGATACTCTTGGGCAGAATGGTACAGTGACAGTTACCAATACACCACAACCTATAGCAGGCAGTTGGAAGGATTTTGATGCAGGATCTAGTTACTCTGTAGCTATAAAAAGTGACGGAACATTATGGTCTTGGGGGGTTAACCCAGATGGGGAATTAGGTGATGGTACTACTACTAATAAAAATGTACCTACCCAAGTTGGTACATCAAATGATTGGGAAACGGTTCAAGTTAGTTTGTCGTATCATACTATGTTAACCAAGACGGATGGTACAGTATGGTACTGGGGACCTAATAATTACTATGCTACTTATGGTGGGAATACAACGGTTTCTACAGTAGCGGTGCAAATGACAAATGTATGTGTGGGGCCTACTTTGAGTAGTGAAGATTTTACGGCTGCAAGTACCATTGCGTTGTATCCTAATCCATCCAAAGGGATGGTTACGCTGGATTATCAATTGGAAACTGCTGCGCAGTTGCAGGTTATTGATGTTTCGGGGCGTGTGGTTTTGGAGCATGAATTGGTTGCCGCTGAGACTTCGTTGCAATTTGATACTACTGCTATGGCGCCTGGGGTGTATGCAGTGCAGGTTTTGGGTAATGATGGTGGTGTTTGGAGGAGTAAATTGGTGATAGAATAGTGTACTTTTTGAAGCCCAAAAAAGTACCAAAAAATGCTTTTATTTTACGAGGTGTTTCCCTAAAAAGGTGTTTTTAGGGAACCGCCCTTCGACTCCGCTCAGGGACCGGTTTTGATTTTCTAAAATCCCTACAGGGATTCGGGATTTCTTAACGCAAATCATTTGCTACACTGCGTAAAAGTGATTTAGTGCAGAATAGATGAGTTGAGTTGTAAGGGACTGATGCTCGATTGCGGAGCGCTAGGCCGTTTTTAGAAATGTGGTGAATAGTCGAATTGTGCTAGTAACGAAAATCATTTGCTACACAACGTAAAAGTGATTTAGTTGTGAATGGGGAATGTATTTATTAATTTCGGTTTGGAGGAGTAAGTTGATTGTAGAATAGTTTTTCTTTTTTGCCTTGATGCAAAAAAGAAACAAAAAAGATCAAGGCTGGAATCTTCGTCGGTCAAATAAGCTCTCGAAAGCTAAAAGAAAAGAACTTGCTTCGCTTCGAACAGCTTTTCTTTTTTGCTTCGCCAGTTCGCTTCGCTCGTGTTACGCTTTCTTCGAACATTTGACGCTCGACTGTGGATTCCTAGGCCTTTTTTAGAATTGTGCTAAACAGATGAGTTTAGTTTTTATACGACTGCGGAATCTAAGGCTGGTTGAGAATTGTGTTGAATAGACGATTTGAATTCTTAAGGGGGGATGCTCGACTGCGGAGCGCTAGGCCGTTTTTAATAGTGTGCAAAATAGACGAATTGTGTTTTAACGGAAATACTGTGTAAAGGGTTAGTAGATGGTTGGTATTTAGTAGTTTGTTGTTGTGATGTGAATAGAATTTTTAGCTTTGTTGCGATTTTAATTTTCTATTTACCTTGCACTTTATGAAAAGATACCTTTTATTACTTCTTTTTGCTTTTACTTTTACTGTAAATGGGCAGACTTATTTGTCTGCTAGAGTTGTTGCTATTAAGGATGGTGATACCGTTGTTGTTTTGGATAGTTTAAGAACGCAGACTACGTTACGGTTGGCTGAGGTGGATTGCCCAGAAAAGAGTCAAGCTTTTGGAGCGAGGGCTAAGGAATTTACTTCTGATGCGATTTTTAATACTACTATTGAGTATGTAGTTATTGATATCGACCGGTATGGTAGGGCCATTGCTATGGTTTATTATGGTGCTGACCGTAAGTATTTATCGGCTGAAATTATACGAGCTGGGATGGGCTGGCATTATAAACGTTATTCTAATTCTGAGGAGTTGGCTCAACTTGAAGAAGAGGCTAGGGCAGCACGCCGTGGTTTGTGGATTGATGATAATCCAATACCGCCTTATGAATGGCGCAAAAACTAATATAAGAATTGTAGTTGTGTATTAAAGTGCTATTCGTAAATAGTAACTTTATAAATCCATTAGTTTGAAAAATTCAGCCAACTTTAAATTTCTAGCTTCACATATTCTCATAATAGTAATTAAACTAATTTTATAATCACTATCATCTTTAATTCTTCTAACAGTTTTTTCGTCTAAGTTGTGTTCTGTTGCGAATAGGCTATTGTTGTTAGTTGGAACTACCCAATTATCACGTATATATTCAACTATTTTTTTATTTGCCTTGTCCATATATAGCAAATAAACCTCTTAAAGTTAAAAAACTTTCGGATTATAATCCGAATTAATAATTTTTTTATATATTTGTAAAGAGTTATATAAAATATATAATTTTGCGATTCTTCATATACAATATTGAAGCATTCGCTTTGAATCTCGTTTCAGAAAACTGGTAATTTTTAACACACGAGATGATAAGTTAAATGCTCACGTCTATAGGCGTGGGCTCACTTATTCGTGTGTAGGGTATACCAGTACCTCTGAAACGTATAAGCTGAGTTCCATGCCTTTTTTTATGCCAAAAGGAACTACGTTTGATTCTAAGCCTACTTCAGCATTATTTTACGATTCGCGGATTAAGTTAGTTAGTTAAATTAATGAGAAAGCACCGTTTATATGGTGTATTCCTTTGAATGGTGTTTTTCTTTTATCATTAAAAACTTTATTGCCTATGGTGTGAAAAAGACATAAAGGAGTAAGACGCTTTTGAGAGCAAAAGTGTGTTACTTACAATAGTAGACCCCCTAAACTTCTTGGCGGACGAGTAGAGGGTCAAGTCAATAAAACAATGTTTCATTTAACAAAACAAAATTATGAATAATATCTTGTTTGGCAAGTGTAGGAACGGTATTCCTGCTTATTTTGCTATTATGTGCTGTTATTTGTTGTCCCTTACTACTACATATGGTACAACGAGCACCAATTTTCTAAAGTCTGATGGACTTTTTACAGGTATGGTTAACGATTTTCCATCTCCTACGACACGATTGCAGGAGATGGTAACGGGGGTAGTTAAGGATTCTGAGGGACCTATGGCTGGCGTTTCGGTTTCTGTAAAAGGAGCCAACCGTGGTACGATTACAGATTTTGATGGGCGCTATATTATTACGGCAGCGCAATCGGATACTTTGGTTTTTTCTTATATGGGTTACCATACTGTAGCGGTAAAAGTTGTACAAAGTGTGCTAGACGTTAGGATGGAAGTATCTGCCCAACAATTGAAGGAAGTAGTTGTAAATGCGGGGTATTATACAGTAAAAGATAAAGAACGTACCGGTAGTATCGCCCGAGTAACCGCTTCAACCATAGAAAAGCAACCGGTAGCCAATGTTTTAGCCGCTATGCAAGGACAAATGGCCGGTGTTGCGATTACACAGGCTACGGGAGTACCAGGAGGTGGTTTTTCCATACAAATACGAGGTGTTAATAGTTTGCGCGCAGAAGGGAATCAACCTTTGTATATCGTAGATGGATTGCCATTTTCTACTGAGAGTTTGGGTAATATTGCTCTATCAGGTTCTATAATGGGTGGGGTTTTAAATCCGTTGAATAGTATTAACCCGAGTGATATTGAGAGCATAGAGGTGTTGAAGGATGCTGATGCTACTGCTATTTATGGTTCCAGAGGTGCCAATGGAGTAGTGCTGATTACTACTAAAAAGGGTAAACAAGGCAAAACACAATTTCATTTTGATAGCTATACAGGTGTTGGTCAAGTTACTCGAAAATTGGATTTGTTGAATACCGAGCAGTATATAGCAGTTCGTGAGGAGGCTTTTGCCAATGATGGTATTTCTCCGTTACCAAGTTGGGCTTATGATGTCAACGGCACTTGGGATCGTACACGATATACCGATTGGCAAAAAGAATTGATAGGAGGGAATGCTTTTATACGCAATGTCAGTATGGGTGTTTCTGGTGGAACAGGATTGACCCAGTTTATGTTGAAAGGTACACACTATAATGAAACTACGGTATTTCCTGGCGATTTTAAATATCGCAAATCTGCGGTTCATTTTTCTGTTACTCATAGTTCTGCTGATAAAAAGTTCAACGTTAACTTTTCGAGCAATTATGTAGGCGATTCCAATAATTTGTTGAGTACTGATTTGACCCGAACTGCAACCGTATTGGCACCTAATGCCCCAGCCTTGTATACTGAGGATGGGGAGTTGAACTGGGAGAACTCTACTTGGGATAATCCATTACGTTTGTTAGAGGGTACTTATGAAACCAAAGTTAAGAGTTTGTATAGTGGTGGCTTGTTATCGTATGCTTTATTACCTTCTCTTACCGTTAAGACTGCTTTTGGTTATAGTGCTACCAACGTGCATGAATTTAGTACTACACCTTCGACAATATACAATCCTGCTTACGGTTTAACGAGTGCCGTGTCTTCAAGTATGGTGAATACATCGGAACAGCAATCTTGGAATATAGAGCCCCAAATCCAATGGCAACAAGCAGTAGGCAAGGGGAAATTTGATGTACTGGTGGGCGGAACGTTTCAAGCTCGTGATGCTTCGCAATTGGCATTATATGGAATGGGGTATACTAGTAATAGCTTGTTGCATAATATTGCTGCAGCATCTTACACTCAGGTTTTGAATAATAGTAGTTTGCAGTATCGTTACAGTGCACTGTTTGGTCGTTTTAATTATAGTTTGAACGATAAGTATTTTATTAATGTAACGGGAAGACGTGATGGTTCTAGTCGATTTGGACCAGGAAATCGCTTTGCTAATTTTGGAGCCGTAGGTGTTGCATGGTTATTTGGCAATGAATTGGCAGTACAAAATGCGCTTTCTTTTTTAAGTTTTGGGAAATTACGTGCTAGTTATGGTAGTACAGGAAGTGACCAAATAGGGGATTATCAGTTTTTGAATACGTATACCCCTTCGGGAGTTCCGTATAATGGCGTAGTAGGTTTATCGCCAGTACGCTTGTTTAATCCTGATTTTAGTTGGGAAGTGAATAAAAAATTTGAAGTAGCCCTAGAGACTGGATATTTTAAGAATCGCATTTTATTGACGGCAGCATATTTTAAGAATCGTTCTTCTAATCAATTGGTGGGGATACCTTTGCCGGGAACAACAGGTTTTACTTCGGTACAAGCTAACTTAGATGCTACGGTGGAGAATAGGGGAGTAGAGCTTGAGCTGCGTACCGTAAATGTATCTCGACCTAATTTTAAATGGGTGAGTACGGTTAATTTGACGGTACCTCAAAATGAATTGATTTCCTTTCCTGATTTAGAAGGTTCTGTTTATGCTAATCAATTTGTAATTGGAGAATCGTTGAGTATTCGTAAGGTATATGAATTTACCGGAGTGGACCCAACCACTGGGATTTATACTTTTAAAGATTTCAACGGCGATGGATTGTTAACCGACAAAGAAGACCGTCAAAAAATAGTTGATACAAGTCCTGAATATTATGGAGGGTTTACCAATTCGTTGACCTATAAAAATATAGGTTTGGATTTTATGTTTCAGTTTGTGAAACAGGTTGGTGTTAATAGTAATTCTGTTACTGATTTACCGGGTACTGCCAGTAATATGCCTACTAGTATTTTGGACCATTGGGAAACTGCTGGCGATATTGCTCCAACGCAGGTTTATACTGCAGGCTTTAATGGCGATGCTGTGAATGCTTTTTATACTAATTTCATTCGAAGTGATGCCGCTTATAGTGATGCTTCCTATGTACGCTTGAAGAACGTTTCCTTATCCTATGCCTTACCGAAATCGGTATTGCCGATGCTTCATTGTAAACTTTATTTGCAAGGACAGAATTTGTTGACTATTACCAAGTTTCAGGGTGCAGATCCTGAAAATCAAATGCGCGGTCAACTCCCAACTTTACGTGTTTTAACAGCTGGTGTACAGCTTACTTTTTAATTCCAAATTACAACATTATGAAAACTATTATTATCACTTTGAATAAGAAAATAGCCTTATTTGTTTTGTTGACATCGGTGAGTATACTGTCGCAAAGTTGTGAAGATTTTGTGGCGGTAGATTTGCCGACAAATCAATTGACAGGGGCGACCGTTTTTGAGGACGTTACTACAGCTGATGCTGCGATGACACATGTATATTCCAGAATGCGTGATGTGGTTTTGGTTACTGGTACTTCTGATGGATTGAGCTGTTTGCTGGGAAATTATTCCGATGAGTTTGACTATTATAGCACAGGCGGTTTGAGTGCGGAGTATTTTTATCAGAATAATTTATTGCCTACCACTCCAAGTATTACAACGCTTTGGAATTCGACATATGAGTTGATTTATGCTGTAAATTCGGTAATTGAGGGTGTGACTACTTCTGGAGGTATAAGTGTAGCCGATAAAGAGCGTTTGCTAGGTGAGGCTTATTTTGTTAGGGCTTATTTGCATTTTTACTTGGTTAATCTTTACGGAGAAATACCTTATGTCCTTACGACCGATTATGAAATTAATACTAACATATCTAAGCTAAGTATTCCGGATGTTTATGCTGCTATGACAACTGATTTGCAACAGGCTGTAAGTTTAATGCCAGAAGCCTATAGTAGTTTTGACCGCATTCGACCTAATCGCAGTGTTGGGTATGCTTTATTGTCGCGTATTAAATTGTATAGTGAGCATTGGAATGAAGCCTTATTGTATGCTGATATGGTGCTTGCTAATTCCGCATTGTATCAAATGGAGAGTGATTTGAATCAAGTGTTTTTGAATAGCAGTACCGGTACTTTATGGCAGCTTTTGCCCCAATTTAGTGGTTCTAATACCCTTGAAGCACAATCGTTTATTTTTTCAAGTGGACCGCCACCGAGTTTTGCTTTAACTGATGCTTTTATTAATTCTTTTGCGATAGGTGATATGAGAAAAAACTTATGGATTGGTACTGTTACGGATGGTAGTCAAAATTGGTATTATCCGAATAAATACAAAGAACAAGCACCAACTGGTAGTTCTGTGGAGTATTCTATATTATTTCGTATTGAAGAGCTGTATTTGATTCGCGCTGAAGCAAAGGCGCAGTTGGGTGATTTGGATGGCGCTAAGCAAGATTTGAATTTGTTGCGCAATAGGGCAGGGTTGGCCGATACAGCTGCACTTACTACTACTGCACTTTTAGCTGCGATTCAAGATGAACGACGCTTTGAATTTTTTACCGAACTGGGACATCGCTGGTTTGATTTGAAACGTACCGGAACTGCTACTAGTGTTTTAGGCGTATTGAAACCGGGGTGGGATAGTAAGGATTTATTATTGCCATTACCATCCGGAGAATTGTTGTTGAACCCTAATTTGTTGCCCCAAAATGCAGGGTACTAGGATAATTTTAAATGAAAAAGCTATGCGGTATTTTATATTATTTTTAATTTTTATTGTTGAGGTTGGCTATGGGCAAATGACAGCCAAGCGTCAATTGACACCTGATGATTATAGGAAATGGAGTAGTTTTGAACAATCCATCATGAGTAAAGATGGTCAATGGGTTAGCTATAGCTTAAAGTGGGAGCAAAACGATACTTTGTATTTGTATTCAACCGTTACAAAAGAGCGGTTGCAGTTTGCGCATGCTCGATGGAATAGTTTTTCACCAAAGAGTGATTGGTTTTCTTATTATCAAAATGACAGTTTACGGTTACGTGATTTGAAACGTAAGAAAGAACTGTTTGTGAGTAAAGGAGTAGTGGATTATGGTTTTGTGGCTGGCGGGAATTATTTGTACTATGTTACCGCTATTGAAGGGACTAAAGTATTGCATTTGCGAAATATGAAATCGGGTAGCGCAACGCAAATCTCTTCTGTGGAGTCGTATCAATTTAGTCCAGACCAAAGCAAAATAGCGTATGTTACACGAGCAAATGGCCGTTCCACGGTTGCACTGTTGCAAATTGGAATTTCTGAACCCATTGTCCTCGTAAAAGGCAAGGAGGAAAGTACTTTTAAAGATTATACATGGGATGCTGCGAATGATGTGTTGACTTTTTTTGAATATGACACCGTTCCTTCCCAATATCCAAAACGATTGTATTGGTGTACAGGATTTGATAATAGGGTATTAGTAAAGCAGTTGGATTCTACTTTTGAGGGGATTCCTTCTGGATATAGAATGACCTATAATTTTTTGTATTTGCCTGAAGTTAAAGGAAAAGTATTGCTTTCATTAGAAGCTCTTCCGTCACCATCTGAGTTGGATAAGAAGGCAGTACAAATTTGGAAATCTACTGATTTGACGGTTCCTCCAAAAGCTTATAAAAAGCATAAGGGGCGTTCGTTATTTTGGTATTCGTGGGATGTTTATCAAAATACTCTTTTGGCAGTAGCAGATTCGGAACACGACAATGCAATTTTGACTTCCGATACGCAATATGCTTTGGTTTCCAATAATGATGAACTGGCACCATTGTACAAGTCGAGTGGAGAGATTATGGCATATTATGTAAAGGAGATGGCTACAGGTAAGAAAGTGTTGTTATCGGACAAGCAAAAGGCTTTTGAAAATCAAGTAATGCTTTCACCAAAGGGGAATTGTATAGCTTACTTTAGAGATGGTGAATGGTGGGTTTATGATATTGTGAAGCAAGAGCATCGCTGTTTGACTAAAGGAATGGAAGTGTCATTTGAAAGAAAGGATTATGATCAACTCGATATAGTACCACCAGCTTCATCTCCTTTTTGGCTAACTGATGGAAGTGGGCTTGTTATTAGTGATCACTATGATTTATGGTTGATTACAATAGATGGGCAAACTAAGCGGCGTTTGACTAATGGTGCTAAGCATAAAACAATCTATAGAATATATGAATCACTCCTAACTTCAGCACCCAATCCCTCTTATTATGGATTAAGAACAAAGGTTGTAGATTTTAGAAAATCACTTCTATTAACTATTGAAAACGAAGCTACTTTGTCTCATGGAATTTGTGTTTTAATGCCAAATGGTAAAATGAATACTTTAATCAATAGAGAGCGGACTATTCATGTAATTCAAGCAACTGATGATTTGAATCATTTTTTGATTTTGGAGTTTGATTTTGCGATGCCTCCACGCTTGTTGTATGTTTCTTCAAAAGGAGAAGAAGCAATAGTATGTCAAAGTAATCCACAACAAGCGCAATTTAAATGGGGGAAATCTAAATTGATTACTTATCAAAATAAGGATGGTAAATTATTGAAAGGTGCATTGTTTTATCCTGATGATTATGATGCACAAAAAGAATATCCACTATTAGTTTCTATTTATGAAAAGAAGTCGGGTGAGGTTTTTGATTATACAGCACCTAGCCAAGAAAATAACAATGGTTTTAATATAACTAATTTTGTTACAAATGGTTATTTTGTTTTGTATCCTGATATTACTTATGGGGTTAATACTCCGGGGGATGATGCCTTGGATTGTGTTACCGCTGCGGTTACAAGTGTACTAAAAGATTATCCTATTGCTAAACATTCGATAGGTTTAATTGGACACTCTTTTGGAGGTTATGAAACGTCTTATATCATGACCCAGAGTTCTTTTTTTAAAACGGCTGTTATTGGTGCTCCTTCTATTGATTTGACCAGTGGCTATTTGACGATGGATGGACATGGCGTATCGAATATGTGGCGCTATGAATTTGGGCAATATCGTACTACGGCACCTTTTTATGAGAAAACATTTTATCGTAATTCTCCTTTGTTGCATGTACAAAATGTGACATCACCTGTACTCATATGGACAGGAACAGAAGATTTGCAACTTGATTGGTTACACAGTGTGAAATTATACAATGCTTTATGGCGCTTGGGTAAAAAAAGTACTTTGTTGGTATACCCAGGAGAGGGACATGTTTTTGCAGATACTAAGAATCAACGGGACTTGACCCACAAAATAGAAGATTGGTTTGATTATTATTTGAAAGGGAAACTGAATGCGGAATGGATGGAGTGATTTTGATTTAGTTACAAGGTGTCGCCGAAGCGGCACCTTTTTTGGTTTTATTTGAAACTATGAATGTATCTTGTTTTTGAGTGGGCTGTTCTTTGTACTGAAACTTTGTTTTTCCTTGTATTATCAAATGTTCAAGAGCCAATTTTGATTTTGTAAATCTGCTGAAACGTCATTGGAATTTGATACTAGGGCTATGGCAAGTGGGGTGTATGCGGTGCAGGTTTTGGGTAAGAATGGTGGGGTTTGGAGGAGTAAATTGGTGATAGAATAGTGTACTTTTTTGAAGCCCAAAAAAGTACCAAAAAAGGCTTTTCTTTTACGAGGTGTTTCCCTAAAAAAGTGTTTTTAGGGAACCGCAAAGTGATTTTCTAAAATCCCTACAGGGATTCGGGATTTCTTAACGAAAATCATTTGCTACACTGCGCAAAAGAGGGTAGTAGTGAATAGGTGAATTGTGTTTTTATGGGCTGATGCTAAACTGCGGAATCTAAGGCTGGTTTAGTATTGTGCTGAATAGACGATTATGTTTTAAAGGGATATCATTTGTTACACTGCGTAAAAGTGATTTAGTAGGGAATGGGGAATGTATTTATTAATTTCGGTTTGGAGGAGTAAATTGGTTATAGAGTAAATTTTCTTTTTTGCCTTGATGCAAAAAAGAAACAAAAAAGATCAAGGCTGGAATCTTCGTCGGTCAAATAAGCTCTCGATAGCTAAAAGAAAAGAACTTGCTTCGCTTCGAACAGCTTTTCTTTTTTTACGCTTTCTTCGAACATTTGACAATCGACTGTGGATTCCTAGGCCGTTTTTAGAAATGTGGTGAATAGACGAGTTGTTTTTTTATACAACTGCGGAAGCTAAGGACGATTGAGAAGTGTGCAATAAAAGATATTATTTGCTATACTTTGTAAGGAGTAATCTTTTCGTTATTGAAGATTAAAGCTTTTGAATTTTTGATTTTAGGCGAAAGACTAGCGCAATTTTATTTTTTCTACACCAAGTGTAAGTTTGAAATGTTTTCGAAATGGGGTTTTCAACCAATTTTGGTTATTGCTATTTTTACTGATATAATAGGAGCAAGCCTCATCGTTATCGTTGTAACGTACATAGATATTGTCTTCCTTACCATCTGAGGTACTGAGCACTTCGAATCCTATAAAAATATCTGTGCATTGTAAATTTAGGGGAGTTAAATCAATACGGAATTTGCCATCATGTTCTTTTGTAACAATGAATTTAATTTGATTTTCACTAATTGCTTTACCAGGTTTACCATCTTCACCTATTTCATATATTAAAAGTCCAAGTTGGGTATCTTTATAGTTTATATTTAATTTTTTTTTAAAAAGATTTACAAGTCCAGTATTGAAATAAAAGTCTACATAAGATAAGCGGCCTTTGGGTATGTTTCTTATTGCACTGACCTCTTTTTTGACATAGTTTAATCCATTAAAAGCAGGAATTCCTTTCAGTTCTACTTTTGAAATGTATTTCTTTACTTTTTTATTATTCTTTATAATAACCTCCTCAAGATGAATAAGAGTGTCTTTTGGTAATTCATATTGTGCCTTACCAGACAGACTGAAGAGTAGTATTGTAAGTAGAAAAATTAATTTTTGATGCATATTTAATTAATTTTTAATTGCTTTACAGTTTAGCTTTTAGTTGGGTTAATACTTTTTCAAGTGAGCTTAGTCCATTTGTAATTTTTGTAATTTCATTACCATCATTGTCTACTAAAATAAGACAGGGTAAAGCATTTGATTGGTATTTGTTTTTGAAATGGGTGTACTCTTGCATGATTTTAGAGTTGTAATCATGGTATTTGGGTATGTTGATTTCATACGTAACATAATTTTGTTGTGCGAATCTTTTGTATTCGTTTGTACTTATAACGTTTCGTTCCATTTTAACACAAGGCTTGCACCATTCAGCTCCTGTTAAAATTATCAATATTGGTTTGTTTTCCTTTTTTGCTACGGATACCGCTTGGTTCCAGTCGGTGTATTTTTCGATTTCTTGAGCGATACTGATTTGGAAAAGGAATAAGCAGCATAGGGTATGGAATAGTTTCATGTTTTGGTAAATAAGAAAGGTTGTAAACATAATTTACAACCTTGGTTTTTAATTTGTTTAAGCGGTTTATGCTAAAGCAACAATAATTGCAATTATCATCATAGTTGAAATATCATCATCATTTTCATAATCCATAATGACTCTTTTATCGAATTTACCCATGCTAAGCATTATTAAATTCTCGGTTACTTCATTGGATTCGTCAATTTTTAATGTTATGTCGTATTCTTTTGCTTCTTTATTGAATGTATAATTGATTTCTAATATTTTCTCTTCGTTTGAAAAATAGGCCCAACCGTTTTTTGTTTTCTTTTCTGTAATACTGATATCTTTTGACGGGAAGTAGATTTTTTTATTTTTAAAAAAGGCAACAGTTTCACCGCTTTCATCAACCAATGTTTTACGATTTACAAGCTTGTAATTGCTGGTTCCTTGTTTAATTTCTTTTTCGCTATGATTGCGATTGAATGAAATGATACTGTCTTTTTCATTGTTGAATAATACAAATTCCTTTGCGTTACTATACTTGACGGGAATTTTAGCGAATAATTGTTTTTCTTGAGCAGATACTTTGAACATCGCTATTAAAGCTAATACAACTAAGGTTTTTAATTTCATGCTTAATAAATTTAAATTCGTTAATATTAAAATGATTTATTAGTGTTTTCAATATGAAAATATTAGTTCCAGCATGTTTTCCGTTACTTCTTCTTTAGGTTTCGCTATTATTTTGTTTTCTTTTTCATTAATTGTAAAGACTATATTTTTTTTACCGCTACTAAGCGTATAATATTTTTTTTGTTGGTCAACCTCTTCGTGCCCTTGAATTACATACTTTGACTTTTTTTTTTAATCGGAAATAATAATCAATGAATCGGTAATAGTTATTCTGGTTTTGCCTTTTGCAATATTGCCATATTGTGGTGATTCGATTTTTTTAATTTTATATTCTTGAGCGTATATTAAGCTTGTAAATAATAAGGCTATGGTTAAAATGATTTTATGCATTGAATTTTTATTGATATGAGTAGTGGTCTAAGTTAAGATAAAAGATATCGACTTCTGTTTTGCTTTTATTTATAAGTTGTTTGTTTAAATAATATAAGTATTTTGTATACTTAACATTCGCTTTATTTTTTGCCCATAAAATTATTATACAAGGTTTGTTTTCTTTGAAAGGGAAAATTGAATTTCCTTCATAATCAATTAAGTTATCTTTTATTAGTTCTAATGAACATACTTGATTATCTGGACCTTTTGTGATTAATTTGTTTTCGTTAAAAATTTCTGTATAATAATCACGTTCATTAAATATAGTACGATCAATATAACATCCTCCCAATGCATTTTCGTCAATCATTTGGCCGTTTGCATTGAATAGATATACGTCTGGCCTTAATAATTTATTTAATTTCTTTCTTTTAACATTATACTTTCTAAAAAAAGCAACTTCTTCAAAATCATCAAAGTTTTTTAGAAAAAGTGATTTTTTTAGTGGAATAGGAAGTTCTTCTTTTTCGATGTACTGTTTAAGGGAAGTATAGTTTTCCATTTTAGTTTCCTTTGTAACTTTATTAATAGTAGTAAAAGACATTATGAAAATAGCTAGTAGAAAAGAAGCGAAAATTTTAAGTTTCATTTAATTAATTTATATAATTTATGATAATAATTTCAAATACTATTTATTTTGACATCTTGTCTACAATAGCAATTAAAATAAAATTTTATTGAAATGAATAGTTATCAACATTAAGATAAAAGATATCGACTTCTGTCTTGCTATTTTTTATGAGGTACTTATTGTATTCAATTAGGAATTTTGTAGTTTTTACATTCGCTTTATTTTTTGCCCATAAAATGAGAATACAAGGAGTGTTTTCTTTGAATGGAAAAACTGAATTTCCTTGATAATCAGTTAAGTTATCTTTAATGAGTTCTAATGAACAAGTTTGTTTATCTGGACCTTTCGTTATTAGATCGTTTTCGTTAAGGATTGCTGTATAATAATCACGATTGTTGAATTCAGATCTATCGATATAACATCCTCCTAAAGCATTATCGTCAATAAGTTGCCAACTGGAATTGAAAAGATATACATCGGGTTTGAAAAGTTTGTTTATGCTTTTTCTTTTAACATTATACTTTCTAAAAAAAGCAAATTGTTCAAAGTCAATAAGATTTTTCAAGAAAAGTGATTTTTCTAATGGAACAGGAAGTTCTTCTTTTTCTATGTACTGTTTAAGGGAAGTATAGTTTTCGATTTTAGGTTCTTTTGCTTCATTATTGATTGTAGCAAAAGACATTATGAAAATAGCTAGTAGAAGAGAAGTGATAATTGTGGCTTTCATTAAGATGTAATTTGTTTTAAAAATATTACATTTTGTTTGTATACTACAGTATTTAACTTTTTTTTAAATAGTATAAAAGAAGATAGAACTCGTTTTAGGTTGTAT
This sequence comes from Flavobacterium chuncheonense, assembly GCF_042686145.1. NCBI lineage: Bacteria > Pseudomonadati > Bacteroidota > Flavobacteriia > Flavobacteriales > Flavobacteriaceae > Flavobacterium > Flavobacterium chuncheonense. Next base: position 194,588 of record NZ_JBHUPC010000012.1, on the reverse strand, counting down.
AACTTTCTATGAATTATTATCCAATACCATATGTCCATTTAGCCAATCTTCATGTTTGATATGATTATTCCAATTGAGTTCGATTGTATCAAATTCAAATGTCCAATCGATCCAGCATACAATGTCATTATATTCGAAATATCCTCCTAATATACAGGTTTTATTGTTTTCGTCAATTTTATTTTCTGCAATGACATCCCAATATTCGAATAAGTTTTCGAAATATTGAATGTAATCGGGTTTCTTATTTTTGAAATTTGCTGTACCGGAGTAATTGATTCTGAATTTTTCATTCTTATATCCTTTTACTTTCATTTTTGTTTTTCCTAAAACGATACCTTCTTCAATACCTTTTTCATGATGATTTTTTAGAAATCCCCAATCGAATTCTATGATAGTGTGTTCTTCTGTTTCGTAAATATAGTCAATACCAGAATCGTGTAAACTGAGTCTGTGAAAGTCATTTGTTATACTGAACTCTGAATTCATAATCGTTTTTAATTTTAAATATTATTGATGAATTCAGCAAACTTAGTTGATTATAGTATTAAAAAATTACGGTTTATTGTAGGCAAAATTACGGTTTTGAATTTTAAAGGTTACTACCATTTGAACTCCTTGTTTTGAAGGCTACAATCTAGATAATTTTATAGATAAGTCAATTTGTTAAATTAATCATTTACGAGCCAATCAACTACATCTTTAAAAACGTTATCCCAATGAAAACTTTCACCTATAGGATTTCCTTCTTTATCAAATTCTTTTTTTAAAAAATTATGATTCAAATCTGGATAAATTTTTAATTCCAAATTATTTTTGTTTAATAGTAGTGGTAGAAGGTTATTATTATATGCCCTTACATCATCTGTTCCGTAGCAAATTAAAATAGGTTTTTTAATTTTTTTAAAACTTTCTATTGGTTGATTTTCGTTATAGGAAATAAAATTATTCATATCATAATCCTGCTTATTGAAATTTTGTAAGTTTTTATAATCTTTTAATTCTTTGTAAATTTTAGAAACACGGATGGAGTCATTATGCAAGGATGTGTTATCTATTTGAAGCCTAATAATATTTTCACTAATACGATTAATAGGGTCTGCAGATAAGCAAGCTATTTTTTTTATCAGTGTATTTTTTTCTGCGACTTTAGCAGTTACTCGGTAACCCTCAGAATGCCCAACAAGAAATATATTTTTTTTGTCTACCCAATTCTGTTTTTTTAGATATTTAATAACTTCTTCAGTTTGGAATACTCTATAATATAAATTATCATTTTTAAGGTAATCTAACGAAGGTTCTTTTTGTACGAATTCATATTCGTTAAATTCACAAATCAAAGATGCACCTTTCCGATTTATAATTACCAGATTAACATCCTTTATAAATTTAGAATAATCAAAAGGAAAGTTTACCCATAAATAGTCTTTTTCTTTTAGAATAACTGGATTGGGTAAGGAGCCTTGAAGAAAAATTATTGTTGGCTTTGGAGATTCATTAAAGGTTGAATGTAAGAATTGAATAGTGTCTTTTTTGGTTTTAATTTCAACTTTATTAAAATATTTTAATCCACTAATGTTTTGAGATATAGCAATCGTTGAAAGAAATAATAAACTAAATGTAATTAAAAGCTTTAGTTTTTTCATAGTATAATTTTTGGTTTTGTAAATTATCATGGATTTTATTCTGGAGTTACAAATCAACAGTATTAGTCAGTCTAATTTTTTTATAGAAACGAATTTATATTTTAAAAAAATATAGGATATAAAGAGCAAAAATAAATTATTATAATTATAATGATTACGGTTTTTTTATAGCGGTATTACGGTTTTTACCTTATGTTCCCGTGGTTTGTTTTGAATTGAAGCTAAATTTTTCCTTTAGGATTTTCATATCCTCACTTACTTTTCTATAAAGGACAATAGTGCTCTAATAATTATTTGCTCATTTCTAGGTACTCCATATATGTAATTTTTATATCATAAAACAAAACAGATAAACCGTAATATTTTAGCTTTATAACCGTAATTGTAAAGAAAAATATTATTGTAAAATTGCAGGAATAAAGTTTTATGTTTGATTTATGAAAAATATATTAATTGCATTTTTAGTTGTAATTATTGTTTCATGTGGAAACGATAAATTCTCAAATAATTGGAAAACATTCTATAAAGTAGATTCAATTCCAAGTCCATTAATTAAAAAAATGTCAGAATTAGAAAAAATTAATTTTGTTATTGCTAATCCAGGTGAGAATATTATTACTGGAGATATATATTCAGATTCACTACCAAATAAAGAGTTAATTTTTGTTTCTAACTCTAATAAAAAATGGAGATTAGTATATACTCAATTTGGTTTTATTAAACATAATGTTTTAGTTGAGTGCAACATTGAGAATGATTCTATTATCGAACTATTAAAGTTTAAAACGAAATTTAATATCTCAAATAACACTATAATAGACAGTTTAATACATCATAAAAAAATTCTATTTGAACAAAATAAATAAATTGTACGAGATTAACTTTTCAATATATCCTATACTTAATAGCAATAATTTTTTAAATTTTTAAGTATATCGATACAATAATAAATAACAATGATGAATTTAAAAAAGAACACTATTTTAATACTTTTTATTTTTATTTCAATACATTCATTTAGTCAATTACAGGTATATGACATTGTTAATAAATCACCAGTTGAAAACGTTTTAATTATTCAAGACCATTTACTCCGAGCGACATCTGATAAAAATGGTCGTTTTATAATTGATTTAACTAACAAAAAGGATTCAGTCAGATTTTATCATATGGGATACAAAGTTTTAAATGTATCAGTCAATGATTTGCATTATCAAAAAGATTTTTTTTTGGAGCCTATAGAAAATGAACTTAATGAAGTTACCGTTACTCAAAATTATAAGAGATTAGAAGTTTATCCGGTAAAAAGGAATATTAATTTTTTAATGATTAATCAACCAGCTAAAATTTGGTATTCATCACAAATTGCGTTATACGTTCCTCATACAATGGAGTTCAGTGAATATTTTATTGACAAAATTTTCATTCACACAATGAAAGGATATTGGGATAAAGATGATAGTTCTAAATACGCCCCCTTTAAAGTTAATATTTATGATGTTGATTCAATAACAAAACTGCCAGGGAAAAAGCTTTTTAAAGATAATTATGTTATTCAACGAAGCTTAGATGAAGATCGAATTGAAGTATCATTATTTGAGAGATTAGATTTTCCAATTGAAGGTATATTTATTGTTATTGAAACGTATAATCAAGATCAGAGTGACGTTAGACCGGCTTTTCGAAGAATTAAAAAAGTAAAAAAGAGTAAGTATGAATCATATTTTAAATCATTATTAGTTAAAGAAGGAAAATATAGTGAATGGACAAGTCATAGTGATATGAGTATTGAGGCAAACTATTATTTTGGTTTAGAATTGATAAAATTTGATAATTAATCCCTTATACTATATTATGAAAAAGATTGAAACATGTACTTTTTTACTGTTGTTTTTGATTAGTTTTAATTTTTATGCTCAGAGGAAAATACAATTTTTAGATAGTATTTCTAATGATCGAATTGGTTATGTATCCATTGACTTGTTAAACGGTAATGGGTACTATGGAAATTCAGAAGGTGTTACATACTTAGATACTGTAAATTTTAAATCAGTAAAATTCACTCATATATCTTATTATGATAAATTAGAATTAATCAGTACCATGAAAGATACTGTTTATTTAAAACCAAAAGAGATTGCTTTAGACGAGGTTGTATTAACTAAGTATTTTACTGGGAAAAAGGTTGAAATTACTAAATCAATTTCAAAAGGGAAAGATTCTATTTTTTGTGCATTTGGAACATATGGTTATCAAATTGCCCAATTTATTAAGTTCGATGATGCTAAAACGTATTATATCGATGAATTTTCGATTCCAATTAAACAGGACGATTTATATATGAAAATTAATAATATTAAAGAATTTTCTACATTTTTAGTTAAGTTATCTTTTCATGAAAATTATAACGGATTACCATCGGATAATACCATAACTGAATCAGAATATATATCAGTAGGAAAAAGTGAAATTAAAAAAGGTGTCATTACTTATAAGCTTGTGAAGCCTATTAAATTTGCTAAAAATGGAATATTTAGTATTATCACATTTTTGGGTCAAACAGATAATAATGGAGATTTATTATTAGAAAGTCCTCATAGAGTTTTAAAAGATAAAAAAGGAAAAGAAATTTTATTTGTCAAATATTTACCTATCAAAATTCCTTTGAAAGAAAGCAAAAGTGATACAGTCAATACTTTTTCAAAATTATTTTTTTCGAAAGAAAATATTTATACCAGAATAACTCCCCCAATATCAATACCTATGAATTTAGTAGGAGTTGACAAGAAAGAATATATAGAAAATTTAAAAAGAGATATGCCTATTTATTACATTGATTTCGGTTTTAAATATTTTTATTATGAATAAAAAAAACTATTTATTATGTTCTATTCCTATAAAAAAGCTGTTCTAATTATAAGTAATTATTATGTTTAACTTTTGTAAGATAGACTTTTAGAAGCTCTAACTTTTTTTTATATTACATTGGAGCATAGAACATTGTTTGCTATATTTCTTATGTTCCAGTAGTTTTCTTTGGGAGTATTGTAAACTTATCTTTTAGGATTTTCATATCCTCACTAACTTTTCTATCCAGGACTTTAGCATAATGCTGGGTAGTTCTTAGATTCTTGTGCCCAAGCATTTTACTTACACTTTCAATTGGGACACCATTAGTTAGTGTTACCGTCGTAGCGAAAGTATGTCGGGCAATATGAAAGGTTAGTTCTTTATTGATGTTGCATACAGCTGCAATTTCTTTTAAGTAGGCATTCATTTTTTGATTGGATAGAATAGGGAGTAGGCGATTTTCATTTGAACATTGTGGATGGTTTTCATATTTATCGATTATCATTTGTGTAACGGGAAGGATTGGTATTTTAGAAGCGCTTTCGGTTTTTTGACGGTGTGTAAATATCCATTTCTCACCATCAATACCATGGCTTATATGGGACTTTGTTAGGTTTTTGACATCTATGTAGGCTAGGCCGGTAAAGCAGGAAAACACAAACATATCCCTTACGATTTCTAGGCGCTTTATTTTAAACTCTATATTTAATAAAGATTCAATTTCTGTTTCACTTAAAAAAGTTCGTTCAATTTCTTTTACTTTACCTTTATAATTAAGGAATGGATCTTTTTCAATCCAACCATTTGCGTAGCATTGTTTTACTATTTTTCCGAAGTTTCGTATGTATTTTATAGTTGAATTGTTATTGCAGTTTTTTACATTTCTTAAAAAGTAATCAAAGTCGTTGATAAATGCCAGGTCAATTTGTTTGATTGAAATATCTGTAGTTGAATATTGGCTTTTTAAAAACTCTTTTGTGTGGTTTAGTGCTGTTTCATATTTTTTGTAGGTATTAATGGAGAACTCTTTACCAATTAATTCTTTCATACGTTTGTTATGATTCTCGAAAATTTGAATCAATTTTCTTTGATTTTCTTCGATACCTAAAAGTTTATTTTTGAAGGAATGGGCAGTTATTTCATGTTCATTATTGACCATCCATTTTTCTGTTTCATATACTTTTAATTTTAAGATATCGAGGTAACTATTGATTAGTCTGGCTTCTTCAGAACTGCCCTTTAATTTTCCTGCAGCAGCATTCCATTTTGATTTTACTACAAATTTTGAGGTACTTAATTCTATTCGTGTTCCGTTGATTGTTATCCTTTGATAAATGGGAAGTAGGCCGTTTTTTGAAGCTTTAGCACTTTTTACATAAAAAAGTATGGATATTTTGTGTTTCATTTTGTGGTGACTTTATAGTTATTCAAATTATATTATTTATTGTTTTTAGACAAGATGTTCATCTTCTGAACAGCTTGCTATCATTGGCTTAAGGAGAAATTCGGTTACCCTAATTTTGCTTTTTTTCGGGTAACCGATTTTACTACCTATATTTTGTGATTTAATAGATAATTTGAATAGTCAGAAAAACAAAAGTGCCTGTAAATCATACGATTTACAGGCACTTAGTTGATTTTGAAATTGTTTTAGTGGAGTCGCCGAGAATCGAACTCGGGTCCAAACAAGCAATCAAGAAGCTTTCTACACGCTTAGTTTTCATTTGGATTTTCGACTAAAAGCGAGGCTGAAAACAACCACTTTTAGCTTAGCTTTATTAATTTCAGAAAGGATTTAAAGCGTTACCTTTCCTAGGTTTACTTTTACGGTTCCCCTTGGCCAAACGCTATAAACCAAAGCTTTTGAGGAGAATCTAGCTTTCCAACCTTGTTGGAACTAGGCAAATCTTACTATAATTCAGATTAAGCAGCTAAAGCGTAATTATTTTCGCCGTTTATAAGTTTAGAACCTTTTATTAACGAGAATTGTCCCAGTTCTCGACGTGCTTACTTTTCAATTCCACTCGCTGTCAAAGCCAGTCGACCCCATTATTGGGTAGATAATTATTTAGTAATCAAAATCTAGGCCAAAAATAATAAAATTATATTATAAATACACCCTATTTCAAACAAATTCAAGCTAATTTTAAAATCACTATTAGATATTAAAATTCAGAAGTTATACATCAAAAATGATGGGTTGAATGCTAAAATTAATATTGCAAATAGCACGATCAAAGTGTATATTTGTGAGGAATATAACAACAAACTAACCTAACAAAATGAAATTCGGAATTATTAAAGAACGTAAGTGTCCTCCTGATCGAAGGGCTGTGTTTTCCCCTGATGAATTAGTAAATTTTAAAGCAAAATTTCCTCAAGCTGAAATAGTTGTGGAATCTTCAGATATCCGAGTTTTTACAGATGATCAGTATAAAGAAAAAGGAATTGAAGTAACTAATGATGTTTCAGACTGCGATGTTTTGATAGGTGTAAAAGAAGTACCCATTGACGCTTTAATCCCGAATAAAAAGTATTTTTTCTTTTCACATACCATAAAGAAGCAAGCGTATAATAGAAATTTATTGAAGACAATTCTGGAAAAAAATATTGAATTGTACGATCACGAAACAGTAGTAAATAAAGATAATCATCGTTTAATTGGATTCGGGCGTTATGCTGGAATTGTTGGTGCATATAATGGAATTCGTGCTTTTGGTTTAAAATATGAGTTGTTTAATATCGCAAAAGCAGAGACTTTACCAGATCAAAAAGCATTAATTGAGCGTTTGCGAAAAAATAGACTACCTAATATTAAAATTGTACTTACGGGTAGAGGCAAGGTGGCTTATGGAGCAAAAGAAATGCTGGATGGTATGAAAATTAAAGAAGTTTCCGTTGAAAATTATTTGAGCAAAACGTATGACCAGCCAGTTTATACTTTTATAGACGTTAATGATTATAATATGCGAGTTGATGGTAAACCGTTTAGCAGAGAAGAATTTTTTACCAATCCTATAGATTATGTGTCTAATTTTGAGCGATTTGCTGAAATGTCAGATATTTTCATTGCAGGACATTTTTATGGTAATGGAGCGCCTGTAATTTTGACAAATGAAATGTTACGTTCGCCAAAATGCAGATTAAAAGTTGTAGCTGATATTTCTTGTGACATTGACGGCCCTATTGCTTGTACAATACGACCAAGTACTATAGCAGATCCTATTTACGGTTATTTGCCAAGTGAGCAAAAAGAAGTAGCATTGTCACACCCTAGTGCAATTTGGGTAATGGCGGTAGATAATTTACCATGTGAACTTCCAAAAGACGCTACTGAAGGATTTGGTAAAGTCTTTTTAGACAACGTAATCCCAGCGTTTTACAATGGTGATGTTGATGGAATATTAAGCCGAGCAAAAATTACTGAAGCTGGTAAATTGACTTCGCGATTTGCTTATTTGCAAGATTATGTACAAGGAAGTTAGAAGATAGTTGTGAAAAAAACAATTTGAAGCAGAATGAATTATAAAATTAGAATATTGTTATTTAAAAATTAATTGTTTTAGTTGTCAAAAAATAAGAAACCGCAAATCAATATTTGAATTTGCGGTTTCTTATTTTTCGGTTTTAATTTCCAGCAAAAGGAGTTCCAAATATACCTACTGCAAGTTCTATCCAAATGAGTAAAAAGAAGAATATGATGACTAGTAATGCCATGAGTTTATGTTTTTTTGTTTTGACTATTCTTAAAGTAAATTCTATAGAAAAACTCAACCCCCATAATAAGATTGCACCAATAATGAAGTCAAAAGCTGTCCATTTTACTTCATTTGTAAACACCATAGCAATAAGAGGAATGAGTAATAGACTTGTTGTAGTTATTAATATACCGAAAAGGCGTTTGTTCTGTTTGGATTTGATTTCACTTTTCATGTTATTTGTTTTAAGTTAATAATTTAAAAAGGTAATAATTTTGTATATATTTTATTTTCTAATAAAAATTTATTAGAAAATGGAATATTGTAACGATCAATTATTCCAGTCAATTTTTCTTGAAAAATACATTATACTACCAAGTATAAGGAATAGCCCAATGCTTCCAACTAATAAAGCATAATCTTCTAACTGAATGATGATATAAATAAAGCTATATAGGAGCGTTAAGGAAGCTGTAATGAACAATGGAAATTTTTTGTTTTTTAGAATTGAAATAGAGTAGAGTAGCAGCATGATGATAACTGCACTTGCCGCTATAGCATAGGCAATACTAAAACTAGAATGTTCGGTTATGGAAATAAGTAGAGTATAAAACATGATTAGCGCTAAACCTATCATGGTGTATTGAAAAATGTGGATGTGAATTTTACTGATGGTTTGAATTAAAAAGAAAATCAAAAATGTCAAACCGATTACTAGAAATCCATATTTAGATGCTCTTTCATTTTGTTGATATTCATCAACAGTTTCAATTAGTTTTACACCATATTGATAATTCTTTAAAGCAGGTATTTTTGCTTTGAATTGTTGCGGAAACGGTCGGTTTACATGGATAATTTTCCAATCGGCATGAAAATTTTTAGTTGTGATTTTTTTTGTTGTGTCATTGGTTGCAAAATTTCCGATAAAAGATGGAGAGTTCCAGTCAGCATCCACTGTTGTTGCAGTTGTTTTTCCAATTGGAATAAATTGTACACTATTGCTGCCATTGTAACTTATTGAAAAATTAAAGTTTAAATCTTCCACGGGGTTATAGGTGAAAGTATTGGTCTCTAAAGTATCAAATCTCGATTCGTCATCAGATTTTGCTTCAAGGTTTAAAAATTTGTTATTTAACTTTATTCTTAAATCACTTTTTATGCTTTTCAAGTTTGTTGTTTTTATGATGATGCTCGCTTTGTCCCAAAGAATATTCTCAGGATGAAGGTCAAGTTTTGATATATCAACAGTACCAAAAGTACCATCTGATGTAATAGTAGCTTTGAACACTATAGGTTTGTATAATCCTAGTTGGATATTATCTATTTTGTTTATTGCTGTATTGTGGTTCAATTGATCCGGGAAAAAGTATGCATTTTCAGTATAGCTATATTTTTGAATGGTTTTCTGCTTTGTTTTTTCATCTATCACTTCAGTTTCTGTGATTACTTTATAAGGAATTTTTAAAATAGGCCCCATTAATTCGATGTCTTTACCCCATTTTTGAGTGACGATATCAGTAACTTCTTGCTTTCTATTTGAGCGCTCTGTTATTAAATCTTGAACAAGCGCCAACGGAATTAATAAAACTAAGATTAAAAAGCCTACCATTATCATTTTGGCAGTATTGCTTTGGAAAAATGATGTTTTATTAGGAATGTTCGGATGTTGTGTTTGATTTTCCATGATTGATTTTATTATTTATTATGTTCTTAAAGTACTTTGTATTTCAAAGTGAATGGTTAAAAAAAAGTCTTATGATTTTGAAATTAATTTTTCCAGGGCTTCAATATGTTCTTGAAAAGCTATTTTTCCTGTCTTAGTCGCTCTATAACTCGTATTGGGTCTTCTGCCTATAAATTGCTTTTCAACCGTAATATAGTTTTCGTTTTCTAAAGCTTTAGCATGACTGGCAAGATTACCGTCTGTTACCCCCAGAAGTTCTTTAAGAGTAGAAAAATCAGCACTTTCGTTCACCATTAATACCGACATGATACCTAAACGAATTCGGTGATCAAAGGCTTTATTGATATTTTGAATAATGTTTTTCACGATTGCTTTCGGTTTAAATTATTGCTGAATTAAAGTGCAAATGTAAAGGCCTTAGTTTCTATCGTATTTAAAATACATCATACTTCCATATACAATATGACAAACTCCAAAACCTAAAGCCCAAAACACTAAACCAAAATTGATAAACCAAGTAGCAATTAATCCTAGTAATATCATTGTTATTCCTAAATAACGTACGTCACGCAGAGTATATTTACTCGCATTTACACAAGCTAGTCCATAAAAAATTAAGGTAAGAGGAGCAACTAGGTTAAGTATTTCTTTTTCAATTAAAAAAAGAATAAAAACACCGCCACTTATTAATGGTATTGCAAAGTTTATAAGTAAACGTTTAGATGCGGCATTCCAAATCGTTTCATTTTGTTTTTTTGCCTTTCGTACACTAAATGTAATACCTGTAAGTATGGAAGCAACTAATACAGAGCCAGCTATTATGCATAGTTTTATGACAACAGATTGTGGAATAGAAATAGCGCTATGCGATGTATTTATTTTATATTCAACATAAATGGTTTTAAAGGCTAACCAAGCTCCTACCAAAGCATATATACCTGCTAAAACACCACTTAATCCGCTTAAAGAAAGGCATTGAGATGATTTGTTCATCAAATCTTTAATGTCTTGAATATCTTTTAAATATTTTGCGTTTTCCATTTTTAAAGTACTTTGAAAAACAAAGTAAATAATAAAATTTTATCTGAACAAGTTTTTTAGATTATTTTTATAGTATGAATCCAGTTAATGAATATATCTTAAAGCAACCAAAGCATTATCAAATAATGCTATTGGATGTTATTTCTATTATTGAAAAGGAGTTGGGAGAATCTCAATTGCTTCTAAAGTGGGGAATACCTTATTTTTATTTCAAAAAGAAACCATTCGTTTATTTAGCGCCAAATCATAAAAAGGAATTTTTAGATATTGGATTTGCAAGAGGTTTTCAATTAAAAGCACATCAAGATTATTTAATTGGTGAGAATCGTAATACTGTAAAATCATTGCGATATAAATCGCTCAAAGCGATTCAACCAGAAGTTTTAATAGCTGTCATTAAAGAAGCTGAATTACTGTATAAATAAAAAGATCGAGCCTAAACTCGATCCTTCATTTTGTTTGTATTTAGTTTTAGTTATAGTCGAAATATTCCTCCAATAGTAATGACACGTTGTAAAAACCAAAAATCTTGTGATGCTCTATCTGCACTATCTTCAGTGGTTCTAATGTCATTCATATTAATATAACCTCCTTTAAGTTCGGTTTGAATAAAGAAATGTTTAAAAAAGGTAAAATTCAAACCAGCTTTTGCAGATAAACCGTAACCAGAAATATGAAATTCGTCGTAGCGATCTTTACCTAAAAGTGTAGTATTTGTTCTTGGATATAAAAATCCAGCTCCTAAACCTTCGGTAATGTTGATTTGAAATTTGTCGGTATTCGGTAAGCCAAACCAATTTGAAATATCATCAACTCTTGAAAATTCCGTATTAATATAATTTAAACCATCAGTATGTTCGAATAATAAAAAGTTTTTATCCAAAGTTAATTCATCCTCTGTTGGATTTTCACTGTAAATACCTGGATTTGGGTAGTACCCGCTATAATTTACGGTTCTCTCGTTGTACATTACATATTTCATATGATCAAATCCAATCGAAATATTGTAATGATCTGATATAAAGTATCCCACTCTAAAGTTGGTTTGTGGAATGGTCATTCTTGCAGGATTGATATAATCAACATGCCATCCTTTTGGTTTGTCATGTGCTTCTACATTGTGAAGAGTAAAATCGTAATCATTACCTTTAAAGTGAATGTCAGATTTAGAGTATGTTCCTCTATTTCCACCCCAGTAGATATAGAATTTACCTTTGTTATGAGCCGTGTATTTTTCAGGATTTTCAACTGTTTCTTGCGAAAAGGTGTACTGTGAAAAAACACAAAAAGTTAGTACAACCATTAAAAATGATTGTTTCATTATAGAAAAATGGAAAAAAATTAAAATTGATTTATGGTTTTTCTAATGGCTACAAGTTTAGTCATTAAATCTTCAAAATAATCCAAGTGAAGCATGTTTGCACCATCGCTTTTTGCATTAGCTGGATCAAAATGTGTTTCTATAAAAATACCATCAACACCTACGGCAATACCTGCTTTAGCAATGGTTTCAATCATATCAGGACGACCACCCGTTACACCTATTGTTTGGTTTGGTTGTTGTAAAGAGTGTGTTACATCTAGTACTGTAGTAGCCTGTTGTTGCATGGTAGGAATACCACGAAAATCCACAATCATATCTTGGTAGCCAAACATTGTTCCTCTATCAGTTACCATAACATTTTCGTTATTGCTATCTAAAACTTTTTGAACAGCATGTTTCATACTTTCAGGACTCATAAATTGTCCTTTTTTCAAGTTGACTGTTTTACCAGTTTTTGCGGCAGCTACAACTAAATCCGTTTGACGTACCAAAAAAGCAGGAATCTGAAGCACATCAACATATGCAGCAGCCATTGCAGCGTCTTCATTGGTATGAATGTCAGTAACTGTTGGTATACCAAATTCTTTACTTACTTTTTCTAATATTTTCAATGCTTTCTCATCACCAATTCCTGTAAAACTATCTACTCTAGAGCGGTTTGCTTTTTTAAACGAACCTTTGAAAACAAAAGGAATTTCTAATCGATTGGTAACGGTTACCAAACGCTCAGCAATTTTCATGGCCATTTCTTCTCCTTCAATGGCACAAGGGCCTGCTAAAAGGAAAAAATTGTCGCTAGCTAAATGTTTGATTTGAGGTATATTTTTTAAATCCATTATATCTTGATTTTAAGGTGCAAAGATAAAAAGAAAAACCTTTTAAATCGATGTTTAAAAGGTTACTTACGTTACAAATACGTTAAAAGTTTTTAAGTATTAAAGGTCTTTTTTTATGGTAAAACCTTTCGGACACATGATTTGTCCTTTCTCGTAGATATTAAAATAAAGTATTTCTTTTTGGTTGCTACCATTAAAGGTTACTTCATATAAAACTAATGTTCCAGCCCCCATAGTGTTGTGTGCTGTAGGAAATGGACAACAAGTGTCAATCTTCTTATATTGAATAATTTCTCCATTCGGGCCTTCTAATCCGTTGAAAAAGTAACCGATGTAGATTTCTTCTTGGGGTTCTAAAATAAGACCAATATTAATAGGATAATCAGGTTCATAGCCATATTTTCTGTCTTTGGCTGTTTCGGTAATTACAAACGCTTTGTTCGTGATTTTTGGTTTTACAGCTGAATTGTCAACGTTTTTAATCGTTGATTTTGTACTAGTACAGCTATAAATAGCGACTAATAAAACCAAATAAAACAGTTTGTTCATTTTAAACTTTTTTAGATTTAGTGAAAAGGGAAACAATTGCAGCAGTAACAATTCCAGAAGAAAGTGCCGAAAAAGTACTACTGTAGATATAATTGTTAATATTGAAATAGTTTTGAGCAGCTTCCAACGTCATTTTTTTGTTTGCAACTGTTAATGCAATTAATTTATCAAAATATTCTGGAGAAATTACTGTAAATGTTATGTATTGCGTTAGCGGAATCATTAAAGCGACAAACAAGGATAATATTGAACCCGAAAGAAACCCTTGTTTCCAATCCATTATTCCGTTAAAAAAGTTTTTCTTTTTATCTAAAAGGGCTAAAACGTAAAGTATAATTGCTACTATACCAAAAAGCATAGTGTAAATTTGCTGCATTTCAATTTTTCCATCATGCCATCCCATTTGTTTTTCAAATATGGTCCATGCAAGTGAAGTGATGATAAATATCACGGCCCATTTGAATTCAATAGCAAACTTTTTCATTGAGTATAAATTTTTTATTCAAATTTATACATCCCAAATTACATATAAAAATAAATGAATGGCTACTTTTGTAAAAAAATAAAGAATATGGAATTATTATACGGAACTTGGCATTGGGCCATTTCGGGCTTTTTAATTGGTATTATCATGCTATTGTTGATTTTTTTTGGAAAATCATTTGGAATGTCATCAAATTTACGAACACTTTGTACTATTGCAGGAGCAGGAAAACATGCAGACTTTTTTAAATTCGATTGGCGCGAGCAAAAATGGAATTTGGCTGTAGTATGGGGGGCAATTTTAGGAGGTTTTGTAGCGTATAATTTTTTGAGTAATGGTACAGGTGTTAATTTGAATCCTAATACAATTGAACATTTGGCAGCGATGCATATTGATGCTCCGAATGGAAAATTGGTGCCGGATGCAATTTTTAGTATGGAAACATTGACAACGCCAAAAGGCTTTTTAATTTTATTAGTAGGAGGACTTTTGATTGGCTTCGGAACACGTTATGCTGGTGGATGTACGTCAGGACATGCGATTTCCGGATTAAGTAACTTACAAGTTCCATCATTAATTGCTGTAATTGGATTTTTTATTGGCGGATTGATTATGACGCATTTTTTATTACCCTTAATTTTTTAAGTATTAAACATGAAATTTTTAAGATTTATATTAGTAGGTTTTGTTTTCGGAATTGTTTTAACCAAAGCCGAAGCGGTATCATGGTATCGTATTTATGAAATGTTCCGATTTGAATCGTTTCATATGTTTGGAATTATTATGGTTGCTATAGCAACAGGAGTTATAGGAATTCAAATGATTAAACGTTCAAAAATAAAAGATATTAAAGGTCAAGAAATTGAAATTGTACCAAAAGAAAGAGGTTTTACACGCTACATTGTAGGTGGTACTTTATTCGGTTTAGGTTGGGGATTGGTAGGTTCTTGCCCAGGACCAATCTTTATTTTACTAGGAACAGGAATCTATGGTGTTGCTGTAGTTCTTGTAGGAGCTTTATTAGGAACATACATATATGGTTTATTAAAAGATAAATTACCACATTGATTGGAGATAAATAAATAATAAAAAAATCCCGAGTTTTAACTCGGGATTTTTTTTATTGTATTTCAGCACTTAAACCGGCATCAAGTAAACTTGAGCAAAGGGGTTTAAGTTCGTCATAGCTACCTGTTTTTACTGCGCATTTTCCTTTGTAATGTACTAAAATTGCACACTGTTCTGCTTGTATAGGTTCGTGATTGCAAACACGAATTAGCGTGTCGATAACATGATCAAATGTATTTACATCATCATTAAATAATATAATTTCATTGTTTAATCCAATTAATTCTTCAACTAAAACATCTTCTTGAAATTGTTCTATCGTACTCATCTTTAGTTCTTTAATTTTTTTGATAAAAGTAATTATTGTTTTAAATATTTCAAAGCAACCCAATTGTTTCTTTCAAATTTTTTAACATACTGTAAACCTTTCTCGGTACATGAAGCGTCTATGAAAGGTATATCTTCAGTATAGAATCCACTTAAAAATAAAATTCCATTTTCGTTCAAACAATCAACATATTGTTGCATGTCATTTAAAAGAATATTACGGTTAATGTTTGCAATGATTACATCATATTTTTTACCTGCTAGAAGAGCTGCATCACCTTCATAAACGGTAATGTGTTTACAGTTATTGCGTTCAGCATTTTCAATAGAGTTTAAGTAACACCAATTGTCAATATCAATAGCATCAATAGGTTGAGCACCTTTCATTTCAGCTAAGATTGCTAAAATAGCGGTACCGCAGCCCATATCTAGTGTTTTCTTATTGGTAACATCAGTTTCCAAAAGATGTTGAATCATCATGTGAGTAGTCTCGTGGTGTCCTGTACCAAAACTCATTTTTGGTTCTATCACAATGTCGTATGCTGCATCAGTTTTTTCATGAAAAGGAGCACGAACATAACATTTACCGTCAACTTCAATAGGTTCAAAGTTTTTTTCCCATTCTTCATTCCAGTTTACTTGTTCAATCTCTTCAAAAGAATAATCGATTTTGAATTCTGGATTGTCCAAAATAAAAAGGTCGGCTAAAATGTTTTCATGCCATAAATTTTTCTGAATAAAAGCAGAAAAACCGTTTTCTGTTTCAATAAAACTTTCAAAAGGAAGTTCACCTAATTCAGCAATTAATATTTCAGAACCTAATTCTTTTGGTTCAATAGTAAAATGATACCCTATATATACGTTTGACATTGTCTGTTTTTTTGCAAAGGTAAAGGTTTTCTAAATTAAGATTTAAATATATAGTAAAATAATGTTATGGTTTTTAGCTACCTTTGTGACCAATTTATTTCATTATGTTACATATAGGACAATACAATACTTTAAAAATTTTAAGAGAGACTAAAGTTGGTTTATTTTTAGGAAGTGAAGAAACACAAGAAGATGATGTTTTATTACCAAATAAATATGTACCAAAAGACTTTGCTATCGGCGATGATTTAACAGTATTTGTATATCTTGATCATGAAGAGCGTCCTGTGGCAACTACACTGAAGCCGTATGTGAAATTGAATGAGTTTGCGCATTTAAAAGTGAATTATATCAATAAGTTTGGTGCTTTTTTAAATTGGGGATTGGAAAAAGATTTGTTTGTTCCTTTTAAAGAACAAGCCCGCCCAATGGAGGAAGGGAAACGCTATTTGATTTACTGTTTTATGGACGAGAAAACCAATAGAATGGTTGCGTCAAGTAAAACCCAACAGTTTTTAAATAACGATGAAGTAACTGTAGAAAATGGTGAAGAGGTTGATTTAATAGTTTCGCATATAACCGACGCTGGAATAAATGTTATCATTAACGAGCAGCATAAAGGTTTGGCTTACAAAAACGAAGTTTACGACGATATTAAACCAGGGATGCGCATGAAAGGTTATATCAAAAATGTTCGTCCTGATGGGAAAATTGATGTTTCTCTTCGTAAACTAGGAGTAGAGGCTATTGAGCCGTCTTCACAAGTAATTCTAGATGAATTAAAAGCCAATAGAGGTTTTCTAGGATTAAATGATAATTCACATCCCGAAGATATTCGTACGGTTTTAAAAATGAGTAAAAAAGTATTTAAAAAAGCAGTTGGAAATTTATACCGTCAAAAGTTGATAGAAATAAAAGATAACGGTATTTACCTTATAAAATAATAGTACATATTCTATATTTAGTGATAAATAGATGTAAGTAAAAATGGCCTCGAAAGTTTTTTCGAAGGCCATTTTTCTTAACTTTGTATAGTACCCAATCGTGTAGTTGTAATTCCAAACATTATTTACGAATAGTTATGCCTTTTATCCAAGATTCTGCATACAATGATTTTGTACCTTTTGTTCATAAAAACAATCATGTTTCCACTATTTATGCTGGAAAATTTAAAAAATTCCCTGTTCCTGTTTATAAAAGAGAAAAAATTGAGTTGGCCGATGGTGATTTTTTAGCCGTTGACTACAATGTAAAGAATACCGATAAGGCTATTATTTTATGCCACGGATTAGAAGGTAATTCACAAAGAACTTACATAAATAGTTGCGCCGACTATTTTTTACAACGTAATTTTTCTGTTTTTGCTTGGAATAACCGCAGTTGTAGTGGTGAAATGAATCGTTTACCGCGTTTGTACCATCATGCTACTATAGATGATTTGGACACCGTTATACACTTTGCTTTAAAAAAAGTGAAAGAGGTTTATCTTATTGGGTATTCTATGGGGGGAGCACAAGTGCTGAATTATTTTGGACGTATGGATAATATTTCTGAAAACATTAAAGCTGGAGTAGCGGTTTCTGTTCCCATAGAAGTAAAGTCAAGTGCTGAGTCTTTAAAAAAAGGATTCAATAAGGTTTACATGAAAAATTTCACCATAGATTTATCTCGTAAACTTAAAGTTAAGGCGCAACAATTCCCTGAACTATTGGATTGGGCTAGAATTGATGATATTAAATCTTTTGATGATTTAGATAATAATTTTACAGCTCCTTTACACGGTTTTATTGATAAAGAGGATTATTATTATAGTGTTTCTCCAGCCCGAAGTATTAATAGTATTGCCAAACCAGTATTGATTATAAATGCTTTAGATGACCCTTTTTTAGGTGATGGATGTTATCCAATAGCTTTGGCAGAGGATAATCCCTTTATCCATTTGGAAACCCCTAAGTATGGTGGGCATTGTGCGTATCCGATGAAAAATTCTCCGTATTCTTATGCAGAAGTGAGATCTTATACCTTTATTCAGTCTTTATTTCCGGCTCATTAGTATTTTAAGCATTAAAAATAAGTTAAATATGAAGCTATTATTTGCAATTAATTGTACATTTGTATATACAACTGTTTGAATATGCAGCGTAGTGATTTTATCAAAATAATAGCTAGTGGTGTGGTGATGGGAAATATAAATCCGTTTTACAATTGGTCGAAAGACTTAAAAGAAGGAGATCTTAAATACCCCGTTTTGTTTATAGGTCACGGTTCGCCAATGAATGCAATTGAAGATAATGAGTTTTCAAAGCGATGGAAAAAGCTCGGGCAAGAAATACCAAAACCCAAAGCGGTTGTAGTGGTTTCAGCTCATTGGTTAACCAAAGGAACACACGTTACCGCTATGCCGAACCCTAAAACAATTCATGATTTTGGAGGGTTCCCAAAACCACTTTATGAAGTGCAATATAAAGCACCAGGAGCGCCGCAACTTGCAGATGAAATTAAACAAATGGTTTCATATCCAGTAATAGGATTGGACCATGAATGGGGGTTGGATCACGGAACTTGGTCGGTGGTAAAACATATGTACCCCAATGCAGATATTCCAATTATGCAGTTGAGTATAGATTATTCAAAACCTACAGCTTATCATTATGAAGTAGCTAAACAGCTATTGGCTTTGCGTAAAAAAGGAGTTTTAATAATTGGCAGTGGTAATATGGTGCATAACCTTAGGATGGTAGCTTGGGATAAATTGCTTGAGCCAGAATATGGTTTTGATTGGGCTTTGGAAATGAATGCTGTTTTCAAGCAAAAGATACTACTAGGGAATCACGATGAATTGATTAATTATGAAAGGTTGCACAGAGAGGCTTTAAAAGCTATTCCATCCCCTGATCACTATTTGCCTTTAATTTATTCGTTGGCTTTGCAAGATCAAAATGATGAAATAAGCTTTTTTAACGATAAAGCCGTTGGCGGATCCTTGACAATGACTTCTGTAAAAATAGGGTAATTCTGCCTTAGTAAATCAGATTCATTATGTCTAAACTATTAATTTATTTATAAGAATTTGAAATCATGAGAATTAGTCGTTTTCTATTTCAAAAGGATATTCACCAAATACAGATGATAACTTTTTTAGTTGGTAAACTTTTTTGTTGTAATTGTTTGATAAAGCAATCATTGTTACGGTGTCTTTTTTCAACGTGATATATGATGTTGTGCTTCCATGCCACCAACCATTATGGTAGCATAAAGTATTGTAATTGTCCCACTCGTTAAGTCGGATACCCAATCCATAATTTTTTACACCAGGTCTTTCGTAGCTGTAGCCTTTGAATATTTCTTCTTTTAGTTTCTTTGAAAAAAAGTTTTCAGAATAAGAGGCTAAATCAAATTTTAGTAAATCTTGCGGTGTAGAATAAATATTTTTATCTCCATATACTGCATCAAATTGATCAAAAGGGATAGTATGCCAATTGCTTTTGTAGGATAAACTAACAGTGTCTTTCTGTTGTTCATACTCAAATACAAACGTATTTTGCATTTTTAGAGGTTCAAATAAAAGTTGTTTCATGGCTTCTGGGTAGGGCAACTTGGTGACTTTTTCAATGATTAATGCTAGAAGGGCATAATTGGTATTACAATAGCTAAACCTTGTGTCAGGACGATATTCCATAGGAATATTTTTGGTGCACAATAAATCGATTATATCTTCATTGTGTAATATTTTTTTTCGACCCCAAATGTTATCCGGTTCTGTAAAATAAGCATAGTTGGGTATTCCACTTCGATGGTTCAAAAGTGTTTTTATTGTAATGCCATCGTGTGGGAAATTTGGAAAGTAAGTTTTAATATTTTGATTAATATCAAGTTTTTTCTCATCATATAATCGCATAACTACAGCAGCAGTTAATACTTTACTGACAGAAGCTAAATGCAAAGGTGTTGTTGCTGTTACTTCTTTTTTTGTTTTATAATTTGCAAAACCATTATAGTTTTCAAATAAAATTTCTCCGTTTTTAGCCACTAAAAAACCTCCACTAAATTTATTCTTTTTAATGGTTTCATTGTAAAAATTTGAAATTTCAGCCTGCTTTTCCTTTTTATATTTTTTAGAAACTTTAGAAAACTCAACTTCAAAAGGTTCTTTTATTACTATTTCTTTTTTTGGAGCAGGAGTAGTAGTCGATTCTTTACAAGATACAATGATTAAGACAAGTAAAATGGAAAAATAGCGGATACTCATGATTTTGGCAATGGAATTATTTGGATGTTGGGGTTTATGATTAATAGTTTTTCTAAAAATAGGGTTTCATTTTCTGGAGAAATGTAAATATCATCATAATTGTTGTAGGTAATAATTAATCCGATATGACTTAAAGCGGGTTTCCATATCACAGGAACATAAATTCCTTTATGGTGTTCGATTTTCTTTATTGTTTTAATGTCAATTTTACTAAAAAAAGGCCCTGATTTACAAAGGAGAAGATGATTATCAACGCTGTAATAAGTTTTAAAATAAATCCAAATTAATAAAGTCAAAGTAAGCCCATTTATGGAGAGCAGAACAGCTCCTGCAACAAGTCCTTCACTTCCAAAAACAGGAATTGTGGTGCCTATCAAGACAAGGCACACCATTCCAATTAAATATTTATTTAATGTACTTATAGCGGATTTAAATATCATCTTATAAATTTAGGTTCTTTTTTGTTTTTTTATTCAAACCATCTTTGTGTACGAGAACAGAAATTGCTTTTAATTTCATGTATGGAACACTCATATAAATATAACCTCCGTTCGAAACTCTTTTCTCATCGGTCCCCCAAGAATTTTTTACTTTGTAATAGATATTCCCTTTTTGGTCTTTTACTTTTCCAACAATATGCATTAAGTGATCGTCTGTAGTATTGAAGTTTTCAAACTCCTGTAAACGGAACTCTGGAGTGATCTTTTTTTCTGTAATAATTTCAGCTAAACCAGTTTTTGCATCTGCATCATTTTCGGGGATAAAGGCTACTCCATATTTTGCAGAAAAAGTAGGTTCCGAAACATCTGCATCTAGTGCTAAAGAAAAGCCACTTTCTAATGCATTGTCAATAACAGCGATAAATTCTTCTAAAGGGACATTGTACATGCTTCCATTTGAAAAGTTGTCGGGAATGTTTAATACAAAAGGGAGGTAATTTTTTTGATTGGCAAAGCTGGTAATCGTCACATAATTTTCAGCTTTTATCTTCGTCATGTCACGGAAGCCAGACGGAGTATAACTTTTGCCATCGAATTTAAATTCAGTTGGAATTTCACCTAAATATGCATCTAATACATTATTTACAGCAGCTTTCCATTTTGTTGATAATTGTTTTCCGGGATTGTCAACATAAGTTTTTACCATAGCTTCGAGAACAGCTACTAACTCTGCGTGGTTGTGAATCTTTTCATTCTCAGTAAGTCCTGTGTAAGCACTTAATGGAACCAATCCATATTCAGCAACGCTATTAATTACATCATGGTTTAATCCCCCTTCGCTAAATTGAGCTTTCCCTTGACGCATAATGTAATTAGCTGCTTTTTTGGGGTAAGTTGTACGCACTTGGTACATTTCAGACAAATCAATATGTTTACCAGTTAGGCGTATTATTTCCGATTCTAAAAAAGAAGAAGTGGAATAACTCCAACAAGTTCCGGTTCTATCTTGTGAAATAACGGGTAAACATTCTATATTAGTAACTTCTTGAAATTCATAATTTTGAGCATTTAGGGATACCATTCCAAAAGCCAAAAGTATTCCTGTATAGGTAATTTTCATGCTAGTAATTGATTTAAACTTGCAATATAATCTAAAAAAATGCTTTATTTTTACTGAAATTTAATTTTAACAAAATTTAGAAATCAACGAATAAAAACATATTGAACATGAGTGCGATTGACTGGGTAACCGTAAGAGAGTTTGAAGATATAACCTATAAAAAATGCAATGGTGTAGCACGTATTGCATTTAACCGTCCGGATGTACGTAATGCATTTCGTCCAAAAACAACTGCAGAATTAATTCAAGCGTTTTATGATGCACAAGAAGATACCTCTATTGGAGTAGTTTTACTTTCGGCAGAAGGTCCTTCTTCAAAAGATGGAATATGGAGTTTTTGTAGCGGAGGTGATCAAAAGGCTCGTGGTCATCAAGGTTACGTAGGTGATGATGGTTACCACAGATTGAATATTTTGGAAGTACAACGTATGATTCGTTTTATGCCGAAAGCAGTAATTTGTGTAGTACCAGGTTGGGCAGTAGGTGGTGGGCACAGCTTACACGTGGTTTGTGATTTAACTTTGGCAAGTAAAGAGCATGCAATCTTCAAACAAACTGATGCGGATGTAACAAGTTTTGATGGTGGTTACGGCTCGGCTTATTTGGCTAAAATGGTTGGACAAAAGAAAGCACGTGAGATTTTCTTTTTAGGAAGAAATTACTCGGCGCAAGAAGCTTTTGAAATGGGAATGGTAAATGCGGTTATTCCCCATGCAGAATTAGAAGACACAGCTTATGAATGGGCTCAGGAAATATTAGCAAAATCACCAACATCAATTAAAATGCTAAAATTCGCTATGAATTTGACAGATGATGGAATGGTAGGGCAACAGGTTTTTGCTGGAGAAGCAACACGTTTAGCGTATATGACCGATGAGGCTAAAGAAGGTAGAGATGCCTTTTTGGAAAAGCGTAAGCCTAATTTTGAAAAGAAATATTTACCATAATTAAAGCGCTGAATTATTCATATATGAAAATAATTAAAAGTTTAATTTTTCTTTTCGCATCAATTACAGTTTTTGCACAAGATAATATTGTTGACGATAATACTAAACCATCAAGATTTCAAATAGGTGTGCATTATGTTGGTAATTTGAGGGATAAAAACAACGTAGTAAGTGATGGTTTTAATGGAATTGTTGGCTTAGATGCACAATATGCTTTTTATAGCAATTCAACAATTAAAATTTCAGGGGGATTATCAGTTGATTATTTACAGTCTCGTGAAGTGTTTTTAACGGATGATACCTTTGTTTGGAACCCTAAAGCGAGTATTGAAGTAGATGCTTTCAATGCAAAATTAAAACCCTTTTGTGCTATTGGTTATGCTTTTTTTACCAATAATTTTGATCTTACACCAATTGATTATGTAGGAAATGAACCTATTTATTTTTCAAACCGAAATGTTAAGTTTAATTACAATGGTATTACCCTTCAGCCGGGTTTACGTTACCATTTGTCTAAGTTACTTTATTTGGAAGGAAGTTATAAATTCTATGCAGCTAAATCAGATGGTTTTGATGCCAATTTCCATTTTATTAATTTAGGTTTTGGATTTAAAGTATAGGTATGCAACATTTTTCAAATCAAGAAATTAATCTTTCAAGTTTGCCACAATTTGAAACGGTTGTTTTAAATAGAATAGAATCGAAGTATTACAAAGTAATCCTGATCAATATCGGGATTATTTTGCTTTTATTAGGTTTAGGATTAGGAACTCTTTGGACTATAAATGCTAAATTGTTTCCTGATATTATTTGGGTAATTATTGGTATTGTTTACGTTTTAGTTACGCTTACAAGTTTTATTTTTTCAAGATTGAGCTTTGAGCGCAGAGGGTTTGCTTTTCGTGAGCACGATGCGATTTATAAATCGGGTGTAATTGCACAAACTACGACTATTGTGCCTTATAAAAGAGTACAACACGTTGCGTTGCACCAAGGATTGTTTTCGCGTTATTTTGGGTTGGCTTCCTTAGAATTGTTTACTGCTGGTGGTAGTACTACTGATTTAGAGATTAAAGGGTTGAAACTGGAAGAAGCCCAACAATATAAACATTGGATTATTAAAAAAATTGATGATTTAGCTGAGGAAACAGAGGAAGAAACTGCAGAGTCAATTGTAGAAATAAAACCAAACTTGGATAATGAAGCTTGATTTTTCCATTCCACAACGCCAGTCGAAACTTGGGATTTCCATTTTATTTTTGGATTCCGTGCAGCGCTTATTACGAGCGTCTATCGGATTGTTTGTAGTTTTTGCTTTTAATTTTCAAAAATATAGTGGAAAATTAATCTGGATGGGGTTCATCATTTTGGCTTTGTCTATTTTAGGAACTTTTATACGTTATTGGTATTTTACTTTTCAAATTGATTTTTCGTCTAAGGAATTGATTATTCAAAAAGGATTTTTGAAAAAATCACGGATTAGTATCCAACTGCATAAAATCCAACAAATTAATTTGAATCAAAGTTTGTTGCATAAAATCTTCCAATTGTATGAAGTGAAAGTTGATACAGCTGGAAGTGGAAAAAAAGAAGTTGAAATTAAGGCAATTTCAAGTGCAGTTGCCAACCAATTGAAAGAAGTAATTGAAGTCTTAAATGAACAAGAAACTAGTGTAGTTACTGAAACCATTCAAACGGAAACGATACCTTCAAAATCAATAAAAATTGATTTTTTAACCTTAGTTAAAACTGGAATTACTTCAAAGTATGTCGAAACTTTTGGTTGGTTGTTTTTGGTATTAAATACGCTTTGGGAAAACGGGAAGCAAATACATCTTGAGGATAAAATTGACACCAACGCCGTTGAACGTTATTTTGATTACAATTCGGTATTGTTGTCAGTAATTACAGGTTTTATTTTTATTTTTATCTTGATTATTACTATAAATTTGGTTAGAACCATAGTCCGTTATTTTAATTTTGAGATTTCAAAAACCAAGCATTCATTGCTACTTTCTTTCGGACTTTTTACTACTCGAAAAACGATTATTAATCCGATAAAAGTTCAAGTTTTTAAAATTTCACAAAACTATTTTCAAGAGAAGTTAGATATCAACAATATCAGAATAGAACAGGCTTCAAGTGACGAAAATAACAAGCAAAAAAGAAAAGATAGAATAGAAATACCGGGTTGTTCAGAAGCTGTAAAAAAGCAGCTTTTTGACTTTATTTACAATAAGAGTATTTCAAACGAAGCGGTTTATTTTCCGAGTATTCGCAAATTTTGGGTACGTTCTATTTTTATGGTTCTTTTACCGATTCTATCAGTGCTATTGGGAAATTATTTTACCGATTTTTTAATATGGAATAAACTCTTAATTTTAGTTCTTTTGTATGGAATTATTGGAGTTTTTAGCTGTTGGCGATTGTATAAAAATTACAAGTTAATGGTTACTTCTCAGTTTATTATGGTGCAATCTGGATTTTGGGATATTGATACCGCAATTATTGAACCATATAAAATACAAGCCATTACAACTAGTCAATTGTTTTGGCAAAAGCGAATGAATATAGGAAGTGTGTATTTACATACTGCAGGAGGGCATATTTCGTTCACAACAGGTTTTTACAGTGAAATTACAACTTTGTGTAATCAATGGTTGTATCAGGTAGAAACGAGTACTAAAAAGTGGATGTGATGTTGTTTGGTGAAATATTTTTGAAATTGTTCGCCAAAAAGAAATAAACAAAAATTAAAGAATATTAATTTTATAATTACAAGATATATGGAAGGTATAAATTTTAAATTATTGGGAATAGTGACATTTTTCGTGTCCTGTATAGTAGGCCTTTATTGGTTTTTGGTAAATGTTGTAAATGTTTACAAAACTATTGTCACTGGGGCAGTAGCAGAGCTTTTTTGGTTTCCAATGTTGATTTTACTTTTTGTACTTCCCATTCTTACTATTTTTGTAATACTGCTACAAAAAGGAAAAGCGTCTAAACTTTGGTATTTAAGTTTAGTGCTTCAAATAATAACTTTAACGCTACGATTTTTAATCTAATATGAATATTAAACCCTGGATTCAAGCTGCTCGATTACGTACATTGCCGTTATCTATTTCTGGAATTATTGTAGGTAGTGCTTACGCATATTTTCAAGGCTATTCCGACTGGAGAATTGTTGTTTTGGCTTTATTAACCACTTTGGGATTGCAAATTTTATCCAATTACGCCAACGATTATGGTGATGGTGTAAAAGGTACAGATGCAAACCGAATAGGGGAGAAGCGTTTGGTGGCTGCTGGAGTAATTACAGCTAAACAAATGAAAAAAGCAGTATTGCTAACAGCAGGTTTAACTTTTGCTATAGCAATGTTACTCATTTACATTGCTTTTGGTAAAGAAAACTTTGCAATGAGTTTGATTTTTATTCTACTTGGAATTGGTTCAATAGGAGCGGCAATCAAATATACAGTTGGTAAAAATGCTTACGGTTATAGTGGTTTTGGAGATTTGTTTGTTTTTATCTTTTTCGGATTGGTAAGTGTTGTAGGTTCCAACTTTTTGTTTACACATTTTGTTGATTGGAAGATATTTCTACCGGCTACTGCTATCGGAATGTTGAGCATGGCAGTGCTAAATTTGAACAACATGCGCGATATTGAAAACGACCGTGTAGCAGATAAAAATACTTTGGTAGTTAAAATGGGCTTGAAATGGGCTAAAAATTACCAACATTTTTTAGTCATAGTACCATTTGTTTTGTTATTTGTGTTTTCATTAATGATACATACCCGACTTTCATTGAGTTATTTGGTGTTTGTTTTTTTATTGTTACATTTAGGAAGAGTAAGGGCAGCTAAAAAGTACGAAGATTTTGATCCCGAATTAAAAAAAGTAGCATTAAGCACCTTTGTATTGAGTCTTATTTTTTGGTTAGCTATATTGATTAAAGATTTAAATTTTTAAAAGATGAAAATTACATTTTACGGTCACGCTTGTTTAGGAATTCAAGTTAATGATGTTCATATATTGGTTGATCCTTTTATTTCTGGAAATCCCAAAGCAGCTCATGTTGATATTAAGACTATTAAAGCGGATTTTATTTTATTGACACATGCTCATCAGGATCATATTTTAGATGTCGAAGCTATTGTAAAAAGAACCGATGCGGTTATTGTTTCCAATTATGAAATTGCGTCACACTATGGAGCTAAAGGTTTTCAATTTCACCCGATGAATCATGGTGGAAGCTGGGATTTTGAATTTGGAACTGTAAAATATGTGAATGCAATTCATACTTCTTCTTTTCCAGACGGAAGTTACGGTGGACAACCTGGAGGTTTTGTAATTGAAAGCGAACATAAAAACATTTACATTGCTGGTGATACAGCTTTAACGATGGATATGAAATTAATTCCAATGCGTACCAAATTGGATTTAGCGATTTTACCAATAGGAAGCAATTTCACAATGGATGTTGATGATGCCATCATTGCATCTGATTTTGTACAATGTGATAAAGTTTTAGGGTATCATTTTGATACATTTGGGTATATTGAAATTAATCACGAGGAAGCAAAACGTAAATTCTTCGATGCCAATAAAGATTTAATGTTATTGGAAATAGGAGAATCAATAGAATTGTAATTTGAAAGCAACGTACAAAAAATACATTTTAAAATTTAAGCGACCAAGTGGTACTTCTAGAGGTGTAATGACTGAGAAGGAAACTTGGTTACTTTTTTTAGAAAACAATGGAAAGAAAGGAATAGGGGAGTGTGGAATTCTGCGTACACTTTCCATAGATGACCGTCCTAATTATGAAGATAAACTAAAATGGGTTTGTGCTAATATTCATTTGGGTAAAGATAAACTTTGGGATGAGCTGATTGAATTCCCATCGATTCAGTTTGGAGTGGAAATGGCTTTCTTATCATTGGAATCTCAAACACCATTCGAATTGTTTCCTTCTGCTTTTACAGAAGGCACAGATGCAATATCTATTAATGGTTTGGTATGGATGGGGGATCAAGCTTTTATGAAATCCCAAATTGAAGAAAAATTAGCTCAAGGTTTTAACTGTATTAAACTGAAAATAGGAGCCATCGATTTTGATAAAGAATTAGAGTTGTTAGCTGCTATTCGTGAAAATTTTGATGCTGATACGATAGAAATTCGAGTAGATGCCAATGGCGCTTTTAAGCCAGAAGAGGCTTTGGGAAAATTAAAGCAATTATCAGTTTTTCAATTGCACAGCATTGAACAGCCTATAAAAGCAAATCAAATTGAAGCGATGCATTTGCTTTGTAGTGCTACGCCTTTCCCTATCGCATTAGACGAGGAGTTGATAGGTGTTTTCGGAAAGGATAATAAAGAAGCACTTTTAAAAGCTATTCAACCTCAATATATTATATTAAAACCAAGCTTAGTTGGTGGTTTTAAAGGTACTTTGGAGTGGATTACTATTGCAGAACAACTGAATATAGGTTGGTGGATTACTTCTGCATTAGAGAGTAATGTAGGTTTAAATGCCATTACACAGTTTACGTATACACTTGGTAATAAAATGCCACAAGGGTTAGGTACAGGAGGATTGTATACTAATAATTTTGATTGTCCTTTGTATATAAAAGAGGGGCAAATAGGGTATGATAAAAATGCCAGTTGGACTGGTTTAGAAAGGATATAAAAAAACCTGCATAATTGCAGGTTTTTTGTTTTTATTCTTGTTTTACTTCAGCGCCATCTTTTGAAATTTCAACTTCTGTATTCTCATCCGAATATTCTACACCATCTTCACTGATACTTATGGTAGTAGCTTCTTCTTCAGTTGCTTCTGGAGCTATTTCTACTTCTTCCATTGTTGGTTCAGTTGTTGGTTCTTCTTTAGTTTCTTTACAAGATACCATAAAGGTTAAAGCTAATACTCCTAATGCCAAACTTAGTTTTTTCATAATAATAGATTTAAGGTTATAAATTCGTAAGATTTGTTATTATAAAACGCAACTATTTAAGAAATAGTATGTTTAAAATTAAAATTATGAAATAAATGTAAGTTTTTAAATAAATTTGCTAATATAAAATCATAATAGGCTTAGGTAGACTACTATTTTAAGGATTAATTTAAAAAATGTAATTTTGCATTTCTAAAAGTCAAAACATGTTCCGATTAAAACTTCCTACCGACCCTCGTTGGGCAAATATTGCAGAAGGTAATTTAGAAGAAATACTTACAGATCACGCTTGGTGCGAGTTAAAAGCGGCTTCCAATGCTATGATGTTAATCAATCTATTACCTGAGTTTACTGAAATTACTACGGAATTAACCAGTATTGCAAAGGAAGAAATGGATCACTTTGAGCAAGTACACGAAATTATCAAAGCCCGTGGATGGGTTTTAGGACGTGAGCGTAAAGACAGCTACGTAAACGATTTGTTCAAGTTTATGAAACCTGGAAGTCGTAAAAACTTAATTGTAGAGCGTATGCTTTTTGCCGCAATGATTGAAGCCAGAAGTTGCGAACGTTTTAAAGTACTATCGGAGAACATCAAAGACGAAGAATTAGCAAAGTTTTATCGTGAACTCATGATTTCCGAAGCCAATCATTATACTTCTTTTTTACAATTTGCACATGAACTTGCAGAAGAAGGTTATGATGTTAAACAACGTTGGGAAGAATGGCTAGAATTTGAAGCAAAAGTAATTGCTAGTTACGGTAAATCGGAAACCATACACGGTTAGTTGTTTTTATTTTTCAATTCAATCCATCTGCTCATGAATTTGGTGCTTTGTAAGGTTTGATGTTGAAAAATTTGGCCTATGAAATTCTTATTTCTGTGTACTTTTAAATCGGTCTGTAAAAGAGCTATATTATTGATAAAATCATTTTCAAAAAGTTTTTTATCAAAACGCTGCTGCAGTAATCCAACCCCATTTTGTTGTGCTTGTGACCACCGGTTTTCATCTTTGTAGAGTGTAATAGCTTTTGTTATAAAATCTTCATCAGTATTGGTTATAAAGCCATTCCAGTCTTGGTTTCCATGCATGGCTTCTGCCCCCATAGGGGTGGTTACATTGGGTAGACCAAATTGCATACTTTCCAAAAGTTTGCCTTTTAAGCCCGCTCCATAAGGAATTGGAGCCAGTAATACCTTTGCATTAGTAAAAACATCAGCTACATTTTCAGCTCGTCCTTTTATTATAAAACCTTCTTTTTCATTATGCAATTGTTTTGCTTTTTCCGAAACATAAGCGCCATAAACATGCAATTCGGCTTCCGGAAGCTCTTTTTTAATAGATTTCCAGACCTTTTTTAATTGTAAAACAGTTTGCCAATTCGGTTCGTGTAAAAAGTTACCTATGCTTATAAAATGGTTACGTTGTTTAAAATCGGGGAGTACATTTATTGTTTCTTCTGAAATAGGAGCTACTAGAAAAGGTAAATAGTACAAAATGGAAGAATCAACTTTAAACGTTTCGGTAAGAAGTTGCATTTCAAATTCCGAAACTATTAAGCTGAGGTCACAGCGGTATATTGCTGCAAGTTCGCGTTTAAAAACATCTGAAATATAATCTTCAAAAAGTAATTCTTTTTTTTGTTTGAAAGCTGTTTCTCTTGCTTTTCGTAAAAAATGAAGGTCTTCTGTGTCTAAAATGCGTAAAGTATTCGGACAATTTTCAGCGATGCGCCAGCCATATTGCTCTTCCATCATAAAACGATCGAATAGGACAATATCTGGGTTTAAATTTGTAATTAGTTCATCAAAACTACTGTCATTTAGTTGAATTGAATGGATTTTGATGTTTTGGCTTTCTAAATCAAATGAATAGTCGCTTTTCCCTGCAGATGAAAGAAAAGTAATGCTATAGTTTTGCTTTTGAAATAAAGTAATCAGTTGAAGCATTCTACTTCCTGCAGCGGTTGAGTTCGGTTCCGGCCAAACGGCTCCTATGATGACTAAATGATTTTGCATGGCACAAAAATACTAGAATCATTCTTTTTTAGTAACTAGTTTCGTTATTTTTGTTCATCAATCTTAAGACTTTATGACTACTTTTTTCAAATATTGCCCTAATTGTCAATCGACAAATTTTGATTTTCCAAACAATGTTCGTTTTCATTGTAATGATTGTGATTTTACCTATTATCATAACATTGCAGCGGCAGTGGCAATAGTTTTTACTTTTGAAGATAAAATATTGTTTACAGTTCGAAATGTTGACCCTGACAAAGGGAAATGGGATTTGCCAGGAGGGTTTATCGATCCTGGAGAGAATGCTGAAACAGCGGCTTGTAGAGAGATTAAAGAAGAATTGGGAATTGATGTGTTTTCTGAAGATTTAAAATATATAACAACTTCACCAAATAATTATTTGTACAAAAATGTTCCTTATCGAACGATGGATGTTTTTTATGAATGCGAACTTCAAACCGATGTGATTTCGATACGAGCTGAGGATGAGATACAAGATTTAATCTGGGTAAAGCGAAGTGAAATTGATACCGATAACATTGGATTTGTATCCATTCGTAAAGTAATTGCTGAGCAGTATATTAAATAATTAAACGCACTCCACCCAATTGCTCAATTTTATAAGGAAACCGATTACCAGGTGAACCAATAAACATAAAGTTAACCGGTATTTTCCATTCTTTAGAAAGGTCGTTTATTAATTTAGGTCCAAACTGTGCCTGCATTTGTATGAATTCGATTTTAATATTAGGATATTCTCTGTCTAAAACGTCTAAATCAGAAAGAAATTGAGGTGTTGCACTTTCTCCTTTTTTAAAAGCGGCTACTATTTTAAGTTTCTTGGTGTGCTCGTTATTTTGAATGTAAAGCATGACACGATTTAAAGTAGCTACATCATCATCTTTTGTAAAATAAACAAATTCCTGAGAGTTTATTAGGTCAATCAGTTTCAGTATTTCGTCATTTGATTTTTTTAATAGATTCTGAATAGGGGATAAAAAATACTTGATAATTTTTAAAATTAATTTTAAAAGTGATGTCCTATTAAGCATAATGGTTACCACCAATATCGTTGGGATAAAATATTGTAAAAATACTCCAAAATAGGCGGGATTAAGTATCGTATTGCCAATTATTGCAATAATTACAGCTATAATAGCGATAATTAATGCTATCCAAGAAGATTTTTCAGGACGTGGTAAATGTTCCCTTCTTACTTTTAATAAAATATTACCGATACCGAATAAAACCATAACCGACAAAAAAGCAATGGTGTATACACCAGCAAGCGCACTAAGCTTACCTTTGGTGATTAATAGAATGGAAACACAAAGTAAAAAGAATACTATAGCAATTCGGTAGGAACTTCCTCTTTTGTTTTTTTTCAATAGGAATGGCGGTAATACACGATCTAAAGTCATACGCTCTACTAGTCCACTAACACCAACAAATGAGGTTAAAACGGCACCACTAAGCACTAGGGCTGCATCTATAGAAATTAGAATAGATAACCAAGAGCCTCCAGCCACATTTCCCATGTAAGATAATAAAGCTTCTTGGTTGTTTTCAATAGTTCCTATTGGAATAACGGCCAAAGCTAAAAAAGCCATTAACGGATTAAAAATGGTTACAACAATCCACATATTGCGTAAAGTTTTTGGAAAAACACCACGTTGCTGTTCTTCAACAAAATTGGCAGAACTTTCAAAACCGCTTATACCTAACATAGCAGCGGAAAAACCAAAAAATAGTGCAGTAGTAATGTTTCCTCCTTTGATTGGAGATTGGTGGTTTTCTATAAAGGTATCAAATCCATTATTGAGGAGATAAAAACCCGTAAAAGAAGCTAAAATAACTAATGAAGTCAGGTGAAATATAAAGATGAAAATAGCTACTTTTGATGATTCTCCAATGCCAATGATACTCAAACCCATGAAAACTGCAAGTAAGATAATGGTTGCTATGATGATTGGTAGTTGGTCAAAAACAATATGGGCATAGTGCATGGCTTCATTAGCTGAAATTACAGCGGTAGCCATATAGGAAAGTAAAGTCAGTGTGGCAGCTAATGATGCTATTGATTTACTAGTAGTATTTAATAGTGCATTATAAGCGCCTCCATTCAAGGGTAGAGCGCCAACTACTTCTCCATAAACCTTTCGAAACAAATAAAGCACTGCGCCTACAACTAATAATGCTAGCCACGCATATTGACCTGAATACAGTATAGCTAAAGCGGAAACATATAAACATGAAGAGCTAATATCATTTCCTGAAAT
Source organism: Flavobacterium chuncheonense (assembly GCF_042686145.1). Classification (NCBI taxonomy): domain Bacteria; kingdom Pseudomonadati; phylum Bacteroidota; class Flavobacteriia; order Flavobacteriales; family Flavobacteriaceae; genus Flavobacterium; species Flavobacterium chuncheonense. The sequence goes on along the minus strand of NZ_JBHUPC010000012.1, from coordinate 161,196 downwards.
AGCAGTAGAAGCAAGTTCGTTTAGTTTTTTGTGCGTTTTACTTTCCATAATTTACCTAAAATTTGCTTTTAGTAGAGAAATAGTATATAAATTTAAGATTAATTTTCTTATAATGAAATAGTTGTGTTGATATCTATGATGTTTTGTTAGCTTATTTTTGATACATTTTAAATTATAGGTTTCAATTTAGGAGAGAATTTGTTGAAGAAGAATTTTTATTACATGAAAAAGAGAAGTATTGGATTGCATCTTTTTTATATGTAAATTATTTATTTCTGTAACTTTTTCAAATACATTCAGTATATTGGTAGAAATCTTTTAAACTTTAATTGTTATTCTATTTTTTTAGAAGAAATATTAGGAATATTGTTCTGAAAATTTTAACGTTTTAATAACGTTTATAGCATTGCTTTTGTGTTAAAAAAAAATAAATTTGTATAACTAGTGATTTAGAAAATAATTTTTTTCATCATTAAGTTATTAACAACTGAAAACCTCCTTAGTGGAGGTTTTTCTATTATTTAAAGTATTGAATTAAAGAAATGTGGTGCTGCCACATTTGATAATTTGATTTGCCGAATAGTAAAGACATTGCTTCCAAAATTCTATAATTATTCAGGCAGTATATATCTTTTTACTCTTTGCTAACAACTAAGCCAATTGCAATATTAAAGTTTCTTTCTGTATAATTTTTATATATTTTAGTAAAGTATTCATTCATAATATTGCTGATGCTTGCTAATTTTGATGGCTTATTGTCAAAAGCTCTTTTACTATAGGTAGAGGCCATATAGTCCTTTGAAGTTTCAGAAGTTAATCCAGGTCTAATGTGAGCGTGAACTGTATTTATGATTCCATAATCATCAATACTACCAATCATTTCCACGCTTATATATAATCCTTCAGGATCTAGTTTTATAGTTTCGTTTCTTAAATCCAAAAGAATTTGATCTCTTTCAGACATTAAAAACTTAATGATATCACTTTGATAAATCATTTCTAATTCATCGTTTGCTATTTCTTTATATATATTTACCCTGCAAATACCTGTTTTTGGATTGTTTTCCATTCCTTTTTTAAATAATTCGTGACTACTATATAGCGGAATGAAAATTTCATCAATCTTTAAATTGTAATTCGCTGTATTTGGGGTAATTTTAATTATCAATTCATATTTTGGGGTAACAGGAAGATTACGTAGGTATTTATCTTTTTTTAAAAAACCTATTTTCATTGGTATTCTATCAGAAGTTACAATTACTTCTTTAAGTTCGGTAATTTTCGGATTTAAAAAAATAGTATCTAACGCTTTTGGGTTTATAATTTGTTTTGTGTAGTAATTTACATGAGTTATATTTATTTTTTTGATAGTATCAGCATAATAAATATTACCATTACCGTCAGAATATTGTCCAGCTTCGTCAATTATAACATTAGCAAAACTTATAGGAGATTTAGTCAAAGAATCGCAAATGGTTACATTTTGAGCTTGTGTTTGAATTGAAAATAATACAAAAATGATGGTTATTAAGTGTTTCATATATTATTATAAAGTTTATGTTTTTTCCAAAATTTCAAATTTACAATAACAATTATAATGATTATAACGTTTAGAGTGTTGTTTTTTTAAGATTAATTTAAGTCATTTGACCTTTAAATAAATCTATATGAATAAAATATTGTTTTTACTTGTTGTTGTTCTTTTTAGTTCATGTCACTTCTTTGGCCCAATTGATAGTAGTATTCAAACTAAAAATGTGAAATTAAAACAAGAAGATCTTGTTGGAAAATGGAAACTAGATAAATTTTCATATAAATATTTAACTAAAAAAGTACATCTAGATAGTATAGCAATCACTTTTAATACTGACAGTACTTTTGTTTTAAATAATTCAAAAAATTTATTTAGAATAAGACAAAGTTCTTTCAGTCATGATGATGTTACAGAAATAGGAGTTTTAGATAATTTGGTTTCTAAAGGAAAGTGGGATATATATGAATATGGAAATAACACTTCTTCAAGCATAAACTTAAATTTCCAAAATGAGGGAACTAATATAAATTTAAATGTGTTTAAAAAAGATGAAGATTATCAATTATGGTTTTTTCAAAGTGATCCAGATACAGGGTATAGATTAAGATTTCTTAAGCATAATTAATATAATGTTTATGCTATAGTTTAAAGCCACAGTGTTCGGAATTTTATCCAAAAATTCCGCGAGGAGTTTTGTACTTGATAACTTTTAATATAAATTTACGCAACTACAATAAGCGGCTGACCGTTAGTAGATATTATTGACAAAGAATCCAAGATATACAAACTAATGAAAACAAAAATTCTTCTTATTATTCTAGCTTTTACAACATTTTGTAAAGCTCAAATTGTTAACATCCCTGACAATAATTTAAAAACGGCATTGTTAAATCATATTCCTATGATTGATTTAAATTCAAATGGGGAAATAGAAACAATTGAAGCACAGTCTATAACGGATGAATTAATTTTAAATGGAAAATCTATATCCGATTTTACTGGGATTGAAACTTTTATTAATGTTAAAAAAATAAATTTGTCCGATAATAACCTAGCTTCAACAGTAAGTACACCATTAGATTTTAATTCTTTATTATTACTTGAAGAGCTTGATTTATCGGATAATAATCAAATTCTTGCTGTCAATTGTAATCAAGTTATTCCTTTGAAAGGATTGTTTTTAGATAGATATGTTTCAAGTGTTTTATTAAATTCTCAAACGCAATTACTAGAATTAAAATGCGCCTCAGCAACCTTTCAATCTTTAAGTGCTTATAACAAGATGCTTATTCAAAAACTAAATATTTATATAATTGAAACAGGTTATCCTGATTTGCCATTAGGAACATTGAATAATTTGACAGAATTATATTTAGATAGCTATTTTAATGGAGTATATTTAAATACTTTCACAGGGTTGGTTCCAAATTTATATAAAATATCATTTAATAATATTTCAATTTCTAGTTCGATTAGTTTTGCTTTTTTAAGTAACATACGAGAATTTAGTTTGACGGGATCTAGTAGTGATATGTATTTATATGACAAGATATATACTCTAGCTAATTTGAAAAAATTGACATTAAATCCTTCTTGGTCTACTTCTGCTCCACCAAGTAATGTATTAAACTTTTCAAACAATCCTCAATTAGAATACATTTATATTTATTTAAGCCCTTCCACAGCATTATATCTTCCGATAAATTTGACAAATAATCTAAATTTAAATCATCTCGAACTGTATAATTATAATTCAAATGCAATTTCATTAAATAACAATATTCAATTAGAAAATTTAAATATTTCAACTAGTAGATTTACAAGTCCAATAGACTTAACAAATAATATAAATCTCAAAAAATTAAGACTAAACAGTGTTGCTTCATCTACAATTCCTGGACCTTATACATTAAATTTATCTCAAAATCAACTATTAGAGGAAGTAAGTATTTTTGATGAGTATTTAAACAATATAAATTTTGGAAATGTTTATACTATCAATAAATTAGAAATTTTACAATCTAAACTTGAAACAATTGATTTTTCCTCATTTTTTAGTTTGATTGATCTAAACTTTAATTCAACAAAAGATATTTTAGAAATAGATTTGAATAATTGTACAAATCTTGATAATGTAATAATAAAATTAGCTACATCTTCAGGAAATAACATTTATCCTTCTAATTTTATAAAACTTAAAAATGGATCAATAGAGTCCTTAGTTAATATTGAAAAATATGATTCCGATTTAAAATTATGTACTGACGATGATGATACTACATCAAATTGGATATTTTCAACAAGTTATAATGCTACTAATTTTTTTAGCACTTATTGTAATTTTACGCCTGGAGGCTTTTATAATACCATTTCAGGAAAAATAAGTCTTGACTCGGATTCAAATGGTTGTGATATTAATGATATTACTGTTAATAATATTAAAGTAGTAATTGATGATACAACAGAATCAGGCTATACTTTTACAAATTCTAATGGTGAATATGAATTTTATACCCAAAGTAATACTGTAACGATTACTCCATATCCAAATATAAATTATTACATTCAATCACCTCAATTTTCTTCAGTTACTTTTTTAAATCAAGAGCAGCAGCAAGATTTTTGTGTTGTTTCTAATGGAATTCATAATGATTTAGAAATAAATATTATTCCAATAAATCCTGCAAGACCGGGTTTTGATGCAAAATATAAAATTATATATGTAAATAAAGGTACTCAAACTCAGTCAGGAACAATAGATTTAACATATGATGATAGTGTAATGGATTTTGTTTCAGCTATTTTAGCTCCAGATAGTCAATCTACAAACTCATTAAGTTGGAATTTTTTGAACTTATTACCATTTGAAAGTAGAGAAATTGAGGTAGTTTTTAATCTTAATACTCCAATAGAAAATCCTCCTTTGAATAGTGGAGATATTTTAATTTATTCAGCTTCGATTTTAGGATTAACAGATGAAAATCCAATTGACAATCAAGCAATTTTAAATCAAACTGTAGTAAATTCATACGACCCAAATGATAAAACTTGTATAGAAGGAACAACCATTGCACAAAATCAGGTTGGTGAATATGTTCATTATTTAATAAGATTTGAAAATACAGGAACTTTTGCGGCACAAAATATTGTCGTAAAAGATATTATTGATCAATCAAAATTTGAAATAAATTCGTTACAACCAATTTCTTCAAGTCATCCTTTAACAGTTAAAGCTGTAAATAATGTAGTAGAATTTATTTTTGAAGACATTAATCTTCCATTTGATGATGCTAATAATGATGGTTATGTAGCCTTTAAAATTAAAACAAAACCAGATTTAGTTATTGGAAGTACATTTAGTAATTCGGCAAGTATATATTTCGATTATAATTTCCCAATAATAACAAACAATTACACAACAGTAGTTCAAAATACATTAGGGTTACAAGAAAATAATTTTATTAGTGATATTACTATATACCCAAATCCTGTTAAAAATATTTTACAATTTAAAACTGAAAAGAAAATAACTAAAGTTGAAATTTACGATGTTTTAGGAAGAATTATAAGTTCAAATTGGGTTACTGAAAATAAAATTGATTTGAGAGAATTAAGAACGGGAAATTATATTCTAAAACTTTATACTGAAAAAGAGATGTTAAACGTTAAAATAATTAAGGAATAATGATTTGCCAACATATTTTGAAATAAAGAAAAATTTACTGAGCAATCTTTTAAAGTGTTTATATGATATAGTAACGTATATAACTTCTTAGTGAAAAGTTTATTCATTATGTGACTTTTTATATTAATAAAACAATCTAAAAGTAAATAGGTTGCAAATAAAAAAATAATAAGCGGACTGTTCAAAAGAATAGTCCGCTTATTTGATTAAAAACGATTTGTTAATAGAAATCGAATTTCTTCAGCTCTAGTTTCTGGTATAAGTTCTGAAATCATATTGAATAAAGCATAAGGACTAACATACTTAATGTTAAGATTCTCAAATTCTACCATTTCCCAAACAATCGGATTTAATGATACAATATGAACACTGTCAAGTTCCATATATTGTTTAAAATCAAAACCAACATAAAGTAGTAAAATGATATGTTTATCATCATTTTTTAATTCAATGTGGTAAGGATAAGGAGTAACTACAAATTCTTCATAGAATGTAAAAGTGATCATGTAGTCCAAAACTGCAGCAAAACGTTTGTCTTTTAAAAATTCCAGTATAAAGTTAGGTTCTAATTTTTCGTAATAAAATTGCATAATACTATTTTTAAGTTAATTATGCTTTAGGTTTTCAGACATCAAAAACGGCATGATGTTTTAAGAAATTTAAGTGATTTATTTTATTGATTCATTAAACTTTTGAGTACAAAAGAAAGTAACTTTAATTAAGAACAAAATAGATGGTTATTCTGTAGGAGTGATTTTGCGGGCTAAATGTAGGCTAGGTATTAGAATAAAAAAAACGCAATCAATTGATATTCAATATGATTGCGTTTTTAAGTAGTGACCTCGACAGGATTCAAACCTGTAACCTTCTGAGCCGTAATCAGATGCGCTATTCAGTTGCGCCACGAGGCCGTTTTGTAATCAATCAGTAATTGTGTTCCTGATTACGGGTGCAAATATAGGCATAAATGCGTAACTTGCAAATCATAATTATAAAAAAAACAAATAAAAATGAATGTAGAAAGTTATGTTCGTGATATTCAGGATTTTCCAAAAAAAGGAATTTCGTTTAAAGATATTACACCGCTATTAAATGATGCTGAAGCAAGGGCATTTTGTCTGACAACTTTGAAGAATTCGCTCTCAAATGTGAAAATAGATAAGGTGGTTGGTGTGGAAAGTCGTGGATTTTTCTTTGGAATTTTATTAGCACAAGAGTTCAATGCAGGTTTTGTACCCGTTCGAAAACCAAAAAAATTACCTTTTGATACTTTATCGGCTTCTTATGAATTGGAATATGGTTATGATACTTTAGAAATACATACGGATGCTATTCAAAAAGGCGACAAGGTGTTGATACATGACGATGTTTTGGCAACGGGAGGAACTGCTAAAGCTGTTTGTGAATTGGTAGAACAATTAGGAGGAGAGATTGTTCAAGTGAATTTCCTGATGGAGTTAACTTTTTTAAATGGGAAGGATAAGCTTGAAGGGAAGAATATCTTCTCGGTCTTAAAATATTAATCAAGACTCTTTATTGTAACGTAGTAGCGATAGGATAAAATTGCTTTTTGCCATTTTTTAGCTTTTGTAACATCCAAGCGTTGTTTGGTAAAGCTAGGTAAAAGCAGTTTGTTTAGTTTTGCTAATATTTTATACATTACTCAAAGTTTAGAGCAAATATAGATAAAAAAACAGCCCACTTTTGCGGGCTGCTTTTTTTATTTCGTTTTAACATCAATACGTTTTCCTTTTTTACTGTTGTTTTCCAGAGTTTCTTTATCAACAACTTTCATATAGTATATTTTTGAATGGTCCATTGTTAAAAAATCTTCAGGATTTGATAGTTTTTTACCGTTAACATAAATATCGAGTTTACCGTTTTCAATTTTTGTAGTTGGTTCACCTGGAATTTTAAGCATGTTGCCACCGAAAAGGATATTATGGTTACCATCTTCAGTAATAATCATTATTGGTTCCTTTTTTTGAGGAGAAAGACTGATAAAAGGTTTGCCTTTTTGCATTCCAATCAAAACATCTTCAATTCCGGTATTTTTTTCAATTACTTTTTCAACTTCCTCATCATTATTATCTAGTTTCAAATGAATTTGAGTAATTTCTCCTTTAGTGTTTCTTTTGATATTAAAATAAGTCATATTGAATCCACTTTTTTTAAGAATAGATTGGTAAAAATTTAAATCTTCGTTACTAGAATTTTTTGTAATAACAAAACTTTCATTTTCTCCATTTAGTTTAAAATCAACATCTTTATTGTCTGATAAAGTTTCAGATTTTTCCGATTTCTTATGTTCATTATCTTCAATGATGATTACACCATTCGAAGCTTTTTCACCATACTTTTTAATTACTTTTTCTGTTGGTGACAGTGTAATTATTGTAGCAATAGAATTAAAAATTATTTTATCAATTTCTTTACTATTGATTTCTTTATCATTAAAAATAATTAATGCCTTTTTATAGTCAATAGATTTATCTTCTTTAATTCTTTTTATATTATCTTCTGAGCTATGTGTTTCGTATGTTACTCCGTAACTAATGTTTTCATTAGTTTGTTTTTTGTTTTTAGTTTTGGTTGTATCGTTTTTAGGACTATGTGTTTCGTAAGTTACAGCAAAACCATTTTTTTGACTATTATTGGTAGCATTACTATTTTCGTATTCAGAATTTTTAACGGTTCCTGATTCTGAAATTTCCTTTTTTTGATTTATTTCATTGTTTACTACTACTGCATTAGTGGTAAGGTTGTCTTTTTTGACTTGTGCAATTGTTTTTACTTGAAATAGTAAAACATAAGTTACTACTGCAGGAATAATTAATGAAAATTTCCAAACATTTTTTTTGTTTGATGGATTGGTGTTTAACATAACGATTCGTTTTTTGATTAATGATTGATAAAATTGATTTGTAAAACTTAAGCTGTGTTGATGAGTCACAACTTTTAGTAAGGTTTTTTGATATTCATATAATTTGTTTGAGATTTTTGATGTTTCATAATCAGCGATATATTCTAAGTTCTCTAAGACTGCTTTTCGGTATAACCATACTATTGGATTAATCCAAAGCATCATACAGAGTAGTTTTGCTACCAATACGTCAATCGAGTGTTTTTGTTCAATATGTACTTTTTCATGTATAACGATTAGCTCTAATTCTTCAGTTGTGAAGTTGTCTTTATTAAAAATGAGGTAGTTGAAAAAGGAAAATGGATTTTGATTTTCTTTAGTTTCAACTAGAATTATATTTTCGTTTTTTGTTTTTGTGCTGTTTTTTATGATTTTAAAAAAGGATAACAACTCAATAGTTAATCGGAACAAGAATACAATTGATACACCAAAATAGCACCACATCAAGATTGTTTCCCAATTAAAGTTTGAAGGTTGTAAAGTAGTAGTAACTTCGACTGATTGTGTAATTAAAGGGAGATTCTCATAAACTAAAGTTTCTTGTTCTATCCAAACAGTTTCTGTAAAAGTTATTAAGGGTAAAATAAAGGAACTAGCTACCCCCATAAGCAAAAACCATCTGTTACCTTGAAAAAAGGTTTCTTTACGAAGTAAAAAGTGGTAGGATAGGAAAAAGAGGATTAGCAATCCGTTTACTTTTAAGAAATAGACTAGGTATTGTTCCATGTTATTTTTTTTTTTCGATTATTGCTAATATTTCACGTAGGTCATCTGCCGATATTTTCTCTTCTTCAGCAAAAAATGAAACCAAACTTTTATACGAACTATTGAAATAATTTTCAATAGCGGTATTCATGAATTTTTTACGATATTCTTCAATTGAAACTATAGGGAAGTATTGATGTGTTTTGCCATAGGCTTTATAAGTAACATATCCTTTTTCTTCTAGATTGCGAACTATAGTAGATAGCGTATTGTAATGCGGTTTGTCTTCTGTTATTTCTTCTAGAATATCTTTTACAAAAGCTTTTTTAAGCTTCCATAAAATTTGCATAATCTCTTCTTCTTTATTGGTAAGTTTTTGCATGACATTAAATATTATAATGTCAAACTTAAAACTATTTTTCTAGTTACACAACTATTTTTATAGTTATTTAACTAAAAAACAAGTTATGATGGTTTGTGGTTGCTTTTAAAAGTTTTGAAATATCTGTTTTCGGAAAGCTGTTAGTTTTTTATAGTACGGGTTTCCTTTTGCAGTAAATAATATACCAAATACCCAAATCCTGCTCCCATTAGACCAAGCGTCCCCATAAAAAGCCAGTTGAATTGATAACCGTACAGTTCAATGTTTTCCATACCAGTTTTAGCCGATAAAATATGAGCCAAACTATAACTCATGGTAAATATGGCCATGTATCTTCCTTCATGTCCTTTTGGAGCGCGACTCATAGCAAATGAGTTTGCAAAAGGGAACGCAAGCATTTCTCCGAAAGTCATGCAAAACATCATAATCCATAAAACAAATTCCCATTGGTTAAATAGTAGCATATACATGCAAATTGCCATTATAAAACATCCCAAAGTCACAAGCTTTACATGGTTGATTTTACGCTTTTCAATGTAGGTTACTAATGGCATTTCCATGAAAAAAATAAGTAAACCATTGAAGGTAAGTAGAAGTCCTGTTCTAAATTCGGTTAAATTAAATTGTTCTTTATGATATAGTGGAAGTGTAGTAAACAATTGAAAGAAAATGATGCCGGTAATTAAGCATGTAATTAAAAAAATCCAAAAAGGAATGTCTTTAAATACAGAAGCGGTTAAAATATCACCAGGGTTTTCTTTGTTGAGGTATTTTGATTTTTCTTTTTCTTTTACTTTCCACCAGAAAATTAAAATTGCCAATACACAAGTGGCACCATCAATCCAGAATAAACCTTTGTAGCCAATATTCATAATAATTAAACCGCCTAAAGCTGGACCAGCAGCAAAGCCCAAGTTAATTGCCAAACGAACTAAAGTTAAAGCTCTTGTTCTGTTTTCGGGTTTTGCATAAGCGGCTAAGGATACAAACATTGCCGGTCGAAACATGTCAGCAATAACCATAATTAAAAAGATGGCTACCAATAATCCGATATAAGAGGTTATGTGTTGTAAGCCAAAAAACATCAGTCCACTAGTCAGTAAACTAAATATCATGACTTTGTAAAAACCTATTTTGTCCGAAAGTTTTCCTCCTAGCCATGATCCTAACATGGAACCACAACCAAAACTTACCATAATCCAACCAACTTGACTATAGGAAAAGCCTAAATCTTCCTTCAAGTATTTTGAAAGAAACGGTAAAACCATTGTTCCTGCCCGGTTTATAAAGGTCACTAAGGTAAGTATCCAAATTTCTCTAGAAAAACCTTTGAAGTTGTTGATATATTTGAAAAAAGCGGTTTTTAACATTAGAATAGGTTGAAAAACAAAGTTAAGAAACACTGTAGGAAAATAATGTAAATCAAATTATATATTTTTGCTAAAATTTCAGTTATGTACAAACTATTATTTGTGTTGTTTTTTACACTTTCATTTTTTGGTCAAGAATCGGAAATTAAAATAGCAGAAACATTTCAAAATCATTTAAATAAAGAATATGCTGACTCACTTACTAGTCCTTTAATGGCTGAAGATTTGGTACATTTTAAAGGTTTGGATTTTTATCCTATAACATCAGATTATGTGGTTTCAGCCAAATTTGTAATCACTAAGAAAGAAAAGCCTTTTAAAATGAAAACCTCCACGGCTAGAACTCCTATGTATAAGAAGTACGGGACGCTTTATTTTGAATTAGAAGGGAAGCAATTGCAATTAAATGTTTACCAAAATATCGAATTATCAAAAAAGCCAGGTTTTAAAGATTATCTGTTTTTACCTTTTTCTGATTTAACTAATGGTAAAGAGAGTTACATTGGCGGTCGATATATTGATTTTCGTATCCCAAAAAGTGATACCGTTATATTGAATTTCAATTTAGCCTACAATCCGTATTGTGCTTACAATTACAAATATTCGTGTCCGATAGTTCCTCTGGAAAATGATTTGGATGTAGCAATTAAGTCAGGAGTTAAAAAATTTCACGATTAATGCAATTTATCAATTTACATACACACTCTTTTTCAAATGATGCATCAGTTTTAGAAGTAGTCAATCAATATCCTTGGGAGTTTGATGCTTCGATACCCAATTATTCCATGGGAATACATCCGTGGTATATTGAACAAAAACGACTGCAAGATGATTTAAATACAATTCAAGAAAAACTGAAATTAGAGGAATGTTTAGCGCTAGGTGAATGTGGTTTGGATAAACGAATTGCAACTCCATTAGCCAGTCAAGTAGAAGTTTTTCAGCAACAATTAGAGTTGGTACAGCAATGTCAGAAACCAATTATTCTGCATTGTGTTTCGGCTTATCAACAAGTGATAGGTATAAAAAAGGAGATGAATATTAAAAATCCGATGATCATTCATGGTTTTTCCAAAAATACACAAGTAGCCAAGTCGTTATTGGATAATGGGTTTATGTTATCTTTTGGAAAATATCTTTTACGAAACGAAGATTTAGAAAAGGTTTTTAACTTTGTACCCAATGATTTATTGTTTTTAGAAACCGATACTATTGACGAAACAATTGTAGAGGTGTATCAAAAAGCATCACAGGTAAAGGGACTATCTGTTGAGGAATTAAAACAGCAAATAGGGATTAATTTTAAAAAGAATTTTAAAGAATAAAGCGTTTTAGATATGGCACAGTGGCAAGAACGAGCAGTTCTATTATTTAAAGAAGAAGGAATGGATAGATTGACCAATGCTAATGTTTTGGTAGTTGGTTTAGGTGGTGTTGGTAGTTTTGCTGCCGAATTTTTAGCTAGAGCAGGTGTGGGAAGTATGACTATTGTAGATGGTGATACAGTGGATATTACGAACATCAACAGACAGTTGCCGGCATTACATTCTACGGTTGGACAGCCTAAAGTTAAAGTTGTAGGTGATCGTTTAATGGATATTAATCCTGAGTTGAAGTTGACACGTGTTGAGGAGTTTTTATCACCAGAACGCGCTTTTGAGTTGGTTTCTCCTGAGTTTGATTATGTGTTGGATTGTATTGATAGTCTTACGCCAAAATTAAACTTAATTCTTGCAGCAAAACGCAAAAAGGTAAGAGTAATTAGTAATATGGGAGCAGGGGGAAAGTATGATGCAGGAAAAGTACGTGTGCGTGATATCAGTAAAACAGAAGTTTGTCCTCTTGCTAAGAATATGAGAAAACGTTTGAAGGCAGAAGGAATCAATAAAGGAGTAAAAGCGGTTTATTCAGTTGAACAACCGGATACTACAAGTATCAAATTAACAGATGGAACGAATTTTAAAAAATCGTTTTATGGTACCAATAGTTGGATGCCAGCTTTATTCGGGTTGCATGCGGCTGAGACTGTTGTAAAACATTTATTGAAGAAATAAGAAGAAATAAATTGATAGAAATAAGAATAAAAAAATCCGAAGTTTTAACTTCGGATTTTTTTATTGTAAAGTATCAGGTGAGGCTTCTGTAGTAACTTCTTCAGTACTATTTTCTTCAGCTACCAGTTTTCGAACTGGGATATAAATTTCGGTTTGAATATCGGAAGGCTTTGCAACATTTATAGCCTTGTAAACTTCTATATAGGCTCCTTCTTCGTTTTGGGTATATTGTTCTTTTAGTATGTGGTCAAATGCTTTATCCCAAGCATTTTTTCTGAACTCTAAGCTTCCATTAAGTGTTGTTTTTAAAGCTAGGAACGATTCAAGTGTTCCTCCTTTTATTTCATTGTTTGATGAGGTTACAATTTCAAAGTTGATAGGAACACAAACTGAGAAAACTGTAAAATTATCTTTTTCATTCCATTTTTTAAAAATGGTAAAACTCGAACCCGATGGTTTGATTTGGTTTTCCTTTGCAAATGATAATAAACTCAATAAATCCTTCTGACGCACTTTGTCAAAATCCTTTATTGAACAAGAATCAGTAATATGGATATAGTTGGTGCCGTGTTTGGTGACAAATCCGTTTATTACGATTTGGTGTTTTGAATAATCATTGGATAAATTTTGTGCTATTTTATCCAAATTTTTATTCATTTGAGAACCAAATAAGGCTTCAAGACCACCAAAGAAAAAAGAACTGAATTTTTCCTTTAAAGAAAGATTTCCAGCTACTTTCCAAGTGATTAAAGTACTGTCTTTTTCGGATTTAAATTTCCAAGACAATTGGTTTTTAGTATCATTTAATTTAAACTCTTGATTGATACTATCATTAAGCACAAGATGTATGTTTTTTAAGGAAAAAGAATCTGTTTTCGTTTGCCATTGTATGCCTAAATTGGCATTATCTTTAATCGTAATGTTTAACGAATCTTCGTTCAAATATAAAAACCATTCTTTCCAATTTTCATAATTTGAAATATATTGATAAGCATTTTGTGGAGTTGCTGCTACTTTTCTCTCTTTACTTATTTGAAAATAACTGGGTTGCGTTGCTATGAATACTGTTAGAGCAACACCGAATAAAAGAATAAGTAAAAGAATGTATTTTGCAATTTTCATCAATAAAAGAGTTTGAGGCTCATCAAATATAGGTGTAATATTTTTTTTAACAAAATGTTGGGAATTATTCTTTCATGTATTGTTTAATTATGAACAATATACAGATGAAAAGTAGAAAACTAAATAAAATCCAATACGTTCCTTTGTAGTGTTTTTTTAACTGTTTCAAATCTTTTCGATATACAATTACCAAAGTAATTATGAAAGCAATAACAAAAAATAATGCAAAATATAATTGACCTGTTGAAAACATCATGATATTTTTTTTACAAAAATAGCAAATGAATTTAGCAAATGGATATTTTTATAACCTTAAAATAGTAAATATGAAAAAACAAATAGAAGCAGTAACTTTATTTCATAAGACATATGGGTTGGGTGTAAGTGAAGAGATGAAAGGAGATTTAGGTGTCTCAAAAAACAATTTGCGTTTTGAATTGATGAAAGAGGAAAATGAAGAGTACTTAACTGCAGTGCAGAATGATGATATGGTAGAAATTGCTGACGCTTTAGGTGATATGCTGTATATTTTGTGTGGGACTATTATTGAGCATGGTTTACAAGATAAAATAGAAGCGGTATTTGATGAAATTCAGCGCAGTAATATGAGTAAACTTGGGGAAGATGGAAAGCCGATTTATCGTGAAGATGGAAAAGTTATGAAAGGACCAAATTATTTTAAGCCCAATTTTGAAGCAATTTTAAAAGAAGAAGTATAAAAAAAGAGATTTCCTATGGAAATCTCTTTTTTGTTGTGTTGAATTATATTTTAACGGTCCAGCCAAAAGTATCGTCAGCTAGTTTGGTTTGAATTTTTGTCAATTTATCTTTCAAGTCCATTGCAATTGAATCTTCAACGTTTGGTAATTCAAAGTATTCCTCTTTATAGGCAAAACCTGAAATTGGACTTATTACAGCTGCGGTGCCTGCTCCAAAAATTTCTTTCAAGCTTCCGTCTTTTGCAGCATTTACCAGTTCATCTACTAATACTGAACGCACTTCTACTTTGATGTTTTCTCTTTTCGCTAAATCGATAAGGCTTTTACGCGTAATACCATCCAAAATTCGCTCACTAGTAGGTGCTGTATATAAGGTATCATTAATTCTGAAGAAAACGTTCATAGTTCCAGCTTCTTCTAGTTTTGTATGAGTTGCATCATCTGTCCAAATAATTTGTTGGTATCCTTTTTCATTGGCTAATTTAGTAGGATAAAATTGTCCAGAATAATTACCTGCAGCTTTAGCAGCTCCAATACCACCATTTGCCGCTCGGCTGAAATGTTCAGCAACCACAACTTTAACCGCTCCAGAATAGTAGGATTTTGCAGGAGAAAGTATGATCATAAAACGGTAAAACATTGCAGGTGCTGCTACAACTCCTGGGCCAGTAGCAATCATAAAAGGACGGATGTATAATGAACTACCATTTCCTTTTTTTACCCAATCTTTCTCTAATTCTAATAATTTTTTAAGTCCTCCTAAAAAAACTTCTTCTGGTACTTCAGGCATTGCCATACGTACAGCACTTTTATTAAAACGCATGAAGTTTTCTTCCGGACGAAACAACCATACATCGTCTTGCTCATCCTTGTAGGCTTTCATACCTTCAAAAATTGCTTGTCCATAGTGAAATACTTTTGCAGATGGATCAATTGTGAATGGTGCATATGGTTGGATGATTGGTTTTTGCCATTCGCCATTTGCATAATCACAAATTAACATATGATCAGTGAACGTATTGCCAAACGAAATGTTGTCAAAATCCACTTCATTTATTTTTGTTGTACTTGATTTTACAATATCAATATTTTCAATTGTTTTTAGTTCCATTGCTTGGTTTTTAAAAGGTTGGTAGGGTAATTTTTACTGTAAATTGTACCCCTTTTAATTTACGGTGCAAAATTAGCAAATTTTACACTTGATTTTTAGTAAACTTTTAAAAATATTAAATGGATTATTAACAAAATAAAAAGGTGTTAATTGGATAAAAAAATTATTTTTGTATCAAATCAAACAAATAAATTTAAAATATGAAAAAAATAGTAGGTTTTGCTGCATTATCTATGATTTTATTTAGTTGCGGTGATAAAAAAGTTGAAAACAATACAGAAGTGTCAGATATTCAAAATGTTAAGGAGTATGTTGTGTTTGGAGATTCTATTTCTTCTGAAGGAGCATTGTCAAGTGCAGAAATGATGGATAAATTTTCAACTTTAAAAGAAGGTGATACTATTGCAGTAAAATTTAAATCTTCGATAAATGATGTTTGTCAGAAAAAAGGATGTTGGATGACATTGAGTCTTGGAGAAGAGCAGCAATCATTTGTGAAATTTAAAGATTACGCTTTTTTTGTTCCTAAAAATGCTCAAGAAAAAGAAGCTATTGTAAATGGTAAAGCTTACGTGAGTGTTGTAAGTGTTGATGAGCTAAAGCATTATGCGAAAGACGAAGGGAAATCACAAGAAGCAATCGATAGCATTACAGCTCCAAAAGTAACTTATGCATTCATGGCTGATGGTGTTTTAATTTCAAAATAATGAAAAAAGCATTATTGTTTATAACGGTTTTAGGGTTGTTTAGTTGTAAAAATCAGTCTGAAGCAGATTGCAATACTGAAACAGCTGCAAAAAATGAGGAAGGGTTTGAGATGTACGAAATGTCAGAAATGGCCGCTTTAATGGAGCAAATGTATGTCGATAATCAGCGTTTAAAAGAGCGTATTATTAAAGGAGATACTATTGGACAGTTTCCGCAACATTTCATGCGTATTCACAGTGCTGTGCTAACCGATGAGACGGATAAAGATGATTTCTTTAAGACACAAGCGGCTGTCTTTATTAAATCACAAGAGATGATTTATAATGACCCAGAAAATGCAAAGGAGCATTTTAATAATGGAATTAAAGCTTGTATTGCTTGTCATGAGGTGAAGTGCGGTGGTCCTATTCCTAAGATTAAAAAATTATATATCAATCAATAATTAAATCAACTCTTTTGAAAAGAGAAATTATTATTACTCAAGATGGTTCTACAACCATTCATTTACCGGAATGGAATGAAAGTTATCATTCTAAACACGGTGCTATTCAAGAGGCAAAACATGTATTTATAAAAAATGGTCTTTCGTTATTTAATGGGAAGCAAGTTTCTATTTTAGAAATTGGATTTGGAACAGGTTTAAATTGCTTTATTACTTTTTTAGAAGCACAAAAAAAGAATCAATCTGTGCATTATGTTGGAGTAGAGGCATATCCAATTGCAAAAGAGGAAGTGCAATTATTGAATTATGTAAATGAATTAGAAGCGGTTGAATTCAGTTCAGTTTTTGATGTAATGCATACTTTAGATTGGGATATACAATCAAAGTTAACGCCTACTTTTGAACTTACTAAACGAAAGCAGTTTTTCAATGAAATTGATGATAGAGAACAGTTTGATTTTATTTATTTTGATGCTTTCGGATTTACAGTTCAGCCTGAGTTATGGGAAGAAGCAATTTTTAGAAAGATGCATACAGCACTTAAGCCTAATGGTGTTTTGGTTACTTACGCTTGTCGTACTGTAATTAAAAAAGCTATGGAAGCAGTAGGTTTTACGACCGAAAAATTGCCTGGTGCACCAGGAAAACGTGAAATGTTGAGGGCGGTAAAAATGTAATCGAGAGTCTTTTTTAATTATAAATAAAATGATTAAGTGTTTTATTTTTAAAATTTTAATAAATTTTTAGCAATTTCTTTAACATAAATAAAATTTTAGCGATTAAAAAAAATTGTATATTTACATCACGTTCTTATCCCAATGTCTAACCAATTTTTGTATGAGCATGTCTAGAACAATGTTTTCCTATACAAAAGCTATACTTGAAAGAGTAAGTTTTGACCCTAAATTATTTTGTAAAGAACTTGAAAAAGCAATTAAAGTGTTATTGCCTTATGAAATTGACCAATTAAGAAATTGGCTATTACAATTCACTGAAGAGAAACCAGAATTAAGGCAGTGCTTAATTTATATTAATTAATAAAAGGTATGCGAAAGCATACCTTTTTTATTTTTGTAATTTAGGGCTTATAATTTCAACATCACTAAAAGCAATTGCTCCTCTTACAACCCCCGATATGGTGTCACGTAAAGCATTGATGATTTGAATTTTTAATTCATTTTTAGGGTATATAAGGCTTACTTCTCGAGCTGGTTTAGGATTTGCAAATGGACGAAGTTTGTGTTTGTTGCTTTCATTTAAATCCAAAGTGTGTAAGTAAGGTAAAAGGGTAGTGCCTAATCCTTCATCAGCCAGTTTTATAAGGGTTTCGAAACTTCCGCTTTCAATTTGGAAGTGGCTTTCTGCTATAAATTTGTTGTTTTTGCAAAGATTCAGAATTCCATTTCGAAAACAATGTCCATCTTGTAACAAAAGAATATGATCAAGCTCCAGATCATCTATAGTAATTTCAGTTTTATCGGCACCTTTATGATTTTCTGGGATGTAAGCAACAAATGGTTCGTAATATAGAACCACTTCTTTTAGGTTGTCAATTTCGAGTGGAGTTGCAGCAATTGCGCAATCAAGATGTCCATTTTTTAATTTGGTAATAATTTCTTCAGTAGTAAATTCTTCAATAATCAAATTTACTTTTGGGTATTTATTGATGAAATTATTTAAAAACATTGGCAAAAGGGTAGGAGTAATAGTAGGAATAATACCTACTTTAAATTCTCCTCCTATGTATCCTTTTTGCTGGTCTACAATATCTTTAATACGCCCAGCTTCATTAACAATATTTTTAGCTTGTGTTACTATTTTTTCTCCAATTTCTGTTAGAAAAATAGGCTTTTTACTTCTGTCGAATATTAAAACACCTAATTCTTCTTCAAGTTTTTGAATCTGCATGCTTAAGGTTGGTTGGGTAACAAAGCATTTTTCAGCAGCAAGAGTAAAGTTTTTATGTTCTGCAACAGCTAAAACATAGTGTAGTTGCGTTATGGTCATTGTATCAATTTTTTTGATAAAAATATAAAAACTATCAATTTGATTTATAAATAGAGCGGTTAATTTTTCCTTAAATTTGTTTAAGAAATTTAAAAAACTACTATAATTATGAAAATGAACACATTAGGATTACCTGTTGTAGAGACAAAAGAATTGGTAAACGATTTGAATATTTTACTGGCTAATTTTCAAATTTATTACCAGAATTTGAGAGGTTTACATTGGAATATTAGAGGAAAACGTTTTTTTGATCTTCATGTTAAATTTGAAGAATTTTACAATGATTCCCAATTGAAAATTGATTTGATTGCAGAGCGTGTTTTAACACTTGGCGGTTCTCCTTTGCACACATTTGCAGATTATATTGAACATAATAGATTAACAATTGGAAAGAATATTTCCAGAGACGAAGAAGCTATTCAACTTATAATAGATTCATTGAGTGATTTATTGGGTATTGAGCGTAAAATTTTGGAAGCTTCTGGTAATATTAATGATGAAGGAACTAATTCTATGATGAGTGATTTTATTGCAGAGCAAGAAAAAACCATTTGGATGCTTAAAGCTTGGATGGAAGACGAAATATAAGTTGCTGCCTGATTTATTTATAAAAATTAAGGAAAGTAAATTTTAAAATTGGTACATTTGATCTATGCAATTGCGAGTAAAAATAGTATTAATTTTATTTCTATCTTTTTTGGCTACCCCTACCTTATTGAGTAGTATTGATAGCGATATTGACACGTCTTATTTTTACAATTTAGCAGAAGAGGAAGAAAATCATGTTTCATTTAATGAAATAAAAATGCTTCCCATACTTTTCTCTATACCAGAGGCTTTAAAATTTACTTTTCTTAAAAAAGACAACTTTAGTATATGTAATGTTTTGAAGTTTACCAATTGGACAAATAATATTTTCTTACCTCCTCCTGAACGTGTATAATATTTTCCATTTAGTATGGGGGTGTCCCCATAAAGTATTAATATTATATATCGTTTTATGAATAATCTTTTTTCTAACGTAAGAGGTGATTTAGCTTCTGGTTTAGTAGTTTTTTTAGTAGCATTACCATTGTGTTTGGGTATTGCATTGGCATCTGGGGCTCCCCTGTTTTCGGGGATTATAGCTGGAATTATTGGAGGAATAGTTGTTGGTTTTTTTAGTAATTCTAATTTAAGTGTTTCAGGACCAGCAGCTGGTTTAACAGCTATTATTTTAACAGCTATTACAGATTTAGGGTCATTCGAAATTTTCTTGGTTGCTGTAATACTTGCTGGTGTTATACAAGTAGTTTTGGGGTTTTTACAAGCCGGAGCTTTGTCAAATTATATTCCAACTTCTGTTATCGAAGGGATGTTAGCAGCAATTGGAATCATTATTATTTTGAAGCAAATTCCTCACGCTTTTGGTCACGATGTTGACAATGAAGGAGATTTCTTTTTCATTGAAAAATCAGGGCATAACACTTTTGACACATTAATAGAATCAATAAACTATATTCATTTAGGAGCTTTATTAATTGCATTGTTATCGTTGGGAATTTTAATTGTATGGGAAAAGGTACCTGTTTTGAAACGCTTAAAATTACTTCCAGGTGCACTTGTTGTTGTTATAGTGAGTATCCTTGCAAATGAATTGTTTATTCAAACCGGTTCTAATTTGGCCATAATTTCAAAATCACATTTGGTAAACTTACCTAGTTTTGATGAGATTCAAAGTGGTTTTTCTTTGCCAGCAGTAAGTGCCTTTACTAATGTAAAAGTATGGACAGTAGCTGTTACTTTGGCAATTGTAGCTTCAATTGAAACCTTATTGTGTATAGAGGCTACTGATAAATTAGATCCTTGGAAACGCTTTACGAATACGAATAGAGAATTGAAAGCTCAAGGAATTGGAAATATTATCAGCGGATTACTTGGAGGATTACCGATGACTTCAGTTGTGGTACGTTCTTCTGCAAATATAAATTCTGGTGGAAAAACCAAGTTGGCAACAATTTTTCATGGTATTTTACTTTTATTATGTGTATTAGCGTTACCTTTTCTTTTAAATAAGATTCCATTATCTGCATTAGCGGCAGTACTTTTAATGATTGGTTATAAATTGGCTAAACCAGCTAGTTTTATTCACTTATTTAATAATGGTATGGCTCGATTTGTTCCTTTTATCGTAACAGTATTAGCTGTAGTTTTTATTGATTTGTTAAAAGGAGTAGCAATTGGATTTGTCGTAAGTATCTTATTTTTATTGTACGAAAATCTTAAAATAGCGTACCATTTTAATAAAGAAAAGTATCATAAAGGAGATCTTATTGAAATTCACTTAGCACAAGAAGTATCATTTTTGAATAAAGCTGCAATAAAGAAAACTTTAAGTGAAATTCCTAGAAAATCAAAAGTAATAATCGACGCTTCTTTGACCAATTATATTGATTATGATGTTTTAGAAGTAATTAAAGATTTTAGAGATGTTACGGTAGATACTAAAGATATTGATTTAACGTTGATAGGTTTCAAAGACAAGTACAACATAGAAAACTCACAGGATGATAGAATTGAATACATAAGTGAGGCTAAAAATGAAGACAAAAACATAATTAATGAAATAAATGAGTAATTTTTACGAGAAAATTTTAGACAATAATAAAAAATGGGTTGAGGATAAGTTGAAAATCAGCCCTGATTATTTTAACAACTTAGCAGAAGGACAACAGCCACCTTTGTTGTGGATAGGATGTTCTGATAGCCGTGTACCGGCAAATGAAATTATAGGAGCAGAGCCAGGTGAAGTTTTTGTACATCGTAATATTGCTAATATGGTTATTCATTCTGATATGAACATGTTAAGCGTATTGGATTATGCGGTTAATGCATTAAAAGTGAAACACGTAATAGTTTGTGGTCACTATGGTTGTGGAGGAGTTAAAGCTGCTATGGGGAATAGTTCAATAGGTATTATTGACAACTGGATTCGTCATATAAAAGATGTTTACCGTTTAAATCAAGCAGAATTGGATGGTATTGCGGATGAGAATGCTCGATTTAACCGATTTGTAGAACTAAACGTTAAAGAACAGGTTTATGATTTAGCGAAAACATCAATTGTTCAAGCTGCTTGGAACAAAAAGCAAGATTTAACAATTCACGGGTGGGTTTACGGATTGAACTCTGGGTATGTAACAGATTTAGGCTTAAACTTTAGTTCGGATAAAGATTTAGATAACGTTTACCAGTTGAAATTCTAATCGTCTAGATTTTCATTAAAAGCTGAAGGTAATAATTGTGGAATGTATTTTATCAAAATTGGTAATAAAATTCCACCTCCTGGAAGTAAAAAAATAGTTAACGATGGTATGGTTTTACAGATATCAAGTAGCTGTTTTTTTACTTTCTTTTTTTCCTCTGCACTCAACTCTTTATTTGTTGATTTGGCTAACAAATACATCAATTCTTTACTTTCTTTAATTTCTTTTGTTAGCCTTTTTTTATTTCGGGTAATTAATTTGGTTACCGTACGATTGGTTTGATCGTAAAAATGCTTTACAGGATGCGAGTAGTTGAAATAAGGTATTTCATTTTTATAATTTGAAATAAACCAATTAATGGTACTTAAACTCTCGTGTAGTTTATCGTCTGATAATTTTGTTTTTCGAATGATATCATTTAAAAATTCTAACTCGGTATATTCCAGAGTTGCATCACTCCATATTGCCATTTCTGTAACATCTAACAAATAGAGTTTTTCAATATCGTATTTAAAATGATCAAAATTGATATTGTTTAATGTTGGATGTTCAATGGTAGCAAACTTGGTGTAACGAATTGAATTTTCAAATAACTTTACCAAATGAACATCATATTTGCTTTTGTTGGTCTTTATGTGAAAAGCAAGCGTAATTATTTTGATGCACGTAAGTTCTAAATCTTTTAAGTATTTTGGCGATAAAGTATTGTTTTCCAAAAAAGAATTAAAAGCCAAAACATCAATAAAAAGTAACGCATTGGTAAGGATATGTGAAAAACTTTTGCTGAAAAAATTATCATTCGTTTGGATACGATTGGCAAAAATAGACTCTAACTTACTTGTAGTACTACCACTAGGTAAAAAAGCTTTCAAAAAAGCATAATTGTCCAGTAAAATGGTATTATAAAATTGCTCCACTGTTTTCAAAAAAGCCTCTTTTGTAGGCTCTTTTTTAGCAATTCTGTAAATAGAATATAAAGCGTTAAGTAATGCCAATTTGGTAACTTCATCATTAGACAAACCTTCTAACGAAAATGGCTCTTTTAAATTTAAAGTAAGTGTGTGGCCATACACAAACCCCGATTTTCTGATGTCAAAGTAGAAGGAATCGTACTGATGATTATAATCAATAAAATTAGTTTTATTTTCTTGAAAAAACTTATCAATCCAGCCGTTTGCAGAAGGGTTTATCATGCTTCAAAAGTTGGAACAAATTTAAAAAAATATGAGTTCATTAATGTTAAATTACTAAAACTATTTCTATCTTGCCTAAAATATTTTTTATATGAATTTTGCTATAATTGTTACAATTTGCGTATTGCTTTTATTGGCATATGCGTTTACCATCACTTCTTCTAAAACCAAAATACCATCGGTAATTTTACTGTTGTTATTGGGCTGGGTGGTAAAACAAGTGACGGAAATTATTCATATAAAAATCCCTGATTTGAATCCGTTATTGCCTTTTTTCGGAACGCTAGGATTGGTATTAATTGTATTGGAAGGGTCATTAGAACTAGAATTGAACAAACGAAAATTACCCTTTGTTACCAAAACTTTAGTTACTGCAATTGTACCGTTAATCGTTACTGCTTTTGCAATCGGACACTTCTTTTATTATTTTCTAGATGCGAGTTATAAAGATGGATTGGTTAATGCTATTCCTTTGTGTATCATTAGTAGTGCTATTGCAATTTCAAGTGTTGGAAACCTTAGTTTATTCAACAAAGAGTTTGCCATTTACGAGAGTAGCTTGTCTGATATTGTGGGGGTGTTACTTTTTAATTTCATCGCTTTAAATTCAGTTATCAATTTTGAAACGGTTGGACATTTTGGGTTACAAATTTTGATAATGTTGTTGATTTCCTTTGTAGCGACAGCTTTTTTAGCTTTTTTATTAGGTAGAATTGACCACCACGTAAAGTTTGCTCCAATAGTACTTTTAATCATATTGATTTTTGCTGTTTCTGAAATTTATCATTTACCAGCATTAATTTTCATTATGCTTTTCGGTTTACTAATGGGGAATTTTGATGAATTATCCCGTTTTAAATTGATAAAGCAATTGAAGCCAATTACTTTGGAAAAAGAAGTTCACAAGTTTAAAGAACTTATTGCAGAAGCAGCCTTTTTGGTTCGTTCGTTGTTCTTTTTATTGTTTGGTTTTTTGATGAAAACAGAGGATATTTTAAACCCTCATACCTTTGAATTAGCGGTTGGAATTATGGTTGTTATCTATTTAGTTCGCGCCATTCAATTAAAAGTGTTTAAGGTTAAATTAATGCCTTTACTTTTCATTGCACCTAGAGGCTTGATTACTATTTTATTATTTTTAAGAATACCTGAAGATAGTAAAATTCCACTTGTAAACAGAGCCTTAATTATTCAAGTTATTGCTTTGTCTGCACTTTTTATGATGATAGGACTTATATTTAATAAAACAGATAAAAACGAACGTAAAACAAAGAAGGTTGAGGAAGAAAATGAAAATAATAACGATTTCTTCCCTGTTTAAATACTTTAAGTTAAAAATACAAAAAACCCACTCAAAGAGTGGGTTTTTTCAAACAAACTAAACCAAAACCTTGCTGTAAATTAGAAACAATATTTATTCTCGCTAATTAATTTAGCAGCAATTTTTTCTCTTAAGCCTACTACATTAGGCATATTAGTATATTTCGTAAATCGTTTTAATCCCATTAACATCATGCGTTGTTCATCACCTTCTGCAAATGAAACGATTCCTTCTTTTCCTTTTTGATTAATTGTATCAACAGCGTGGTATAAATACAACTGAGCCATAGCAATTTGTTCTTGAACGTTATCAGCTCCTTCTTTCTTCGCTAATTTTTCAGTTCTCAAAATAGTACTTTCAGCCATGTAAATTTCAATTAAAATATCAGCAGCAGCCATTAATAATTGTTGGTGCGATTCCAATTCTGGTCCATATTTTTGTACCGCAGCACCAGCAACCATTAAGAATACTTTTTTCAATTTGCCAATCATTTCTTTTTCTTCAGCAAAAAGCTCTGTATAATCAGGAATGTCAAAAGAAGGAATACCCATTAACTCTTCGGCTACAGCCATCGCTGGACCTAATAAGTCAACGTGACCTTTCATTGCTTTCTTAACAAGCATACCTACAGATAACATTCTGTTGATTTCATTAGTACCTTCATAAATTCTAGCAATACGAGCATCTCTCCAAGCACTTTCCATTGGTGCGTCTTCAGAGAATCCCATACCACCAAAAATTTGGATACCTTCATCCGTACAGTTTTGTACATCTTCAGAAACCGCTACTTTTAAGATTGAACATTCGATAGCAAATTCTTCAACCCCTTTTAATTCAGCTTCTTGATGTGAATTACCTTCTTGTGTTCTGATGTTGATGCGTGTTTCAATATCATTTGCAGCTCTATAAGTGGCACTTTCACCTGCATAGGCACTTGCCGCCATTTCAGCTAATTTAGCTTGAATAGCTCCAAAGCTTGAAATTGGAGTTTTAAACTGTACTCTTTCGTTGGCATATTTAACAGCACCAGAAATTGTTCTTCTTTGTGCTTCTAAACAAGCAGCTGCTAATTTGATACGTCCAACATTTAGGGCGTTCATGGCAATTTTAAAACCTTCGCCACGACCTGCCAACATGTTTTCTACAGGTACTTTCGTTTCGTTGAAGAAAACCTGACGTGTTGAAGAGGAACGAATACCTAATTTGTGTTCTTCATCACCTAATGAAATTCCGTTTGATGGATCATTTTCTACAATAAAACCTGTAATATTTTTGTCATCCTCAATACGAGCAAATACGATGAATAGCTTACAGAATCCTGCATTTGAAATCCACATCTTACCCCCTGTAATGCTGTAATACGTACCATCTTCCGATAAAACGGCTTTTGTTTTTCCTGAGTTAGCATCAGATCCAGCTCCAGGCTCTGTTAAACAGTATGCGCCAAACCACTCACCAGAGGCTAATTTTGGAACGTATTTTTGTTTTTGTGCTTCTGTACCGTATAAGGTAATTGGCATAGTTCCTATCCCTGTATGTGCTCCAAATGCAGTAGAAAAAGATCCTGTTGCACCAGAAATATAATCACACACTAAAACAGTGTTTGTAAAGCCCATTTCCATACCACCATAAGCAGCAGGTACGGCAACACTTAGATAACCCAAATCACCAGCTTTACGCATTACTTCTTCGGTAAGTGCGTAATCTTTCTTTTCAAAACGTTCTTTGTTTGGCCATAACTCTTTGTCTACGAATTCGATTACCGAATCACGCATCATAATTTGCTCTTCTGAAAAATCTTCAGGTGTGAAGATATCTTCACATTTTGTTTCCTTAACAAGGAATTGACCTCCTCTGATAATATCTGCCATGATTGTATTTTTATATTGTTATTTTAAAAATTCATAAATTCCTGCAGTACCTTGACCAGTACCAACACACATGGTTACCATACCATATTTTGCATTTCCACGTTTGCGCATTTCGTCAAATAACTGAACTGATAGTTTTGCTCCTGTACAACCTAGAGGGTGACCTAATGCAATAGCTCCACCATTTACGTTAACGATTTCAGGATTCAAATCTAATTCACGCATTACAGCTAAGGATTGTGATGCAAAAGCCTCATTAAGCTCAATTAAATCAATGTCTGATTGTTTTAAACCCGCTTGTTGTAAAGCTTTTGGAATTGCTTTTACTGGTCCAATACCCATGATACGAGGTTCAACACCCGCAGAAGCGAAGTTTACCAAACGTGCAATAGGCTCAAGGTTTAATTCTTTTACCATTGCTTCGCTCATTACCAATACAAATGCTGCGCCATCACTCATTTGTGAAGAGTTACCTGCCGTAACACTACCGTCTGCAGCAAATACAGGACGTAATTTTGCAAGAGCCTCTACAGATGTACCAGCTCTCGGCCCTTCATCTTTACTAACTACATATGAACGGGTTTCTTTTTTGCCATTTTCGTTTACGAAAGTTTCTTCAACTGTAATAGGTACAATTTGGCTATCAAAACGGCCTTCAGCTTGTGCTTTTAAGGCTTTCATGTGTGAGTTATAAGCAAATTCATCTTGATCTTCACGCGATACTTTAAATTGGTTGGCTACGGCCTCTGCAGTAAGTCCCATTCCCCAATAGTAATCTTCATGTCCTTCTTTGGCTACACGATAATCTGGTGTTGGTTTATAACCTCCCATAGGAATGTAACTCATACTTTCAGCACCACCTGCAATAATACAATCAGCCATACCGGCTTGAATTTTTGCTGTTGCCATACCGATAGTTTCAATCCCAGATGCGCAATAGCGGTTTACGGTTACACCTGGAACATCTGTTACTTTTAATCCCATTAAAGAGATTAAACGTCCCATATTTAATCCTTGTTCTGCTTCTGGCATGGCATTACCTACCATTACATCGTCAATACGAGCTTTATCAAGATTTGGAACTTCCTTCATGATATGCTCAATGGTTTCAGCAGCTAACTCATCGGGTCTTTTGAATCGAAAAACACCTTTTGGAGCTTTACCAACTGCTGTTCTGTATGCTTTTACTATATATGCTGTTTTCATAATTTTTTTAGTTTCTTAATGGTTTCCCTTTTGTTAACATATATTGAATTCTTTCCAATGATTTTCGCTCACCTGTAAGGGATAAAAAGGCTTCTCTTTCTAAATCCAATAAATATTGCTCTGTTACTAATGTAGGTTCTGATAAATCACCACCCGCCATTACATAAGCTAGTTTGTTGGCAATTTTTTTATCGTGCTCTGAAATGTATTTTCCAGCTTCCATACTATCAGTTCCTACCAAGAACATGCCTAAAGCTTGTTTTCCTAATACTTTAATATCTTTTCTTCTAGGTGCTTGTGTATAGCCTTGCTCTGCCATTTGTAATGCCACTTGTTTAGCTGTAGCAATTTGACGGTCTTTATTAACCACAACGATATCTCTTCCTTTTTGTAATACACCCGTATCAAAAGCTTCATAAGCAGATGTAGCCACTTTTGCCATACCTACTGTTAAGAAGTACTCTTGTAATACATTCAATTCTACATCGTTTTTACGGAATAAATCGGCAGCTCTTAAGGCCATTTCTTTTGAACCTCCACCACCAGGGATAACACCAACTCCAAATTCTACTAAACCAATATACGTCTCAGCAGCAGCAACTGCTCGGTCTGCATGCATGGTTAACTCACAGCCACCACCTAATGTCATTCCATGTGGAGCGGCAATTACTGGAATTGCTGAATAACGACAGCGCATCATGGTATCTTGGAACATTTTGATAGCCATGTTTAATTCGTCATACTCTTGTTCAACAGCCATCATGAAAATCATTCCCAAATTTGCTCCTACTGAGAAATTTGCACCTTGATTTCCGATAACCAATCCGTTGTATTCTTTTTCAGCAATGTCAATTGCTTTGTTGATTCCTTGCAATACTCCAGCTCCTATAGAATTCATTTTTGAAGTAAACTCTAAGTTGATGATACCATCTCCTAAATCGGTAATTACAGCATCGCTGTTATTCCATATTTTTTTGCTTTCGCGAATATTGTTTAAAATAATAAATGCATCCTGACCTGGAACTTTTTCAGCTTTTTTAGAAGCAGTAGAGTAGAAGTAAGTTGCACCATCTTTTACACTATAAAAAGAAGTGTTACCTGAAGTAATCATTTCAATAACCCAAGAAGCTGGTGTATATCCTTCTGCTTTCATCAATTCGATTCCTTTTTCAACACCAATAGCATCCCAAATTTCGAATGGACCGTTTTCCCAGCCAAACCCCGCTTTCATCGCATCGTCAATTTTGTAGAAATCTTCTGTGATTTCAGGAATACGGTTTGAACAATATTGGAACATGGAAGCAAAATTCTTTCTATAAAAGTCACCTGCTTTATCTTTTCCTTTTACGAGAACTTTAAAACGGTCAATCGGTTTATCGATAGTTTTTGTTAATTCTAAAGTAGCAAAAGAAACTTTTTTGCTTGGTCTGTATTCTAACGTGTCTAAATCTAAAGCAAGAATGTCTTTACCTTCTTTTTTGTAAAAACCTTGCCCCGTTTTACTACCTAGCCAGTTGTTTTCCATCATTTTGTTGATGAAATCTGGTAATTTGAATAAATCATGCGATTCATCATTTGGGCAATTTTCAAAAATTCCGTTTGCAACGTGTACTAAGGTATCCAAACCTACAACGTCAACAGTCCTGAAAGTAGCTGATTTTGGACGTCCAATTACAGGTCCTGTTAATTTATCAACCTCTTCAACCGTTAATCCCATTTCTTTTACCTGATGGAATAAACTTTGAATTCCGAAGATTCCGATTCTATTTCCAATGAATGCTGGAGTGTCTTTGGCAACAACTGAAGTTTTACCTAAGAATTTTTCACCATAACCGTTTAGGAAATTTAAAACTTCTTGTGATGTTTGTGGACCAGGAATAATTTCAAATAATTTCAGGTAACGCGCAGGGTTGAAGAAGTGCGTACCACAAAAATGTTTTTGGAAATCTTCACTTCTGTCTTCACTCATAAATTGAATAGGAATTCCAGAGGTGTTTGATGTAATTAAAGTTCCTGGTTTTCTATATTTTTCAACTTGTTCAAAGACAAGTTTTTTTATGTCTAAGCGTTCTACTACAACTTCAATAATCCAATCGACATTGGCAATTTTTGCCATATCATCTGTTGTATTACCTGTTGTAATTCTGTTGGCAAAACTTTGATGATAAATAGGAGAAGGTTTTGATTTTAAAGCATGGACTAAATGATCATTTACAATACGATTTCTAACTACTTTGCTCTCTAATTTTAACCCTTTTTTTTGTTCAGCTTCTGTTAATTCTCGCGGTACAATGTCTAAAAGTAAAACTTCTACACCGATGTTGGCAAAGTGGCATGCAATTCCACTTCCCATAATTCCTGAACCAATAACAGCAACTTTTTTAATATTTCGTTTCATCTGTTTGATTATTTATTTTCTAATGCGTTGTCGTTAAATATTTTTTTATCTGAAATTAAATCGTTGATTACTTCTGCAACCTCCATAAAGTGGAGTAATTTTTCATCGGAAACATGCTCACGTATGGTCTCGTTAAACTTTAAAACCGTGTTTTTTGATAGTTCTCTTTTTTCCTTGCCATCCGCGGTTAGATGAATTAAAACACCTCTACCGTCTGCTGGGTTTTTTTTTCGAACAATTAAACCTTTATCTTCCATTGATTTTAATGTACGTGTCAAACTAGTAGGTTCCATTCCCATTTTAGGTCCTAGAGCTGTGGAAGGTGTTCCTTTTTCTCTATCGATGCTAAGAAGGGCAAAACCTGTTGCCATAGTAGCACCATATTTAGATGCTTCTTCGTTATACATCCTAGCGACAGCTTGCCAAGTTGCTCGAAGGATATAATCAATTGTTTTGTCTTTCATGTTTGGTTTGTGTTGTTTGATAAATCAAATATAAAAAAAAATACTATGCACGCATAGTATTTTTTAAATTTTTTAATATTTTTTTTAAAAGATATCCAAATCTTATTCTAAAATTATTTCGGCAACTATAGAAATTTCACCAACTACTACATCAATGTCAGTAACAGTAACAGGTAAGAAAGGCTCTTCTGGAGTAATTGTTACAGAATAAGTATCTGCAGGTAAACCTAAAATTTTAAAAGTACCATCATCTTTTACGTTAGTGTAATATGTTTCACCTGTAGAAGAAGTAACTTCAACTGTTGCCATTGTACCTACTGGAGAAATAGTTCCTTCAATTGTTCCAGTTGTACTTAAATCGATTGTGCGTAAAACTGGTTTAAGGCTGTAGGTGCCATTTCCGTTTACAACGATTGATTTATTTGCATCAAAGTCAATAAGAATGCTGTTTTGTGCTCCAGGTTCTAAAGTTTGATTTACTAATAGTTTTAATCCAGATTGTTGTGCACTAGGTGTTTCAAGAGGGTAGGTTACTCCGTCTATTACAACTGTGTTTTCAGTTCCTAAGATTAAACGTACTTGATTAATTTTTGAACTAAATAAAGTGTCATTTGAGATAGTTGTTTCAACACCACTTGAAAGTTCAAGTAAATCGTAAATTCCTGTTGTAGTAGAAAGCATAACATTTCCACCATTACCTATAATTTCGACACCTTGAATATCGATATTAACTTCATCATAAGGGCCTGGGGCATCTGTTAAACGAACACTGTAAGGATAGCTTTTTTGTGTGTCATCGTTATCGTCGCAGGAAACAACAGCGATGGAAAAAGAAAATAATACAGCTAATAATAAAATTGCTTTTTTCATAATATTGGGGTTTAAATTAAAATTCTTTGTTAATACAAAGGTAATGTTTTAATAGTAAACGTATTATTAGCTGTATTATTGTTATTTAGTTGTTGTAAATTTTATCGTATAAATCGCTATACATTTCTTTAATTACTTTTCTTTTTAGCTTTAAGGTTGGGGTAAGTTGTCCGGCATCAATTGACCAAACGTCTGCAGTAAGTTCAAAACGTTTTACCTTTTCCCAATTTCCAAATTTTTCATTTGCACTGTCTATTTCTTCTTGTATACGTGCAATTACATCTTTGTTAGCAACTATTTCTTCATTGGTTGAGCCAATGTTTATTTTTTTAAGGTTCGCCCATTCTTTTACAAATTCAAAATTAGGTTGAATGAAAGCGGCAGGCATTTTTTGCCCTTCGCCAATAACCATAATTTGCTCTATAAAGCGAGATTGTTTAAAGGTGTTTTCTAAAAGTTGAGGTGCTATATATTTACCACCAGAAGTTTTGAACATTTCTTTTTTTCGGTCTGTAATTTTTAAAAAGCCTTCTGCGTCTATTTCACCAATATCACCTGTATGGAAATACCCTCCATTTAGCGCTTCGTTAGTTTTTTCTTCATCTTTGTAGTAGCCAATCATAACATTTGGACCTTTGCAAAGGATTTCACCATCTTCTGCAATTTTAACTTCAACACCGTCTAAAACTTTACCAACAGTTCCGATTTTGAATCCTCTATTGCGCATGTCGTTTACTGATATAACGGGAGAAGTTTCTGTTAGTCCATAGCCTTCCATAACGGGAATACCAGCAGCAGTAAATACTTTTGTAAGGCGTGGTTGTAAAGCGGCACTTCCAGTAACTAAAAGTTTTAATTCGCCTCCTAAAGCTTCCTGCCATTTTGAAAAAATGAGTTTTCGTGCAATCCCCAATTGTTTTTCATACCACCATCCATTTTCTTCATAAGGTTTGTATTGCATTCCTAAGTCGATAGCCCAAAAGAATAGTTTCTTTTTAATACCCGTTAATTCTGTACCTTTTGCATAAATTTTGTCGTAAACTTTTTCCAATAAACGTGGTACTACAGTCATTACATTTGGATGTACTTCTTTTAAATTATCGGAAATTTTCTCAATGCTTTCTGCAAAATAAATCGATACTCCATAATATTGATACAAATAGGTTAGCATTCGTTCAAAAATATGGCAAATCGGTAAGAAACTCATGGCTCTAAATTGTCCTGGTTCAAAAGGAACTCTTACAGCACTCATTAATACGTTTGAAACTATGTTTTCATGTGTCAGCATTACACCTTTAGGTCTTCCAGTAGTTCCTGATGTATAAATGATTGTGGCTAAATCATCTGATTTTATCGTTTCTTTTCTAGCAGTAACATCATCTTGATTGGATGTGTCTACTCCTAATGCTAAAACTTCATTCCAATTTTTACACCCTTCAATATCAACATAAGAATATATTTCTTTTAAGGAAGGTACATTGTGTTTTATAGCCTTTAATTTTTGAAAAATTTCTTCATCAGAAATAAAGCAGTAAGTTGATTCGGAATGATTTAAAATATATTCGTAATCTTCCGCTGAAATGGTTGGATAAATTGGAACTGTTTGTGCACCTGTCTGTAAAATACCGGTATCACAAATATGCCATTCTGTTCGGTTATTGGAAGAGATAATAGCAATTTTTTGATTTTTTTCAACTCCCATTCGGAGTAGTGCTCTGGATAATTTATTGGCTTCATCTACATATTTTTGAGTTGAAGTTTTAATCCATTGGCCATCATATTTTGTTACTAAAGCATCTTTTAAATTGTATTTTTCGAGCTGGTAGTAGGGAAAGTCAAATAAGCGTGTTATTTCGTTCATTGGTTTATTATTTTCGGTACTGCAAAATAATGATTTTGCAATTTAAACCAAAATAATTTAAAGAAATATAAAAATAATTAACGTTTTTTTTATTGTAATATCAATATACTGCTGTTGCTGTTGAATATATAAAATCTACAAAAATTAATTGTTGTAGATTTTATCATATAATTCGTTATAAAGTGCCAAAATTTGTTTTCGTTTGAGTTTTAAAGTAGGGGTAAGTTGTCCGCCTTCAATTGACCAAACATCTGGAGTGAGTTCAAACTTTTTAATTTGTTCCCATTTTCCAAATTTGGGATTAATAGTATCTAAAACTTGCTGAATGCGATCTTTTATATTTTGATTTTGTGCGATTTCTGCATTCGTGTTACCGATATTGATGTTTTTGCGTTTTGCCCATTCCTTAACATAATCAAAGTCAAGTTGAATTAATGCAGCTGGCATTTTTTGTCCTTCACCGACAACCATGATTTGTTCAATAAAACGTGATTGTTTAAAGCTGTTTTCTAAAAGTTGCGGCGCTACATATTTACCTCCAGAAGTTTTAAACATTTCCTTTTTTCGATCGGTGATTTTCAAAAAGCCATCAGCATCAATTTCTCCAATATCTTCGGTGTGGAAATAACCGTTTTTGATAATTTCGGCTGTTTTTGCCTCGTCTTTGTAATAGCCCATCATCACAATAGGACCTTTACAAAGGATTTCACCATCTTCTGCAATTTTTATTTCAATATTATCTAAAGGTTTTCCAACAGTTCCAATTTTAAAACCTTTATTTCTCATGTCGTTTACAGAGATTACAGGCGATGTCTCTGTTAATCCATAACCTTCAACTACGGTCATTTGACTAGCGGTAAACAAACGAATCAAACGGTGTTGTAATGGAGCACTACCTGAAACGATAACTTCTAATTTTCCTCCTAAACCTTCTTTCCATTTACTTAAAACAAGTTTGTTTGCGATACTCAATTGCAATCTGTACCACCATCCGTTAGCCTCATAAGGTTCGTATTTTTCGCCCAAGCTGACAGCCCAAAAGAACAAGGCTTTTTTAATGCCGCTAAGTTGTGTGCCTTTTTCAATAATTTTATCGTATACCTTTTCCAATAGACGTGGCACAACTGACATTACTGTTGGTTTAACCTCTTTAATGTTATCGGCAATTTTATCAATCGATTCAGCGTAATAGATAGAAATTCCAGAATATTGATAGATGTAAGTAAGTACGCGTTCAAATACGTGACAAATTGGTAAAAAACTTAATGCTTTACTTTCTCCAAGTTTTATTGGAACTCTTTTAAAACAAGCTAAAGTGTCGCTTACTAAATTATTGTGGGAAAGCATTACGCCTTTTGGTTTTCCTGTAGTACCAGAAGTGTAAATAATAGTTGCTAAATCTTCTGCTGCTACAGTTGCTTTAACGTTTTCTAATTCGTCATCGTTATGTAGTGATTTTCCAAAATCAATTAATTCTGACCAATTTTTACAACCTGAAACGGTATCAAAAGAATAAATCGTTTTTAGAAAGGAGAGTTTTCCTTTTAATGCGTCTATTTTTTGAAATAATGCATCATCCGAAACCAAACATAGTTCTGCTTCAGAATGATTGAAAATGTATTCAAATTCTTCCGAAGAAATTGTTGGATATATAGGAACAGAAACAGCGCCAAGTTGTGAAATACCGATATCCATAATGTTCCATTCGGTTCTATTGTTTGAAGATATTAATGCTATTTTACTGCCTTTTTTTATACCCAAATGAAGTAAAGCTTTAGAAACTGCATTAGCTTTTTCAATATATTCGGCTGTAGAAGTTTTAATCCAATTACCATTTACTTTTGTTACAAAAGCATCTGTAAGATTGTACGTTTCCAATTGATAATATGGAAAATCAAAAATCCTAGTAATTTTTTTCATTTTTAGAAAATTAGTGGATGCAAATTAAAAAAAATATAGAGATTTAATGGTTTTTTTAAGGTTTTCTTAATGGATATGTTTGGTTTTCAGTGTATTGAATTGATTAGCAATGTATTATGCGTGCATATAAAAAAATCCCTGCATTTAATTGCAGGGATTTTGATGTGTTAAAGAAGATTTTATTAATTGTTTTTCTCTTCAATCCATTTTCTAGCGTTAACAAAAGCTTCAACCCAAGGTGTAACTTCATCTTTTTGACCTCTTTCTGGGTAATTTGCCCAGTTCCAAGGGAAAATTGAACGCTCAATGTGAGGCATTGTTACCAAATGTCTACCTGTTGCATCACACATCATAGCAGTATTGAAGTCAGAACCATTAGGATTTGCAGGATAACCTTCATAAGCATATTTACCTACAATGTTGTATTGATCTTCGCTGTATGGTAGTTTAAATTTACCTTCTCCGTGAGAAATCCAAACTCCCATAGTAGTACCTTCTAAAGTAGAAAGCATTACTGAGTTGTTTTTCTGGATAGTTACCGATGTAAAACCACTTTCGTGTTTTTGAGAATTGTTATGGTGCATTTTACCATGAACTTCATGCTCAGGGTTAATTACTTCTAATTCCATAAACAATTGACATCCGTTACAAATACCAACTGATAAAGTATCTTCACGCTTGAAGAAGTTTTTCAATGCTGTATTTGCTTTTTCGTTGTATAAGAAAGCTCCAGCCCAACCTTTAGCAGAACCTAAAACGTCAGAGTTTGAGAAACCACCTACAGCTCCAATGAATTGGATATCTTCTAAAGTCTCACGACCTGAAATCAAATCCGTCATGTGAACGTCTTTCACGTCAAATCCAGCCAAGTACATTGCATTTGCCATTTCACGTTCCGAATTACTTCCTTTTTCACGGATAATAGCTGCTTTTGGACGTGGTTTAGAGTTGTCGATTACAGGTGCTTTACCATCAAAATCTGTTGGAAAAGTAAACTGTAACGCTTGGTTTTTATAATTATCGTAACGCTCTTGAGCTGTTCCGTTTTTAGATTGTTTGCTGTCTAATAAGAAAGATGTTTTGTACCAAGTGTCTCTAGTTGCTGTAACATCAAAAGTAAAAGTATCGGCATTATTTGTTACCGTTACCATATTACCTTCCACTACGTTACCAATGTTGAAAATTTCAACACCATTTGCTTTGAAAGTAGCTTCAACTTCTGCATCAGCTTGGAAAACAACAGCGATGTTTTCATTGAATAACGTTTTAACAGTATCTGTTTCGCCTAAAACTGATAAGTCATAGTTTGCTCCTAAGTTTACATCAGCAAATGACATTTCTAATAAAGTCGTAATTAAACCTCCAGAACCAATATCGTGTCCCGCTTTAATTTTACGTTCTTTGATTAAGTCTTGTAAAGTGTTGAATGCTGTTTTGAAATAAGCAGCATCCTTAATTGTAGGAACTTCAGAACCTATTTTATTTAAAATTTGCGCAAAAGAAGAACCTCCTAATTTAAACGAATCTTGTGATAAGTTTAAATAGTAAATGTTTCCGCCATTACGTTTTAAAACAGGCTCAACTACTTTAGTAATATTTGAACAGTTTCCAGCAGCTGAAATAATTACAGTACCTGGTGCAATTACTTCATCATTTGGATATTTTTGTTTCATCGATAACGAATCTTTTCCTGTAGGGATGTTGATTCCTAATTCGATTGCGAAATCTGAACAAGCTTGTACTGCTTCGTATAAACGTGCATCTTCACCTTCGTTTTTACAAGCCCACATCCAGTTTGCTGATAAAGAAACTGACTTTAAATTGTCTTTTAATGGCGCCCAAACAATGTTTGATAAAGCCTCTGCAATAGCGTTACGTGAACCAGCAGCAGGATCTACTAAAGCTGAAACAGGTGAGTGTCCAACAGTAGTAGCAATACCTTCTTTACCTTTGAAATCCAAAGCCATAACTCCAACATTATTTAAAGGTAATTGTAATGGTCCAGCACATTGTTGTTTTGCAACACGTCCACCTACACAGCGGTCTACTTTGTTTGTTAACCAGTCTTTACACGCTACAGCTTCTAATTGTAAAACTTGGTTCAAGTAGTTTGGAACTTCTTTAGTTGTATACGTTAAATCAGCATAGTTTGTCGTAACTGATTTATCTGTCATTATAGTTTTTGGAGAGCTTCCGAAGAAATCTTCTAAAGCATAATCCATAGGTTTTGCACCTGTAGTTTTTGATTCAAATGTAAAACGATGATCTGCTGTTACATCACCCACTTCATACATTGGAGAACGCTCTCTATCAGCAATACGTTGTAAAGTATCGATGTCTTTTTGACCGATAACCAATCCCATTCTTTCTTGCGATTCGTTACCAATGATTTCTTTAGCCGATAGGGTAGGGTCACCCACAGGTAATTTATCTAAATCGATTAAACCTCCCGTTTCTTCTACTAATTCAGAAAGACAGTTCAAGTGTCCACCTGCACCATGATCGTGAATCGAAACGATTGGGTTTTCATCGCTTTCCACTAAACCACGAATAGCATTAGCTGCACGTTTTTGCATTTCAGGGTTCGAACGTTGAATTGCGTTTAACTCAATTCCTGAACCGAAAGCACCAGTATCTGCAGATGATACCGCAGCACCACCCATACCAATTCTATAGTTTTCACCACCCAAAATAACGATTTTATCACCTTCTTTTGGTTTGTGTTTGATAGCTTGATCTAATTTTCCGTAACCAATACCACCTGCTTGCATGATTACTTTATCGTAACCAATTTTACGGTTGTTTTCTTCGTGTTCGAAAGTTAAAACAGAACCTGTAATAAGTGGTTGACCAAATTTGTTACCAAAATCAGAAGCTCCATTTGAAGCTTTGATTAAAATATCCATTGGTGTTTGGTACAACCATGGTCTAGCTTGCATCGCTTTTTCCCATTCTCTGTTTTCTTCTAAACGCGAATAAGCGGTCATGTAGATTGCCGTTCCGGCTAAAGGCAATGAACCTTGTCCACCTGCTAAACGGTCACGGATTTCTCCTCCAGAACCCGTTGCAGCTCCGTTAAAAGGTTCAACAGTAGTAGGGAAGTTGTGCGTTTCTGCTTTTAATGAAAGTACAGAATCAAATTCTTTCTCTTGGTAGAAATCTGGTTTGTCAGCACTTTTAGGTGCAAACTGCGTAACCTTTGGTCCTTTTAAGAACGCAACGTTGTCTTTATAAGCTGAAACAATATCGTTTGGATTTTCTTGAGACGTTTTTTTGATTAATTTGAATAAAGACGTTTCTTTTTCTTCTCCATCAATTACAAACGTTCCGTTGAAAATTTTGTGACGACAGTGCTCAGAATTGGCTTGAGAGAAAGCAAAAATTTCAGAATCTGTTAATTTACGCTCTAATTTTACTGCTAAGTTATTTAAGTATTCTACTTCTTCAGGACTTAAGGCTAAGCCTTCAGATTGATTGTACGCTTCAATATCATCGATGTCTAAGATAGGCTCCGGTTTAACATTGATGGTGTATATGTCTTGGTTTAATTCCGTGTATTTTTGAGAAAGCATTGGGTCAAAATCAGTAAAGTTTTCCAATACTTTTTCAAATTCTTCGATTCTAATGATTCCTGAAATTCCCATATTTTGGGTGATTTCAACAGCATTAGTACTCCAAGGTGTAATCATAGCCGCTCGCGGTCCAACAAAAAAATCCGCAAGAACGGATTTATCTATTTTATGAGCATTTCCAAAAAGCCAGTTTAATTTACTAACATCTTCTGTCGATAATTCGTTTTGCGATTGAACTGCAAAAACTTTGCTGGATTGGTTTCCGAAGAAATGAATCATTGTATGTGATTGTTTTATTCCGCTGCGTTCCAAACAGTTCGGTACGCTCCGGATGTGTTGTTGTTTTTAAAGTGCAAATTTATTCTAAAAAGTTAGAAGTTCAAAACATAAAATTAACTTGTTAAACAAAAAAAAGCTGCCATTTTGTTTTAGCAGCTTTTTTAGTGTTATTTTCTTCTTTTGGAAAGGATTTCCATGGTTTTAAATTCGGTGCCATTGTCTTTCAAATCGTACATTTCCATTTTTTGATGGTCTTCATCAATATAGGTAATTACTTCTTTGACTTTTTTCTCTTTTTTGGTTACAGGGTCGACCATGTTGCCGTGCATGGTCAGGGTTTTACTGTTTTCATCATATGCACCTCTTGTCACTAGAAGGCCTGTTCCAAAATTGTCAATCCAAGTTGCAATGTATTCTTGAGCGGCATTATCAAAGGCAGTTAATCCACGACCTTCAAAATCCATTCCCCACATTTTTCCTGTAAATTTACCTTCTTGGTATTTACCATCTAAAATCATTTTGTATTCCGCTTGTGAAGTTGCTTTTTGTGGTTCTGGGTTATTAGGATCCCAAAAAGTCATATCAGCATCCCAAATCCCAGTATCTTTTGCAAGCATTTCGTGAGCTTTGGAAGGTGTCATGTAATCGTTCCAAGCTTTCATGACAGCTGCTGAGTCTGGAGGTGTTTCATTAACTACTTCTTCTGCAACAACAAGGTCTTCCGTTACTACAGGAGTTTCTTCTGTTTTTGGTTCTTCTTTTTTACAAGCAACTAAACTAATAGCAGCTAAAAAAACAGGTAAAAAATGTCTTTTCATAATATTTTAGTTAAGTGATTTACTCAAAGATAATAAAATTATAGGCACCAATATCAGAAGGGTTTGTTCTTGAATTGTTTAAAATGTCAAAAGTTCCAGATGAATAATTGAAATTAGCTGCTCCTTTTGCAGCAGAATCTTCACCTATAATTAATTCGTTGTTATCCGCGTCTTTGAAATCAGGATTGTTGATTGAATTATTGGTAGCAATCAAGCAGTTTAGGTAATGATTACTATCATCAAAGTCATATAGCGGATCGTTAGTAAATTGGTTGCTGAAATCGGCAAACTTGATTAAACAATTTTCAAATTGGTAATTGAAACTTGTGTTTACTTGATTCAGCTTTAAGCCAAAGTTTGTTGATCCATAAATGATACAGTTTTTAAAATTAGCTTGTACTAGTTCATAAGTAGCAGAACCATCATAATCGTCAAGTTGTACACTATTTTGGTTGGGTTTTGCCCAATAATTAGCAAAAGTACAATGTGTAAAATCGTAGCTACCACCAAATGAGCCGGCAAATGAAGCTTGCCCACAGTTGTTAACTACCACATTTTGCCCTGTCATAAAACCGGTTGTAGCATAAATACCGTAATTGGTGCAATTGTAAATTTGAACGTTATCCAATGTTGTGGTTGTAGTATTACTGCCATCGTTTCCGTTTACATACAAACCGATAACCGCATTTTTTAGGGTTAAATTTTTAAGCGAGTTTGAATGACTGCCTTGTGTTAACCAAACAGTTCCCCATTGTCCAGGAACTTCACTGTATTCTGTTTCCAAACGATCTCCTTCAAAGATGACTTCGTTTTCTAAAGCTTCGGTTTGGGAAGGTTCCCCGTTAACGACTAGTGAAGCATTATTCGCTACAATTAAACCCGATTCGGCATGAAAATGAATACGTGCACCTGCTTCAACTGTTAAAGTTTTGGTAGGAGGTACCACAGCATAGCCATAGACAACATAGGGTTTGGTATTGTTCCATACTAATTCATTGCCATTTATGGGGTCATTTTCGTCGAGTTCCATTCCATAAATGGTAATTGGGTTTCCCTCTTCATCAACACCTAGGTTAATGCCTTCATAGGTGTATGAGTTGTCTGGATTTTGCGTGCGTTTTGGGTAAATAAAATAAGCATCTTGTATGAGTGTTACCAATTCCACTTTTTGTGTTGCGACTCCTGTACCGAATAGAATGCGATCGGTATATAGGAAATCAGTAGGGTTTGCTTGTGCTACGTCACTGGTTACCTCAATAAATACAAACAAACTATCTTTTGCTAATAATTCTACGTTTTGAAACACTTTACCCGGCATTCCATCTACCATCAGGCGATAATTTGATGCTTCACCTTTTTCGAGTTGTAAACTAGGAATCGAAATGTTTTTGTTACTCTTGTTGTATACTTTTAAAGTATAAGTGCTTGAACTAGTGTTGGTGAAAACGGTGTCCAAATAAACCGTATCTCTTGAAAAACGAAGTTCTCCTGTGCTGGTTTCAAAGTTAAAATCATTGCGGCAAGAAGTTAGCGTAAGTGTGATTATTGAAGCGATAATTAAGATGTATCGTAGCATGGTATAAGGATATTTTGGTAAAAATAAATATTTATTTATTATAAACGAATATAGTTAAGAAATAGTCTGTTGCTTTTTTAAAGCGAAAATATATAGTAATTTTACCAAAAAAAGATATGTCGTTTGATAAAGATAAAGTTTTAGCACAATTTCATAAAATGTGTCAAAACACCTTGATGGAAACCTTGGAAATTGAATTTATTGATGCAGGAGAAGATTTTTTAACGGCAAAAATGCCAGTTAATCCAAGAGTGCACCAACCAATGGGTTTGTTGCATGGAGGAGCAAGTGTAGCCCTTGCAGAGAGTGTAGGTAGCGCCGCTTCTTTAATGTTTGTAAATCCAGAATTACAAGAGGTAAGAGGTATCGAGATTAGTGCCAATCATTTAAAAAGTAAACGCGAAGGGACAGTTTATGCAACTGCAAGAATTCTTCACAAAGGAAGAAGTATACATCTTTGGGAAATTCGAATTGTTGATGAAAACGACAGTTTGATTTCACTATGTAAATTATCGAATATGGTTTTGCCAAGACGACGCTAAAATGACTGAATTGTTTTTAAAATTAAATACACATTTAAAGCAGCAATTGCCTTTTGTGATTTATTCAAAACCCATCGCTGATGAAACCATCGGGATATTTCAGCGTAACGATCATTTGTACTTTGTTGAAAAGTACAACGAGAGCGGTTTTGTGTTTAATTCATTTGATAATTCCACAAAAGCAATCATTCCACTTGAATTTTCTGAAGTTATTAAAGAACTAAATTCAATAGATAAAACAGCATTTATTTCTAACCCAATAGCAAACAATTATTCTGCTGCAGTGAAAAGTGATTTTGAAGCTTTAGTAGCCAAGGCTGTCTATGAAATTGAATTGGGGAGTTGTAGTAAAATTGTAGTTTCTAGGAAAGAGGAAGTTACTTTAACAAGTTTTGATGTGGAACTCAGTTTTAAAAAATTACTTCATTATTATCCGAATGCTTTTAAATATTGTTTTTACCATCCCAAAATAGGAATGTGGATGGGTGCAACGCCAGAGCAGTTGTTAAAAGCAGATGGTAATGTTATTCATACTGTTGCGCTTGCTGGAACCAAGACAAAAGATAAACTTTCGGAAGAGTGGGGTGAAAAAGAAAAAGTGGAGCAACAACTCGTTACTGATTTTATATTGGATAACATAAAAAAATACGTATCTGAAGAAACGGTGTCAAGTCCGTATTCGTATACTGCGGGTAATTTGGTACACATAAAGACGGATATTTCAGCAAAATTGGAAGATGAGTCTCGTTTTAAAGATATATTGGAAGTATTACATCCAACTCCAGCGGTGTGTGGTTTTCCAAAAGTTTTAGCAAAAGATTTTATATTGGGAAATGAAAATTACAATCGGGAATTTTATGCAGGCTTTTTAGGAGAATTAAATTATAACTTAGATGGTTTAGCAACTACTATGTCTGATTTGTTTGTAAACTTGCGTTGTATGAAAGTAGAAAAGAACATTGCTAGTATTTTTGTTGGTTGTGGTATAACGGCAGCTAGTAATCCAGAGAGCGAGTTTTTTGAAACGGTGAACAAATCGGAAACAATTAAAAGAGTAATATGATGAAATTAGATATATTGGCTTTTGGAGCGCATCCTGATGATGTGGAATTGGGGTGTAGTGGTACATTGGCAAAAGAAATAAGTTTAGGAAAAAAGGTTGGAATAGTTGATTTGACACGTGGCGAATTGGGTACACGTGGTTCGGCCGAAATACGCGATACAGAAGCAGCAAAGGCAGCAGCTATATTAGGAGTTGCTGTACGTGAAAATCTTCGATTTAGAGACGGTTTCTTTGCGAATGATGAAAAACATCAAATGGAGATTATAAAGATGATTCGTAAGTACCAGCCCGAAATAGTGTTATGCAATGCTGTTACCGATCGTCATATTGATCACGGTAAAGGGAGCAAGCTGGTAAGTGATGCTTGCTTTTTATCCGGTTTATCCAAAATTGAAACGGAACTTGATGGACAGGTTCAAACACATTGGCGTCCTAAGGTTGTGTATCATTACATACAATGGCAAAACATAGAACCTGATTTTGTAGTGGATATTTCGGGATTTATGGATAAAAAGATGGAATCGGTATTGGCGTATGGTACGCAATTTTACGACCCAAGTTCAGATGAACCTGTGACTCCAATTACCTCCAAAAACTTTTTAGATAGCATTCAATACCGTGCTCAGGACCTTGGAAGGCTTGTTGGTGTGGATTTTGCTGAAGGTTTTACTACAGAAAGATATTTGGCTGTCAGTAGTTTAGAAAATTTATTGTAAAAAAGTAAAAAAAACTTTTGCAAGATTGTAATAAACGTCTATATTTGCACTCGCAAAACAGGATTAACGAAGGCGGTTTCGCAAAGAGTTTAAAAATGTTTTGTTTAAAATCAAATGGTGATTGTAGCTCAGTTGGTTAGAGCGTCGGATTGTGGTTCCGAAGGTCGCGGGTTCGAGACCCGTCTTTCACCCTTATTACTTTTAAAAGGCTCAGATGTATCTGAGCCTTTTTTTATGCGTTTATTTTATTCTTGTTTTTTTAATTAATTTATTATCAGTGTGTTTTTTAAATTTATTTATTTTTAATAAGTTGTATGACGTTATTTTTTATAAAAAATGATTAATATTACAGAATTATAAAAACAATTAAAATTCTTGTGTGAAACAAAAAGTTAGGAAAATTAAGTTACTCTTATTATTTGCAATGTTTGGAATTTTAAGTTGTCAACTCGAAGAAGAAATAATTTCAAAAAGTAATTATCAAAAATCTTTTGAAGTACAACGAATTTCCGAAAGTCAATTTAAAATGAAAGCGCCAAAAGCTTATGGTGATTTGGAACTTCACAGCATACTCCTAACATACTATATCATACAAGT
Source organism: Flavobacterium chuncheonense (assembly GCF_042686145.1). Lineage (NCBI taxonomy): Bacteria > Pseudomonadati > Bacteroidota > Flavobacteriia > Flavobacteriales > Flavobacteriaceae > Flavobacterium > Flavobacterium chuncheonense. The sequence goes on along the minus strand of NZ_JBHUPC010000012.1, from coordinate 116,922 downwards.
TTAAAAGCTGTTGCTCATAATCATTTGAAGAACTCAATTTACAAACATATAGGTACTTTTGCACCTAATGATATTACTGCATTAGAAGATATAATTACATTAAGTAAGCAACAAAACTCATTAGTTAAAAATAATGAATTCGCATATTACTTAGTATGTGATGAAGGAAATTATGCGATAAAATTGACTGATTTAATGAAATTACAAGTATTTACATTGGTCTATAAAACAAATATACCTTACAGAGAAAAAGTCAATAAATTTTACTTGGATAATAATATGGCACATGGGAAACCAAAAAATGAACAAAACATTGGTTTTTTAAAATTTTTGAAAAATTTCCAACTTGGTATTGAATATTATGAAGCCGATGAAAATTTTGAAAATTGGAAAAAATTAGAATTAAATTCTTCTGAAAACGATATAAATAAAACTCCTTGTTAAAAATCTAAAAAAAAATAATTATGAAAAATACAATTTACATTTTAATAACTACGCTTGTCTATTCTTTCTCTTCCGCCCAAACTATTGTTGATATGGCTGGAAATAGACAAAATGAACATTACAAAAATGGTCAATATTATATTAAAGATATTAATAATTATATGTTGTCTTACATTGGCACATGGAGGTATGTTGATGGCAATAAAGAATTTAGAATTACTTTAACTAAAGTCACTAAATACCATGACGTTTTTGCGCTTACTAATGATAACCATTTTATAGATGCATTATATATAACCTACCAAAAATATGAAAATGGACAGCTAGTTTATAATTCTCCACAAGATGAATACCCAACAGGTATAATCAAAGAATTTGGAAAATTAAACATGTCTTTTACTGATTATGAAAGAAATAATGAAACATTTCCTGTAGATTTAATTTTAATGCCTATTGGTAACAATCAATACAATCTAAAATTTAGGTTAGATATGTTTGAAAAAAGAAATACTTATTTTGAACAGCATCCTAACGAACCTTACTTTAGTGTTCCAAATAATATTGTAATGAATAAGTTGTAAAAATTATTTATAATGTAATTATATTTAATGCATTGTAAATTAATGTTTTGTAAAATATTAAAAGAATACTATTTTGAATACTTTTTGCTAAAAAATGTATTTTAATGTATTGTAAACCAGCTTTGAAATTGTTGTTTTTCGTGCTTAATAAAATTGTGGTTCCGAAGGTCGCGGGTTCGAGACCCGTCTTTCACCCTTATTACTTTTAAAGGCTCAGATGTATCTGAGCCTTTTTTTATTCTTATAATAATGTGTACATTTAATTCTAAACATTTAAATGTTATGTGTTTAAATTTTTTAAGACTGTTATTTGTATCACTATTGGCGTTTATGAGTAAAACTATTTTTCAATTAATACTTGAATGGTTTAATGTTTTTCCTTTGCGCTATAAAGTTCATGTGTGGAATAAGTTTATAATTTCGTACAGATACATTTGTTTAGATTTTTTGTTCCACTTTTGGGTATATATTCTTATTTCCATTTTAATGTACTTTGTATTAAAAAGTAAAAATATTAATAAATGGGTTTCTAGTTTATTTTTCGTTATTATTGTATTATTGTTTAAATACGATTTAAATATCCCTTTTAGAGTTGGATCTGCGGATGGTATTTCTAATTATAATTTTGAATTGATTCAAGATTTTATTTTGTATGTTTTAACTATATTTTTATTGAGTTATTTTATCAACAAACTGGTAATTCCATTTGGTAAATAATTATTCTAGGTTTGTATTTTTCAAAGGACTTAGGTTTAAAAGAGCTATTATTTATTTTTACATCGTTTTACGAATTGTTTTTTTTATATTTGAAAATGTAGTAATAGTTTTAAAAATGAAATCATTAATAGTTTTTTGTGTTTTAGTATTAATGTTACAATTGAGTTGTAAAATTTCATCTATAGCATCCTTAGATAATGATACTGAATCTGCATCAAAGAGAATTTTAGGTGTGTGGGTAAGAGAAAACAGTATAAGCGATAAAATTGAATTTTTAACTAATGGTCAGATTAAACGTTATGAAGATAATATTTTAATATATACCGATTATTATGCAATAACAAATACATGTAATGGAATAGACTCAGGAAATAATCAGCTTTTTTTACAAGTGATTGATTCAAATGATGGTAGTTTTACATGTGATATAATTAATAGTGTTGATGATGGAGGAAATGGTATATTATCATTAACTACTGCTGGTCAAGGAAAATTGGTTGTATATTTAAAACAATAGGTTAAAATTTTTATCTATTTTTTTTTGTTAAAACACCATGTTTTAGTGTGTTATGAATTGTTGAAAGAATACTGTTTTGAATGCTTTTTGTAAATATATGCTTTATAAAGTCTTTTTAAAGTGTTCAAGGGTTTGGTTAAATGAGTTTTATCATAAAAAAAAAGCTCCTATTTTTAATAGGAGCTTTTGATTTTGTATGGAAAAGGAAAATTATAATTTCCCCATGTTCTGTGCTAAAGTTTCAATGAATTTACTGATAGGCCCTTTTACCATCATAGCCATCATTGGGTTGAATTGCCCTTCAAATAAGAGTTGTACTTCACTTTTGTTTTCGTCAAGGCTATTAATGTTACCTGTTAATGTAAAAGGAAGTTTGTCGCTTGCAGCTCCTAATATTACTTTAGAAAACTCTTGCTTGTCTTTCATTTTTAATTTGATTTCAGGCATCCCTTTTAAGCCAAAAATGAAAGCGTCGTTGTCTAATACTTCAAACTTAGCAATGTTGTCTGGCATTAATTTTTCAAAGTTTTTAACGTCTGTTAATGCATTAAAAATGTAAGCTGCAGACTTGTCTATGGTAACTTTTGGGCTTTCTAAATTCATAGTTTGTTTTTTATTTCGATACTTCTACATTCCAAGTTGATGGACTTTTGCGCCATTCTTGTAAAGTAGCCATTTCGTTTTCATTAATATATTGTTTTGCTACCGCTCTTTTCAATAAGTTGTCGTAATTGCTTAACGTGAATACGTCTAGTTTTGCTTCAGCAATTTTTTCAACCGAAATATCAAAGCCATAAGTAAAAATTGCAGCCATACCTTTTACGTTGGCACCTTCGTTACGTAATGCTTCTACAGCTTGTAAGCTACTTCCACCTGTACTGATTAAATCTTCCACTACAACAACGTTTTGACCTTTTTCGAAGTGACCTTCTACTTGGTTTTGGCGACCGTGTTTTTTAGCTTCTGGGCGAACATAAACAAATGGTAGTCCCATAGCTTCAGCAACTAAAATTCCTATTCCAATTGCACCTGTAGCTACACCAGCAATAACGTCTGGACGACCAAATTTATCTTCGATATGTTTGGCAAATTCATCTCTTACATAATTACGAACCGCTGGAAATGAAAGGATTATGCGGTTATCGCAATAAATTGGAGACTTCCAGCCTGAAGCCCATGTAAAAGGATTTTTAGAATTTAATTTAATTGCGTTTATTTGTAAAAGCAATTCGGCTGTTTGTTCGGCAGTGTTGTTATTAAAAATCATATTGCAAATGTATAAAGTTTTTGTTAACGATAAGTCACTTTTTTTGACAAATGAGGTTCAAAAAGAGACAGATTTTCAAATTTTTCTTCTAGAAAGTATTGATATCAAGAAGCTTATTGTGAAAATGTATCAAAATAAAATTTCAAGTGCTTTTTTGTACCATCCGGACGAAAAACTTATCATGAAAACTTTAAGGGCAAAAATACCTGTTGTAAAAGCTGGAGGAGGATTGGTTTATAATGACGAAGGAAAAGTGCTTTTCATTTTTCGTAATGGAAAATGGGACCTTCCAAAGGGTGGAACGGAGAAGAATGAAACCATGGAACAAACGGCAATTCGAGAAGTAGAAGAGGAGACAGGTGTAACGGGATTGTCAATTGTACAAAAGCTGCAAAAGACCTATCATATTTTCAAACGTAACGGTCGTTATAAGTTAAAAGTAACGTATTGGTACGAAATGAAAACTGCGTATCAAGGAACTCCTCAAGGACAAATAGAGGAGGGGATTGAAAAAGTAGAATGGATTAACCCAAACGATATTTCTAAAGTTTTAGAGAATTCTTACGAAAATATTAAGCTTTTATTTGAAGAAGCTAAAGTAAAAGGATAATTAATTATTTGTTTTTCTTCAAGATTTTATACTCTTCGTAGCACGAACTGATAGCATCCATGATTTGTAAATCGTTAGCTGTTTTGATAAAGTATTCCGAATAATTACAGTTTTGCAAAATAAGCGGAATATCGTCTTTGTCGATTTCTAATAGTGCAGCTAGGGTTTCACGGTCAAATTTGGTAGCCAATAATTCACGCACAGTGTCATCTTTTTTCATTTCCTTCAACTTCTTCATTTGTTTTGGTCGCTTACCAAAAGCATTGTAAAGAAAATCAGCAGGATTGAAAATAGATTGTAATACCTTGGTTACGGCACCAGGTGATTTGTTTCCGGCTTCGTATCCGGCATTTAATCCCGAAATACTATAACGGTAATTATCTTCTTTTACGGGGATTAATTTGGTGTCAACTTCCATATAACCTGTCAAGTTATATTGCCCCAAGATAATTTCTTCAAGAGCATATGCTTTTTCTGTTAAGGCTACTTTAGATGATTTGTTTTTCACCCAGTCGTGGGTTACTTTTAGTTTTATAGTTTCAAACCCTAAATAGGAGAAAAGTAAAGTGTCATTTGCACGAGCATGAATTTCAAAAAAGCCATTTCCATCGGTTACGGTTCCTTTTACACGAGTTGTATTGATGACGTGAACGTTGCTCATGGGTAGGCGTGTAGTGTTATTTATAACTGTGCCTTCAATAATACTTACTATGGTGTCATTTTGGCTAAAGCCTAAATGGGTAACGAGTAAAAATAAAAAAACTATAAAATATCTCATGCGTTGATTATTGATTCAAAAATACAAATCAAACTGAGATATTTTATAGTTTATATTTAATTTATAAGAAAATTAACTAATAAGTTGTTAACTTCTTCTTGAGCGTTTTGCTTTTTCAAAAAAACCTTTAGATTCACCACCTTCGCTTCTGCGACCACGGCTTTCAGTTCCTCTTTTTTCAAATTTACGTTCTCCAGGTTTACTGTCTCCACGTCTTTCGCTTCCGCCACGTCTTTCACCACCTTTTGAGCCTCTGTCGCTTCTCTCGCCTCTGAAACCACCGCCGCCACGTCTTTCGCCGCCACGACCATTGTGATCTCTTCTTCTACTATTGCTTCCGCCGTCGTTTTTAGAGATTTCAACATTAATTTTTCTGCCTTCTAATTGGAATGAATTTAAGATTTCCATTACTTTCGGAGCTAACTCAGCATCGGTGTTAAAGAAAGAGAAGCCTTCTTTTACATCAACTTTGAAAACATCGTCACGACCTAAGTCTAATGTTTCTTTTAAGAAGTCTTTTAATGACATCCAGTCGAAATTATCTCTAGCACCAATATTAATGAAGAATCGAACTGCGCCATCAGTAGGCATTTCACCACTTTCTCTACGAGTTCCTCCGTCAGAAGATAAATCTCTTGATTTTTTATAGTAATTGATAAAACGATTGAATTCAACCGATACCATTTTCTTGATTAATTCTTCTTTAGGAATGTCTTTTAAAACCTCCTCGATTGCAGGTAAGTAAGTGTCAATTTCGTGGTCTACTTCTACATCTTTAATTTTGTTAGCCAAGTGGAATAACTGAATTTCGCAGATTTCCATTCCTGAAGGAATTGGTTTTTCTTCAAATTTCATTTTGATGATACGCTCGATTGCAGAAATCTTACGTAATTCACTTTTAGTGATAATTACTAATGAAGTTCCTGATTTTCCAGCACGACCTGTACGACCTGAACGGTGTGTGTAGGTTTCTACTTCGTCAGGTAGTTGATAATTGATAACGTGTGTAATGTCGTCAACGTCAATTCCACGAGCAGCTACGTCAGTTGCCACTAACATTTGAATTTGTCTACCACGGAATGATTTCATAACGCCATCACGTTGTGCTTGCGATAAGTCACCGTGTAATGCCGCAGCACTATATCCGTCTTCAATTAATTTTTCAGCAACTGCTTGTGTGTCTCTTTTGGTTCTACAGAAAATTACAGAGAAAATATCTGGGTTAGCATCAGCAAGACGTTTTAAAGCTGCATAACGATCACGAGCGCTTACTAAATAAAACTCGTGCGATACATTTTCGTTACCTGAATTTTTATGTCCAACCGTAATTTCTAATGGTTTTCTCATGAAATCTTTTGCAATACGTGCTACTTCTTGTGGCATAGTTGCAGAGAATAACCAAGTGCTTTTTTCTTTTGGTGTATCTGATAAAATTGAAGTAATGTCTTCATAGAATCCCATGTTTAACATTTCATCTGCTTCATCTAATACACAATAGTTAATGTTTTTAATGTTAACCATTCCACGGTTAATCATATCTTGCATTCTTCCTGGAGTAGCCACAATAATTTGTGCTCCTCTACGTATGTCTTTTGCTTGTTCTGTGATACTAGCTCCTCCATAAACGGCTACAGTGTGTAATCCTTTTATGTATTTTGAGTATAACTTAATTTCATTTGTAATTTGAAGACATAACTCTCTTGTAGGCGATAAAATTAATGCTTGTGTTTCTCTGTTTTCAGCATCAATTTTTTGAATAAGTGGAAAACCAAACGCTGCAGTCTTACCCGTTCCGGTTTGCGCCAACGCTACAATGTCTGTGTCTTTTTCCAATAATAGGGGAATCGCTTTTTCCTGTACTTCCGATGGATTCTCAAATCCAAGGTCTTTGATCGCGAGCAGAAGCGATTCGTTTAGACCTAATTGTTCAAATTTATTCATGTATGTATTTAAAATTGGGTGCAAAGGTACATTTAATTAATCATATAATCTAATTTGTTAGCTATTGATTTTCAAAAAGTTAACTTTGATTAGGTGTTGTAGTGTTATAAAAAGTGTTTTTGTTGTTTAGAATAGTTGTTTAAAAAAATGAAATCTTGTTACATTTGCTAGTAACTTAGTTGAAAAGCAATGATAGAAGTTTTAGATATTATAGGTGTGTTTGTTTTTGCCATTTCAGGTGTTTTGGCGGCAATTAATAAAAAGCTCGATTTGTTTGGGGTTTTTATTATTGCTTTTGTAACGGCTTTAGGTGGAGGGACTTTACGTGATACTTTGATAGGAAGAACGCCTGTTGGGTGGATGGTTGATCTACAATATGTATACTTGATTATCGCTGCTTATGTTGTAGCGATTGTTTTTCGAAATTACCTTAATAAATTACGTATTTCATTGTTTTTGTTTGATACAATTGGATTAGGGGTATTTACTTTAATTGGTATCGAGAAAGGGTTAGAATACGGTTTACATCCTACTATTTGTATTGCTTTAGGAACAATTACGGCTAGTTTTGGAGGGCTTATTCGTGATATTTTATGTAACGAAATTCCGTTGTTATTGCGTAAAGGGACTATTTATGCAACAATTTGTATTGTTGGCGGTGTGTTATTTTTTGTTTTGCGTGAAATTGAAGTGGATAACTCAGTAAACGAACTTTTAACCTCTCTTTTTATTATAATATTCCGTTTAGCGGTTGTTCGTTATGGTTGGAGTTTACCTGTTTTAAAAATCAAGACTGCCTAAAAACTCAATTAGCTTTCTAGTCGCAATTCCTCTATGGCTTAATTTTGCTTTCTCATCCATTGTCATTTCTGCAAAGGTAGTAGTGTGGTTTTCTGGAGTAAAAATGGGATCGTATCCGAAGCCTTTATCGCCTCTTTTTTCAGAAATAATTGTACCTTCTATAATTCCTGTAAACAGCTTTTGTTGCTTGTTAAGGTTCAGTGCAATTACGGTTTTAAATTGTGCTGTTCTATCTTCTGAGTTCGAAAGTTCAGAAAGTAATTTATCCATATTGTCGTTTGCATTCTTTTGTTCGCCTGCATAACGAGCAGAATAAACCCCAGGAGAGCCATTTAAAGCTTTTACTTCCAATCCGGTATCATCGGCAAAACAATTGTATCCGTATTTTTCGGTAATATAATTTGCTTTTAAAATGGCATTTCCTTCTATAGTTTCAGCTGTTTCTGGAATATCTTCTGTGCAACCAATATCTTCTAAACTTAATAGTGTTATAGAAGCGGGTAACATTTTTTTGATTTCAGCAATTTTATTGGGATTGTTAGAAGCGAAAACGAGTTGCATTTTGAAATGGATTATGTATAAACATCAAAGTTACAAAAACGAAATGGTATAAAAGTATAAAAGCCGAGGTGGAGCCCCCGACTTTTATGGTGAACGTGTAACCACATTGCTGTGCGTTCGGGTGCAAAGGTAATTTAATATTTCAAATACACAACGATTTTATACAATTAAAAAAAATTATTATTAAGTCATTTTAATTCTTATTTTTGCCTCGTTTTTAAAACAATAAGTATTATGGTAAAAGATTTATTTGAAAGAATACAACAAAATAAAGGACCTCTAGGAAAGTGGGCATCTCAAGCTGAAGGATATTATGTGTTTCCTAAGTTAGAAGGGGAACTTGGACCGAGAATGGATTTCCATGGTAAGCGTATATTAAACTGGTCAATAAATGATTATTTAGGTTTAGCAAACCATCCAGAAGTAAGAAAAGCGGATGCTGAGGCAGCACAAAACTGGGGTGCAGCATATCCAATGGGAGCTCGTATGATGAGTGGTCACACGAAATACCATGAGCAATTAGAAAATGAATTGGCAGCTTTTGTACAAAAAGAGGCAGCATACTTATTGAATTTCGGTTACCAAGGTATGGTGTCTATTATAGATGCTTTGGTTACTAAAAATGATATCATTGTTTATGACGTAGATTCTCATGCTTGTATTATTGACGGTGTTCGTTTGCACATGGGAAAACGTTTTACATACAAGCATAATGATTTAGAAAGTATGGAAAAAAACTTGCAACGTGCTACTAAAATGGCTACGGAAACAGGTGGAGGAATACTTTTTATTACTGAAGGTGTATTTGGAATGCGTGGTCAACAAGGAAAATTAAAAGAAATTGTTGCTATGAAAGAAAAATACAATTTCCGTTTATTAGTAGATGACGCACATGGTTTTGGTACACTTGGTAAAACAGGAGCTGGAGCAGGTGAGGAGCAAGGTTGTCAAGATGGTATTGATGTGTACTTTTCGACTTTTGCTAAATCTATGGCTAATATTGGAGCTTTCGTAGCTGCAGATCAAGATATTATTGATTATTTAAAATATAATTTACGTTCGCAAATGTTTGCTAAAGCGTTACCAATGATTCAAACGATTGGTTCGTTAAAACGTTTGGAGATTTTACGTAATTCATCTGAAATTAAAGATAAATTATGGGAAAACGTAAATGCATTACAAAACGGATTAAAGGATAGAGGGTTCAATATTGGAGATACTAATACTTGTATTACGCCAGTATATTTAGAAGGTTCTATTCCAGAAGCAATGGTAATGGTAAATGATTTACGTGAAAATTATGGAATCTTCCTTTCTATTGTGGTTTATCCAGTAATTCCAAAAGGTATCATCTTATTGAGAATGATTCCTACTGCTTCTCATACAATGGAAGATATCAATGAAACTTTAGCCGCTTTTGAAGCTATCCGCGAGAAATTAACAAACGGTACTTATAAAGCAGTTGCTGAAGCAAATGTTGAAAATGTTGAGTAATCTCAATAAAATATAATAATAAAAAAAGCCATCATTTCGATGGCTTTTTTATGCTGTTATCTAAAATTTTTCAAATATGTTTTTCGACGTTTGTTGATTCTCGGATTGAAATTTTTCCACAAATTATGCATCGCATTGTTTTCTTCTAACTCTGGTGTACGGATACAGGTATTAATATTTTTGGCTTCGAATACTTTGTAATATTCTTCAAAAATAATTGCGGTAACCCCTTTGTTTTGAAATTCTGGAGTTACACCTATTAGATAGAATACAGCTTCTTTAGAGTGTTTTTTCGCTTGTAACAAGTGCCAAAATCCAAAAGGGAATAATTTTCCGTTTGCTTTTTGAAGTGCTTTAGCAAAATTTGGCATTACAATGGTGAAAGCAATCATATTATTGTTTTCATCCATAATGAATTTGATGTACTCCGGATTAATGAAACTGATGTGTTTCTTTTTGATGTGTTCAATTTGTTCTGGAGTAACAGCAACAAAGGATTGTAAAACGGAATACGTTTTGTTAAATAAGTCAAACATTTGATCAACATACGGCATGATTTCTTCAGATTTTTTGAAGTTTAATGCTGTAAGTTTGTAGCGCTCTTTAATCATCTGACTTGCTCTAATGAATGGTGCAGGGTTTACATCAAGCATTGAGAAAACACTTTCTTGGTACTCTTTTTCAGGGCTAAAACCCAGTTTTTCAAAATGTTCTTTGTAATACGGCATACTGTACCATGAAATCATAGTGCCTAATTCTTCGAACCCTTCAGTTAAAACGCCTACTTTGTCGAGGTTTGAAAAACCTAATGGTCCTTCGTAATGGTCCATTCCTTTTGCTTTTCCAAATTCTTCAACTTTTTCCAAAAGAGCTTTAGTAACTTCAATGTCATCGATAACATCAAACCAACCAAAACGCGTTTTCTTCTTGTTTAATTGGTTTACTTCTTGCCAATTTACAATAGCAGCTACTTTTCCTACAATCATATTGTTTTTATAAGCCAAATACAATTGAATGTCGCAATTTTTAAGATTTGGATTCTTCTCTTTGTCAAAAGTTTCCATTTCTTCTGAAATTAATGGAGGTACCCAATAAGGGTTGTTTTTAAATAAATCAAAGGAAAATAAAACAAAGTCTTTCATTTCCTTTTTGGTATGTACTTCTTTAACTGTTATCATATTAATCTACTGCGTCTTTTCTTTTTTTAGCTTCTTTATCGGCTTTCTTCTTCATTTTTTGATCCATTTTGCTGCCTTTGTTCTTTTCGATTTTTACTTCTTCGTAAGTATCGGCAAAGCGCCAAGAGAAACCAACTCCTGCTGAGAATAAACTAGGAGTGTTTTTGATGTTTTTACCCACTGAAGCATCAACTTGCATTTTTGAGTTAATCAAATAAGCAGCTCCTAAACGGAATACTCCATCTGAGTAATAATCTCCGTTGTAACCTTGATTTTCAACAAATCCAGACCATTTTGCGTTAAATCCTCGGGTAAGTGTAACTATATAGTTTAAACTTGCGAAATCGGTTCCGATTTTATCATACATGATATTGGTAACCAATACCCAGCGTAATCCAAAATGATTTTGAGCGATTAATGCAACTTTTGGACTTACCGTTGCTTCTTCAATTTCTTCAGGTGCGTAATTGAATGGATTATCTCCAAAACTAAAATTTGCACCCCCATATGCCGCTACAGCAGGAATAAATTGTCTCCATTTGAAACGGTGGTTGGCTTTCCAGCTGTATACATTTGGTTTTTCCTCGTAGTTTTTAAAAGGATCATAAATCAAATATTTAGCACCTAATGTCAATTGACGTAAACCACTTCTATTTTCTTCGTAAAATGTAGAGGTATATTTGTCAGTTTGATACTGAATTTCTCCAATAATCTCCAACTCTTCTTTCCAAACACCATAACGGATAGCAAGTTCTCCTAAAAAGCCATTGGCGTCATATTTTAATTTATCATGATTTTCATTCAAATAGGTTAAGCCTAATTCCGTTTGAAATACTTTTTTACCCACTGCAAAAGCCATCATTGATTTTCCAGGTCGGTTAGAATTAATTTCATCGGTAAACTGTGCAAACTGTATTTGGTATACAAAAAGTAAGAGTACAACTAGTGCTTTTGGGTATCTCATAGTGGTTCGTTTTATTTTCAAAAATAGTACTTTTATAATAATTTTAAGAAAGATTTGATACTAAATAAACGCAGATATCCATATATTTGAGCTTTAAAAAGTTTGATAAATGGAATTGGCTTCTTTTACAGGTTTTGTAAGAACCTTAATTTGGATTATATTAATTTATTATGCATTTAAATTCTTAGCTAGAATATTTGCACCTATAATTATGCAAAAAGCTGTAAGCAAAATGCAAGAAAAGATGGAGCAACAAATGCGAAATCAACAAAATAGTAACCAACAACAATATACACAAACCAAAAAGGCTGAAATGCCTACCGAAAAGAAAAAAGTAGGGGAGTATATTGAATTTGAAGAAATAGAATAATTATTAATTCATGTTTTTGATTACAAAAAAGGGTATTGTTTCAGTACTCTTTTTTTATTTACTTTAGCCTTTTATTTTCTGACAAAATATATCCATGAAAAAAATACAGTCCTTTCTACCTCATATAACCGCTATTTTTGGTTTTGTAATTGTTGCCTTACTATATTTCTATCCTGTTTTAGAAGGAAAGAAAATCTTTCAATCGGATATTGCGCAATATACAGGAATGGCAAAAGAGCAAAATGATTTTCGTGAAACTGCTCAAGAAGAGCCATTTTGGACCAATAGCGCCTTTGGGGGAATGCCTACATATCAGTTGGGGGCTAAATACCCACATAATTATATAAAAGCTTTGGATGGTGCTTTACGTTTTTTACCGCGACCAGCAGATTACTTGTTTTTATACTTTCTAGGTTTCTATATTTTGTTAATGGTGTTGAAAATTGACCCGCTAAAAGCCTTTTTTGGAGCTTTAGCATTTGGTTTTTCGACCTATTTAATCATAATTTTAGGAGTTGGACATAATGCAAAAGCACATGCTATTGCTTATATGCCAATGGTAGTAGCGGGAGTTTTACTAGTTTTTCAGCGAAAATATATCGTTGGAGGATTGTTAACAATGATAGCAGCTGCGCTAGAAATACAAGCCAATCACTTTCAAATGACCTATTATTTGTTGATTTTGTTAGTTGTAATTGGTGTTTTCTATAGTGTACAGTTTGTAAAAGAAAAAGCATTTTCAGAATTAGGGAAAGTAGTAGGTGTTTTTGCGATAGCTGGTTTATTTGCTATAGGTGCCAATGCAACCAATTTAATGGCAACTTCGGAGTATGCTAAATTTTCTACTCGTAGTAAAAGCGAATTAACCAAAAATCCAGATGGTTCTGTTAAAGAAAGTAATAATGCTATGAGTTATGAATACATAACGGAGTATAGTTATGGTAAAGCAGAAAGTTTAAATTTAATTGCACCGCGTTTGTTTGGTGGTTCCAATCATGAGGATTTGGGCACTAAATCAGAAATGTATGACTTTATAACCCAACAAGGTGTGCCTCCATATGAAGCTGAAAACTTAGTAAAACAAATGCCTACCTATTGGGGGGATCAGCCTATTGTAGCTGCTCCAGCTTATATTGGGATTGTAGTTTTCTTCTTTTTTGTTTTGGCGTTATTCATGTCTGAGAAAAAGCAATTGAAATACATGCTTTTAACAGGCGCAATCATATCATTATTATTGTCTTGGGGTAAAAACTTTGCGTTTTTAACGGATTTCTTTATCGACTTTGTGCCAATGTACAATAAGTTTAGAGCGGTTTCTTCAATTCAGGTGATTTTAGAATTGTGTATTCCGGCTTTAGCAATATTAGGTTTTTACCAATTTTTTAAATTGGAAGATAAAAAACAACAGTGGGATTATCTTTGGAAAGCAGCTGCTGTTGTATTTGGTGTTTTAGTTGCATTGTTCTTGTTTAAAGGGATGTTTGATTTTGCGGGTGTGAATGACGGTTATTACGCTGATTCTTACGGACCAGAATTTATGCGAGCGTTACGTGAAGACAGAATGGGGATGTATTCTTCGGATGTTTTACGTTCAATGGGGTTTGTAGTAGCAGTATTTGCTGTTTTGTATTTGTTTACCAAAAACACTATTAAACCAGCGATGACTGTAGTTGTAATAGGTGTTTTGATGGTAGGCGATTTGTTTTTTATTGATAAAAATTATGTGAATAAAGAGAGTTTTGTTGCGGCTCGCGAAATGGATAAACCATTCCAACCAACGCAAGCAGATATGCAAATTCTTCAAGATAGTTCGCATTATCGCGTTTTTGAAGTATCAGGTAATATGAATAGCGCAAGAAGTTCGTATTTTCACAATTCGATAGGTGGTTATCATGCAGCAAAACCACGTAGAATGCAACAATTGTTTGATTATCACATCGCAAATAACAATGTTGGAGTATTGAATATGTTGAATGTAAAGTATATCATTCAAAACGATGAGGAAGGAAGACAATTAGCGTTAAATAATCCAAAAGCAAATGGAAACGCTTGGTTTGTTGAAAATGTAAAGGCGGTTAATACTGCGGATGAAGAAATTGCTGCTTTGGATGAATTGGATACTAAAAATACTGCAGTGATTAATGCTACTGATTTTAAATTGAACAAGTCGAGTTTTGTAAAAGATTCATTAGCAACAGTTGCATTAAAAGTATATAAACCAAACTATTTGAAATATACTTCAAATAATGCGTATGAAGGCTTAGCGGTTTTCTCTGAAATGTATTATGAAAATGGTTGGGTAGCGACTATAGATGGAAAACAAACAGATATTTATAGAGTAGATTATGTTTTACGTGCTTTACAAATTCCAGCTGGTCAACATACAATTGAATTTAAATTTCAACCGCAAGTTGTAAAAACCGGTGGAACTATAGCTTTGATGAGTTCAATAGGTATGGTGTTATTAGTGCTTGGAGGTTTGTATTTTGAAAATAAAAAGAAATAACAAGTATAGTTTTTAATCAATAAACCAATTTACAATTAAGCCAATTAAAAAAGTATTAATCGTATCGTATTATTGGCCGCCAGCTGGTGGGCCAGGAGTACAACGTTGGTTGAAATTTGTAAAATATTTACCAGATTTTGATGTAGAACCGCATGTTTACATACCAGAAAATCCAACGTATCCTTTACTGGATGAAAAATTGGTTGGTGATGTTTCAAATAAAGCGATTATTGTAAAAGGTAAAATCTTTGAGCCTTACGGTTTGGCGTCTGTTTTTTCCAAGAAAGGGACAAAAAAAATAAGTTCAGGTATTATTCCCAATCAAAAGAAACAATCCTTTGTTCAAAAGGCATTGCTGTGGGTAAGGGGAAATCTATTTATTCCAGATGCTAGGGTGTTTTGGGTAAAACCATCGGTTCAATTGCTCAAAAAATACCTTGTTGAAAATAAAATTGATACTGTAATAACTACAGGTCCTCCTCATAGTTTACATTTAATTGGTCTGGAACTGCAAAAAGAGTTGCCAATCCATTGGATAACTGATTTTAGAGATCCTTGGACAACAATTGGATATCACAAGCAGTTAAAATTGAGTAATTGGGCAGCCAAAAAGCATAAATTATTAGAAAAAAAGGTTTTAAATAGTTGTGATGCTGTAATTGTAACTTCTCCAACTACCAAAAAAGAGTTTGAAGCCATTACCTCAAAACCAATTTCGGTTATAACTAATGGTTATGATGTGGAAAGTGTATCCAAACTTGCAATGGATGAGAAGTTCACTTTGTCACATATTGGTTCTTTTTTATCGGAACGTAATCCGCAAATTTTATGGGAATCGTTAGCAGAACTTATTAGTGAAAATACAGTTTTTGCGGATAATTTTCAATTGAAATTAATAGGAGCGGTGAGTGGTGAAGTATTGCAATCCATTCAAGATTATAATTTGGATGCTTTTGTAAATCATTTAGGTTATGTTTCGCATGAAAAAGCATTGCAAGAGCAGCGTTGTTCACAAATTTTGTTGTTAATAGAAATTGATTCAGCAGAAACCAAATGTATTATTCCTGGTAAATTGTTTGAATATATGGTTTCGGAGCGTCCAATTCTTGCAATCGGACCAAAAGACGCCGATTTTTCAACCATTATAAAAGCGACTAATACGGGGATGTTTTTTACGTATGAAGAAAAAGCAGCCTTGAAAAGTCAGATTTTAAGTTACTTCAATCTGTATTTGAAGCAAAATTTAAAGGTTTTTCCTGTTGGGTTACAACAATACAGTCGAAAAGCATTGACAAAACAGTTGGTTGATTTTTTAAATAAGGATTAAAATATGAGAAAAATTGATTTTGAAAATTGGAAAAGGAGAGAGCACTATGAGTTTTTCATGAAGTTTGATAATCCTTTTTTTGGAATTGTTACAGAAATTGATTGTACAAAGGCTTTTGATGTAGCAAAAGAGAACAAAATTTCTTTTTTTTCAAGTTATATGCATAAGTCCATGCTAGCGGTTAATCAAGTTGAAGAATTTCATTATCGAATTGTTGATGGAGAAGTAGTGGTTTTTGATGTAATTCATACAGGAACCACAATAGGGAGGGCTGATGAAACGTATGGATTAGCTTTTATTCCATATTCAAGTGAATTTGAAACTTTTAATTTTTCGTTACAAAGTGAAATAGAGGCGGTACAAAAAAGCTCTGGTTTACGTCTGAATAATGAAGATATTAAGTATGATTTGGTACGCTATTCAACAGTACCATGGTCTTCTTTTACGGGGTTGCTACATCCTACAAGAAATGACGCTACAGAATCGGTACCCAAGATAACTTTCGGTAAAGCTTTTTTGAGAGACGGCAAAAGGTTTTTACCAATTTCAGTTGAAGCAAATCATGCGCTTATGGATGGATTTCATATTGCAAAATATTTGGAACAATTTCAGTTTTTAATGAATGAGTAAGCAATAGAAATAAAAAAATCCTGCGTAGCAAAAGCGAAGCAGGATTTTTAATTAACTAACCAACCAAAACTATTTTTTATCTCTTTCTGTCATTATCTGTATTGTTTCTTTTTATAGTGTTAATATCAGAATTGTCCATTTTTGCTTTTGTACCATCTTGACGGTAATAGTAGTAATCTTCATCATTATACCCTGAACCGTTGTCATAATCATAATTGTTGTAAGTGTTGCTTGGATGGTAATGATTATTTGTTGGGACATATTGGTAGGCTTGACTGTGATTATTTACATAGCCTCTGATATCAATAATGCGACCTCTTCTATCGTAAATGATATGTAAACCTCCTACTTGTGTTAAAGCAAAGCTATTGTAGCTCATGTAAACTGTCCCAACACGTTTTACCCTACCAACAGCATCATAGTTGATAAAAACGTTTCCTACGCGTCTTACACGGCCGTTATTATCGTGTTCGATTCTTATTCCTTGTGGCGTTCTATTTCTATAATATCCATTTGCATTTCCACGTGGCGCTCCGTAAGTAGTGTTGGTTGTGCTTCTTGGACCAGAAGGTACAGTATTGAAATCAAAAGCTCCATCAGGGAAAATGTAGAATTCAATTCCTCTTTCCATGAATACTATCGGTTCAGCGTAACGGTAATCTAAAGGTGGATAAATTCTTTTAACATCATCAAAAACCTTTTCTGCTGATGTGTTAGCCATCATGTTTCCAATTGTAAGGATCAGGGCTGCTAATACTAAAGTAATTTTTTTCATAATACATCATTTTAAGGTTAAACATTTCAACTTTGTTGTTGTGTAGGTAAAACCAATTTGCGTGCCAAAAATGAAAGAAAAGAAAAAATATTTTTGGAATTATAGTTTATATAGGGTTTTCATAATAAAAAAAATCCAGCTGTAAAAGCTGGATTTTTGTTGAAAATTTTAAGTTTATTGTATTCCGTTGCGACGCATCATCTCTTTATACATGTCCATAAGGCCTTCTTGTCCTATTGTGGAAAATAATACAATTACATAGACTAAATACAATGTGCTTATTGTAATTCCTATAATTGCTAAAATGCGACCAATCTTTAAATTGTTGTAATTACTATATAATGTAGGGTCTTGTTGGTAAAGCTTAATGTCTTTGTTGGCTAAAACAAGTCCAATAATTCCAAGTGTTAGTCCAATGACGCCATAACAGCAACATGTTAAAATGGAAAAGATACCTAAAATTAGAACTGCTGTTGCATTGGGTAGTTTTTGATTTTGCATAATTTATTTGAGTTTTAATTGATTGTGTTCATTTTAATAACATAGGCTATTATTGTAATAATTGCATTTAATATTGCAATTCCAATTATGGCTTTTGTATAGTTTCTCGATTTATCTGTAAAGTGTAATGTGATTAAAACTAGTAAAAGGAGTAGGGTGTAAATTGCCGGAAACATTTTAAAGGCTCCTATAAAATCACCTTCAAGAAGTAGTATAATGGAACGCTGTGTTCCACAACCTGGACATTCAATTCCAAACAATTTTTTGTTCAAACAAGGCAACATGAATTCTTCCATAAATGAATTTCTTTCGTACAAGTTTACGAATTTTACAGCTTAAAAAAAATCTTTTTTCTTTTGTTTGCTATCTTTGAAAAAAATGAAATTGATGAAAAAAACGATGTATATAATCGCATGTTTTGCGATAGGAATTTTTGCTATTTATGAGCAAACAAAACCCAATCCGAATAAGTTTGTAATGGTAGGGGCGTTGGCTATTTTTATGATTGGATTGTATTCCATTATGAAAAAAATACCACCTAAAAATGATAATAATGATGAAGCATAATTTAAGCGTAGGCGATAAGGTTTCAGTTTTGGATGAAGCCATTGATGGAACCGTAATTAAGGTTGATCGGGATCAAATAACCATAGAATCAACTCATGGATTTGTGATGACATATTTTGTCAACGAATTGATTAAAGAAAACAAAATGAGTGATTTAGTTAATTCTTTTTCATTTAAAAGTTTAAGTGATGTTATGAAAGAGAAATCGGAGCCTAAAAAGCGCTCTTTTGTGAAAGAAAAGCATTCAAAAAAGGATGAATTTGTTTTAGAGGTCGATTTACATATTGAAAAATTAGTTCCTTCAACACGTGGTTTGTCGAATTTTGATATGCTCAATATTCAGATGGATACTGTAAAAAGGCAGCTTGAATTTGCTATCAAAAATCGCATGCAAAAAATGGTTTTTATACATGGTGTTGGTGAAGGTGTTTTGAAGTCGGAATTGGAATTTTTATTATCCCGATATGATGAAGTAGTTTTTCAAGAAGCGAGTTTTCAGAAGTATGGTTTTGGGGCAACCGAGGTGTATGTAAAACAAAATCCAAATCGATAAAAGTTAAATAATGATGCAATGAAAAAGGGGTTTTTTAAACCCCAATCATTGTATCTTTTAAAGAGTAGACTATTGCCAAAACATCTTTTTTTGATTGTTCGTCCACTTGATGTTTTTCCAAAGTGTTCATGATGTCGTCTATGGCATGCATGTATTCTTTTTCATTAATGTTCATACCACGATGTGCATCCGTCATGTTTTTACCGGTGTAATTTTGAGGTCCTCCGCTACCCGTAATTATAAAGTTTATTAAATGCTGGCGTGTAACAGCAAAGTGCTCTGAATTGTCCTTTAAAGGCAAAAAACGAGCCTTTATTGCTGGGTTGTTCATGTGTGCTTCAATTATGTCGTCAACTATGGCAGAAATACCTTTTGTTTCGCCAAGTCTTTTGTAAAGTGAGTTTTGATTTGTAGCTTCCATTTTTACTTGTTTTAAATTAATAACTAAAATCGAGAAGCAGAAAATCAGGATTAATTGGAGAATTTTGGTAGTTATTGAGAATTATAAAGGTACAAAAAAACCAGCAAGGATTAGCTGGTTTTTGTGTTTAATTGTTTGTATTGTAGTGTTTTACGGTTGGTAATCTCCAAAAATATAGGTCGTGAAGCTAAAAGAGTCTTCAGTACTTGAAAAGTTCACATTTTGAAAAACTAAGTTATAGGTAAACCCTAAAGAGGTACCATCTGTTTCATCGAATAATTCTGTTGCAATAACTTCTATTGTACCGCCTGAAGCATTCCACTCTTTAGTAACTACAGGTGTTGCAGGAGGAATTAACGTACAAATGGAGTTGTTAGTTAAGTTGTCAGAATATTTGCGATAGATAATTTTATTGTTTGTATTTACATTGAAAACCCTCGGTTCTCCTTCAGGAGTTGAAGCTTCTTCAAATGCTGTAGCAAAATCATTGTCCGATAAGCTTACTAGTAGCAATTCGTCGTTTTTTATTTTAAAAAGTAAGTTGTTGTTGGAACATTTAACAATGGTTTGTTCTTCAAAATTAAAAGATTCTAAAGTGATATCTCCATCGTCGCAAGAGTTTAGCGTAACTGCTAGAAATAATAAGGCGATGATTTTTCTCATGGCTATCAAAAATTTAGACAAACTTACATAAAATTCAACGAATGACAAATAGGGATTTTTTTCTTGAGATACTGAATATCTAATGGGTTTTATTTTACTGAAAAGGTTTGTTAATTCGTAAATCGTAGTATATTTAGGCTTTAAATCAGAAAAAATGAATACAAGTACACCTAAAACCAATTATCCTGCTTTATATACCTTGATAACCGTTTTCTTCTTTTGGGGGTTTATAGCGGCTGGAAATAGCATTTTTATTCCATTTTGTAAGCATTACTTTAGTTTGGATCAATTCCAATCGCAATTAATTGATTTTGCCTTTTATACAGCTTACTACGTAGGGGCACTTTTGCTATTTATTTTTGGGACGTTAAAAAGTAGTGATGTTGTTGGAGATTGGGGGTATAAAAAGAGTATTGTGTATGGATTACTGTTTTCAGCATTAGGAGCAGGAGCTATGATTATAGCTGTTGAGGCTAACCTATATGCAGGGATGCTTGCGGGACTATTTATTGTAGCGCTTGGTTTTTCACTACAACAAACGGCTGCGAATCCTTTTGCTATTTTATTGGGTGATCCTAAAACGGGAGCAAGTAGAGTGAATTTAGGAGGTGGCATTAATTCCTTTGGTACCATGATAGGACCATTATTGGTAGGTTTTGCTTTGTTTGGTTCTGCTGCATCCATTACAGATGAGCAAATAGCCAATTTAGAGTTGAATAAGGTTATTTACTTGTATGTTGGAGTAGGGGTACTATTTATTGCTGCAGCAGGTCTTTTTTATTTTTCCAAAAAGGTTCCTGCAGGAATTTCAAAAGAACCGATGGAAAAAGCAGATAAAGCACTTAGAACACTCGTTTTAATGACAATTCTTTTAGGTGTTATGTTTGTTCCTGTATTCAATAGTTATAAAAGTGATGTGGCCAAACAAATTGAAGTATTGGAAGCTGAAATAAGTGGACAAAAGGAACAAAATCAAACTGCTATTGCAACTCAATTTGAAATACATTCTAAAAGTTTTGATGAGAAAAGTCAAGAATTAGAACAATTAAAAGAGGGATTAGAAACAGAGCGTATGTATTGGCTTTCGGGAGCTTTGTTGGTAATTTTAGGAGGAATTTTCTTTTCGTATGTAGCTGCCAGTAAAAATGCGGAAGGTTGGGGAGCTATGCAATATCCACAATTGGTTTTAGGGATGTTAGCTATTTTTACCTATGTGGGCGTTGAAGTAGCTATAGGAAGTAATTTAGGAGAATTGTTAAAGTTAAAAAGTTTTGGAGGTTTGCAATCATCAGAAATTGCTCCTTATATTTCAATGTATTGGGGGAGTTTAATGATTGGAAGATGGGCAGGCGCTATAAGTGCCTTCAATTTGTCTAGAGAAAAGCGTATGCTAGCTTTAGTAGTAGTACCCTTATTAGCTTTTGCTGTTATTTTAGGAGTTAATATAATCTCTGGAAAAGATATGAAACCGCTGTATTATTATGTAGTGTGTGTGGTTTTACAAATCATCGCTTTCTTTTTAACCAAGGATAAACCGGCTAGAACTCTGATTGTTTTTGGTTGTTTTGGTGTTATGGCGATGTTAGTAGGTCTTTTTTCAACTGGAACTATTGCCATTTATGCTTTTCTTTCGGGAGGATTAGCTTGTAGTATTATGTGGCCTTCAATTTTTAGCTTGTCTATTTTAGGATTAGGGAAATATACCTCTCAAGGTTCTGCTTTTTTAATTATGATGATATTAGGAGGAGGAATTATTCCTCCAATTCAAGGAAAATTATCGGATATTATTGGAATTCATGAATCGTATATAGTTGCTGTAGTGTGTTTCGGATATTTAACATTGTTTGCCTTTTTGGTAAAAGGGATTTTAAAGAAACAAGGTATTGAAGTCGATAAAATAGAATCAGAAGTCAGTCATTAAAAATAAAAACCGAGTATTAACTCGGTTTTTTTATGTTGATATTGAAATCGGGAGCTTTGTAATCTTTTGGTAAATATTGTGCCGGAATTGTGGTCATATTACCATCTCGAGCAGCTCTGTAATGTGGTGATAGAATTTCAATTCCTTTCTCGTTACACACATCTTGAATGTTTTGATGGAGGTTAGAATAAATTAAGCCTTGTCTGCTGGCTTCATTGGTATAGGCGTTTATTTGATATGAAACATAGAAATCATCAAGACTAGTTTGGTAAACAAATGGTTTTGGATCTTGTAAAATCATATCTGTTTTTAAAGCCGCTTCAATAAGCGCTTCGTGTACATCGCGCCAAGGAATATCATAGCCTAATGTTATTGTAGTATGAACGATTAATCCTTTATCGGCAGCTTCAATACTATAATTGGTAGTGTTTCCTGTTAAAACGGAAGAATTCGGAATGGTAACAATTTCATTTTTTACCGTTTTTACTCGGGTTACTAAGAGGTTTTTTTCAACAATATCACCTGAAACATCACCAATTTTAATACGATCGCCAATTTTAAACGGTCTCATATAGGTAATAACTAATCCGGCTACCATATTGGCTATAGCAGAAGACGAACCTAATGAGAATAAAACACCTATAAATACTGAAACACCTTTGAAAATATTGGAATCAGACCCTGGAAGATAAGGGAAAATGAGTACCAACATAAAGGCATAGAGTAGAAACTTTACAATGCTGAAAGTAGGCATAGCCCAATCGGGGTGAAATCCATTTATGGTAAGTTTTTTGGATTCAATTTCTTTGAAAACATAGCGTACAAAGCGAATTAAATACTTCATTACAACTACAATGACAAGTATGCTGAAAAGGTTTGGAAGGTAATGCCAAACGGCTAGTAATAGACTTTTAAATGGTGACCAAATGAGCTCAAATAAAGTGTTTGCCCAATTGCGCGAAAATGGAAAAATACTAAATACAATTGGTAAAGTAATGTAAAAAAGGGTAGCATAAGTTAGCCATCTTAAAGCATTAACTGTTGTACCGATTACTTTCATTTCTTGGTCCGCAGTTAAAAAAGTGTAATCTTTAATGGAGAGGTCTTTGAGCCAATCTTCTTTTTTTAGTGCGATATAGTCCAATAATTTTGCATATCCTTTACGAATCAACCAAATAAATAACCAAGCCAGGACCAAAACCAATACAACCAATCCCAATCGCGATAGAGTTTTAAGCAAACTGTTTTCTTTTTTGGCATTAACTATTGACGTTTTTAAGGTGGTTTTGAAATTTTCGGCTACTTCCTCTATTGTTTCATTGTACCAAATGGCATCGTTTTCAGAAATACTCATTAAAATCATTTCATGGTATACAATATCGATATCGTTTTCAGATTTTACGGTTTGAATGGAATCCGCTTGAAAGAAATCGTCGTCGTATAAGATTTTAATTTTTTTATTGATGTTTGTTGCTCTTTCTTTTGCTGAAGAAGCCCCTATTTTGGAATAAATAGTAAAAAGTGTATCATTTAAAATGCCAATTACTGGAAATCCTTTTGCGGAATTTCGCATAGCATCAATATGCGCTTTTTTTGCGTCAATTCTTTTTTGCTCTTGTTCTTCAATCTTTTTTAATTCATCGAGTAATTCTGATTTTTGAAGATTGTCAGTAGTTTTTAGCTGAAGCAATTGGCGTTCCAATTCGCTTTTTTGTAATGAATCGGCAACACGTTGCTTCTCGTCCTTAATGCTTTTCTCTTTATATTCCTTTAGAACCGCAAGATTAATAGAGTCACTTTGAGAATTTATACTATCATTTTGTGCAAATGAAGCGTTACAAACAAGAAATGTAACGGTAGCTATAGTTTTTATAAGTAAACATCTCATAGAGTTGGTGTTGTTTAACCAAAAATACGAAATGAATGTCAAAAAGTTAAGTTTTTGCTATTTAAATATATTGATTATTAGATTTTTGTTATGCAATTATAACGAATATTGGTCTAAGGAATCTCTTGATGAAATTCGTTCGGCAAATATACCTCCAATCCAAGCCATAGGGATATAAGCCACTACAATATCTAAAAATGTAAACCATATAGGTCCAGGTAACATACTATTAACCATAATGCCTCCAATTAAAAACAGCATTCCTATAACAATTGCAAATTTCATTTTTTGACGAACCGCAATGATTCCGGCTAATATTGCACCAGTAAGCGTTCCTAAAGCATGTGCTAAAAAAGGAAAAATAAAGTGTTTTACTTCTAAAGTAGGCATTATTTTCGCTAGAGCATCCATGTCATTTAAATCAACGCCATGTATAGGATATAAAAAATGACCTATTTGAAGTAGTCCCATGTTGATAATACTACCTCCTATCCACCCCGCAGTAACAGCTAAAATATTTTTAAGCAACGGCTTCATAATGATACAGTTTAAATAAAATGTTATAAATAAAAATATACCTACTTATTTGTTTTACAAATATAACATAAACTTTGAGAATTGATTACAATTACTTTATCATGTAATTTGGTTTGGTATAAGTAGAAAACTTTGAATAAAAAAAGAGCAGTGTTTAAGCACTGCTCAAGAAAAAAACTTTATTAGAAAATTAGGTTACTTTTCTAAATAGTTTTCTTGCATTTTATTGATGTCAACATCAAGTAAATCTAAAAAAGCACTCATGCTTCCATAATCTTGGTCAATTTTATTTAAAAAGGCTTCAATATATTCAATTTCAACGCCTAAAAGCGGACGTAATAATTCGCCAGAGTTATTCCCATATGTATTGTTTATGTATGAAATAGTACCTTCAATGTAATCTGATAAGTAAATATTTGAAGCCATAAAGTCATTAATAATAACGTCACGATCTACTCCTAATGAAGATAAAATTAAAGCAGCTGTCATACCTGCACGGTCTTTACCAGCAGTACAATGCCATAATGTAATATTGTTTTCTTCAAGATGATTGAAAATAGTTGTCCAAACTTGGATTCTGTGCGCGTCAATAGTATAAGCAGAAAGTAACATTTCACTTGCATCAACTTCACCACTTAAGATAGCTGACATATAATCTGTTTGTCCTGATGCCACACTCGATTCTTCGATTAAAGATAATTCTATACGATTAAAACCCTCAATTGTTACATCTGGATGTTCGTTACGTTCTGTTTCTGTTCTTAAATCCACAATAGTTTTTATGCCCAACGACTTCATTGTTGCAATATCATTTACCGTTAGAGCAGATAGTTCTCCAGAACGGAATAATTTACGAAACACTACACGTTTACCATCTTTACCGATGTAGCCTCCCATATCTCTCATGTTGTCTTCACCTTCTAGTTGTACATGTTTTTCATACACTTGATATTTTTCTACGGTGTTTTCATCGTCATTGTTACAAGAAATAAATGATGTAGCCAATAAACCTACTAATGCATACTTTGAAAAAATACTTGCTTTCATAATTTTTTTGATGTTTATTTTTTTAAGCAAAGAAAGTAGTGGAGTGAAAAGTTTATGTTATTGTGAGATTAACAAAAATTAAAAATAAATCACGCAATGTTAAATTTTATTTATATTGTTTTTTTTGTAGTGTTTATGTTTTTTTAATTCGTAAAGCGTTTTTTATTTTCACAATGGTTGTTTTGTGTTTAATTGTTATGCAAAAGAGAATTTAGCTACCCAAATTCTCTTTTGCATCTCTAAAAATTAATTTTAGATCTTAGTTTTTGCGTAATATTTTTTCCATTTTTTTTCCTTTAGCAAGTTCATCAACTAATTTATCCAGATAGCGTACTTGTTTTGTTAATTCATTTTCAATTTCTTCAATGCGATATCCACAAATAACACCTTTAATGAGTTCAGCATTTGGGTTTAAGATTGCTTGTTTAAAAAAACTTTCAAATGTAACTTTTGTATCTATAAGTTCTTGTATTTTTATATCATCAAAATGGGTTAGCCATTTTATTACTAGATGTAATTCCTCTTTTGTTCTTCCCTTTTTTTCAACTTTTGCTACATAATGAGGATATACAGAAGCAAATGTTAGCTTTGCAATTCGTTCATCGTGTTCTGGAGTAGTTTTCATTTTTCTAAATTATAGTTGGTTTTCAGTAATTTTACATTAATCGTGTAATTCAAATATATAACTTTTTGTTAAAATAAATAAAAAGAGATTTTAAGAACTGCTCAGTATTGTATAAGTAAAGCTGAGTAGAAATTTGAATTACATGTACTTTCTTATATTTGCACTAATAATTGAATTATGAAAACTGTATATTTTGACAATGCCGCTACAACCCCTTTACGTAAAGAGGTGGTAGAACGAATGACTCAAGTTTTATCGAATACTTTTGGAAATCCATCTTCTACACATAGTTTTGGAAGAAGTGCCAAAACACTTGTTGAGGCTTCTCGAAAAAGTGTAGCAAAATGTTTAAATGCACAAGCATCTGAAATTATTTTTACTTCAAGTGCAACTGAAGCTACGAACTGGATTTTACGTGGTGCGGTTAAAGATCTAGGGGTTAAACGCATTGTAACTTCAAAAATAGAACACCATGCAACTTTGCATACGGCATTACATTTAGAAGCAGAGTTTGGTATTCAAGTAGAGTATGTTGCTGTTTTAGAAGATGGTTCGCTTGATTTGAAACATTTGGAAACTTTATTGGAAAGTGAAATTTCTACAATTGTGTCCTTGTTACATGTTAATAATGAAACAGGAGAAATTTTAGATATTAATAGAGTAGGTGCTCTTTGCCGAGAACAAAATGTACTTTTTCATTGTGATACAGTTCAGTCCGTTGGTAAAGTTGAACTTGACTTGCAAAATATACCTGTTGATTTCATTGTAGGTACTGCACATAAATTTCATGGTCCAAAGGGAGTTGGATTTGCTTTTATAAGAAAAAACAATTTTATACAACCTTTAATTTATGGTGGAGAGCAAGAGAAAGGTGTTCGTGCAGGAACAGAAGCGGTTCATCAAATAGTAGGTTTAGCAACAGCACTTGAACTTTCATATGCAAATTTAGGTGAGGAGCGTAGCTATATAACAGGTTTAAAAGAAACATTTATTCAAGAGCTGAAAAGAGTTTTTCCGGAAGTAAAGATTTTAGGTAAAGATACGTTGTACACGGTTTTAAATGTTGTATTGCCTTTTGATACTGCTAAAACTTCAATGTTATTGTTTACTCTCGATATTAAAGGTGTTGCGGTTTCTCGGGGAAGTGCATGTCAAAGTGGTAGTATTAAACCGTCACATGTTTTAGCAGCTTTTTTAACTGAAGAAGATCAGCAAAAACCGAATTTACGTATTTCATTTAGTCATTTTAATACTAAGGAAGAAGTTGAATATGTAATTGATGTTTTGAAGCAACTTCAATAAGGAAATTAAAATATTTTTTTCAAAAAACTAAAAATTGCATACCAACTCGAATATTTTTCAAAAGTATTTTTTACAATTCGAGTTGGGTTAAGTTGCTCCTTAATTTCTCCCTTAACACTTTTTAGCTCCTCCAGCGCAATTTGTTGTTCAAGTTTATAACGCTTTAAATCACGCTGTATTTCTTCTAGGGAATTGTATTTTGGCTTCATATTATTCAAAGAATTTAGTTGACATGGTTTGAATAATTTTAGTGCTAATCAAATGTCTTTTGGTATAGGCAACGTAGGTGAGAATAAAAAATATTGCTCCCACAACAAGATAGCCTAATGCTGTATTGTTTAATAAGTCGCCTAAAGCTAAGGCTACTGAAATAGCTAAGAAGAAAGCGCCAATTGAAAACAAACTTCCGAGTAATAGAATTTTGCCAAGTAAACTTAAAGAAATTGTAAGTTGTTCAAATACCTTTAGTTTAACGTAATTTTGAGTGGCTTTTAAATATTGTTCACTAGATTCAGCAGCTTTATCAGCACTTTCGTTTATAGAATCAAATATTTGCATAGTCTGTCTTTTTTACTTTTGGTATTTTTTGTTTTTAGCTTTTAATTCTGCTAATTTTTTTTCAAGCGAACTAATGAGATCTTCAGCTTTATAACTAGTATCTGATATAACCGATTCTAGTTCTTCTTCCAAAGTAGCTTTTTTAGTGTTGATTTCACTTGATACTTTTTTGCTAATTTCATCAATGTCGTGCTTTACTTTGTCTTTAAAGGCATTTGCATTGTCTAAAATTTTCTTGCGTGTATCTTCTCCTTTTTCAGGTGCTAACAAAATACCCACAACAGTACCTATGGCTGCCCCAACCATAACACCTAAAATTGTTTGCGATGTTCTTCCCATAATTTTATTTTTTTACGGATTAAATAATTGTTAATGAGGTTGTTTTGTAGAGGGGTAATACAAATTTACAATAAAAATATAATGTTTGTTTACTCTATTCTTATTGATTTAGAATCAATTGGATGCTTTGTATATTTTGGCTATTGTCATAAAGAGTCCTACAATTACAGGTCCAACGATAATACCCGTAATACCAAACAGACCAATACCTCCCAAAGTACTTATCAAAACTAAAATATCAGGTATTTGGGTGTCTTTGCCAACAAAGTAAGGTCTTAATACATTATCTACAGAACTTACAATACCAAAGCCCCATATTAAAAGTCCTACTCCAGCTGTAATTTGATGAGTTATCAAAAGGTAAATAGCAACTGGCACATAAACTATTGCAGTACCTACACTTGGTATTAATGAGAACAAAGCTGATACTGCTCCCCAAAAAACAGCACCAGGTATACCTATTACTGCAAAAGCAACGCCAACAAGTGAACCTTGTATAATACCTATTAAGAATGCGCCTTTTAAAGTAGCTTTTGAAATGGAAACAGCTTGTGTGGTGATTTTACGAAACTCTTGATGGGTTATAGGTAGGTAATTAGGAACTTTTTCGAGTAAACTTTTTCCATCGGTTAAAAAATAATGCATAGCATAAAGTGTAACAAAGAAATTAAAGAAAAATACTAACGTTCCTTGAGTCAAACTACTTAAACTGCTAATGATAATACTTGTTATGCTTTCTATTAAATTGGATAACTTAGAAAATATTTCTTCAGTATAAGGTACTAGTTCTTCTTTAAAAGGGAGCCATTTTGGTAAGCTATTATGTGTTTTTCCTGTAGCTAAAAATTGGGTTTCTATAAAAGGAAATATTTTTCCAGAAACATAACTTGCTTGGTGAATTATTTCAGCCACCATAAAAAAAGAAGGGATAACAATTACCAGCAAAAACATTAAAATGACTAGGGCAGAGGATAGGGATTGTTTACCTTTTGTAAGGACAAGGAACTTTTGATAATACGGATGAAATAATCCTGCTAGTAACATAGCCATTAGAATAGGAATTATAAATTCTTTAATGACAATTAATAATAATAATAAAGCTAAAATGAATAAGGATATAATAAAATACCGATGTTGTTTTTGTTTTGAGGATGTATTCATAATAATGAAGTATTACATTAAATTAATTCACAAATTAGTATTGTTTTTATAAATCCATCAATGCGAAAAGAGCATTAAGCATCATAAATTTAATAAAAAAACACACGTTAATGTGAAATATGGTAAAAATTGCTTTACAAATTGTTGTTTTACTGAAACCTGCAATTAAAATGTATTTATATCTTTTACAAAATTCAATTTTTTACAAAACAAAAAAGAGGCTTTAAGCCTCTTTTTTTAATATCAATTTTATTGAGTTTTAGTATAAACTAGGGAATTTGGCAGGATTTGCTTCATTCATAATAGCATATACTTTTTCAAAAATATCTTCAATACTTGGTTTTGAGAAATAATCCCCATCAGTACCATAAGCCGGACGGTGTGCTTTAGCAGCTAACGTTTGAGGTTCGCTATCTAAATGACGGTATGCATTTTGATTTTCAATGATCTCTTGTAAAATGTATGCACTAGCACCCCCAGGAACATCCTCGTCAATAACTAATAAACGATTTGTTTTAGCTACCGATTTAACGATATCATGATTGATATCAAAAGGTAAAAGTGATTGAATATCAATAATCTCAGCACTAATACCTACAGATTCTAACTCTTTTGCTGCTTGTTCAACCAAACGTAATGTAGAACCATAAGATACTATAGTAATATCGGTTCCTTCTTTTATAGTTTCAACAACGCCAATAGGGGTTTTAAATTCACCTAAGTTAGTTGGCATTTTTTCTTTTAAACGGTATCCATTCAAACATTCTACAATTAAAGCAGGCTCGTCTGTTTCTAATAAAGTGTTGTAGAATCCAGCTGCTTTGGTCATGTTTCTTGGTACTAAAACATGAATACCACGAATAGCATTGATAATCATTCCCATAGGAGAACCTGAATGCCAAACGCCTTCTAAACGGTGACCACGTGTTCTGATGATTAGTGGAGCTTTTTGACGACCACTAGTTCTGTATTGTAAAGTTGCCAAGTCATCGCTCATAATTTGGATAGCATACAATAGGTAATCCAAATACTGGATTTCAGCAATAGGGCGTAAACCACGCATTGCCATACCAATACCTTGACCTAAAATTGTAGCCTCACGGATTCCTGCATCTGCTACACGGAATTCACCGTATTTCTCTTGCATTCCTTCTAGTCCTTGGTTAACATCTCCAATGTTTCCAGAATCTTCTCCAAAAATTAAGGTTTCAGGATGTTTGGCGAAAATTGCATCAAAATTATCACGCAAAACCAAACGTGCATCAACTTCTTCAGCGGTTTCATCATAAGTAGCTTTTACCTCTTGAACTGAATATACAGTTTTGTCTGATTGTGAAAACAGATGAGAACTGAATTTAGGTTGTGTTTTTGCTGTATAGTCTGTTATCCAAGTAGCCAATTGTGCTTGTCCACTTTCACCAATGATCATACGTAATACTTTACGTGCTGTTGTGATAATGTCTTTACGGATTGGTTCTTTGATTGCAGCTAAATCATTAGCATGTTTTTCAATAAATACTTTATTTGCGCTTGAAGCTGCAATAGTATTCAAAACATTCACTAATTCTTGTTGTTCTGCTTTAAAAGGAGCTGTAAAGGCAGCCCAAGCAGATCTTTTTCCTTCTAAAACTTCTTTTTTAGAAGCTGCATCAATATCGTTTAATTCTTCCTCAGTGGCAATATTGTTGGCAATCATCCATAATTTCATCTGCGCTAAACAATCGAATTCTGCTTCCCAAGCCAAACGTTCCTTGTTTTTATAACGCTCGTGACTTCCAGAAGTTGAGTGACCTTGAGGTTGTGTTAATTCGTTTACGTGTACTAAAACAGGTACATGCTCTGTACGAGCAATTTCTGCAGCTTTTTGATAAGTGTCTACTAAAGCTGGGTAATCCCAACCTTTAACACGTAATATTTCGTAACCATTATTTTCTTCATCACGTT
Organism: Flavobacterium chuncheonense; assembly: GCF_042686145.1. Taxonomy (NCBI): domain Bacteria; kingdom Pseudomonadati; phylum Bacteroidota; class Flavobacteriia; order Flavobacteriales; family Flavobacteriaceae; genus Flavobacterium; species Flavobacterium chuncheonense. The sequence goes on along the minus strand of NZ_JBHUPC010000012.1, from coordinate 85,434 downwards.
GGAAACCTTTTAAAATTTCCGAGATATTTTCTTTTGTTGTTTGGTAACGAGCGTGAACCGAAATTCCGTATTCATCATCCCAAACACTCATCACCATAGGTACTTGTAAAACACCTGCAGCATTTATAGTTTCAAAAAATAAACCTTCAGAAGTAGAGGCATTACCAATAGTTCCCCATGCTACTTCATTTCCACTTATTGAAAATTGTGTGTGGTTTTCTAAACCTTTTACATTTCGGTAAATTTTTGAAGCTTGTGCTAATCCTAATAAACGCGGCATTTGACCAGCAGTAGGAGATATATCAGCACTTGAATTTTTTTGTTCTGTTAAGTTTTTCCAATTTCCATTTTCGTCCAAACTGTGTGTAGCAAAGTGTCCACCCATTTGGCGACCACCGCTCATTGGGTCAAAATTCAAATCAGTATGTCCATACAATCCAGCGAAAAACTGTTCAATGTTCATAGCACCGATAGCCATCATAAAGGTTTGATCACGGTAATATCCCGAACGGAAATCACCGTTTTTAAACGCTTTTGCCATAGCTAATTGCGGTACTTCTTTTCCGTCTCCGAAAATACCAAATTTGGCTTTACCTGTTAGTACCTCTTTACGGCCTAATAAACTACATTCTCTACTAACAGTAGCAATTTTATAATCGTTTAAAACTTCTTTTTTGAAATCTTCAAATGACAACGTTTCTTTTGTGCTCAACTTACCCATGATTTTAAAAAAAATTGAATTGTTACAAATGTAATTAAATAGCCCTTACGATACAAGTGTTACAAATATGAAAATTGAATTATTATTAATAATTCAATGTTTTTGTCAATAAAAGATTATTGATTAACTGTTTTTTTAATTTTATATTGTGGATTGTTTAATAAAATTGAGGAAAATATAATTTATAACCATTTTCTAGTGAAAAGCGAAATAAGCGTTTTAGGGGATAATGTGATTACAAATCGAATTTTTTGCGAATAATTAGGATCGTTAAGTTCAAAACCATTTGAGGAATATACTGGTAAGAAAAGTTCAAAATAGTCGGGAACCAAGTTTAAATGAATACCCGAGTCGTAAACAAAATCAGCGCTACTGTAGTTTGATTTGATAAGTCCTATATCACCATAAACTTGAATCCAATTCCACACGTTTACAGCTCCATTTATAGTTGTAATCCATTGGTTGGCATAACGATGGTCAAGTTTTGATTTGAAACCACCTTCGGCGTAAACATATTGTTGGCTGTATAACCCTGTTTCTTCACTTCTTCCCAATAAACCTTGTTCAAACATATAGTCTGTTGGGCGATCCAAACCAAAACTGAAATATTCTGAATTGGTACTACGGTATAAGAATGCTCCACCAAAAAAACGCAAAGTGATTTGACGGTTGTTTTCAAAGAGTTTACGATAGTGGATTTCGGAAGAAATTTTACCAAATGAATTAGCAACTTGTAAATCGTTTAAGAGACTAAAATGTTTCGTGCCCTCCGATTGAAAATTTCCGTATTTTGCATTGAAAACGGTATAGTTTTCTGTGTTTTTATCTGAAATATAGGGTGATTTGTCGCGGTCAATATAAAGCTGTTTGAGTTGAATAAACTCGTTTTTATTGGAACGGAATTTCTTATCTCGAAAGAAAAATTGGACTGTAGGACTTAAATTGGTATACTTTGCGTCAGGAGCATAGTGAAATTGACTACCACTCATCACGTATCGTATTCGGTAAAGTTTACCTTCTTCTCGCACATTATGGTCATAAACAAAAGAGGCTTTACCTACTATTTTTTGTGTATTGGGAGAGTAAAATGGGGTAACGCTAAAAGTAAATGGCTTGTTGAGCATTGACTTGTTATTCAAACGAACTCCTAAAGCTAATCCATCGTATAAGTTGTATTCAAATTCAGGAACATAAAACAATTGATTGTAATATGGCTCCTCTAAATCTTTATAAAAATTAAGTTTTAAGGGGCGGTTGTTAAAGAAAAAACCTTTTAACGACTTCCAGTTGTTTCGTAAATTGTATTCTGGAATTTCGTTAAAATAGTTTAATGTAAGCTTATCGGAACCGTTTCTTGGGACAACTATCGTAGTGTCGGTTGTTACATTTTCAATCCATTTTTTGTACACTACACTGTCGTTTTTTAATTCATAAAACGAAATGGGTACATTCGTTGAAGTGGTATTGCGAATTGTAACACTGATGCTATCCTTTTCTTTTAGTTTTTTTACTTTTCCGAATTTGTAATCAATGATGTTACGTGAGTTTACTAATTCATCAAAAAACCAATCAATATTTTTATTGGTTTTACATTTTAAAATCATCTCTAAATCGTAACGGGTTGTAAAGAAATCATTATTGAGTTGGATAAATTCCACTATCGAACTCGTAACAATTTGATTTTCTAGATAGTTATCCAAATAATTAAAACTAAGTCCCGCTTTGTATTTATTAGAGATTTGTTCGTTGAATTTTATCAAATCATTTTTTGGAGCCGCAAGTGGTTGATCCAAATTTTTTCGCGCCATTAACATATACAAATAATTGTACTGTTGGTTAAAGTCGATGTTAATAAAGTTGTATGATTTTAATAATTTGAAACTCGCCAAGTTTCCTGTCATTTTTAAATCAGGATAGAATTCATCAATGAAAGCCATCATCGTATAAACTTGTATACCATCAGTAATCCAATAATCTCTTCGATTATTAATTTGTAAGTTAGCTTTTAAAAAGGCGTTCAAATACGTTTTCAAGAATTTCAATTCATACATTAATTCATCTGGATATGGACTCATAAATGCTGGCAACTGATTAAGACCGTAGAAAGGCTGACGTTCATAATCTTCGTTTGCAACCAAAATCTTATTTACATAACTCGATCCAAGTTTCTCTGAAACAAATCGGGTGATTTTGTCAATTACTAAGGCTTCTTGAAATTCATTTAGTCTTTTGGTTCTAATGCTAGAACTAACTTCAATGATATCATTTTTATAACTAGTGAATTCTTTTTCGGGGTTCAGAACCACAGTGATATTGTTTAGGTTATTTCCAGTTAAGGTGTAATTCTGATTGTCTTTGAAAATATTTAAGTTGGACGCGATATTAAAATTTGAGATATTCTCAAAAGTTACACTAGCATTCATTAATGCATTGGTGATATCGTCTATATTTTCATTACTATATTTAATGAATGATTTATTGAGGTAAACACTTGGTGTTAGTAACCAATCTTTTAAATATATTTTGCCGTTATCATGTCTGCCATATTTTGTAAATCGCTGATCAGGTATTTGAAGCAAATAACTCAAATGAATGGTTACACTTTCCTTAGGGGGTAATGGATGTTGTAAATCAATTTCAATTAAATCGACATGGTTTTCAAAACGTTTCCAAGTTAAAGTCTCAAAATGATTATTGCTAACATTTTTTAAACTCGTTTTTCCTCTGTCTTTATCTTTTGCTAAATGGAAGGAACGATTGTATTCATCGGAGAAGCGTTTAGCTAATGCAGAATTTTTAGATGAAAAAGCATTGTTCCAATCGTTTAAAACAATATGTTGAAGTGTGTCAGGACTACTATTATTGTATTCTATTTCTTGTAATACCACAAAAGTGTTATCGTTTTCATTGAATTTGACTTTTGCTCGTATTTTATGTTGCGAATAGCTAAAGCAATTCAATAACAGAAATACTACTATGGATAATGTAAATTTTAGTTTCAATTTGTGGCTTTATATAAGTTACAAGTATACTAAAAAGTTAGGTATAACAAAATGCTATTTGAATTTTTAAACAGGTCAAAATTTTTTATCCCAAATTAATCATTAGGAGTAAAAAAGCGACTCGAAAGTCGCTTGTAGTCTTAAAAATTGGGTGATAAATTGTATTTTTTGTAGAAAGTATCGAGGGTTTCCAGAACTTCATCTTCGTTGTCGACTATTTTGAACAATTTTAAGTCTTCGGGACTAATGTTGCTGAATTTTTCCAGAAGGACTGTTTGAATCCAATCCATAAGACCAGACCAAAATTCGCTACCTACAAGTATGATTGGGAATTTTGCAATTTTTTTGGTTTGAATAAGAGTAATAGCTTCAAATAATTCGTCAAGGGTACCAAAACCACCAGGCATGACTACAAAACCTTGCGAATATTTGACAAACATTACCTTGCGTACAAAAAAATAGTCAAAATTCAAGTTTTTATCGCGATCAATATACGGGTTGAAATGTTGCTCAAAAGGTAATTCAATATTTAAGCCTACAGAAGTACCGCCTCCAAAATGAGCACCCTTATTTCCAGCTTCCATAATACCAGGCCCGCCGCCAGTAATAACTCCGTAACCTGCTTTACTTATTTTATAAGCAATTCTTTCTGCTAATGTATAGTATTTGTTATCCGGTTTAGTACGAGCAGAACCAAATATGGTTACACAAGGACCAATGCGTCCCATAGATTCATAACCGTTTACAAATTCAGACATGATTTTAAAGATTGCCCAAGAGTCGTTGGTACGTATCTCATTCCATGTTTTTTGTTTGAATTTTTCTTGAATTCTGTGGTCTTCGTTCTCAAAATGCTCTATTGCCATAATCAAAATGCTCTTTTATTATCTTCAATAATGACTAAGATAGCTCTTTTTTCAAAAACTGAGCGGTATAACTCTTTTTATTTTTAGCGACTTCTTCCGGTGTCCCAATTGCTACCACTTGTCCGCCACCTTTTCCACCTTCATATCCAATATCAATAATATAATCGGCTAGTTTTACCACATCTAAATTGTGTTCGATAATTAAAACAGTATTTCCTTTATCGACAAGTTTTTGAATAACATCCATTAATACTCGAATGTCCTCAAAGTGCAGTCCTGTTGTAGGCTCGTCAAGGATGTAGAAAGTATTTCCAGTGTCTTTTTTTGATAATTCAGTAGCTAATTTTACACGTTGAGCTTCACCTCCCGAAAGGGTAGTACTTTGTTGTCCAAGTGTAATATAGCCCAGACCTACATCTTGAATGGTTTTTACTTTGCGATATATTTTTGGAATGTTTTCAAAAAACTCAACCGCCTCATCAACTGTCATGTTTAATACATCGGATATTGACTTTCCTTTGTATCGAATTTCCAAAGTTTCTCTGTTGAAACGCTTTCCTTGACAAGTTTCACACTCTACATATACATCAGGTAAGAAACTCATTTCAATAGTACGTACTCCTGAACCTTCACAAGTTTCGCAGCGTCCACCTTTTACATTAAAACTGAAACGTCCCGGTTTATAACCTCTAATTTGAGCTTCTGGAGTTTGGGTAAATAAACTTCTTATTTCCGAAAAGACATCGGTATAGGTTGCAGGATTACTACGTGGTGTTCTTCCGATTGGGCTTTGGTCAATATCAATTACTTTATCAATATGTTCTAAACCTTCTATTTTTTTATACGGTTGAGGCTTTTTAACGGCATTAAAAAAATGAGTATTTAAAATAGGGTATAGGGTCTCATTTATTAATGTCGATTTACCACTACCAGAGACTCCTGAAACGCAAATTAATTTTCCAAGTGGAAATTCAACACTTACATTTTTTAAATTGTTACCAGATGCTCCCGTAAGTTTTAAAACCTTGCCATTACCTGCTCTTCGCTCTGAAGGGACTTCAATTTTCATCTGTCCACTCAAGTACTTAGCAGTAATAGTGTTGTGTGATAAAATTTCCTTTGGCGTTCCTTCGCTAATGATATTTCCGCCAAATCGACCCGCTTTCGGGCCTATATCAATGACATGGTCGGCGCGTTCAATCATGTCTTTATCATGTTCTACTACAATAACAGAATTTCCAATATCGCGTAGATTTTCCAATGATTTAATCAAACGTTCGTTATCTCTTTGGTGTAAACCGATACTCGGTTCGTCTAAAATATACAGTACACCAACAAGCTGTGAACCGATTTGTGTAGCCAATCGGATACGTTGAGCTTCACCACCAGAAAGTGATTTTGAGCTTCTGTTTAACGATAGATAATCCAAGCCTACGTCTAGCAAGAAACGGATACGAGCCGAAATCTCTTTTACTACTTCTGTTGCTATTGTTTTTTGTTTTTCTGATAAATGGTCGTTTAAATTATCAAACCAATTTGCTAGCTCGGCAACATCCATTTGGGCAAGGCTCCCAATGTTTTTACCATTAATTTTAAAGTACAAGGCCTCTTTACGCAAACGTGTTCCTTCGCATTCTGGACAGGTGTTTTCATCCATGAATTCTTTAGCCCAACGCTTAATTGAAGCCGTTCCACCTTCATCGTATTGATTTTTGATGAAGTTAGAAATTCCTTCAAAATCAATTTTGTAATCTTTTGTAATTCCCATTACTTTTGAAACTACTGAAAATTTTTCATTTCCACCATTTAAAATCATTTCCATTGCTTCCTTCGGGAGAGTCTCAATGGCATCGGTTAATTTGAAATCAAACTTTTGCGCAATAATTTCAAGTTGTTTAAATATCCAAGAATTTTTATAGTCACCTAATGGTGCTAAACCACCCGATTTAATGGATAGTTTAGGGTTGGGAATGATTTTATTTAGATTAATCTCGTTAATGGTTCCAAGTCCATTACAGTGTGGGCAAGCTCCTTTTGGTGAGTTGAACGAGAAGTTATTGGGTTCTGGATTTGGATATGAAATACCTGTTGAAGGGCACATTAAATTTCTACTGAAATAACGTAACTCATCCGAATCTTGTTCAATCACCATCAAAATATCTTCTCCATGGTACATGGCTGTTTGGATACTTTCGCTCAATCGTTTTTGTGAATCTTCATCATCCTTTACCAAAATTCGATCGATAACAATTTCAATATCATGGGTTTTGTATCGGTCTACTTTCATTCCAAGATCCAAATCGCGAATTTTACCATCCACACGAACTTTTAAAAAGCCTTGTTTGGCAATTTGATCAAAAAGTTCGCGATAATGTCCTTTACGCGAACGAATAACAGGGGCTAAAATGTTGATTTTTTTACCAAGAAAATCAGAAGTAATAAGCTCTTTTATTTGTTCGTCAGAATACGAAACCATTTTCTCACCTGTATTGTAACTATAGGCATCTCCAGCGCGCGCAAACAATAAACGTAAGAAATCGTATATTTCTGTAATAGTTCCTACAGTTGAACGCGGACTTTTACTAGTTGTTTTTTGTTCAATAGCAATCACAGGGGACAAACCATCAATTTTATCCACATCGGGACGTTCTAAACCACCAAGAAATTGACGCGCATATGCTGAAAAAGTTTCAATATATCGGCGTTGACCTTCGGCATATATAGTGTCAAAAGCCAAAGACGACTTTCCAGAACCTGATAAACCAGTTATTACAACTAATTTCTCACGTGGAATGGTAACATCTATATTTTTTAAATTATGGGCACGAGCACCTATAATTTCAATTGTATCTTCTGAGTTGTGCATAGTTTTTTGGCAAAATGCAAAGATACAAGTTTGTTACTTTAAATGCTAATGTGCTAAATTTTAATATGAATTGTAAATTCTAAGTTTAAATAAGTTTTTGGACTTTCTATATAGAAAAGAGCGAAGTATATACTTCGCTTTTTTTTTATTCCAATGCTGGCTCATAACTTATAATTGCTTCTCGCATCCATTCAGGAATTTCAATTGATTTGCCTAAAGAAGTATCAATTAAAACTTGTACACTTTTTCCTTTGGCATGAATGATTTCATGATTTTCCTGATCCAAACTAGTAATCAAATACTCAATTTCAAAACTTTTCGAACCTAATGAAGCGGTTCTGATTTTTATAGTTGGTTCTTTTGCTAGTAGTTTCAATTCTTTAAAATAATCACATTCTATGTGTGCAATTACAAACATATGCTTATTCCAGTCCCATTGAGGGCATGCTGTAGGCATATAATAGCCGCGACCTATTTGAAAATATTCAAAATAATATACATTGTTTACATGGTTTAACGGGTCAAGATCATTCCAACGGATGTTCAACGGCATTGAAAATTTAAAATCGGAAGTATGTATCGTTTGCATGTTTTTAGGTTATAATTATTCGATAATCATTGCTTTTAGTTTTTCACGGTATTTTTCCAAAACATGTGCTTTGGTGATAAACCCAATGAAAATCCCATTTTTAAGAACCGGTAATTGATTGGTATGTGATGATTCAAACTTGTCCATTATAGTTTCCAAAGTTTCATCGTAAAAAATGATTTCCTTTGGAGGTTGCATTATCTCTTCTGTAGTTGTATATTTTACTTTAAAAGCAGAGAAAATAATCGGGCGGATTTCGTCTAAGTTTATTAAACCAATTAAGTGTTGTTTTTCATCTAAAACTGGAAAAATTGAAAGATCGGTCTGCTGGATTTTTTCCAATAAATCTTCTAGAGATTTTGAAGAGGTAATGGCTTTGTATTCCGTTTGGATAAACTGAGAAGTTTCTAATGAATTTAAGATATTCTTGTCTTTGTCGTTGGTATATACATCACCTTTGTCGGCTAAATCTTTAATGTCGAACGAATAGGGTTCAAATCGTTTTGAAATAGCAAAACTAACAGATGAAACAATCATTAGCGGTACCATAAGATTATAACCCCCTGTAATCTCTGCAATAAGGAAAATTGCGGTTAAAGGTGCATGAAACAGGCCACTTAAAATTCCAGCCATTCCAACTAAGGTAAAGTTACTTACGGATAAATTATCGGTGAGTCCGATAAGATTAGAAAATTTTGCCAAAACAAAGCCTAAATATGAACCTACAAATAGGGAAGGAGCAAAGTTACCACCGTTTCCTCCTGAACCCAATGTTAAACCAGTCGCATATACTTTGATTAACATGGTTAAACCTACAAATAAAAGTAGTATCCATTGATTGTCTTTGTAATCACTTAACAGGGTGTTCTCAAGAATTTTTTCGGGATGTTCGTTGGCTAAAATTTTAATGCTTTCGTATCCTTCACCAAAAAGCGTTGGAAAAAAGAAAATTAATAAAGCCAATATACCAGCACCATATAAAGCTTTTTTGTAATCACCTAATTTGGAACTACCTAAAAAATGTTCTATTTTCCTAAATGTTCTAGCATAATTGATAGAAATTAAACCTGATAAAAGCCCTAAAACAATATAAAGTGGTATGTTTTGGTAATCAAAAGCTTCACCCCTTTGAAAAGTTAAAAGAATATCTTCATTCAAAACAATTGCTGAAACTAAAGCACCAGTAGCGGCACTAATCATAATAGGAATAAAAGCTGTAATACTGATTTCAGTAAGCACTACTTCGATTGCAAATAAAACACCCGCAATAGGGGCGTTAAAGGCAGCAGCAATACCTGCAGCAACTCCACAGGCTAATAATAGTGTCCTGTCTTTGTGACTTAATCGGTAATTTTGAGCAAAGTTACTTCCAAATGCAGCTCCAGTAACCGTAATAGGTGACTCAAGTCCGGCACTTCCTCCCATACCAACAGTAAATGAGCTGGTAATAATTTGAGAGTACATTTGTTTGACCGGCATAATTCCCCCTTTTTTAGCTACCGCATACATGATATGAGATGTTCCTTTTTGTATAGATCCTCCTAGAATTTTTTTTACAATTAATACCGTTAAGAGAATACCAATAATAGGAAATGTACTATTACTGTATGGTAAATGAAGATAACTGTCAATATATTGTGCAAATTTATATACCCAGTGTGCAAATGTTTTAAGCACGATTACCGCCAGCGCAGAGGAAATACCTACTAAAACACACGATAAATAAATAAACTGTCTTGGGGTTAAAAGCGATTTTAAAATGAAAAGAAAACGCTCTAATCGCTTGAAGGTTTTGTTGATAAACCGTAAAGTTTGATTAGATTTTTTTGAAGACATTTTTTTAGCTAAATTATTTTTTGCGAAGTTACTTCTTAAATGAAAAACAAACTAATCTTTAAACGTAAATTGTTGTACGTTTTTTTCCAAATCTTTAAAAAAGAGTGTAAATTCCGTATCAAAATCGAGATAAAATTCCTGTAATTCTTCTACGGAATACTGCATCTTAGATCGAAATTGCGTTCGGTAATCCATTTGATACAAAATCCTACTGATGCCTTCAATTGACGCATAACTTACAAGCCAATTCTGTTGCATCATTGCAGGCATAATTTTTTTTGTTTTCTCGCTTAAATAATCATAATTCGATTCTAAAATACTATAAAAATGAGAAACATAATCCTCTAAAGGTATGTTTGAATAGTTGCTCCAGTTTTTGGCTAAGAAATGATCGTAAAAAATATCAATAATTACCCCTGAATAGTGCCCATATCGATTATGAAGACGATGTTTACTTTCTCGCCAAATAGGGTGTGCATCGGTATAAGTGTCAATTTCCCGATGGAGCAGTATTCCCTTTTGAATTTCTTTTGGAAATTTCAAATAACTATTGCCACGAATACCGTCGGCCATAAAATTGCCAATTTTAACCAAATCTTGGTCGCCAGAAAGGTATATGTGTGCTAAAAAGTTCATCGATATTTTTTGAATGGGAACCTTTTATTTAAAAGGTCAATTAGTATATTTGTTTGCAATTTAAAATTAATAACTCATAATTCATAATAAGAATGACCTTAATAAAATCAATTTCAGGGATTAGAGGAACTATTGGAGGTAATGTAGGCGATAATTTAACACCAGTAGATGCGGTTAAGTTTGCATCTGCATATGGTACTTTCCTGAAAAATACTTTACAAAAAGATAAATTAAAAGTTTGTATAGGACGTGATGCGCGTATTTCCGGACCTATGATTCATAATTTAGTAGTGAACACTTTAATCGGGTTAGGAATTGATGTTATTGATTTAGGGTTGTCAACTACACCTACAGTTGAGGTTGCTGTACCTTTGGAACAAGCTGATGGAGGTATTATTTTAACAGCTTCTCATAATCCTAAACAATGGAATGCATTAAAGTTGTTAAATGCAAGAGGAGAGTTTTTAAATGGAGCGGATGGCGCAAGAATTCTTGAGATTGCAGAAGCAGAAGATTTTAGTTTTTCGGATGTAGATTCTTTGGGAACTATAACCGAAAATGATGCCTATATGGATATTCATATCGATGAAGTTTTAAATTTATCTTTAGTAGATGCGGAAGCTGTAGCAAAACGAAAATTTAAAGTAGTTGTAGATGGTGTTAATTCATCTGGAGGGATTATTATTCCTAAGTTGTTGGAGCAAATGGGTGTTGAAGTTGTAGAGTTATATTGCGAACCAAACGGGCATTTTCCTCACAATCCTGAACCTTTAAAAGAGCATTTGGGTGATATCTGTAAGTTGGTAGTGGAAGAAAAAGCTGATTTTGGTATTGTTGTCGATCCTGATGTTGACCGTTTGGCCTTTATTTCAAATGATGGTGAAATGTTTGGAGAAGAATACACTTTGGTAGCTGTTGCGGATTATGTGTTAGGTAAAACGCCGGGTAATACGGTTTCTAATATGTCGTCTTCTCGTGCTTTACGCGATATTACAGAAAAACATAGTGGATCATACCAAGCGAGCGCTGTAGGTGAAGTAAACGTAGTAACGTTAATGAAAGAAACAAATGCTATTATAGGAGGAGAAGGAAACGGAGGAATTATTTATCCAGAGAGCCATTATGGTAGAGATAGTTTGGTAGGAGTAGCGTTGTTTTTAACACATTTGGCAAATTTAGATATGACGGTTGCGCAATTGCGTGCAAGTTATCCGCAATACTTTATGAGTAAAAATAAAATTGAATTGACGCCACAAATTGATGTTGATGCAATTTTAAAAACAATGACTGAAAAATATGCAAATGAAAATATTTCTACTATTGATGGAGTGAAAATTGATTTCCCAACAGAGTGGGTACACTTGCGTAAATCAAACACAGAGCCTATTATTCGTATTTATACAGAAGCACCTACTCAGAAAGAAGCTGATGTGCTAGCAGAGCGTTTTGTAGGTGAAATTAAGCAAATAGCTGGTATTTAATATTGGATACAATTTTATAAAAAGAAAAGCCTGAGTTTTACTCAGGCTTTTCTTTTTTAATGTTTTTTATGTTTTCCTTTTTTGTATTTCTTATGATGATTATGATGGCTATAGTGGTGGTGACAATGGTCATGGCAATGGTCGTAATTATTATGTCTTCTGTATTCAACAACATGAACCTCATTGTATACATAAGGAGTATGTCCGCCTATTTCTAGTTGTACTTGTCTAGAACGCCCTAGGTTAACATTGGCATATATTCCAGGTAAACTAGCTGAAATTGACCAACCACCATTGTCTAAATAAAAATAAACACTTCGTTCTACATCGTAATAAAAGTTTTGGTCAGGAAAGTAGATATGTCTTGTTTTGGCTCTATATCCATGAGCTGGAGCCCATGGTGGAGGACCTTGCGAAAATATATCTTGTGGGATTAAAAATAAAAATCCTAATACCAATACTCCTATTAAAGTACTCTTTTTGAAATTTAGCGTTTTCATAATATTCAATTTTGGGGTTATGTAAAATGGTTTTCCAATTACTGTGCCAAAATTAATCCACTATTGAAAACTATTTTGGAAATTCATCAAAATTAACCATCCAATTCACCCCAAATTGATCCGTAAACATACCAAAATAAGCGCCCCAAAAGGTGTTGTCCATTGGCATTATAATTTTTCCTCCCTCAGACAAACCCTTGAATAATCGATTGGCTTCTTCTTTACTAGTTGCATTTATTGAAACTGAAAAATTGTTCCCAAAAGTAACATCTCCACTAAATGAAGTACTGTCGCTTCCCATTAAAACCGTTTCTTTACTTATTGGTAAACTTACATGCATAATACGTTCGCCTTCTTCTGTACTTGGCGGGGGACAATCTTCTGCTGGTGGCATATCTTTAAATTTTCCAATATAATCAAATTCACCACCAAATACTGATTTGTAGAAATTGAATGCTTCTTCGGTATTGCCATTAAAAGTTAAATAAACATTTACTGTTGCCATGATTTTTTAAGTTTAGTTGTTACAATATTTTTTAAAGTTATTTAAAATGGCTTGCCATCCATCACGTTGCATAAAAACAGAGTGTGTTTGTTCGGGTTCAAAACTGCCTAAAATTAATGTTTTACCGTTAAAATCAACAAATTCTGTCCATACTTTTCTACCGTCTTCAAGATTAAAAGCTAACTTTTTTAAAGGGATAACTTCGGTGTAAGTACCTTCTAAATCAAATCCCATACTACCATCTTTAGCTTCCATGGTATAGGCGAATTTTCCACCAGTTTTAATTTCGTTTGATGCTTTTGGACAGTGCCAATCGTCTGAAGCAAAGTTCCAATTGACAATATCTTCTGGTTGGGTATATTTTTGCCACACTTCTTCAATTGGTTTATCTACAATTGATTGTACAGTTATGAATTTAATGTTCCCATTTTCTGCGTCATCTTTAATTTTTTCAAGTGCTTTAGGAAAGGTTGTATCGAAAAAGTTTTGCCATTTATCGTCAATTTTTAATACCGCTTTTAAAGTTGTATTGCCTTTTTCTTCAGTTAGATAGTAGCTTTCTTCAGAATCAGTCCATTCATTATTGATGTCTTGTTCTATGAAATTTTTGATTTCGCCCAAGTGATGAAAACTCATTTGTTGGTTCGGAATCATTTCGGTAATTTCAGAAAACATACCATCTCCTTTCGGCATTAAAAAATGCACTTTACTGTCTTTGTTCCAATCAGAAAGAGCAAATGAACCTTCAGAGAACACACTTGTCCAATTTTCATAATTAGGTTTATTCCACATGCAAAACCAAACTTTTTCAGCCGGCGCATTGATAACTTGGGAAAATGTTATTTGTTTCATACTTATGTTTTTTGGTTAACTAAAGCTACTCATTTTTTTGTTAATTAGGAACTACAACTCAACATGGAACTTCCGATTTTTGTTCGAGCCCAGTCGGGACGTTTTGCAAACCATTTTTCAAATTTTGGCTGCTCATCATATGGTTTTAAAAGCATTTCATATAATTCATTTAGAACAGTGTAGTCTTCGTTGTCTGCTGCTTCAATTGCTACTTGCGCCATATAATTGCGTAAAACATATTTTGGATTTACCTTATTCATTTTTGTAGCCCTAGCTTCATCAGAGAGTGTTTCTTCTTGTAAACGAATGATGTAAAGACTTAGCCAATACAACCATGATTCTTTAGTGTTGTTTGTAACACTTTCTGGAATATAAAAAGCAAAGTTTAATTTTTCTAATGCTGATTCAGGACTATCCTTTTTAGATACTTTAGCTAATAAGCGGTAGAAAATGGTCATATCAGTTTCAACTTCTTGTAATGTTGTTAGTAATTGATTAACTAAATTTTCATCGGTCGTTATAATGTTTTCAATCCCTAATTTTTCCAATATCATTTTTTTGAATTCCGATTGAAATTCATTGGAATAGTTTTCTAAAATGGTTTCCAAAGGTTTAGCATCTTCAATTAAGGGGTATAAAGCATTTGCTAATTGGAGTAGGTTCCATAAAGCAATATTGGGTTGGTTGCCAAAGCGATAACGCTTGCCTTCTGCGTCTGTAGTATTAGGTGTCCAATTCGGATTGTAATCATCGGTCCATCCATATGGGCCATAATCAATAGTTAGGCCTAAAATTGACATGTTATCAGTATTCATAACACCGTGTACAAAACCAACTCTTTGCCATCCCAAGATTAATTTTTTTGTACTAGTTGTAACGGCTTGAAAGAAATCAATATATTTTTGTTTGCCCTTTGTTGTTATTTCAGGGAAATGATATTTTATGGTATAATCGGCTAATCGTTTTAGGTTTTCAATATCATTTTGCGCTGCAAAAAGTTCGAAATTTCCAAAACGGATAAAAGTTGGCGCCACACGACACACAACAGCTCCTTTTTCATAATCCGGATGACCATCATATAGCATATCTCTTAATACTTGGTCGCCAGTTGTGATTAATGAAAGGGAACGTGTAGTGGGGACTCCTAAATGATGCATGGCCTCACTGCACAAATGTTCGCGAATAGAGGAACGTAAAACGGCTAATCCATCCCCACGGCGGGAATATGGAGTTTTACCAGCACCTTTAAGTTGGAGCATCCATTGTTTGGATCGATGGTTTACTTCAAATAAATTAATAGCTCTACCATCGCCAAGTTGTCCTGCCCAATTGCCAAATTGATGTCCTGCATAATTCATAGCAAAAGGTTGGGTATTGGGATGTGTTTTTTTTCCTGAAAAGACATCTAAAAAATCGGATGAGGCTGTATCCGCTTCTGATAAACCGACAAGTTTTGCTACCTCCTTTGTGACATGAATGACCTTCGGATTACTTGGTGATCTGGGAGTTACAAAAGAAAAACAAGCTTTAGAAACATTGCGAATTTCGTTTGTAATGTTTTCATCTGCAGGTAGTTCCTTGTTAAAAGTATCTAAGATTATTAATTTCATAACGTATAAGTTGCTCAAAGTTACAAATTTAATAGGCGACCTAAAATTTAAAATTGTGGAATTGCGTATATTTGCACAAATTTTTGAGTAATGATTACAGCAAAAGAAACAACGCAATTAGAACAATATTTCAACTCCTTTAGAAAAAATATTATTGGTATTGATCAAACATTTGGTTCTCCTTATGGTGACATGAATATTATTTATACCGATTGGACTGCTAGTGGAAGACTATACCGTCCTATTGAGGAAAAAATGATGAATGAGTTTGGACCTTTTGTTGCCAATACACATACGGAAACTTCAGTAACGGGGACGGCTATGACAATGGCTTACCACGAGGCAAGAAAAATCATCAAAAAGCATGTTAATGCTAATGAAAATGATGTATTGATTACTGATGGTACTGGTATGACGGGTGTTGTAAACAAATTACAACGTATTTTGGGACTTCGTATTGCTGAAAATCTTAAAGAATATGCTGTAATTCCTGATGCGATTAAACCTATTGTTTTTATTTCGCATATGGAACATCATTCAAATCAAACGTCATGGTTGGAAACAATTGCTGATGTAGTAGTTGTTCCGGCGAGTGTAGATGGATTGTTTTGTTTGGAAAATTTTAAAAAGGAAATTGCAAAGTATCAAGATAGAAGTTTTAAAATTGCTTCAATAACATCTTGTTCCAATGTTACGGGAATTAAGACACCTTACCACGAAGTAGCAAAAATTATGCACCAAAACAACGGTGTTTGCTTTGTTGATTTTGCTTGCTCTGGTCCTTATGTAGATATTGATATGCACCCAGCAGATGATGAAGCGTATTTGGATGCTATTTTCTTTTCGCCACACAAATTTTTAGGAGGTCCTGGTACTTGTGGGGTTATGTTGTTTAATAAGAATTTATACAAAAACAATGTGCCTGATTGTCCTGGTGGAGGTACTGTAAAATGGACTAATCCATGGGGAGAGCACAAATATATTGATAATATCGAAGAGCGTGAAGATGGTGGAACGCCTGGTTTTTTACAGGTAATCAAAACAGCTTTAGCAATTCAACTGAAAGAACAAATGGGAGTTCAAAATATTTTGGACAGAGAGCATGAAATTGTAAGTTATGTTTTTGATGCTTTAGGTAATATTCCGAACATTAACATATTGGCGCCTCAGCACACGAATAGATTAGGTGTTATTTCATTCTATATTGATGATTTGCACTTTAACTTAGGAGTTAAATTATTGAATGATAAGTTTGGTATACAAACCCGTGGAGGTTGTAGCTGCGCGGGAACATATGGGCATTATTTATTGCATGTTGATCAGGAGCGTTCAAATTCTATTGTGTGTAAAATTTCTTCAGGAGATTTAGAAGAAAAGCCAGGATGGATTCGTATGTCAATTCATCCAACAACAACAACTCAAGAGATTGAATTTGTATGCAATTGTATTAAAGCTTTGGCTGAAAATCACCAAGAGTGGGCTAAAGAATATAAGTATAACAATAGAACAAATGAGTTTACACACTTAAATTTTGAAGCATCGGAAAAGCAAATGGTTCAAAATTGGTTCAAATTGTAAAAGAAAGAATAAACATAAAAAAGAAAAAGCGGAATATTATTCCGCTTTTTCTTTTTTATGTTTCCATCGTTTATGTGTCCATAAATAGTATGCAGGAGCTTCGTATATTTGTTCTTCGACAAGTTTCAAAAATTGGTCTGTAATTTCGTAATTAGGAACGCTTTTAATGTCTGTACTGAGTACTTCAAAGCTTGCTTCGTAAAAACCTCTTTTTACTTTTTTAGTTCTCAAAAAGATGACATTCATGTCGAATTTTTTAGCAAGCATTTCAGCTCCAGTATGTACGGGTACATGGTGTCCCATGAAGTCAGCCCAATGATGAGCTGCAGATGGTTTTGGGCTTTGATCGCTAGCAAAACCATAAACACACATTTTTTTGGATTTAAAATTCTTGAAAATTGTAGGTATAGTTTCTTTAGTGGTTACCAATTCTGCTTTGAATTTTGAGCGAATTTTATGTACCAGTTTGTCAAAATAAGGATTAGCAATTTGCTTGTAAATACCTACACCTGTGAATTTAATATGATAGTTCATCGATACGGCCCATTCGTAACTTGCGTAGTGGGCACAAAGTAAGGCAACACTTTTTCCTTTTTTTTCTAATTCTTGATATACTTCTAAGTTCTTAAAAACATATCTTTTTTCAATTTCTTTTTGTGAGATTGACATGGTTTTAATCATTTCTAAAAACATATCACACATATGTTTATAGAATTCTTTTTCAATGGCTAATCTTTCCGATTTGTTCAGATGAGGTAATGAGAGTTCGATATTTTCTCTCACTGTTTTTTTTCGGTATCCAATAATTCGATATACAACAATGTAAACAAAATCAGAAAAAAGATAAAATAGAGGGAAAGGTAAAATAGAAATTAACCACAATAAAGGGTAGGTGATATAGTATACAAGTAAGCGCATTAAAAAACTTTTTACAAATATACTTTTTTATAACTGTATAGAAATACATCAACTATTGTTAAATTTACTAAAATTTATTTTTTATGGACATTGTACTTATTTTAATTATAGTAGTTACAGGAGTGGTTAGTTTTAAAGGGTTTAACGATTCTTCTTTTTTTAGACGTTATGAATTTCATGTGGGAAGTATTAAAGCTGGAGAGCAAATACGAATGATAACAAGCGGTTTTTTACATGTAGATGTTACACATTTTGCCTTTAATATGCTGACACTTTATTTTTTTGCACCTGTGGTAATACAGTCTTTTGGGCATTTGAATTTTTTGATAATTTATATTGGAAGTTTGATATCGGGTAGTTTGTTGACTATGTATATGCATAAAGATCAATATTACTATAGAGCTGTAGGGGCCTCAGGTGCTGTGACGGGTATTATTTACAGTTCAATATTGTTATTTCCAGAAATGAATCTGTATTTGTTTTTTATTCCAATACCAATTCCAGGTTATATTTTTGGAATAGGGTATTTGTTATATTCAATTTATGGTATGAAAGCAAAAAATGATAATATAGGGCATACGGCACATTTTGGAGGTGCTATAGGGGGGTATTTGATAACTTTGGTAAAGCAGCCTCAAATGATTTATACCAATGCTAAAATGGTGTTTTTGTTGTTAATCCCAATTGTTGTTTTGTTTTATTTGAACAAAAAAAATAAATTGTAAGAGTTTTGGCATGGGAATTGGAATGGATAAAGTAAATAATTAGTTATGAAGAAATTTTTTTTAGTACTTACATTAATTACAGCTATGGTACAAGCACAAACAATTCAAACTGTTCCTCAAATTTCTGTTGTAGGAGAAGGGAAAATAAAAGTAACACCTGATGAAGCGTTTATTACGGTAGGAGTTGAAAATATTGGTAAAGACGCTTCTGAAGTTAAAAGGAAAAATGATGAAGTGGTGGAATCGGTTATTAAAACAATCAAAAAGCAAGGAATTGCTCCAGCTGATTTTAAAACGGAGCATGTTTCTTTGAATAAGAATTTTGATTACCAAACTAAAAAGTATTCTTACAAGGCTACACAAACGATTTCGATTCATTTGAAAGATTTATCCAAGTATGATGTCTTGATGATGGAATTGGTAGATTCTGGAATTAATAATATTCAGGGAGTCGATTTTAAATCGTCGAAGTTGGAAGAGTTACAATCAGAGATACGTAAAAAGGCTATTTTAAACGCAAAAAAGAAAGCAGAGGACTATGCAGGTGTATTGGGTCAGAAAGTGGGTAAAGCGATTGCAATTACTGATAATTCACAAACCTTTTATCCGCAACCAGTATATCGAAATGTTATGATGGCAAAAGCAATGGATGAAAGTAGTGTAAGAGAAACGCTTGCTATAGGAGAAATTGAAATTAGTTCAACAGTAAATGTTAGTTTTGAATTGAATTAAAAGAATAGAATATTGATTGAATTAAAAGAGTAGGGTTTTATCCTGCTCTTTTTTTTGGTATGAATGGTAATGAAATGCATATGGGTATAAACAAAAAAAAACACTTAAGGAACTTAAGTGTTTTTTTGTTTTGTGGGGAGAGCAGGATTCGAACCTGCGAAGACTTAGTCAGCGGATTTACAGTCCGCCCTCGTTGGCCGCTTGAGTATCTCCCCAGCCTTAGTGTGCTTTGTTGTTTAAAGCGATGCAAATATAGGACTGTTTTTCATTTATGCAAAAAGAAATCACTCTAATTTTGCACTTTTTTTTGCACTTTTTTTTAAGCTATTGAAAATGAAATGTATAAAAAAATCTCCCTGAGGAGATTTTTTTTGAATAGTATGTTTTTTTTGGAACTTATAGCCCTAAAAGTTCTTTTACTTTTGCTTTTAAAGCTTCTCCTCTTAAATCTTTTGCTACAATAATTCCGTTTTCATCTAAAATGAATGTAGCAGGAATTGATTTTACGTTGTATTGTTCTGCAATTGGATCTTGCCAAAATTTAAGATTTGATACTTGATTCCATGTTAAACCATCTTTTTCGATAGCAGCTTTCCATTTATCAGCATCTTTGTCTAATGAAACACCAATGATATTTAAACCTTTTTCATGTAACTCATTATATAAAGCAACCACGTTCGGGTTTTCTGCTCTACATGGACCACACCAAGAAGCCCAAAAATCAATAATTGTAACTTTTCCTAAAGATTCTTTAAGTGATATGGTTTTGCCTTCTGGAGATGGTGCAGAAAAGTCTGGAGCAGCTTTACCTATTTCAACTGAATTGAATGCCTCTAATGTCTTTTTAATGTTTAAAGCATTCTTAGTGTTTTTGTACTTTTCATTGATATTGTCAAAATATGATTTTGCTACTTCAGGAGTGATAGTTTGCATCATAATTTGATTTTCCAATAATAAAATAGTTAAGTATTTCTTTGGATTATTTTTGATGGTGTTTTCTGCTAAAACCGTTAACTCATCTTGAATATTTTTCAATTGATCCATTAATGCATTCATAGTAACAGTATCGTTGCTACCTTGAGCCGTCATGAATTTTTCTTGATTGTTTTTTTGAAACGAACTTATTCTTTTATAGATGCTTTTAGTATTTGTAGTGTATTCTTGAAAGAAATCGTTTTCGGGAGTTCCTTTTACTACTGAATTTTGGATACTATCTTTATCTAAAATTACTGAGATTGTTCCGTTTTCAAGAATTAAAGGAACACGAGTATTGTTTTCAAGTGTTAGGAAACCAAATTCTGGAATTTCAGAGTTTCCAATCATTTCAAATTTTCCATTTTCAATAACAGCAGTGTCTTTGGCAATCATATCCATGTCACCTTGTACTTGTAAGATAACTTTGTTTCCGTTTTCAAACCCTTCTGCAGTTCCTGCTATAGTAAACCCTTCGTTTGATTTTTTTTCACAAGCAACAAAAGCAAAAACTCCTGCTACTACTAATACGATTTTTTTCATAAATAAAATATAGTTTTTATACTGCAAATGTATTTATTTTAAAAGGTTTGCATCTCCTTTTTCTATTAATTTTTTCATAAAAAAATCAGGTTTTCACCTGATTTTAATTTTGTTTTTTCTCTGTTATTTTAAAGTCGAAGGACAAACATAATTGGTTAATGGAATATTTGTATTTCTTATTCCTGACATTCCTTTTTCAACATTAATCATGTTGTGGTATCCTCTAGCTTTCATGATAGAAGCCCAAATTACTGAACGGTAACCACCAGCACAATGCACATAAAAAGCTTCTTCTTTAGGGACTTCTGCTAAGTGTTCGTTAATATAGTCTAATGGGATGTTAACAGCTTTTTCAACACGCTCAGCGATAAACTCACTTGGTTTTCTAGCATCAATTACAATTGCATTATCATAATTTGTAGCTAAAGTTTCTGGTGAAACCGATTCAATACTGTCGGTTTCAAATCCTGCTTCTTTCCATGCTTCAATACCTCCGTTTAAGTAACCTAATGTATTGTCAAAACCAACTCTAGATAAACGTGTAATGGTTTCCTCTTCTTTACCATCAGGAGTAATCAATAAAATAGGTTGTTGTACATCTTTAATTAGAGCACCTACCCAAGGAGCGAATCCACCGTGGAGTCCAATAAAAATTGATCCAGGAATGTGAGCTTTAACAAAATCATTTTCGTGTCTTACGTCTAAGAGTAAAGCTTCTGTTTGATTTGCAACTGTTTCAAATTCTTGAGGTGTTAAAGGTTTCTTTCCTTTCTCCATTACGTTATCCAAACTTTCATACCCTTTAATGTTCATCATTACATTTTGTGGGAAATAGGCTGGAGGAGGAGTTAATCCTTCTAAAAGTTCTTTTTTGAACTCTTCAACCGTCATATCGGCACGTAATGCATAATTGGTTTTCTTTTGATTACCTAAAGTATCTGTTGTTTCTTTACTCATGTTTTTTCCACAAGCACTTCCTGCACCATGATTTGGGTATACAATCAAATCATCAGCTAAAGGCATAATTTTGTTTCGTAAAGAGTAGAATAACTTTTCTGCTAATACCTCTTGCGTTAAATCTTCAACTAATTTTTGAGCTAAATCTGGACGACCAACATCTCCAATAAATAAAGTGTCTCCTGTGATGATACCATGTTGTTTTCCGTTTTCATCAGTTAATAGGTAACACGTACTTTCTAATGTGTGTCCTGGAGTGTGTAATGCTTTAATTGTATAATCACCTACTTTGAATTCTTGTCCATCTTCGGCGCTAATGAAATCAAAATTTGGATTAGCCGTTGGACCATATACAATTTTTGCACCCGTTTTCTTGGCTAAATCCAAGTGACCCGAAACGAAGTCGGCATGGAAATGTGTTTCAAAAATGTATTTAATAGTAGCATTATCTTTATTTGCACGGTCAATGTAAGGTTGCACTTCACGTAAAGGATCAAAAATAGCGACTTCTCCTTTGCTTTCGATGTAGTATGCAGCGTGTGCAATACAACCAGTATATATTTGTTCTATTTTCATAAAATATGTTTTTTTAATTTGATGATGTAAAATTACGAATTTTGAATGGCTTTAATGCAACCAAAGTTACACTATAACGTTTCTTTAAATAAAATAAAGGTTGCCATAAGTAACACAAAATAAGCAAATCCTTTTTTTAATTGAGCTTCGTTAATGAATTTGTTTAAATACCCTCCTAAAAAGATTCCTATTATAGAAACAGATGTAAAAGTCATTAGAAAAAACCAGTCTATAGTTAAGGTTTGCACATCGCCTAAAAAGCCAATTAAGGAATTCATGGCAATAATGAATAATGAAGTACCGATTGCTTTTTTCATCGGCAATTTTGCAAATAATACCAAAGAGGGGATTATTAAAAATCCACCTCCTGCACCAACAAGACCTATTATAATTCCAATAAAAAATGTTTGCAAAATCAATATGCTGACAGCAGCTTCTTTATCTGTTTGTGCCGCATTGTTTTTCTTTTTGAGCATTGATATTGCAGCTAAAATCATGATAACAGCAAAAAAGAGCATTAAAAAGGTTCCTTTTGTTAGTGTGAAATTTCCTATTGTGAATAATGTTTCTGGAATTTTCGGAACAATATAACGTCTTGTAAGATAGACTCCAACAAAAGAAGGAATTGCAAATAGGAATCCTTTTTTAAAATCGACTAATCCTTTTTTAAAATTTTGAAGTGCTCCAAAAACGGATGTTGTACCAACGATAAACAAGGAATAGGCAGTTGCTGTTACAGGATTTAAAAATAGAATATAAACTAAAATAGGAACGGTTAACATTGAACCACCACCGCCTGTTAAACCCAGTACTAATCCTATAAGTAGCGCTCCTAAATAACCGAGTACTTCCATTATAATTCTAGTATTTCAATTTTATTGCGGTGCAATTTAATTTTTCCTTTTAGTTCTAAACTTTTTAAAATTCTAGAAATTACTACTCTTGAGGTATGCATTTCATTAGCAATTTGTTGGTGTGTGTTTACAATATCTGTAGTGCCAAGTACTTTGGCTTTATCACTCAAATATTTGAACAAACGCTCGTCTAGATTCATAAAAGCTAGTGTGTCTATGGCTTCTAGCATTTCGTTTAAACGGATATTATAACTTTCAAATACAAAATTGCGCCACGATTTATATTGAGTAATCCATTCCTCCATTTTTTCAATAGGAATCATAAGCATATTACCGTCTGTTTCTGCAATTGCTCTAATTTTACTTTTTGATTTACCCAAACAGCATGTAAGTGTCATTGCACAAGTATCGCCTCTTTCTAAGAAATAAAGCAAAAGTTCGTCACCTTCTTCGTCTTCGCGGAGAATTTTAATTGCCCCATCAATCAACAAAGGCATAAATTGAATATTGTCACCAATTTCGATAAGGTAGTCATCGGCTTTAAACTTTTTTAACGTAGCAACTTTTGCAATTTCATTCAAAAGCTCTTCTTCAAATATAAAGCCATAGGCTTGTTTGAGGATTTCAATCATTATAAATTAAGCTTTAATTTATAGTAGTATATAAATAATGGTAAAGATACAGGATTAAAGATAAACAAAAATGTAACAATTGTTACTTAAAAATTGAATTGTAATGTTATCATTATATTTTTTATATTTGTTATAGTCATATCCGAAGTAGTTATGGAAAGATTGAAAAAACCTACTTTTCTACACAGCCCCAAGGATGATTTTTTTAGAAAACTCTCTAAAGAAGTAAAAGAGAATATACTCGTCGATACTTCTGTCCAAAGGAAGAGTATTTATAAAGCCTTATTTTTATTAGCGTTGTTTCTGTTTTTTTACAGTTGTATACTCTTTTTTGGAAATACAATTCGGTATTTGTATTTATTTTACATCCTTATGGGGATAAGCATGATTGTCATTTTTGTGAATTCGTTTCATGACGCCGCACATGGTGCTGTTTTCTTTAAGAAAAAACACAACCGATGGTTTTGCTATACTCTAGAATTATTTGGAAGTAATAGTGCGGTTTGGATCAAAAGACATACTTTACTACATCATCCTTATCCAAATATTCAAAATTGGGATTGTGATATCAAACAGAGTGATGCAGTACGGTTATTTCCAAATAGTAAATGGTACTCGTTTCACAAATACCAACACATTTATATGTGGTTTGTGTATCCGTTTTATACTTTAATTTGGTTGTTTATTCGTGATTTTAAAGACTTTTTTGGAATCAAAGACAATTACTTAAAACGTCTTTATACTATTCCAAGAGTGGAATATGTACGATTATTTGTAGCAAAAGCGTTTAATTTGTTTTATATGCTAATGGTGCCATATTGGGTCTTAAATCATAGTTTTTTGACTATTTTTTCGGCTTGGATAGTAATGCATCTTATTGCTAGTGTTGTTGGTGTTGTTGCATTAATATCTACACATGTAGATGAAAGTGCTGTTTTTCCGATACCCGATGAAGAAGGAAATATGCAAACAAGCTGGTTGGAACATCAGTTAAGTGTCACAAAAGATTTTAGTGCAGGAAATACTGTTGCTGATTTTTTATACGGAGGCTTTACGCATCATACAGCGCATCATTTGTTTCCGACAATTACACATACGTATTACCCACAGATAACACCATTGATTCGTAAATATGCGAATGAAAATAATTTGCCGTATACTTGCTATCCCGTTTTACATGCTATACGATCTCATTTTCGATTATTAAAGCATTCGGGGGCATCGGAAAATATTATCAGAACTGGCGAATTATAATGCAAGACAACATAACGTACAATCGGTTTAATTTTCACAATCATACTTTTTGTGTATTTCAAGAAGTTGATCCCTCAAGTTTGAAAGGGATATCAAAAGGCTACACCAGTAAGTCGGGTAGTACTTATTATTTTACAGCAGAAGGCGTTTATCGAGTTTCCAATCATTGGGGAAGGGCAGCAAATTGCAGATGGCGATTGCAGACTACGAATGAGCAAGTCAATCAAGTAGAAAGGATAGGTTATGCAAAATGGACAGACTTTTATCCCAATAATGAAAATCAGAATTTGTTTTATATCGAAGTGGATTGGAAAACAAATGATGTTACTTTTCAGCATAAAAACAATCCTAGTTATGATTCTATTGCTGTTTTAAGAACGGCTTCCGCTACTGCAAAAGTTATTCAGCAAATAAAAGAGGTGCTTTTGGAAGATAATTGGGCAAAATATCTGAAATTTGAAGATTTAAACGAATTACGAAAAATAATTGTTGATAAACTTATTACCACAAACAATTCTTTGGTTGTGATTAAGCGCGAATTTATATAAAATGGGAAGACGTAACGAAACCAACCGTTTGGCACATAAAAAGAAAGTTGACGCTAAAAAGAAAAATGAAAATGAAGCAAAGAATGCATTGAAAGCTAAGCGTAAGGCAATTATGAATCAATTTAAAAATAAACCTACAGATACGAATGAATAATCCTTTTTTTGATGCTTTAAATGCTGAAGTACAAGCGATAATTGATGCAATTGCACGAAAAGAATACAAAACAGCCAACACTAGAATTGAGATTATCAATAATAAAATTGAAGATTTAATTGATACTTCATCTGATGAGGTGTTTTTACGCGAAATCAGTAAGTATCAAGTTTTAGTAAGCCATTTGCATAACAAAATTAATGCTTCAGAATAATGGCTTTATGTAATTGTGGTTCTGGAAAGCAATTCGAAAGTTGTTGCGAACCTTTTCTTGTAGGGAAAGAGAGGCCTAAAACTCCCGAGCAATTAATGCGATCGCGTTACACAGCTTACACACTTCATGATGCCGATTATTTGATTTCAACTACACATAAATCGCAACGTGAGTACTTTTCTAAACCAGAGATTTTAAAATGGGCTACAACCAATACTTGGATTAAATTGGAAGTTTTGTGGGCAAAAGAGCATCAAGTTGCTTTCAAAGCTTATTTTTTCGATGAAAATTTGCAAGCGCAAGTGCATTATGAGAAATCAGATTTTAAAAATGAAAATGGTGTTTGGTATTATGTAGATGGAGAATTTAACTAAATCATAATATTTTAATATTTTAAATGTATGAAAATCACCATAATTTAGTTAAATTTGGTAAAAACCATAAAGCTAAATTATGACGGATAAGACTCCACTTCGCAGTACACTTTTTTCACATTTAGACGGATTAGTAACAGCTCCTGTAGCAGTCAGCCTGCTTAATAAAGGAGTTCTAGATTATCTTTTGGAAAAAGAGACGTGTAGTTTATCGGATTTACAACAAGAATTCAAAGCCAATGAAGGTTATTTGAATGTAGCTTTGCGAACTTTAGCTTCACAAGGTTTTTTACATTATGAAGTAGACAATACTTTAAATAAAATAACCGTTAAAAGTAATTCCAACAGTAAAGTTGCATTTGATTTAATGCCTTTGTATCAAGATGTGGTGACCTTGCTTGAGGAAACCGAATTATTCACTTCAGTTGAGATTGCATCGGAAGCAATTCCAAAACTTCAAGCAGTTTTTCAAAAATACCAAAATAACTTCGGACTTACGTTATTCGAAAACATTGAAGAACGTCAATTACAAGAGCAGGTTTTAAGACATATAGAAGGCTATTTAGTTGGTCCCATTACAGTCAGTCTGGGAATGACAGGAATGTTTCATAAGTACTTTATGGAAACGTCATTCCGACCTGAAGAATTTCATAGAGAACCTGAGGTTTTCAAAGTTATATTAGATTTTCTTACCTTTTTGGGTTGGTTTTCACAGAAGAACGGAAACTATCAATTTACAGAGAAAGGCTTGTTTTTTGCAAAGCGAGCAACGGCGTATGGAGTCACCGTTTCGTATTTACCCATGTTTAAAAGGATAAACGATTTAATATTTGGAAATCCAAAGCAATTACGTGATGTTGCAATAAACGAAGAGGAAAAACATGTTAATCGCGAAATGAATGTATGGGGTAGTGGTGGTGCTCATGCAACTTATTTTAAAATTATTGATGAAATTATAATAGAGTTGTTTAACCGACCTATAGCAGAACAGCCGAAAGGTATTCTTGACATGGGCTGTGGAAATGGTGCTTTTTTGCAGCATATTTTTGAAGTTATTGAGCGTCAAACTACACGTGGCAAAATGTTGGATGATTACCCACTTTTTTTAGTGGGTGCAGATTATAACCAAGCGGCATTAAAGGTTACCAGGGCTAATTTAATAAAAGCAGACATTTGGGCAAAAGTAATTTGGGGAGATATAGGACGCCCCGATTTATTGGCTGATGACTTAAAAGAGAATTACAATATTGCATTAGGTGATTTATTGAATGTTCGTACTTTTTTAGACCATAATAGAATTTGGGAAGAACCAAAAATAAAAACGAATGGAGTAAGCATTTCGTCAGGTGCATTTGCTCATAGAGGTAAAAGAATTTCAAATAATGATGTTGAAGCGAATTTATTTGAACATTTTCAAAAATGGGCACCTTATGTAGAACAATTCGGATTACTAATTATTGAGCTGCATACGATCTCACCTGATTTAGCAGTAGCTAATATGGGAAGTACCGCAGCCACAGCTTATGATGCAACACATGGTTTTTCCGACCAGTTTATTGTTGAAATTGAGGTTTTACAAAAAGTAGCCGAGCAAGCGGGATTACATCCTAATCCTATGTTTTTTAAAAAATTTCCCAATACCGATTATGCAACCATAAGTATTAATTTACTATCTGGAAATTGAAAAAATATGTCAGTAATTCATTTTTTTTAAGAATAAAGTATTAACATTTAATACGTTAGATTATGAAAGATCATCAGCAAAAAGTTAAAATTTCAAAAGGGAAGTTGCTTAAAATTTTTGCACTAACATTAAGTTTTAGTGTATTATTTTCAAGTTGTAAAAAGGACAAAGTAGAAGAAGTTGTTCATGAAGAGCAAATTGCTCAAGATTGGTTGCCTTCTTTTAATGAAGGAACTGCAAAAGCTTCTATTGTAAAGTTTGTTTCAGAGGTTACTGACTCGACGAGTTCAAAATTTGTAAAGCCAGAGGATCGTATAGCTTGTTTTGATAACGATGGTACTTTATGGGTGGAACAGCCTTTACCTTCTCAATTGTTTTTTGAATTGAAAAGAATCGAAGATATGGCTGCAGATCATCCAGAATGGAAAAATGAAATGCCATTTAAAGCGATTATAGAGAAAGACACGGCAGCTATGGGTAAATTTGGTATGCATGACTTTTTAAAAATTATCGGCACAGCAAATGCAGTTTCAAATGTTGACGATTTTGATGATATTGTAAATCAATGGTTGCAAACCGCACAACACCCTGTAAAAAAGCGCCCATATACCGAATTGGTTTACCAACCGATGTTAGAATTAATCGACTATTTAAAAGCGAATGATTTTAAAATCTATATTGTTTCAGGAGGTAGTATGGAATTTATGCGTGCTTGGGCACCAGAGGCTTATGGAATTCCAAAAGAAAATATTATAGGTAGTTCATTCAAAAGAGAGACCAAACAAGAAGGAGATAAAATTGTTGTCTCACAGACGGGTGAGTTTGAATTTAACGATGACCATTTCGGAAAAGTTATTAGTATTGATAAATTTATTGGTAAAAAACCAATTTTAATAGGAGGAAACTCTGATGGAGATTTGGAAATGATGGAATATGCAACAACCGATAATCCGTTACCAACTTTAATGTTATATGTAGATCATACGGATGGAGAGCGTGAATTTCGATATACTGATCAAACACCTATGGGAAGACTTGACAAAGGAAGAGAAGTTGCCAATAGAAAAGGTTGGACACTTATCAATATGAAAACAGATTGGAAAACGGTTTATCCAAATTAAACACAAAAGGGCTCAAACGAAATAAAAACAATTTATGAAGAAAATTGGTTTTTCATTAGCGGTATTATTATTTATCGCTTGCAAAACAAAAACAGAAGAAAAACAATTCGTAAACAATTTGGATAAGTATTCTTGTCATTTTGTTTCCGATTCATTGGTAGGAAAACAATATTTAAATGAAACCTACTTGAAAAATATTGACAACATAACTACCAACGAAGATTCTTTAAAGAGTAACAAGAACATGGTGTTTATAAAAGGAGGTGTTTTCAATATGGGAGCGGATAAGCCACCTGGATTTGAGCAAATGGAAGCTTCTGCACTTCCTCAAGCAGATGAATATCCAAAACATAAAGTTGAGCTTTTTGATTTTTTTATGGATACTCATGAAGTAACTGTTCGCGAATACGCAGCTTTTGTAAAGGCTACAGGCTATAAAACGGTTGCCGAATACGATATTGATTGGGAGGAAATAAAAAAGCAATTGCCTCCGGGGACTCCAAAACCAAACGAAGAAATGTTAAAAGCAGGAGCATTAGTTTTTAATTATGTGCCTGAGAATACGCCCAAGGACGATTTGGGGAATTGGTGGACTTTTACCCCCGGGGTAAATTGGAGAAATCCTGATGGGAGTATACCTGATTTGAATGCAATTTTGGATATGCCAGTAACGCAAATTTCATGGTATGATGCATTGGCCTATGCAAAATGGGTTGGAAAACGTTTACCTACTGAAGCAGAATTTGAGTACGCTATGCGTGGTGGAAAAGAAGAGGCGATGTACCCTTGGGGGAATGATAAACTTGTAGAAGAACGCATAAAGGGTAATTTTTTACAAGGCAGTTTTCCATATCACAACACTGGAAAAGACGGATTTTTATACACAGCACCGGTAAAATCATTTGAACCAAATGCATATGGTTTGTACGATATGGCTGGAAATGTTTGGGAGTGGACTATGGATTGGTATGGAGCCGATTATTATAATACTTTGAAAGGTGTAACAATTAACCCTACAGGGCCAATTAAAACTAATGAAGTCTACGACGCTAATGCTGTAAATAAAGTAGTTCGCGGTGGTTCTTTTTTATGTAATGATGGTTGGTGTTCAGGGTATCGAAATTCAAGAAGAATGCGTTTGAGTCCGGATACAGGTATGCAACATCTAGGATTTCGTTGTGTAAAAGATGCAACGAATTAAATTTTGAACAATGAATTTTCTGAGACGAAATATTATAATTGTTATATTTTGTTTTGCATTCTATGGGGTTCAAGTGTGGGGTCAAAAGGATTTTTTTCACGACATAAGTTTTCAAACTAATTTATTACATAATGAAAAAATAACAGTTTTGTCCGAGAGCAATTGGATGCATAATTATAGCGAATCACGTTGGCATCGCCTAGGGTTTAATGTTGAGGTTTTGCGAAAACTTGAAAATTGGACTTTTTTAGGTGGTCTAGTCAATAATTATACTTTTGATGAACAGATTGATAATTTTTATGAATTGCGACCGTGGTTAGGAATAGCTTTGCAAACCCCAATTACAGACAAACTCTTTTTAAAACAACGTTTAAGAATCGAGAATCGGAACATTTTTTATGGCGATAAAATAAAGTATCAATCGATTTTACGTACACGATTTGATGTAGCCTTGGAATATAATTTTCCGAAAAGCAAAGTAAGAACAGATATTGAATGGTTTATCCGAAAGGACCCTGCTTTATCCGATCGTTATAACAGCAGGAGATCTTATAGATTACAGTATAGCTATTTTGGGTTTAAGAAAATGATATTTTCAATAGGTTATAAATATCAACGCTTTAATAGGAAATATAACCCCGAAGCCAATGATGGGCACACCATTGAAATAATAGCTAAAATTTAAAAGTATTGTAGGTAGGTAGTAAAAAAGGTATCAATAATATTAAGTGATACCTTTTTTTATAGTCTTGTTTGCTAAATTCTTATTTTGCAATTGTTCTTCCCAATACAAACATAGTAGGTTGGTTGCTGTCGATTACAATTCTTTCGATATTGTTTTGCATGGCAATATCTAAAACGTCTCTAGCAGGAATTGAAGCAAAAGGTTTTGTTTCAGTAGCCCAAACCGTTAATGTAGCTTGCGAAGTAAAAGCGCCTAGCACTTTTTGCCCTTCAATTTCAAAAACAGAGGTAAAAGCCATTTTTGTTCCTTTTTCAATAGTTGACCAACCATTTTCATCTTTTTCGGCACCCATTACAGGTTCTGTAGTAGGAATGATTAAATAAGCATTATTGCCTTGTAATTCTTCTAAAACCGCCATAAAAGTTTCTTGATTTTGATTTTCTTGAAATGCATTTATAGTAGCTAATAAATTAGTATTATTAGGTTGAAATTCTATTTCCTGATTCTCCATAAATATTATTTTTTTGCATCGCAAATTTACACTTTTTTGATAAACCCTTTTAAAACATACTTGTTTGGATACCTGTTGAAGGAAATTGACTAAGGAAAGGGTATGATTTGATTACGTCAAATTGTTTTATTTCGGGATTAAAACGACGTAAGTAAATAGCATCACAAATAAATGATTCGTGAATCGACGTGAACATTTGCATGGCTTTTTTAAGTTGTTCCGGATTTAGTTTTCTGGCAATTGACAAATGAGGATCACTACTTTTATGTTGGTTTTTTACAGGTACTGATGTGGTAATCGATTTCATGATTTCTTTTAAAACCTTTTTAGATTCTATATCAGGAGTGATGTAGAAAGCACCATTTGGATAATGATCAAAACCGATGAGTTCTACATTGAAAGGAGTAAAAGTAGCAATAGTAGCACTAACTTTTTTCTCCATTTGTTCCCAAGTACTTTCATTTAGTGTAAACTCACAAATGGTAATATGAGCCAAAGAATTCTTACTGTTGAACCAACCTATTTTATCAGCCAAGTTGAGTTTCATTGTTTTTACTTTTTCAATGATTGGTGCATCCGGCATAAATGCTAAAGAATATACTGCTTCCATACTTTGGAGGGAATTTTTAATCAATGTTATGGTAAAATTACAGAAATTTTAAATAATGCTTATGGTCACAAATTTGAGTATTTTAAAAGAATTAATGACTACTTTAATAGATTTACTCAATTTAAAGTTTAGTTGGTCTAAATTATTAATTTTGATTTTTCAAATGAATTCGTAAGATTCAAATTAATCTAAAGAAACAAAAAGATGTATTCTGCTAAGTATATTTATTGTTTGGAAGCGGTACCAGATGTTACTAATGAACATAGAACCGCAATATTACCTGCCTTGGAAAAATTGGCTTTTAATTTTGGAATAACCAATGTTTACAATACTTGTGATAGTATTGAAGGGTTAGAGGAAAATTTGAGTACGTTACTTTATGAAGATAAGGATTTTAAAGATTATGAAGTATTGTATTTGGTTTTTAAAGGAGAAGGTAATTCAATAGTTATTGATCATTACAAGTATACTTTAGAAGAAATTGCAGAGTTTTTCGAAGGGAAACTTACAGGAAAAATTATTCATTTTGCCAATACTATGCGATTGGATTTAGATAGCGAATCGGCACAATATTTTTTAGATGTTACAGGAGCTAAAGCAATTTCGGGTTATGCAAAATCAGTACCGATTTTAAGTACAATATTAGACAATGTCTATTTTTCATTGTATCAAGAATATGATGACGTGGTGGAGTTAGTTGAAATACTATATGAAAAGCAATATACTTTGTGTAAGAGCATGGGATTTGAATTGTATTACTAAATATTTACACTAAAAATCTTTTTTAAGCATCCAATTTTAACTACAAAATTCTCTTTACTATTAAGTTATTTGGTTGAGGTTGAGATTGAATTCAAAATGTAGTATCTTTATAACAGGTTAATTTTTTACTAATCGTAAGATATCATGATAGATTTGCATGGATTTCTTAAGACAAGTACCAATTACAAAAAAATACAAGTAAACGAATTACTTTTTATCGAATACAAATGTTTGGTAGAAGAAACTAAAGCCGGTATTTGGTCAGATGCCAACTACTTTGTTTTTGTCACTTCAGGTAAAAAAATGTGGAGGAGTATTTACAAAGATTATGTAGTTGAAGCTGGAGATTCGTTGTTTGTTAAGAAAGGTGCTAATTTAGTTCATCAGTATTTTGATGAAGATTATTGTGCCTTAATGATTTTTATACCCGATGATTTCATAAAGAAGTTTACCTATAAATTTTCTGAAATTTCACAGCAAATAAATTCAATACCTGAAAATACTACAGATACGGTGATTCGAATTCAGTTGGATCAATATTTACAGGGCTACATTAATTCCTTGGAAAGTTTTTTCAACACACCAATTCAGCCAAACATAAATCTTTTAAAGTTGAAATTTGAAGAGCTTTTACTCACTATTCTGACCAATCCTATTCATGCTAAATTAGCCCAATATCTTTTATCAATACACAAAGAGCAAAGTGTTCATTTGCAACAGATAATGGAAGATAATTTTGCCTATTGTTTGAATTTGGACGAATATGCCAATTTGTGTCATATGAGTTTAAGTACTTTTAAGCGAAATTTTCAAGATATTTATAAAACTACTCCTGGTAAATGGTTGACGGCAAAACGTTTGGACTTAGCTTGTCATTTTCTTAGAACAAATGATAAGCCCATTAATGTAGTTGGCTTTGAATGTGGTTTTGATGAACCTTCTAGTTTTATAAGGGCCTTTAAACAAAAATTTTTAATTACTCCTTTACAATATAAAACAGCTACAGTTTGATGTCAATATGTTTAGGATTTTGATAAGTTCAGGCTGAAATAAGCTCCTTGAACTTAATTGCATATGATATGAGCTTTTGCGACTATCTCATAGGGTAATAACCGTAATACCTTTGTAATGTACAAATTAATAAACTTAAAATTATACATTATGAAAACGGTAAACAAAACAGTAAACGGATTTAGTCAAGAGGCAATTGCAGAAGTGGTAACTGCACTTCAATCAAACCCAGAAATTGGAAATTTTGAACTTCGTGCAACTAACCAATGGCTAGGAGGAGGGCATAACAGAAGTTATATTCAAGGTTTTTATGGAGCATGTCAAGAAGATACTTCTAGAACAGAACCTTTTGTTTATGATAACGATGAACCGCCAGTTTTACTTGGTGATAATAAAGGAGCAAATCCTGGTGAAGTATTATTGCATGGATTACTAGGTTGTATGACAACAGCAATGGTTCTTTTAGCAGCAGCAAATGGAATTGAAATTGGCGATGTTTCTTCTAGGATAGAAGGCGATATCGATATCAATGGATTTTTAGGATTAAATCCTAATGGTAAAAAAGGTTTTTCACAGATTAGAGTGTTTTTTGATATTCAAGGAGTAGATGAAGATTCCAAACAGGTATTGTTACAATTAGCCACACAATCACCACTTTTTAATTCATTAATTAATCCAACAGACGTACAAGTAGCATTACAACGTTAACAACAATAAAGAAAAGCCAGAGAACTTCTAAGATGTTTTCTTAAATGAACTTTATAAACAAACTAATGCTGTAATTTTTTAAATAGTGCAAGAATAGGTTCAGTATCTTAATCTACGTAATTTATTTAACACAAGGGAATAGGATGGGTTATTTAAACTGCATGTTTCACGTTCATGTTAATGAGCGTGAAATTTTATTTTTAGTCTGATTTTTAGTGTTTTATGTTTTTTAAATTGTAATTTGTAAGGATTTAAATGCATTAACATTTTTGTTAATACGCTTATTGTTGATAATGACTCACTTTTTAAAGGTATTTAGAAGAAAAGTAATTGCACAAAACAAGCTTGGTATATACCTAAAATATGCAATTGGAGAAATCGTATTATTAGTGATTGGGATACTTATTGCATTAAATTTGAACAGTTGGGATGCAAAAAAGAAATCACAAAAAGAAATTAATCGTTACTACGCTGAAATTTACAAGGAATTAAATGTGAATAAAAGTTTAATTGATACTACTTGCATAGAGTACTCCAAATACAAAATAGATATAAGTACTAGAATAATTAATATCGTTAATTCAAGAAGTGTCGATTCGCTTGAAGTTTTAAAAACGTATATTGGAGAGATTGCAATTAATCTTCCGCTTACTCCGGTTGAGTTTCTCACGGTTGATGAATTTATAGATCTAAAATATTTATCCCATACTCAAAATGATTCTATAAAATTTCTGTTTAATACTTTAGAGCAGTTTAGAACCTATAATTTGCAATTATTAGAAAAGGCCGAAAAATTTCAACGAGAGTTTATATATCCTTTTGTAATAAAGAGAATGAATTACAGTCGAATAGTACCGTCTAATATGCTTTTGCCAGTTGGAGGTCCTGAAGTTGAGGTTAAAGAATTATATGATGATTTGGAATTTTATAATCTTGTAATTCTCAACATTGAAACATACATGTATTTCAAAACCTTTTTTGAATATTATGAGCAACATCTTGAAAAAATGATAGTTTTTTTTGAACGCAATAATTTAGTTACCTTAGAAAAAGAGACACAATAGCGTTTTTTTTGTTTTTGATAAATAACTGATAGTTAAGTTGTTGCTTTTTTTTGTAGATGAATAAGTTTTTACTTGTTAATTGGTTTTTTTATAATAATTCAAATTTGAGAGTATTATGAAAATTAAATTCTTGTATTGTTTTGCTTTAATTTGATTTTTTTACTGCTTGTAAGAAAAAAGACGAATTAGCTGATAATGAAAAAAATGCAGAAATACTGTTTACCTAAAAACGTTTTATCAATAATTATTCTATCCGAATAAGTTTCATCTTGATTCTTTGGAGTTTCTGTAAGTTGCCTACTGTTTTTTTTGGATGTGATTTGTTTAAAATTAACTAACCAAAATAAGTTTAACAGTATTGTGAAAGCAATGTTAATTATTGGAATCGCATGGTTTTCGCTATTCGTAATTTGTATCGTCGTATTTTTTGAGTACCATCATGAAATTTCATTTTTATTTGGGGTTATAAGAATACTTTATGCCTTCTCCTTAGCCTTAGTTTGGTATTACACAATTTAGTAAAAGAATGTTCAACCATTATTTAAATGTTACTCCAGAGCTTTTTAAATTAAATGAGTTAAGAGGAAAATAAATTTCAAAATGGAAAAGTCAATTTTGTTAAATATGTAATCAAAATGTATTTGATAAAAAGAGCAGTAGTATCAATTCTACTGCTCTTTTTTACTTTATTGTTCATTCACAATTTGAACTTGCTTCACGATAGACAAAATTGGTAAGCGTTATATAGATTTTTCCATTTTCGGTATTATGACGTATTTTATATTTTGTTGGATAATAATTACTTTTTTGAAAATTTACGGGCTGTGTATACTCTCCCTCATAATCCACACCAGATTCCAAAAAAGGTAAAGAAACTTGTGTTTCTACAAATGCAATTTTATAATTATAGGTTCCATAAGTCATTAGGTGTGTAAGTTGTGGTGATGGAAGAGGTAGAGGAGGAACCCAGTGTTTACCTACTTTAGCATAATTACCACCATTAGGATTAACATTTATTGGTACTATAAAGTAGCCGTTAGGTAAAAAACAATTGTCTGGAAAATTATTAAAAAGTTGAATGCTTTCTACTGTGGTATCTTTGTAAATAGCTTCTCTCTCTGCAAACGATATGAAATAGAAATGAATATCAAAGTGTGGCACTTTAAAGAATCCAGTAGGGCTCATTCCTCCATATGGAGGTGGACCAAAATGTCCTTGTCCTTCCCAGTTAATTCCAATGTGATCCAAAGCCGTGATTTTTTTTGCTAACGGATGGGGAGTTGTATAAATAGGATTGATGTGTTCTTCTCCATCATTAGACAACCCTGTTAAAGCAGATGCAGTCATTTCGACACCCAATTCTTGTGGAGTATTAGTTTGTAAATTTAGTGTAAACCAAGATCTAATCATTCCGTTACCGATATGTCGTTCAGGGCCTCTTAAGATGGTAGCTCCTGAACTAGTTTTTTGTAACATCAAATCACTTTCAGAAGTTTGAACCGAAGTAGTGGCATTTTCTGAACCTTCAATAATTTCTGTTTCTTGACTACAAGAAAACATAAATAAAAATGCTGAAAAAGCAAGCATTTTTTTAGCGTGTAGTTTTGTTTTTTTCATAATAAAATTGTTAAATGGATACTATTGAGGTTAAGTTTTCCATCTGGGCTACTACGCAAAATAAACTGTGTAAAGTTAATTATTAATAAATTTATGTGTTATTTTTAACGGTTAATATATTGTTATATAGTGAGTTAATTTTTTTGTTTAAAAAATGTTACGATAACACATTAACGAAATAATTTGCCATTGATAATATTTTTGGAGCGAATTGAGTATATAGGACATCTTTAACTTAACGATACAGGAAATTAAGAAAGTCCTATTGGCGGGATGTGGCAAGTGGAGGTACACGCGAAATACAAAGTTGTAAAAACGACTGCGAATTACCCTAATAAAAATTAGCAATGATTTTTTACATCAGAACATCGTTGGATAATTCTCCAATAGTTTCTCCAAATGTATAAAAATATATTTTTTAATCACCTACTTTAATCACAATTAGAGTGTCCATAAGGGAGTATTTTTTATTATAAAAATGAAATTTTTTAGGATTAAACAATTTTTAAAAAGATTTATACAAATAAGTTTAATTTTTTTATTTAAACCGTTAAACGATAATATTGACACTTTGTCGATATTGTAAGGTTTTCGCTATAGTGCAAATACTTAAACGTTATATTTGAAATCCAATTTTTAGTAAATATGTTATATTTAATTGAAGATATTTACTAGTTGTAGCACATTTAACCGAACCAATGAAAATAGGAATTTTAATCATAATTGTAATCTTAATTTTGGTTGTTGCATTTTTAGTTTTGAGAAATAAATCAAAAAATCTTGAAAACACTATGACTGAATTTGTTCGACTTGATTCTCAATCTGAATCTACCCAACATCTTCCTTTATTGCCTGAAAATTGGATATCTGAAATTGAGCAAAAATGGAATGATAAAGAATGGGGAGTTTATGACAATGAACATTATGACATTTGTGAGAAAATTTGCAATGACATTTACTCAACAAATAAATATTGGGAAAAGAATCAAACTCACGCTGATTTTTTAAATGAGCTGACTAAAGAACAGAGGATTTATTTCACTCTAATAAACTTTGAATCTCAAGTCAACAACGGAGGAGTTTACCAATTTTTGTTTAATTACCCAGAATTGTCAATACTTGCATTAGAAGGAATGCAAGTAACTGGAATGGAAAAATTGGCTACGGATTATAAAATAGTTTTGAATGAATATTTTGGTAAGTTCGATACAATTCAAGATTTGTATTCAAAGTTTCAGAATAATAAAAGTGATTGGAATAAACGATTTACAGCATTCGCAGAAGGATACAAAGTACTTCCTTCGGCTGAAAAAATAGAAGATTATTTTTACGAGGAAAGTTTTGTCAAAACATATCAGCAGGACTTGACGAAATACGTAAAAGCGAATAGAGATAAATTTTATAAGACAAAATAAAAAAAACGTGCTACAACAACGGCTATAATTCATTGCTGCGGATTTTCCTATCGGAAAATCCTCTCGCTTTTGCTATCTTCGGTTTACGGCGGAAAATCCTCGCGGATTTTCACGCAACGAAACCATAGCCAAACCGTTAGCGGCAACCCTAACAAGACACAGCAACCAATAAACTGAAAATGAGAATTAGAAAAATACAACTAAAAAACGGCTACAAAAGATTTCACGACTTGACAATTGACTTAGGTTCTGAACCCAAAAGAATTATTGCTCTTGTTGGACCAAATGGTTGCGGAAAAAGTAGTGTTTTAGACGGTTTGCTATACATAAACAATGTTCACGGAATGCTTGGGAATCAAGACCGAAAAGACCATAATTATCATTCAATGACACAAACGCCAAATTTCAATTGGCAAAACATTCAAGTTGATTTTACCACAAACAACTTTCAATCTGTTAGACAGCAAAAACAACAATTAGGAAAAGAGAACACTATATTTTCATTCCGAAGTCCATACCGTTACAATAGTTATTTAAAAGTTACTCAGTCTCAAGCAACATCTGAGATTAGACTCAATAATTATGGTGCTTCAACATCATCTGACTTAGATGATAAAATGATTGAAAATTACAGACGCCTTTATATAAAATACAATAAATACCTAAATCAAACAGATTGTAAACCAAGTGAAGCAAAAGCTAAAATAATAGGAGACTTAAATAATTCCTTGAAAAATTGTCTTGACTTGGAAATAACAAGTATTGGAGATATTGAAGCCAATCAAGGAACATTATATTTCAAGAAAGCAGACCACCCAAAGGAATTTGAATTTAATGTATTATCGTCTGGCGAAAAGGAAGTTGTAGATATTTTACTCGACTTATACTTAAGACAAGATGAATATAACGATACGGTTTTTTTAATAGATGAACCCGAACTACACATTAATACTTCAATACAAAAAAAGTTACTTCTTGAAATAAATAAATTAGTTGGTGTAGACTGTCAAATTTGGATAACAACTCATAGCATTGGATTTTTAAGAGCACTTCAAGACGATTTAAAAGATGAATGCCAAATTATTCAATTCCAAAAAGGAATAAATTGGGCATCGACACCTCAAGTTCTTATTCCAATTAAGAAATCGTTAGCTAAATGGAAAGAGATTTTTGAAACTGCCTTAGACGACTTAACAGGATTAGTAAGTCCAAAACGTATTGTTTATTGTGAAGGTAAAGACAGACCTGGTGCGAGTGGAATGGAAAAAGGGTTTGATGCAAAGGTTTTCAACAATATTTACGGAGAGAAGTATCACGATACATTATTTATTTCAAGTGGCGGAAATACAGAACTCGACCAAAGAAGTGAAATAGCTTTAGCAATTCTCACAAAGGTATTTTCTGAAATTGAAATACTTGTTTTAAAAGACCGAGATGTTTCTTCTGGAAAGCAGAACAATGAAAACGATAGACAACTATACCTACAAAATAATCCACAGCATTTCAGAATTATGAAGCGTTGGGAAATTGAAAATTATCTTTATGACAAAGAAGTATTATTTGCTTATTGTGGCAAGAATGGACTGACATTCAATGAAACTGAATATGATAAATTCGTAACTAATATTACTGACCAAAATTTGAAAGACGAAACCGGACGAATTAAGAACTATTGCGGAATTACTACAAGTATAAATCCTGAAATATTCAAACTAACTTTATCACAATATGTGACAGAAGAGATGGAAGTTTACAAAGAATTAGAACAATGTATATTTCACAGACAGTAGAAAGAGCAACAAAAGAAAGGGCAGCCGCTAACAAGGTATTGCCAAAAGCGGGGTTGAGCGGCTTCGATTGGACATTTGTGCAAGGTTCAACTTTCGTTCTTCGATTGAACATTTGTGCTAAAAATCCCCGCCTTCGGCAATACCCAAACCGTTGTGCGTCATGCTAAAAAGACAGCGAACATGAATGAATTTAGAGAACAAATGCTAAAAGATAGAGAGAACAATGACATAGAATTGTTTGAAAAAATAAAGAACAATCCTAAGCCAGACATTCTTGACCTTTGGGCTTTATCAGAAGAGAGATTTATTGAATGGCGAAAGTTAAATGACTTTCCTGTCTTACTTGCTCATTTTGACAAGACTCTTTTGCTTTTCAAGGAATGGAAAGCAGACAACAAGTTAACAAACGAGATAATAATAAGCACAGGGACAATAACTCCTTTTCTCGAACGAAAGAAATTAGCGAAAAAGGATAAAAAACTCTACCTCACAAAGCAGACATGGGACGACAATGAAAGAACCATTGTAGCTTATGAAAAATTGGAAGGTGATAAAAAACACTTTGATACAACTTTTAATTATCAATGTATTCAAATCTTTACACCATACTTAGACTGGTTAAAAGCAAGAGGTAAAAATCAAGAGATACTTTATATAAACTCACGTCATGCTCCCAATCATGAAATGGAGAGGGTTTTTATACATGCTGATGTTTACGCAAATAAAAGTGATTTTGAACTTCTTAAAATGGGAGGAATTCAAATTCCAGTTAATGGATTTGGAATGCTCTATCGTGGTAAACGCTTAGAATTTGTAAACTTATGTGGACTTAAATTTTCAGGAGATATTGTTTTTGGTGAACTCGGCAATTTGAGTTGTTCATATTGTGCTTGTGACAATTGGGTAGCGACAGACTTTAGTATGCCTTTAGTTTCACTTGAACACTGCACAGTAACCAACTTCACATTGTTAAACTCTAAGTTGCAACAATGGAAATTCTATGACTGTAATGTATCGGGTGACTTCTTTAACACGAAACTTTATAGTAATCGCATATTTGGTGGCAATTTCAATCCAATTATGCAGGACTGCACTTTGGGACAAACCCACATAGAAGATGACCCAAACATTGAGGACAATAACTATCAAGGCTATAAAGCTTTCAAAATAATATATCAGCAGCAAGGTGATGACGATGTGGCAAAATTATACTTCATAAAAGAGAATGAATTTTTACGAAAAAGACTGAAAGGTTTTAACTACCTGACCAAAACTTTAAGTTATTACTATTGGGAGTATGGACGAAAACCACATAGAATCATTTATTACTCATTAGCAAC
Source organism: Flavobacterium chuncheonense (assembly GCF_042686145.1). Classification (NCBI taxonomy): domain Bacteria; kingdom Pseudomonadati; phylum Bacteroidota; class Flavobacteriia; order Flavobacteriales; family Flavobacteriaceae; genus Flavobacterium; species Flavobacterium chuncheonense. Next base: position 43,420 of record NZ_JBHUPC010000012.1, on the reverse strand, counting down.
AATTGTAATCTTCGGACTAATATTTTGGTTAAACAAAAACCTGATAAACTCAACAGCTATTGACATTAAAGACTTTCATTTTGGACATGGTCTTTATTTTAGCACAATTTCTTTTACGACAATGGGTTTTAGTGACTTAGTTCCTATTGGTTGGGCAAGACTCTTAGTTTCAATTGAAGGATTTTTAGGACTTTTAAATATGGGCTTTTTAATCGGAGGTTATGCAAACAATAAGTATTGACAAAGCACGAACGCACAACACGGGTTTTGCGTCAGGCGGGCTGAAGTGCATAATTCAACGGCAGTTTTTCAATTAAACATTAGTAATAAAACCAGCTTTTGTGCTTCGAAATCCCGCCCGAACGCAAAGCATGAAAACGTTATATGCCATTTTAAAATCCTGCTAAAAATGAAGAATCTAACAATATTGATGGTTATACTTTTCACAAGTATTTCATTTTGCCAGAAAACAATACTTTCAGGAGAATATGATTTTGAATTGAAACTTGCATTTAACTCAAGCACAAAGAAAGTAACTGGTTATTATGAAAATTCAACTGGAGAAGACAATAAATTTTCTTGCATATTTTACATTGAAGGTATAGTTTCAGGAAATCAATTTAAAATTCAAACCTATTTTCCAAACGACAAATCCGAAGATTTAATTGAAGGAACAATGGAAATAGTAAATTCTAAATCCATAAAAATAAAACTTCCCGAAGAACATGGAGGATGTTGGAATGTTGAACATTTTGCTGATAAACCTGTGGATTTTGAATTAAAGAAAGAGGCCAACTGGATTCAAATTAGTTATATTATTAAAGAGAAATCATATTTTTTCAAGGAGAAAAATGAAGGAAAAAAAATGAAATCATATTTGGTTAAAAATGACTTTGTTTGCGTGGAGAAAATTGAAAACGAATGGGCTTATTGCTCATACTTTGGCCAGAGAATAACAAAAGGTTGGATAAAAGTGAAAGACTTAAATCAACTCTAAAAAAAACGGCATATAACAGCCGTTTTGCCGCATTTGGGCTTTAGTGGAATTACCGTAAACCAAGAAAAAAAACATTTAACAGAAAATACTCAGCTATCAACTCCCAAACGCAGCAAAGCGGCGGGACGTTGGCAGTAATTTTACCAAAAAAACACGAAAATGATACAAAAAGGAAGTAGAGTTAGACACAGAAATGAAGAAATTGATAAAGTTAAAGGAATTATGCTAGTTTTTGAAATTAAAAACGGTTATGCAGTTTGCGGTTATGGAGATTTTGCAAGATTAGGTCAAGGAATGGAAACATATAGCATCGCAGATTTAAAGTTAAGCGAATAAACAAATGGTAGAATTTACACAAGAATTAGTTAATGAATACATCCAAAATTGGATTGGAGTTTCAGCGATAGCAAGAGAAAATAATACTCCAGGTTTTTTTAGATTATATTTTCCAAATCAACAATCTGCATTTAAGTCTTTTGTTTTCATAGACGGTTGGCAAGAATGGTTGCCTGAACACAAAATGGTTTTATCCATTGTAAAAGAAAACGAAAAAGAATATACTTTTTACATTTATAAAGAAACAAGAACAGAATTCATAAAAAGCACCTTCTCTAGTGAAATCAACTTAAATATAGAAAACTTGGAATCTTTTATGGCAAGTGAAAAAAACGGAAAGTTTGTTATTCTAACAAGTTATCCGAACGAAAACAATGATATTGTTGATGGTGTTTCTCAAAAAATTGTAGTTTTTGAAAAGTTAAAATTCGCAAATAGAAGCGAAATAAAAAGTTATGAAATAGAAAGTGTATAAAAACTACTGCCAACACACGTTTGGCGCAATTGCGAATTTTGTGGTAAATTCAAGTTAACGTTTCGCAAGAAATATTATATTAGTGGAAAATAATCAGTTCCGAAGTTCGCAACTGACGCCAAGCGCGGGAACGTAGGCAAGGCTGACACCGAAAAAAGACATCAAATCTCATAGAGAATATTTTCATATGTAAAATTCCATAAGCCTAGCCTACAACAGCAACTACAGTACGTTCAAACGAAAAATAAAGCTAACACTATTAAAATATATAAATGAAAATGATATTTTTAGAAGATAAAATAAGGAAATACTTTTTTTCCGAAAATTTGAAATCACCAAGTGACATTATTTATAAGGAAATTTTGGAATGTATAAGGAATCTAAAGACTAAGGAAGAGCTTTCTGGAGATTTAATATCAAGAAAGAAAACCGTTATATTAAATCACTTCTCATCTTTTTTTAATTTTAAAAGTGTTGAATCACAAAAGATTGAAATTGAAAAGGCCTTAAAAGTAATTAATGAAATTATTGAAAATTAGTTAACAGAAATATTTAATAAATAAAAGAGTAGTATGAATTATTTTGAGTTTTTAAAAAGTAAAGCTAAATTAATAGTTATTTGGTTTATAGTTAATGGATTAGCACTTTTTGTTAACATTTTTGAGATAAAGGGTAGAGTATATTTCAAAAATAGACATGGCGGATATTTATCTGGTAGAGATAACGATACAGTTAACTTTTTCACTACTAATACATATCAGAATGATTTTTGGCCATTTGTTGATTTTTTTGATAATGCTGATAATTTGAATAGAGGTTTTATTTTTAGAGGTATATTCTTAAATTATGATATTTCAGAATTTATCGCGTTTAGTTTGCTGATTTTCATTATACTGTATTTTAATTTCGAAGCTAAAAATAAAAAATAAAATCTTTAAAATGTTTTATTATTTTTATTGATAACGATGAATTTTTGAAAAAATAGAATCACATTTATTATGGTAAAGTAAATTTTAATATAGTTATGATAGATTGATATTTTTTTTAAATTTAATAATACATATTTAATTTTTACATTAAGCAATCACTAATTTTTTTTTATGCTATAAAAATGAGTTTATACCCAACAACATTATTTCATTTTACAAGTAAGGAGTTTTTATATCAAATCCTTGAAAGTACATTTAAAGTTTCTTATGCAAGAGAAAAAATAATTGGACCAGTAAATAATCGAGAGTTTGCAGTTCCTATGGTTTCATTCTGCGATTTGAAACTCTCGGAATTGAAGTTTTTCCTAAATTATGGTAAGTTTGGTATAGGATTGACAAAAGATTGGGCTAATAAAAATGGACTTAGTCCAGTCATGTATATAAATAGACATTGTCAATTAATGGATAATTTGATTTCAGGTATAACAGGGATTTATTCGCATCTAAGTTTAGTAGAAAATATTAATCAATTTAATAATCTGAATAAAAGCTATTTAAACGTTATGAATACGTATAGATATATTAAGAATTATGAAGGGGAACTGTGGAGGCAAGGAAGATTGGAAAATGAAAATTATAGATTTGCTGACGAGAGAGAATGGAGATTTGTTCCACAACTTGATACAGAAGGAGTTGCTCCCTTTGTGGGGATAAGCAAAATTAGGTCAAAAAAACAAAAAGAATTCTATAATAATAAAGTTAATCAAATAAGACTAAATTTTAGTCCCGATGATATTAAGTATCTTGTTGTAGAAAAAGATTCAGATATAACGGAGCTCATAAACTATTTACATAGTGTAAAAATTAGATTTGATGAAGAGACTAGAAATAGATTAGCAAGCAGGATATTAACTGTTGAGCAAATTGAAAAAGATATATAGCTAAAGTTATTAGTAATTTGTTTCAAATGTTTGAAGTATTAATTTCTTTACTTTTTTATAAAAACTTCAAAAACAAGTTGTAATAGTATTAAAAAAATAATTAGTGAATTTGATAAATGTTCACTATGAATTAAAATTTAAAGACATAAATCAATGTTACCATTTATAATAGGGGGAGTAGTTTTACTTGCGGGCATGGGGGTATTTAGATATTCACTTTTAAGTAGTAAGAAGAAAGAAATTTATGTTTCAGTACTAGGACCAAGTTCTTCAGGGAAAACTACGTTACATAATTTTTTGAGAAATACTAGTTATAGAGATGCTACGATTGGTCACAATGATCTAGACAAAGTAGTGATAAAAAAGGACTCAAAAAAAATAACAATTAAAAAAGGAAAAGATATTGCTGGAACTGAACAAGCTGTTAAGGCTTATTATAAAGATGAAATTAAATTAAGTGATTTTTGTTTCTTCATTTTTGATTCCTACTTGGTTTTAAGAAATGAAACATACTCTAAAGAAGTAAATGCTAGATTAAACTTTATTAATAAATTTTGTAGAAATATTAATAAAGAAGACATCAAAATAATACTTATTGCATCTCATTTTGATAAATTAAGAGATGAACAAACAAATAAGAAATTAATTTGGGAAAAAATAAGTAAAATTGCTTCGGAAGGGAAAATTAACAAGCCTATTTATATTGATTTAACTAATAAAAATCAATTGGATATTCTTAAAAAAGAACTTTTTAAATAGATGGAAAATAATTTGTTAATGTGGATACAAAATGAAGCGAATGGTGAATTTGACTATATGTTTTATGGAAGTCAACTTTTAATGAAAAGTGATTTACAAAAAGTAAAAATCGTTAGAGAAATGGTTTTTAATAATCCAAATGCTAAAACAATTTGGAAAGATAAAAACTATTCTCAATCATCTGTTTTAAAAATAAATAGTAATTATATTATTACTGGAGTTTTAAAAAGTGAGGATTGTAATAATAGGAAATTACCATTTATGTTTTATTTGCCATCTAGCATGGAGAAAATAGAAGATAATATTTATCTAAACCTGAAATTAATCGATAAAGAAATTGATGAAGAATTACTGAATCAATTATTATCAAAAGCCAATTCAAATGATGTATTCATTAAATTTACATTTATTACTAATTATAAAAAAAAAGTAATTTTAAGTAGTATTTTAATGCTTATATTAATATTGCTTTACAAAATATTTTATTCAAAATGAAAAAAATAACTTCAAAAGTTGTAGTTTTTGCTAGAGAGGAAGATGTTATGGCCTCAAGGTATGAAGATAATTACGAGGAAGTAATGTCTAAAGATATCATTATGTTACCTAATGATAAAATTTCGGAATTTAGTAGAAATTATAAAATATTAGGAAATAAAAAAGTAGCTAATAATTCAGTGTTAATTGCACACCCATATAAAGAGAATTATTTTATAAATATTGAAGATAGTGATGAAATCATTCAAAGAGAAAAACTAAATAATACTGCTGATTTAGCTAGACTTCTAGGAGCGAAAAAAGTAGAGGTGCTTAGTATATCTCAACATGAAATTAATAAACATTATGATTTTAGTTTCGATGGTAAACTTAAAGTTAATACTTTAAAAATTGATGTTGTTAAAAGCTTAGACGAAGATACAAAGAAAGCCTTTTCCTTAATTAATAAATATCCTGGAGCAATTCCAGACTATCCAAAAGCTTTGGAAAAATTAGATGAATATGGTTTGGAAATAGATCCAGAAGTCAAAGCTTTAGTGGAATCTAGAAATCCTGATGATAGAAACCTTTTATCAAGTCAACAAATTAAGTTAATGACTACAAGTGAGATAAATGAGAGTTTAGACGTTGCTTCTAGTTTAATAGCTTTAGGGGGAATTTTAGATATTTCTGTAAATTTTAAAAGTAGAATATCTTATCGTAAATCGGTAGAATTAACAATTAATATAGAGTTCTAAAAATAGAAGAAATTATTAATTTATTTCCATTAAAGTCATGTAACGTTATATTTAGTAAAATTTTAATTTAAAATTAATCTCGGGTTATTTTTTTCTTAATATTTCTTATAGATTTACATTTTATTATGGTTTTCCTCAATTTTAATCACATTGTTTTTCGTATTATTGTAATTCATTTAAAAAGTTATGCAGATTTATTATTTCGATAATGCTTCAACTACAAAAATTGATAAAAGAGTTCTTGAAGTCATGTTGCCTTACTTTAATGATTTTTTTGGAAATGCATCTAGCATCCATGAATTTGGCAAAAAAGCAAATCAAGCGATTGAAATAGCACGAAATCAAGTTTCTGATTTAATCAACAGTATGCCTAGTGAAATCATATTTACATCTGGAGCTACAGAATCTATTAACATGGCAATCAAAGGATTCGTAGAATCAAATTTTGGAAAAGGAAATCATATTATTACTGTAAAAACCGAACACAAAGCAGTTTTAGATACCTGTAAATATTTGGAAGAACGAGGCGTCGAAGTTACTTACCTTGAAGTTGATCATGGTGGTTTAATTTCTTTGGAGGATTTAAAAAAAGCAATTAAACCAGAAACCTTTTTAATTGCAATAATGTATGTGAATAATGAAACTGGGGTTATACAACCAATCAAGCAAATAGGTGCTATTGCAAGTGAAAATAACATTCCTTTTTTCTGTGATGCTACACAAGCAGTAGGTAGAATACCTGTTGATGTAGTTGTTGATAATATAGATATGCTTTGTATAAGCGCACACAAACTAAATGGCCCAAAAGGAGTAGGAGTGTTGTTCAAGAAGAAAAATATTGAACTGACTCCTCTGATGCATGGAGGTGGACAAGAAAATGGTCTCAGAGCTGGTACATATAATACTCCACTTATAGTTGGACTAGGTAAAGCTTGTCAAATTGCGAAAGAAGAGTCAGAATCAAATTCACGAATAACAGAAGTTCTTCATAAATATTTGATCACTAAGCTAGAAGAAATTAAAGGTGCTTTTATAATTGGTACTCCTAATTCAAAAGTAAATAGCATTTTAGATATTTTTATTCCAGGTTTAAATGCGAATGTTTTTATTCCTAAGATGACAAATATAGCGTTAAGCAATGGTTCCGCTTGTACCTCTCAAATCATTCAAAGTTCCCATGTGTTAAAAGCAATGGGTTTAACGGATATCGAATGTAACCAGTGTATTAGAATTTCACTAGATAAATCAACATCAGAAAACCAAATTGACCAACTAATAACCACATTAATAACCGAAATAAAATAATGATTTATCCTGCTACCTACCAAAATAATAACAGTGCCGAGGAAAAAGTCTATAATGCATTAGCCAAATTACCGGATGAGGATTTTACAATTTTTTACAACCAACAATTTACTTCAATACATCCTGCTGAGAAAAATGAATATGAATTAGATTTCATAATTGCTGACCATAGAAATGGAAAGTTAAATGCGATTATCGTCGTTGAGGTAAAAGGGGGAAATATGGCATACGATGGTGTAAACAAAGTATGGACCCAGAATGCTAGACCAATGACCAAAGCACCAAACGATCAAGCTTCCTCAAGTATGAATAGTTTGGTTAAGCGATTTAAGTTTTTGTCCCAAAATGTAACTTTTCATTGGGTTTTATGGTTTCCAGATGTAACAATAAGAGAAAATGAATGGTTGCCTACCAATGTGTCTAAGGACCGTTTGTTAGATGCTCACTCTTTAAGTTATGTCGATAAAGCAATACCACATCTATGTAATGAACTGTTGCAAAAAAGTACTAGAGCAGGAGCTCCTATGGCTGATTTTCTTAAGTTTCAAACCAATTTACTTCGAAGTGTGGGCTTCTTTAAACCCTTACACAAAGAATTTGAAGAGAATGAATTGACGTTTAAAAAGCTTACAAATGCACAAGCTAAGATTTTTAAATACATAGATAAAAACCAGAATATTTGTGTACAAGGACCGGCCGGTTCAGGTAAAACATTTATTGCTTATAATAAGGCGCTGGAGTATGCCGAGCAAGGATTAAAGGTAATGTATGTTTGTTTTAATAAAGCGCTAGCTACTGAGTTAAGACACCGTTCACGCAACCAAAATATTCCACAAGACTATAAAGTTGAATTTACCAATTTCCACTATTGGGCAAAACGTATAGCCGAAACCAATCCCTCATTCAATAACACTAAAGAAAGTGATGACTTTTTCATAACCTATATTCCTAACAAAGCCAAAGAAATGATTGTTGAACCTATGTATGATGTGTTAATCATAGATGAAGGTCAGGACTTTAGAGAAAATTGGTTGGAGTTGTTAAATAAGGTATTAAAGAAGGAAGGACGCTTTTTGTTTTTAATGGATGAAAATCAAAACATATTCGAGACTTTTAAAGGAGTGCCACATCACCGTGATATTACAAAATGTCATTTAGAAGAAAATTGTAGAAATACAAAGTTGATTATCGATAAGCTAAAAGAAGCCTTACCAGAGGCAACGATGATTCCAATGGAAGGATCTCCCGATGGGCAACCAGTAAAATACATACAGTTTGAGGATAATGAAGGGCAAATTGCCGAATTAGACAATCAAATCCATAAGTTGTTGAATAAAGGAATTAGACCCAATCAAATTATGGTTTTAACCAATAATGGAGAAAACGGTTCTAGTTTAAAAGGAGTAAAAACATTAGGGGATAAAAGATTGATAACCACCTTTGATCGAGAATATGGTAAGGACGAAAATTGTGTAGCTCAAACTACCATTAATGTCTTTAAAGGGCTTGAAGCCGATGTGGTGTTTATTTTAGACGCACAAAACATTCCGAGTAAAAAGAACTTGTATACACAGGCAAGTAGAGCAAAACAATTACTATACGTGTTTAATGAGAACTTACTAAATTAAAACTTACTAAAAAGATTGATAGCATAGTAGGGTGGGGTTAATTGATTAAAAATTAACGATGTATTTGGTTTTTGTTTATGCTGTTTTGACCAAAATTCAATAAATAATGGATATTAATAAATTAATTGATAAAATTGATGAAGGTTGCCTTCAAGATATACTCGGTGAATCACTAACTATTATAACTGGTTTAAGTGATCAAACTATTACGATTCCTAAACTCAAAGCAGCTTTATTAAATGTTTATGGATATGAAGGCATTTTAACTGAGCCTACGGTATTCAAGAAAATAGTACCAAAAATTGCTAAGGAGGATGCAATTATTCTTTGTGAATTTTTGTCATTAAAATTCGTAAAAGACCATCCTTGGCAAGCTTTAGAAGACTTGAAATTTAATGATTTAGTAAAAAGTAGATTATGTCAGTTTTTTGGATTAGAATACAAGCCAATTACAAAAGAAAGCGTTGAACCATTTAAAGATGTATCCCCTGCGTATCCTTCATTTCTACATCAAATAATAGCATTAAATAAAGTAAAGGAAATTCTATTTGTAAATAATAAAACCAAAGTATTATTACACATGCCAACTGGTTCTGGTAAAACTAGAACTAGTATGAATTTAATATGCGAATACCTTCGAAATAATTTAGATAAAAAAGTTATCTGGTTTGCCAATACTGAAGAATTATGCAGACAAGCTTCAGATGAATTCGACAAAGCATGGAGTAAACTAGGGAATAGACAAATTCAAAAACAGAATATTTGGGGAGGAAATCAATTTGATCCAGCAATAAAAAACTGTTTTATTATATTCAGTTTGCAATCATTTATTAATTTGTATTCTATAAAATCTGAAATTGCTACAAAACTTTCAGGTGAATGTGGTTTGGTAATTATGGACGAGGCACACATGTCTATTGCACCAAAATACAAATTAGCAATAGATATTCTACTCTTTAAAGATGCTAAGCTTCTTGGACTATCTGCTACCCCTGGAAGAACTTGGAATAATCCTGAAGAAGACTTGTTGTTAAGTAACTATTTTGAAAAGCAAAAAGTTACGCTTATGGTGGAAGGTTATGATAACCCGGTTGATTACCTAATTCAAGAAGGATACCTAGCGAAAACTATAAATAGTTCATTGTTATATGATGGGGGGATTGCTCCAACGCAAAATGATTTAAATTTTCTTAAAGATGAACTTCAATTATCTAAAACATTCTTAGATCGTCTTTCTGTAGATAGTGCACGTAATATCTTGATTTGCTCCAAAATCAAATCGTTAATTAATAAGCACAACAGAATTATAGTTTTTGCAATGAATGTAAAGCATTCAAATGTTTTAGCTTTAACTCTCTCTGCTTTTGATATAGAAGTTTATTCAATTTCATCTGAAACAGATAATCAAGTTAGAAAAAATGCAATAAGCAGATTTAAATCAGACGAAGATAAACCAATTATATTATGTAATTATGGAGTTTTGACTACTGGTTTTGACGCCCCTAAGACAAGTTGTGCTGTTATAACTAGGCCAACTGATTCTTTAGTGTTATATAGCCAAATGGTGGGACGAGTGATACGTGGTCCAAAAGCAGGTGGAAACGAAGAAGCTGAAATTGTAACTGTAGTTGATACAAAACTCCCTGGATTTGATAAAGTTTCAGAAGCATTTTTCAATTGGGAAGATGTTTGGTAAATAAAATTTAACCTTTAAAAATATGATTATACCTCCTAATTTAGCTATTAGATCTCTTAGGGACAATGGTTATAAGAACGCCGCTTCGGCAATTGCAGAATTAATAGATAATTCCATTCAGCACAAATCAAAAAATGTTGAATTAGTTTGTTTAGAGCAGGATATACAATTAAAAAGCAGTGTTCGTTCTCAATTACATCGAATAGCAGTAATTGATAATGGTTCGGGGATGAACGAAGATGTGCTTTACAGAGCTTTACAATTTGGAAATGGAACGAATTTGAATCCTGAAAACCAAAAAGGAATGGGAAAATTTGGGATGGGCTTACCATCTTCTTCTATCTCGCAAGCTAAAAAAGTTGAAGTTTGGACTTGGAAAAATGGTCTAAATAGTGCTATTTATAGTTATTTATGCGTAACGGAAATTGAGAAAGGAATAATGACTGATGTTCCTGAGCCAATTTCGAAAGAAATTCCTAGCGAATATATTAAAATAAGCAACTTAATGAAAGATTCACAAAGTGGAACTCTCGTTTTATGGTCAAATTTAGATCGTTGTAATTGGAAAACTGCAACCAGTATTTTTAAACACTCGGAAAGTTTAATAGGTAGAATGTATAGGTATTTCATTGATTCAAAAAAAGCTGAAATTAAGTTTTTAGCCTATAATACCTCAAATTATGACAAACCGACGATTAATGTTTTAGCTAAACCAAATGATCCTCTGTATTTAATGTCAAATACAGCTTGTCCTGATCCATTTCACGACAAACCAATGTTTGAAAAATGGGGAAATGACATTATTTATCCTGTTAAATATGGTGAGATAGAATCTCAAATTAAAGTTAGATTTTCATATTCAAAACCAGAATCAAGAGCAAATGTCAGAAACGCGGGTGATTTACCTTATGGTAAACACGCAAAGACAAATATTGGTATTTCAATATTGAGAGCCAATAGAGAGCTACTTTTAGACAAATCATTAACCATTGGACATAATACAAGAGAACGATGGTGGGGTTGTGAAGTAGAATTTGAACCTGAATTAGATGAAGTTTTTGGGGTTACAAATAACAAACAATATGCCTCAAATTTTACCGAAGTAGCTTCAATTGTTAAAGGTGTTGAGGATAATTTGATTTCAAAAGAGGAGATAAATGATGAATTTGACGAAGAAGATCCAAAAAAAGTTTTAGTAAATATTATATTAGACATAAATAGTAAATTATCAACTATTAGGAGCCTAATCCAAAGTCAAAAAGAAGGAAGTGGTGGAGAAAAAGCAAGACATACTAAAGATTCAAATACTCCAGAAAGCATAGCTACTGATGCTTCAGAAAAAAGGGAAAGTGAAGGAAAAAAATCTGTTAGTGATAATAACCCTCATATAAAAGATCAAGATATTGATATAGTAACTGAAGAACTAAAGGACGAGGGATTATCTGAAGAAGAAATTGAAAATTTAATAAAGTTCGATGAAAAGTATGTCATAAGTAGTACCTCCCTAGACTCAGATGCATTTTTTTCAGTAAATGTGAAGTACGATAAAGTGCTTGTTCAATTAAATGTAAACCATCCCGCTTATAGAAATTTAATGGAAATCTTAGATGACAACGAACTTAGTACTGAAATGTCATATGAAGAAAGATTGAAAAAAGCATCTTTAGGAATCAAGCTTTTACTTTTATCGTGGGCTCGATATGAGGACGAGCAAATAGGTAATTTCAAAGAAAGAGCCCAACAATTTAGACGTGAGTGGGGGAAAGTAGCCAGAGATTTTATGGACATTGAAGACTAAATATGCTTTACAAAAGCCAACATAATTTAAATAAAGGAGTAATGGATTTCATTAATGATAGTGAATCCATTACTTTATTTTCAGCTTATATAAAGTTGCAAGAGCTTAAAGCAATAAACCATTTAGAACGGATCAAACAAATTGTGGTACGTTGGGAAATCGAAGACCTGTGTAAAGGAGTTTCTGACTTAGAATTATATAAATATTGCCTAGACAATAATATTGCTTTGTATAGGAATACAAGGCTTCATATGAAGGCTTTTTGGAATAATGAAGACAAAGTTCTTTTTGGTTCCGCAAATGTTACGGGTAAAGGAGTTGGAGAAGCTGCCAATTGTAATTTTGAATTAAATGGTTTAGCTGAAGGAATTAAAATCGAAGATCTGTATTATTTAAACAAAGTAATCGCTTCAAGTGAATATGTTGATAATGAATTGTACGGTAAGATCAAAGAGGTAGTTGATAAAACGGTACAGCCAATTATAGAATTTCCTGAATTGACTACAAAAAAAGGTACTGTTGATCATTTTTTGATGTCGCAGCTTCCAATGTGTAAATCTCCTGATGATTTATACGATATAGCACGCAAAGACGATGAGTACGATACTTTTGAACAAAATTGTGCCGCTCACGATTTAGCAATTTATAATATAAATCCTTTAATAGAGTATCCTTTATTTAAAGAAGAATTAAAAGCAAAGTTCAATAGCCACCCTTTTATATTAGCTTTAAAGGAATATATTAAAGCGCAGGAATTTAGTTCGCTTCGTTATGGTGGTGTGGTGGATTGGATTCAAATCAATACGACCACCGTGCCTACTCCACAAAGATGGGAAATTAAAAAGGAAGAAATAGTAAACAATTTGTATAATTGGATTTGTGAATTTGATTCCAATTTTACTTGGGATGTGCCAGGAGCTAGAAGTCAAGTGATATTTTATAAAAAGGAATTTTTAAATTCATAAAAAAAGGCATCTAGTTTTAACCAAATACCTTTTTTTATATATAGTTATGAAATGCTACTTTGATAGGTTGTTGATGAAAATACTTTTAATATAATTAATCTTTAATTCAACGTATGCCGCTGCATCCTTCTCAGCTTCTGCCTCATTATTATCCTTTGCCTTTTGATAATCATTCATGATTAATCCTTTTATTCTAGATTTAAACTCATTTAACTGCAAAGAGTTTAGTTTTTCGATTTCTTCTTTACTATTGAATGTTTTACATTCAATACAAAATTTTAGAATTTTAGATATAGCTCTAACGCCTATTGAATTATACTTTATATTGCTTCCATAAAATAATATATCTGACCAAAAATTAGTTGATAAGCCAGGGTATTTGGTTGTTAATTCTTTATATTCTGTATTTATAAAGTTTGTATAATTTTCATTCTTTTGATCTTCACCAAATAACTTATAACCACTTTTGTTAATTATTTTAATAGTAGAGTTGTATTCAGCTAAAAATTCGTTAGTTAATTGGAGATGTCTTTCGTTTGTTATTTGGGAACCTCTGTTAGTTGTAAGAAAGTTGTAGAATAGATCAATTATAGCTTTTTGGCCTACAACAGACATGAGAATAAAATAGTCCTTATTCAAATGTTCCTCACATTCACGTTTTAATTTACTGAATTGTGTTTCCTCTTTCGAGAATCTGTTTACAGGAGATTTTAATACGATATCACTTAATTCAGAATTTCTATCAAATATTGATTTTTCCCTTAAAAAACTTATCAGTAAAGAGTATGGTTGTAAATTATTAAAAAAGCATATAAATGATTCTCTGTAAATTTTTTCAAAATTTTCTTTTGCAACTAAAAGTGTTTGTCTATCGAAACTAAAGAGTTCAAATTCGTCATCCTTCCAAATTTCTTTATATTCATTAAAGCTGTCTTTTAGTTTTTTTATAGGAAGTCCCTTTTCATCAATTGTATCGTCTATAAAAAAATAATCATTAAGTCTAGAAATCCATTGACGTACTTTTTCTTCGTCATTTAATTCGGTAATCTTCGAAATGTCTTTTTTATTTAATAGTTTTTCATGAAAAATACTATGAAGATTTAACACACTTGTTACATATGGTAATTCATGTTTTGAAGCAGTCGTATGCCAGTCAATTAGTTCTGGTTTAATATATTTTGATTCTTCACATTGATCATCATCAACTATTGATTGTACGAACAAAGAGGCTAAATCGTTGTCATCCATAATGATTTGTTTAGCTTTTGAAACTTGGACAGGGTGTTTATTAATATCGATAAAAATTTTTCGATAAAAATTAATTGGATTAAGTTCTCTATCTTCTGATGAGATAGAAAGATTACTGCCATCAATAAAAATAACCTCTTGCTTCCATAAATTATATTCTGAGCTAGGGTCTTTTGAAGCTTTTTTTAATGATTCAAATCTATGCTGTCCATCTATAACAATGGCAAAATATTTAGATTTGTCCCAAGCGAACAGATTGAAATTAATTGATTCGAAAGGTCTCGCAATAAAAAGTCCTTTTGCATTAGATAATCTTTCCCCTTCTAATATTTCTTTTTCTAAACCTTTATTTGAAAAATTTGAATTGGACAGCAATTTTGCAAGAGCAGCTGTGGTATAATCATCTTCAATAGATTCAGTATATTTTTCAGCCATATTTTCACCGTCCCTAGGCAATAATGCGACCACTATTGGAGGGAAATATTTAACTTTATCATTACCTTGAATAAATTTTCTAGCTATTTCATCAACTCTGGGTATACTTACTTCCCGTTGTAAAATTTTAGAAACAGGCCATTTCTTAATCTTTAATAATTTTTCAAATGTTATAAGATCATCGGATAATTCTTTAACTGTCGTGCTTGATATATATGAGCCAATTTCACTTCCAGTTGCCCCAAATCCACCTTGATATACCTCGTAAACATTTGATAAATCTATGCTAGATTTATTAAATTGGTTATTAAGACTCTTTAATTTTTCTATATCCATTATCCAAATTTTTTTGTTAATCCTGGTTTTACAAATCGTTGATATATCTCTTCATGTATTTTGATTAATTTAGAATCAAATTCTTCTGGAAATATTGAGTAAGATATCCATATGTTGTTTTTCTTTATGTTAAGACTTTCGATATTTGTTAATATATCAGAGCCGGTACCTGCCAAATGTGAAGAAAGTCTCGTTTTAAGATTTTCGGTCATTCCTACATAAAATGGTCTGGAAAAACATAGATTTTTGAAAAAATCGACAAAGTTCTTTCTGTTATGTTCTGATAAATTTAGGTATTCTATTAATTGTGCAGAACGTTTTCTTGATAAACCAAATACAGAATTTTCGTCGGTGTGATCAAACCAAATCTCATTAATCATACCATGGAATTTTTGATCACTAAAATATTCGGGTAAACTCAAACTAACTTCAGAATATTTTTTTAGATCTTCTACAAATTTATCACCAGATAATTTAGGGTCAATATCAGGATAATATACCCAATAATAAATTCCTTTTTCTTGCGGTATTTCATTGTAGTTGTTATCTGAGTAGTATAAGAAAGTTTGATAGTCTAGATCTTTAATTTTCATATTTACTATCTATATAAAACAACTCGCGCAACCTTCGCCTTCCGACTCTAAAATTTCATCTTGCCAGCTAGTTGACGTTTTTGCGTTAGCTTTAGTTTTTTGTGTTCGTAAATAGTGTTCTTTTTTAATGGCCATAACACGCTCCGGACGTTTTAAGTCCTCCAAATGTTCTTCCATCCAGCTATAACCATCTTTTTCATAAGTAATAGCGGCTTCAAACAAATCAGGATGCTGTTCTAATAGCCACACCCATTCAATTTTTTGTTGGTAGAAACAAAAGAAACAGCCCGAACGGCTTCTAGAGTAACTTCCCTTTTTAAGTTCACCATTAATTTCTACCTCATATTCTAAGGGTAAATAATAGG
Organism: Flavobacterium chuncheonense; assembly: GCF_042686145.1. Lineage (NCBI taxonomy): Bacteria > Pseudomonadati > Bacteroidota > Flavobacteriia > Flavobacteriales > Flavobacteriaceae > Flavobacterium > Flavobacterium chuncheonense. The sequence goes on along the minus strand of NZ_JBHUPC010000012.1, from coordinate 27,382 downwards.
CGGGAATACCCACTCCTGAATCATCAAGTATTTTAAAGATTTCATTAATGCCCAAAACCTCATCATTCTCAATTAACGAAAAGCTTTCCAGCTTACCTACAGGATAATCTGTCGTTTTTAAAAACTCAAAAACAACTTTGTTAAACAACTTGACATTGCTATCGAGTAAAGCATTAAGCTTTTGCTTTTGCGTAAAACGCATAGAAATGGGTTGTTCTACATATTGTAAAATAATCGCCAATTGTCCTTCTGGTGCCAATTTTTCATACTGTTCTTTTACAAAAGGCATATTGTTGTTGGCAAGGAACTTTTTGATTACATCTTCACTCCAAATGTTTTTACGGAAGGGAAAGATCGATTGAATGTTTTCCTTTTTTGAGATATAACCTTCACGGTTTTCGTCACCTCGTATACCAACATAAGAAATGGTAGGGGTATTTCCAATCTCATTTTCAAAAGGCTCTAACTTCATTTTTCCGGTACACCATCTTGCAGTAGCAGAGGGTAAATAGCCGCCATACATCGCTAAAAAGTGATCGAACGGATTTTTCTCCGGCGAGTTCAATTCATCGATTGACTTGTAAAGGCGAATGTTTTTCCCTAAAACTGAATTCAATTTATTGATAAGATCATACGTTTCAGTAAGCTCTTTTCCGGTATCACAGGTATAATATTCCACATTAATATCAGGATGCTTTCGGCTCATATAAATAGCCAAGGCAGCACTGTCTTTACCTCCAGAGATTCCTAATACATGTTTTATTTCGCTCATAATACTACGTTTTCATTTAGTTCCGTAGTCAATAACTCCATGAGTAATTGCTTACGTCTATGTGTGTCTAAGGTGGTTAATTTTTCTAATAATTGATTTTTAATAATTTCAACCTCAGCATTGGGCTCATTGCTTACAATGATTTTATCATCTAAAATCTTTCCTGCCGAACTAATCATTTGAATAGATACCATTTTACGGTGATCAGTTGCGTCAAATTTGTGAAGTTCAGAAGCCTTAATTAATCCTAGTAAATATTCTTCTAAGTTAGTAACCAATAACAATTCTTCCTCATCGATCATCTTGTCAATTGGTTTGCCTAGTGCTGCATCTGCAACCGATTTCAACCATGAAGCGCGATCATCCAAAGGAGATACTAGTCGTTTGTAGAAAATAGATTGCTCAGTACCTAGTAAGCTTAAGTTGATGTTTTTTAATCGACTTTGAATCTCAAATTTGTAACCAACAAACTCAGAAGATTCACAGTAAAAAGTTTTTACAATTTTTTCTTCAATGCGGTCAAGCAAAGCATCATAAGCAGTTCGTATTTCTCGAATAGCATTTTGTATGTGATCCGTGTACGACTTTAGTTTTGATTCGTCATCGTTAATTGAAATTGAATGAAATCCTAAAGCGTTAGGGAATTGTTGAAACAAAGCATCTTCAGGATCCTTAGCGTTTTTAATAGCTTCACGCAAACTTATGGCAGTATTAGATAGTTTTCGTGTGTTTAATGTGTATTCATTCAGGCCGCGATAAAATCGTAGGAAATTACCAAAAATAGCCAAGAAGGTACTTTTGGTTCCTAATTCATCGTTATTGGTTTGAACCAATTCCTTATAACTCTCTAGTAGGTTTACTTTCAATCCCGAAACATCGTAGCTCTTTATAGAGTAGTTTGCTGGCGACTTATGAATCAAATCCAATACGTCTTCAGTAATGTACGGAACAAATCCATTTACATCATGAAACAAAGCAAAATCTTCTCTATTGATAATTAAAAAAGTAGGAATCCAAAATTCAACAAATCCCTTTTTTAATTTATAAGGAGCTTTACTTAATAAAGTGTAAAGTTCACCTAAGTTCCTTCTAGAAGAACTAGCAGATTTGACAAAGTCATTACATTCCTTCCAAAGCGGTAAAAAGCTTGTATCTGTTGGAGTAGTAAATCCAAAATGGTGTAACGAATCTATTTCACGGTGAATACCAGTATCTTTTAGTAAAGTAATATAGATAGATTTTTCAGGTGGAAATTTTTCTGCAGGAAAACCTAAATTCTCTTCGCGTTCTTTATGCAGTAAGTGACGAATAAACGACTTTCTAGCAGTTGCAATTTGCGAACTTATAAACTCTTTGTTTACCAATTCATTGCGGTAATGAGGGGCATTAATATAAACCTCATCACAAATAGTAGATAGCGTAGCATTAAGTTGTTTCTTCGAGCTTATAGATAAGACTTTTCCATTGTAATACCATACATTTTCATTACCACTGATAAATAAGTTAGCCAAAACTAATTTTTCAAGTTCTTGGGTATGGAATTTTAATTCTTGTGCCAACAAGCGGGTAGCATTAATATCTTCAGCATGTTTTTTAATTAAAAACTGAAGCTTATTAATGGTAAAAATCTCGTTGTGTATTTCTTTTGAGTTTTTGTAAAGTACAAATAAATTACTACCTGAATTTTTAGCAGCAGCTTTAATCGCTTTTTCTTTTATTTCAGTATCAAAAACCAAGTTAATGTACCCATCTATTGGTCCTTCTGCTTGAGTGATTTCGTTGAGATCTGTTAGAATTTTAAATTCAAAAAAGCGGGGCGTACCTTTTTCTATAGAGTTCTTTTTTACCGGAATAACAGGAAACTGCACCAAATCAGAAATCGCTTCATTAACCGAAAAGTCATGGTTGATTTCCTTAGAAACATCTGCTAACTCTTGTTCAATATCAATATCCGTTCCTTCTAAAAAGTTAAGTTTATTGTTGTGCTTGTAAAAGCGAATGATTCCGGTTTTTTCTAATTTGTCTACACCTTTTTCAAATTCCGATTGAGCAATATCAGTGGTACGCGCTAAATAATTTGAAATAGTTTTTTTGTCAAATTTACTCCCAGCTTTAGTGAAGATATTAGCCAAGCAAATGGTTTTAATTAATGAGGCTAAAAGTTCGTAATTGCTGTCTTCAATCAATTCAATGCGCTCGAGTGCTCTAAAACAAGTTTGCCATTGTGCACGGTGCGGATTATTGAAACTATAAATTTCACTTCCTAAGGTGTTAATCAAATAATCAAAAACCTGAGATATAGCATAAAACTTCCCTTCAAATTTATTGATGGAATATTTAGTAGTATCGTTTAAAAAAGTAAATAACGAACGCTCATTTTGCCCATAGCGTTGTAAAGCATTCATTAAAACATTGGCTGACAACCAATCTAAAGGATACAACGATCGTGCTAAGTCACGAGTGGTTTCATCACTAAAAGGAACAAGTTTACTACTCTTGATTAACTTGATAAGTTCATTAAAACAACTATCAAAATTGTCTGGAATTTCAAAATGATGAAGTCGTTTAGATGCAAAAAACAACAACTGTTCAACCGGCTCATTAAATAGGAGCTCTATAAAACGTCCTTTAATTTTTTCCCATTCCAATTTCTCAGATTGATCTAAGGAACTAGAGTAGGAAATAAAGCTTTGGTGTAAGGTGATGATAAAAAAGACATTCTTGCTGTCATCGTTAGCCCATTCAGAAATCATTTGCAATAAATACAAATCATTTTGCTGCTTGTTCTTTGAGATGTATTCCAAAAACTTACCAAACTCATCAATGACAAGAACTAATCCTTTGTTCTTTTTAGCCGCTTTTACTCTTCGTAGTTCAAGTGCTTCAAGTATTGTTTTAGAGTCACCGCTTTCGAGTTTCAGGCTTTTAAGTAATGCATCGGTTAACGAATTAGAATCACCAATTAATTTAATGAATTCAAAGGAGTTAACTCCTGTTTCGTAGTTATTACTGAAATAAATCTTTTCTTTTAATAAGTTTTTTTCTAATGCCCACAAAAAGGTTGATTTACCTGTCCCATAGTTTCCAATTAAGGTAAATGATTTATTACCTCGCCCGCTATTACTAACAATTCGTTCATAAATTTGAATAGCATTAGGGGTAACTACATAATTCAAGTCTTTCGACTCGTCTCTTAATATATTTGTTGAGATATTATTATACTCCATAATACGATGCTAATAAATTGCTTGGGTAATCTGTTGTGGTTCCTTTTATTTGAAGTTGTCTAACACCTGCGTCGTCCTTGTAGATAAATTCCGGATAAGAACTACACAAAGATTCAATTTGTTGATCTAACCCGTCATTAGATAGGCAGAAATAAGACCCAATAGTTCTTCGTAGCTCATCATAACCAATTTCGTTTCGGTCAGATAAGTAATCAAGTAAACAATAGGCAAATATTGCTGTAGGTAGAGAATCTCGTTGCACTTTGTTAATGCGGTAAACAGTTTGCCCATTTTCATTTTTGCTATCCAGTGAAGAAATTAAATCAAGCTCCAACAAAGGCGCATTAAAGTCATCTTCGATAGTTTTTAATGATTTTGTAGGGGTCGCATACGATTTTGTAAAAGCTTTGTAGTCCGAGATTAAAGTATTCTTACTTACTTCACGTTCGTTATTGTCGCGTATTTGTTTTTCAAGAAAATTAACGATCTGTGATTCCGAAAATTCTAAGGTTACTTTATCTTGAAAATATTCCGAAAAAATCAAATGGTAAATACTTGCGTATTGTGTGTTACAAATTTTATATTGCAACAACCATAATGTACCTTCGTCTTCTAAATAAGGGTCATAAGCTTTTTCCCCTAAAAAGAGTTGATGAGCAAAATCAACAACCGCATGTTCTTCATTTAATAGTCCAAACGACTTCAACCAATGTTGTATCGATTGTACCATATTCTTTCCTACTCCCAATTTTGAAATAGCAATATCAGGTCTATTTAAAACGGTAATGCCTTCTGATTCAATTAGTTTGACTCCTTTTGCAAGCCATTGTTGTCTACAATGAAAAGTGTCGTGACCCGAAAATTTAAAATTACTCATACATTTATATTGATAATGCAATTTACTTTAAATGGATGAAGTTCTCCAATTATAATATTAAAAATTATCAACAATAATTTAATTACTTGTAAATCAGTAGTTTATATAATTATGTTGATTTTTCTAATAAAATCCTCTAAATCATAATTGTAAATACCTTCTTTTTTTAATTCTTCATCTGATTTACCTTCAGTCATATCACAAAGGCTTATATTTATCCCTTGTTGACGAAGTTCATATACTTTTTTAGCCGCAATTGCTACAGCATTTTCACTAAGATCAGGTACAAGTATAACATTAAAGCTTGTTAATACTTGCGCCTTTTCTGCTGTAAGCCCATTGATACCACCATAAGCAAGCCACGCATATTGAGGCATGTTAATATAACCATCTATTGCAGTTTTCTCACTTTCAACTAATACTACTTTACTATTTTTATAGTTAGGGTAACTCAGAAGGTGCTCTCCATATAAACACGAAAGATATCCATCTTCGTTTTTAAAAGGAACTTTAAACTTATTTGTTCTTCTGCCTTCTTCATTATAATAGGAAATTTTATTTTTCTGCACCTGTAATTCAATGTTGATATTCCAAAATATTGTTCCACCATCATTTGAAGTACCGATTGCATATATTTCTTTAGCATCTTGAGTTTTAATATCACCATATTTCTTTCGAAAATATTGCAACAAATTATTCTCAGGTAGAAGATGAAATCCTTTCCAAATTTCATCTTCTGGTATATACTTTTGTTCTATTGTATTTTCGTTGCAACTTGTTGCAACAGTATTTTTTCTGTGTATATGATTATTTTTTATAATCCCATATTCAGATTTTTTTTTATTTGATATAGGAGGTAAAGTTGCAATTCCACAAGAATGACAATAACCATATTTTTTTGATAGATTTTTATAATTAACAAATTTTCCATCTTTATTTTTTTTGTTGCAACAAGGTGTAATCAAAGAATAATCTCTTTTTGTGTCAAATGATAATTTATGATTGTTTTTTATTAGCATAATCTAAAGTGTTATGAAACATGAAACTTGAAAAAGCAGCTTGAAACTTCGTTAAGTATTGAAAACACATTTGCTAAGCGATGATTAGCTCTTAGTTTCAGGTTTCACGTTATTCAATTCTTCACGAAATCTCCTTGAAATTGTTGGAGTACTTAGTTCAGTTAACTTTGCTATTATGTTTTGAGGAACTCTATTTTTAATTGCTAAACGAATAATTTGTGTTATATCAAGACGACTACTATCTTTTTTATTATTCATTGCATTAACAATTTTGAAATTGGTTAGATAAAAATTATTTATTTCAATTGCTAGTGAAACAGTTTCTTTTGTTATTGAATTTTGAAAAGTACTAGACGCAGCATTTTTCATTAGATGTACGATTATTATAAGTTTATGGATTGATATTTGTGATTTGGAAAGATATTCCTTAATGTTTTCAGGAGCTTTTTCCTGTTCGTAAACCAAACTTTGTACATATTCCAATAAAATTGTATTTGCATCATTTTCAAATTTTAGGTCTAATTGTTCTACTTCCTGGGATTCTTCAATTGATTTTCTACATTTGATTAAATTTTCAATGGAGTTCTCATAAGCAGAAATTACTTTATCTGGAATGCTTTCTGTAGTAATTTTTGGATTTGAAGTTAATTTAACAGTAAATAATAGTCTATCAATAAATCCACTCTCTAGGTTACCATTTCCGAATAAAATTGGAATAAATTGCTCTTGAATAGTACCAATTAATGTTACATAGCTCTTATTGATTCTAAAACATTCGCTAGTTCTTCTAGTTACTTCAATTGAACCATTTGTAAAAGCCTCTAAAAAAAAGCTACGGTATATAATACCATCAGCACTATTACTTGACATTTTAGTTATGATTGAGTAGAGTTCATCAATGATTAGACCGATTGAGGTTTGATTATGATAATGAGCAAATTGTAGTGCTTGTATTGTAGCATCTTGAATTAAGAATTTTTTGTTTTTAATGTTTTCAAATTCATCTGAATTTGAATTTTTATATGATTCTGAATCATGCTCATTTAAAATTTTTGTTGCAATTTTTAACCCCTCAGATTTTACATCACCACGACTACCAACTAAAGCAAAATATAAATTACCATAATTTTTATAACCTAATGCCTCAAGTCTAAATACAAGTCCAGCTGTACTGCTAAACGAAAACAATATAGCCCCTAATTGATATTCTTTAGGAACTCGTTTATGTTTGAATGCATTTTCTATTAAATCATGAATTTCAGTTGGAAGTTTATTTAGGATAGAGTTTAATTGATTAGTAGCAAGTTCTTTTAAGTCTTGATTTTGTGACAGAATATTATTAATGTCGTTTATATTATTTATTTTCATGGCTTTATTTTTTAAGGTTTAAAAAAGGGTTATTGGCTAAATATTGATCTACTGTTGCATCTAGTTGATTTTTAGATTGGCTTTTACCTTCTTTCAACCAATTCAAAATATCGCTTTTAGAAAAGCGTAACATTTTTCCTTTTTTGATAAATGGAATAGAATTTCGGTGTACATGACCGTAGATAGTAGGTTTGGTTAAACCGATGAACTTTGATAATTCATCAATGTTTAAAAATTTCTCTTCAGGAGTTACAGTTGTAGTGTTTTGTAACTCTATTTTGACCTTCTCTGCGATTTGCTCTGCAAGTACTTTAATACCTTCGTCACAGAGCATATAGATTTTTGGGTTCATGATTTAATGATTTTGATTAATAATGAGCCAAAACTATAAATGAAAAATCCCCAAATGAATAGTTTGGGGATGGCTTGGGGACGGTTGGGGACGGTGTAATTACTTTGAAAACAATTGTTTATGATTTGTTTTTTCAATCAATTTTTATTGGTTTTCTTCAGATTTTAATTTATAACTGTGCTTTTTTAATGTTTGTATTGTGATTTTATAAATTTTAGAATCGAGCTTATTGATAATATTTTCGATAATAATTCTAGTGTTAATAGAACTCCCTTTACGTTCATATCCTGAAGATATTTTTTTATAACTATTTGAATTATCGGAACTCTTTTCAAAGAGATCGGTTCCATCAAATGGACCTAATAGACATGTCAATTTTGCTCTTTCGGTAAGTGGAATTCCATATTTGTCGACTAAACAATAATGTAATAGTAGTAGTTTTTCATCTAATTCGAAATTAGGTTTCTGTAGTTGTTCTTTTATGACAAGATTTTGTTCTTCTTTCGAAAGAATAGGAGTTTGATCTATTTCGTAAGTTTCATTATTCCAGTTATTAATCTTTTTAATTGCAACAGGAATAGTTGAATTAGGATTAAATTTTGAATAGGTTTTTCTATAGAGATCACTATTGACTATATGGCCGTCAAATTTTTCAAAAGTAAATTCCTCGTAGTAATCATTTGTATAAAATAGTTTGTATAGTTGACTATTTCTGAGTAACAGACTCTCTGTTTTTTTTGCCGCATCATATTTTAGAAGGCAGCTTACAAATCCTTCAAAAGTAAGGTTGTCAAAATCTTCGTCATATTGCCTATTATTTAGCTTTTTTTTTAAATCGGTCTCTCGATATTTATTAAAAATTTCATTTTTAAGAACTAAATAAGGTACATCCGCATTTGAGTCATAGTTGTCGAATGATCGCCAAAATAATGTATAAAAGGATTCGAAATGGCTACTGTATTTATTGATAAAATTTGGCTCTATGAAATTTTCCCAAATTAGAGATCTAGTATTTTCTATAGCGTATTCAGGAGATCGTCCTTCTGATTTATAATTTTGAAAAGTTTTTATTGCGAATTCTTTTAATTTTTTATTTTCTTGGTTTGTAATTTGTTTATGGTTTTTAAGAAATTCCATCTAAATCTAAGTTTAAGCGGTTAGCGGCTTCAATTTTATTTTTATCTAATACCTTTGCATATATCTGCGTGGTAGAAACATTTTTATGTCCCAACAATTTAGAAACCGTGTAAATATCAGTTCCTTTGGCTAGTTGTAGTGTTGCATAACTATGACGGAAATTATGAAACGAAATTTTTTTGTTGATTCCTGCTGCTTTAAGCCATTCTTTCAAAGGACTTGAAATTTGAGAATATTTAATATCTCCAAAAACAATTCCTGTTGTAGTGTTTTGTTTTTTTAAAATTTCGTAAGCCGTTTTTGAAATAGGGTGATTTTGAATCGATTTTGTTTTTTGCTCCCTAAGTTGAATGTAATATCCTTGGTGTTTATCTTCATATACATTTTTCCAGTCCAAATTGTTTACATCTACAAAGCGCAATCCTGTTAAAGCTGAAAAGAGTGCCATATGTTTCACTTTCTCATTTTTAATAGGGGTTTTCCAAAGCAGTTTTAATTCTGTCTCTGATAAATATTCTCTATGGGTTTCTTCTTCTTTAATGAATTCTGCATCTTCTGCAAGATTCTCTTCAATTAAGTTTCTTTTGTAGGCTTGTTTCAAGACTGCAATAAATTGTTTAAAATAGGTAGAAGCGGTATTTCTTGAAATCGTTTTAGATTTATCTATATTTCGTAAAGTTTCTACGTTAAGCAAATAGTTGCGGTAACGTGTAACAAATAGACTATTCAATTGACCAGTATAGAATCCTTCACTACAGAAATTTTTGAAGTGATTTAATGAAGAATTCCAACTTCCATAATTAGATTTTGACCCATTGTTGTAATATCCGTCAACGATTTCTTGATAGAATTTAATAAAATCTACATTTAAACTGACATTGTCTTTGAAACCGAATTCTTTGTTGCGGATTTGAACCTCACGTTTTGAACGAATTAAGTTTGCAACAGATAAGGTTTCTTTATTGAATTTTCTCTCATCTGGAGTTTTTGGAGTTTTATAGATGTGTAGGTTCAAGAATTCTCTCCTTGTACTCTTGCCTGTATCAGGACTTACAATAGGAGGGTAGTAATCAAGATATAAACTTATTTTATCTGATTTTAATTGTTTCTCCCTCAATTTAACTTTAGTCATCATGATTCGAAAATATTTTGTCGATGTCCGATTTTTTTACCAATGTAAATTTTCCTTGCTGTTTTTTAGGGATTTCTAAACGCTTAATTACTTTATATAGTGCCGACTCTGAAATATTGTACTTTTCAGTTACTTCCTTTAAAGTGTAAGAATTTTCTAAAGTAATCATATTTTTTAAATTATCCTTGTTGATATTCTGATTCTCCCAACTCATATCAAAATAGCTATCAATATCCTTTCTACGAATCATTGTTTTTCTAGCTGAAAAATTATAAGCATTCAGATTCTTTGATTCTATTAATCGATATATCGTTCTTGAAGACATGTTTAATATTGTTGCCACTTCTTTCACTGTTAGAAAATCTTTTTCTTGTATGGTTTGAAAATTAGGATTGGTTTTATTTTTAATGCTCTCTGCAGATGCGATTATTTTGGCTTCTCTTAATTTTCTTTTATAGTCTTTTCTATTACAGTCATGAGAGCAATATCGAGTTATTAATGTTTTTGCGATGTACTCTTTTTTACAATATTCACATGTTTTATTTATTCTAATATTCGAACTCATATCGTTATTGTTTTAATCCTTATTATTTTTAGCTGAAAAAAGGTAAGTGTAAATAGTGCGAAATAAGCGACACGATTTTTGGTATTTTCAAAATTATGAAAAAAAATATTTTTGGAGGTACAAGTCATGCACAAAAGATTAAAAAAAATAGAAAAATATTAAAAAAATGGAATGAGTTGTAAACAAAGAAAAACCCGCGTATTTTGCGGGTTTGTTTTGTTTTTTTATGTAATATTTTGTGATTATTTTCTTACATTATTTGCCGATACAAAAATTAGCAAATATATTTCCTAATAATTCGTCATTCGTTACTTCGCCCGTAATTTCGCCAAAGTAATGCAAGGCTTCTCTAATGTCCAAGGCAATCAAATCCGACGATAATCCGCTGTCTAATCCCCATTTCACCTTTTGTATTTCTTCCAACGCTTTCAATAGCGAATCGTAGTGGCGCGTATTGGTAACTATGGTTTCATTGTTGCGCAAGGCACCCGTATTTACAAACGATAACAATTCGTTTTGCAATACATCAATTCCTTCTTTATTTTTAGCTGAAATGAAAATGGAATTTTCAATTTGCTCTTGTAAATCTGCCAGCAAACTCGGTTCTAGTTTGTCTTTTTTATTGAAAAGTGTCAGTAAAGCTTTTTGTGGATATTTGTTTTTAATTTTTTCAACTTCCACTTTTAAACTTTCCAAGCTGTCCATGGTAAGGGTAGTGCTGTCTACTAAAAATAACACTACTTGCGCTTGTTCAATTTTTTCAAAAGTTTTTTGAATACCGATGCTCTCTACATGGTCTTTCGTTTCGCGAATTCCAGCCGTATCAATAAAACGGAAACCAATGCCGTTAATCACCAATTCGTCTTCTATGGTATCGCGTGTTGTTCCGGCAATGTCCGATACTATGGCGCGTTCTTCATTCAACAAAGCGTTCAATAAAGTCGATTTCCCTACATTGGGTTCACCCACAATCGCTACCGGAATTCCGTTTTTAATCACATTTCCCACAGCAAATGAATCAATCAAACGTTTCAATACAAATTCAATGCGGTTCAGTAATTCGTAAAAGGCACTGCGGTCGGCAAATTCAACATCTTCTTCTGCAAAATCCAATTCCAACTCAATAAGTGAGGCAAAGTTCAATAACTCCTCACGCAATTTGGCAATTTCATTGCTAAAGCCACCACGCATTTGTTGCATCGCAATTTGATGACTCGCTTCGTTGTCACTCGCAATTAAATCGGCTACCGCTTCTGCCTGTGATAAATCCAATTTCCCGTTCAAAAAAGCACGTAAGGTAAATTCACCAGCCTGTGCCATTTTTGCCCCTTTACGCAGCAGTAATTGAATAATTTGTTGCTGTATGAAAGTAGACCCGTGACACGAAATCTCCACTACATTTTCTCCCGTATACGAATTCGGTCCTTTGAAAATGGATAACAATACTTGATCGTATGTTTTCCCGTTGTCAACAATGTGCCCCAGGTGAATCGTATGCGTTTTTTGTTGGCTTATGTCCTTGCCTGAAACTGATTGAAACACTGCTGCCGCTATGGTAATAGCGTTTTTACCCGATAAGCGAATAACAGCAATAGCACCAGCTCCAGATGGCGTGGCCAAAGCAACAATAGTTTCGTGTGGAATCATTGTAATTGAATTTAAGACTGCAAATATACAAAAGAAAATACTTAGGGCGTGCCCTTCATTGCATTACGGTCGGGCTGTTCGCTGTATCTTTTTAAAACCTTCAAATAGAAAAGGGGAATCTGGTTTTAAAAAGGATGCCGCTACCATCCCTCACGCAAACTCCGGTAAATAAAAAACCGCAGTTACTTTGCAGCACTTGCGGTTTTTTGGGTTAAGGGTTGGTTATAGTTGTTGCAGTCTTTAAGTACCCCCCAAAAGGGGAGTGTTAACGACTGTAAAAGTTTTGTAAAGTATTAGTTGCTTAACATTACTGGCATTACAAGCATCGTTAGGGTTTCACCGTCATCTAATCCATCAACAGGTGTTAAAATACCCGCTCTGTTTGGCATCGACATTTCCAGTTGGATTTCGTCACTTGTTAAGTTGTTCAACATTTCCGTTAAGAAACGTGAGTTGAAACCTATTTGTAAATCATCACCCTGGTAATCACATGTCAAACGCTCGTCTGCTTTGTTTGAGTAATCGATATCCTCAGCAGAAATGTTCAATTCAGTACCTGCAATTTTCAAACGGATTTGGTGTGTAGTCTTGTTGGCAAAGATAGCCACACGACGCACCGAACTTAAAAATTGAACGCGATTGATTAATAATTTATTAGGGTTTTCTTTTGGAATTACCGCTTCGTAGTTAGGGTATTTTCCGTCAATCAAACGACATGTTAAAACGTAGTTTTCAAAAGAAAAAGTAGCGTTTGAATCGTTATAATCAATAGTAACTTCTGCATCAGAAGCACCTAAAATTCCTTTTAAAATGTTCAAAGGTTTCTTTGGCATGATAAAGTCTGCTACTTGTGAGGCTTTAACATCAGCACGTGCATATTTTACCAATTTGTGAGCATCAGTAGCTACAAAAATTAAACCTTCTGGAGAAAACTGGAAAAATACACCACTCATCACTGGGCGTAAATCGTCATTTCCAGCAGCAAAAATAGTTTTGCTAATTGCTGTTGCTAATACTTCAGCAGGCACTAGAGTAGAAGATGGGTCTTCTAAAACTACTGCTTTTGGGAACTCTTCTCCTGGAGCGTAGGCAATAGCATATTTACCAGAGTTTGAACTGATTTCAATTGTACTGTTTTCTTCAACAGTGAAAGTAAGCGGTTGCTCAGGAAAAGTTTTTAAAATGTCTAAAAGTAATTTTGCAGGAACTGCAACACTACCTTGACTTGAAGAATCAATTTCTAATGTAGCCGACATGGTTGTCTCTAAATCAGAAGCCGAAACCGTTAATACATTATTATTTAATTCGAATAAGAAATTATCTAAAATAGGTAAAGTGTTGCTACTGTTGATAACACTACCTAAAACTTGTAATTGTTTTAATAAATACGAACTCGATACAATAAACTTCATCATCTTTAATTTTAAAATCGTTTATGATTTTATTTTCACAAATATATTCTAATTATCAGCAATACCAAAAACTATTTATTAACATCTATTTGGTATACACTCTTTTACGCAAATAGGTAAAAAGTAATCCGAATAGTATTAAAATAAGTATTGGTAATCCGATAGTTAGTGTTTGTGCCCAAGTGTAGTTTTGGTACACTTTTTCTTTGTCCAATAATGGTAAATCTACGTCTTTGCTGCGAATGTTAATAAGTCCGGTATCATCGAGTAAATAATTAACGCAGTTCATTAAAAACTCTTTGTTACCGTATAAATTATTGGTCCATTTGTCAAAACCTAATTCTAGTGGGACACCGTTTTCCAATTGGTTTTTAATTACATCGCCATCAGAAACTACAATCATTTTACTAGTAACACCGTCGGCTTTGTAATCCTGCTCTTTAAAAGGTAAGACACGGTTTTTATACATTGAAGTAAAGTTACCTTCAAGCAATACCGCCACTGGTAACAACCCCTTTCCTTTGTATTCTTCTGGCGTAGTTTCCTCCGCAATCATATCCAGTGCTATGGTCGTAGGAGTCCCGACTGTTTTTGAGTATTCAGAACTCGTTAACAAAACGGTTTTGTCAATTTTGTTTTTCAACAACTCAATTGGTGAAGTGAATTCAAACTTGATTCCTTCCATATTCTTAACCAGCGGGTGGTTGGATTCTGCATAAATAAAAGGGGAATATTTCCAAAAATATTGTTCGTACTGTGTTTCACTACCTTGTCTGCCCGTAGCAAGTTTTATGGGTGTGGCTTGTTCGTCTTTTATCAATAACGGATTCAAACGAATACCATATGAGAAAAATAAATCATCTAAATTCAATTGACGGTTGTACGCTAATAAAGCACCATTTTCGTTGTACAAATCTTCATAATCAGCCGCTACAGGATCTACCAACCATAACGTTTTTCCACCGTTTATGATGTATTGGTCTAAAACTTGTTTTTCCGCTTCAGTAAATGCTTCCGTAGGTTTGGCAATAATGGCTAAATCGTATTTTTTTAAAGCGTCTAATGTTTCTGTAGGCTGTTGTTTGGCAATAGAATCTAAAGTGAATGGTCCTATATAATAGCTCTCTCTAACTGTTTGTAGAAAATCAGCAATATAACGTTCTTCAAGTTCTCCATTTCCTTTGATGATGGCGATTTTCTTTTCTTTTTCTTTGACTACTTTATTGAATGCTTCCGCAAAAGCAAATTCCAAATGCTGCACCGAACTGATGACTTTTTGTTCGGTTGAAGCACCCATTAAGTTTTTCAGTAAGGCTACTTTTGCACCTCTGTCGCCATAATTAGCAACTGCCCAAGGGAACACAACTTGTTGGCTTTGTTTTCCTTTATCTTCTACTGTAATGCTCAAAGGTTGTAAGCCTCGCTCGGTGAATTGCTTCATAATTGGCACCATTTCGGCTTCGTCTTCAATAGGATTCACAAATTGAAAAACAATATTCGAATTGTATGCAGTAAACTCTTCTAGAAGCTGTTTGGTTTCGTCTTGCAAACGTTTGAATTCCGGAGGAAAATTTCCTTCAAGGAATACATCAACATATAAGGGGCTGTCAACTTCTTTTATAATGTTTAAAGTAGTTTCCGATAATGTATAACGTTTGTCTTGTGTTAAGTCAAATCGTTTAAAAGAATAGCGTCCTACTAGGTTTATACTGATTAAAACCAAAAGCATAAGGACTAGGTTCTTCAAGTGTTTTTTGTTGGCTTTCATTAGGCTTTTGAAGTTTTAAGTTTATAAACAGTAATCGATAAAAATAAAACGGTGGTACTTATAAAATAGATGATATCTCGTGTGTCAATTACGCCACGACTCATACTTTTAAAGTGATAATCCATTCCTAAAGCAGCAATAAAAGCGCTGTTTTCTTTAAAAATTGAAGTCAAGCCATCAAAGCCAAAGTAAAAGAAGAAACAACCGAAAACGGCTAAAATAAAAGCAACAATTTGATTGTCGGAAAGGGTAGAAGTGAAAATACCAATAGCTGTATAAGTCCCAATTAAAAATAACAATCCAAAATAAGAACCCATAGTGCTACCCATGTCAATATTCCCTGGCGTTAAGCCAAACATAGAAATAACATATACATATACAAAAGTGGGTAAAATGGCAATTACAATAAGTAAAAAAGCTCCAAAAAATTTACCCCCAACAATCTCCCAAACACTCATGGGTTTGGTAAACAGTAATTCAATAGTACCTTGCTTTTTTTCATCGGAAAAGCTACGCATGGTTACCGCAGGAATTAAGAAAATTAAAATCCAAGGTGATAACTTAAAAAACGGACTCAAATCGGCAAAACCAGAGTTTAGAATATTAAAGTCACCATCAAATACCCATAAAAATAGACCGTTCAGTAATAGAAAAATGGCGATAACCAAATAGCCTATTGGTGAACCAAAGAAGGATTTTATTTCTCGTAAGAGTAATGCTTTCATAAAAAGGCAGTATGTTTAATTTTTGATATGTTTAAAGTTGAAACGCAAATTTAATTTTTTTATTGAAAATGATTTGCAACTTACTTTAAGGTAGCTATTTTGTCTACACTCCAGGCTTCAGGCTTATCGCTAAATAAAGTTTTGGTATATGTCCATACCTCACCAAATAGTGCTGATTTTCGGTAAGCTTCCAAATGCGCTTCAGTTTCCCAGTAGCTATAGGTGAAAAAAATTCGAGAATCATTTTTATCTTGGTAGAGTTCCAAAAATCGGTTGCCTTCAAAACCTCTTATTTTTTCTTTAACCTCGTTGAAATTTTCTAAGAAAGCCTCTATTTTGTCTTCTTGAAAACGCATTTTTACAATTCGTACAAACATTTATTCTTTAAATTTTATGGTCACTACATCACGAAACTTTAAGCCTAGTAAGGTAGAAGCAGCGCCTACAGTTTTTGGGTTACTTTTATAGATAGCAATTTCTAAAAAGCCATTTTCATTGAACAAAGCCAAACGCTCTCCTTCAAAATCTTTCAAGGAAAATCGGTCATTTGTTTTGAAATCGGAATAGCTTTTTTTAATTGCGTTTATTTTTTTATTGTGAAATGTAATTTCATATTTTCGACCTAAAGCGACATCAGAAAACATTTTTTTGGAAATATTGGTAACACAATTGCCAAAATGATCAATGTAAACCACATGTCCCTTAATTAGGGTTTTGTTTTCTGTTATTTGTGCATTCAGTTCATTTACTACTTTTAATTCTGAAATTTCTTTGCCTACAACATTCAAAAGACCTCCTCGTGCAATGTGACAAGCAACTGCGACAAAAACATCCATGTCGGTAGCATCGGTGTTCAATCGATCGTGAATGTTGATAGCTACAATTTTTTGTGCCACTTTCTTCTGCGTTAAAGTACTCAAAATGCCATTATCTGCACAAATAAAGTAATGGTCATCCCACTGCATTGCTATATGTTGGGTGTCTTTTGTGCGCTCGCTATCAACGCCTATAATGTGAATGCTACCCTTTGGGAAGTTTGAATATGCCGCTGAAATGCAGTAACTGGCTTCAAGTGTGTTAAACAAATCAATATCATGTGAAATGTCAATTATAGTTGCTTCTTTGTACCCCGAAATTAGCTTTCCTTTAAGCGCACCTACAAAGTGGTCTTTCGTTCCAAAATCGGTAGTAAGCGTAATTATTGACATAATTTTGTTTATAACTTATTCTTAAAGCAAATGTAGTTTTTCTTAAATTTGAAATAGCCACTCAGTAGTAGATTTTACTAACACTATTGAGTATTTGTTCTATTTTTAATACGAATACTATGTAAAAATAGAGATACAAAGCTAATGTATTTTAAGCATTTCAAAAATAATTTAAATAGAAAGCCTTTGAACGAGAGATTTATTGAATTAGTAGGAATTACTCCAAAAGATTTTTGGGGTGCACAAGATGTTCATTTAGAAGCGATTAAAAAATATTACCCAAAACTAAAAATTGTTGCAAGGGGAACAACTTTGAAAGCTTATGGAGAAGAAGAAATTTTAGATGAATTTGAAACCCGTTTTAATCGTTTAATGTTGCACTTTACACGTTATAATAGCATTGATGAAAATGTAATTATGCGTGTTTTAGAAGGTGATGCGCAGAGTGCTACCGAACACATGCACGACAGAGATAAAATTTTAGTGCACGGCGTAAGTGGTAAGTTGATAAAAGCCATGACACCAAATCAACAAAAATTAGTTGATATGGTAATGAAAAACGATATGGTTTTTGCTATTGGACCGGCTGGAACGGGTAAAACCTATACTGGGGTAGCTATGGCGGTTAAAGCTTTGAAAGAAAAACAAGTTAAGCGAATTATTTTAACGCGTCCAGCAGTAGAAGCAGGTGAAAACTTAGGTTTCCTTCCGGGTGATATGAAAGAAAAGTTAGATCCATACATGCAGCCGCTATATGATGCGCTACGAGATATGATTCCACCAGAAAAGTTAGAAGATTATATTTTAAAAGGAATTATTCAAATAGCGCCATTGGCTTTTATGCGTGGTCGTACACTAGACAATGCATTTGTGATTTTGGATGAAGCACAAAACACTACTCATAATCAAATGAAAATGTTTTTAACACGTATGGGGCGAAATGCAAAATTCATGATTACGGGAGATCCGGGTCAGGTGGATTTGCCAAGACGAACCATTTCGGGATTAAAAGAAGCTATTTTGGTATTGAAAGATGTAGAAGGTGTAGGTATTTTATACTTAGATGATAAAGATATCGTACGTCATAAATTGGTGAAAAAGATTATTGATGCTTATAAAAGTATTGAAAACAACGATTAATTTGGATTAATCATATGCTAAAATACCTCGAAACGTTGTAGTTTTCTACAGAAAAGTTTTTATTTGCATGGATTAAAAAAAGAATAGATTTGAAAAATGTACTGATAACTGGTGCTTCAGGAGGATTAGGGAAATTATTAGCGAAACATTTTGCTACAAATGGCTGGCATGTTATTGCAACAATGATTAGTGTTGATTTAGCAGATGAATTAAACGGTATGCCTAATGTTAGTTGTTATGAGCTTGATGTTACTTCAACTGAGAGTATTGAAGCGGCTAAGGAGAAAATTTTGAATGATTTTTCAGAGATTCATTTGGTAATCAATAATGCTGGTCTTGGATACAGAAGTTTTGTTGAACTTTCGGAAGACAGTGAAATTGAAAAAATTGTAAATGTTAATTGGTTGGGAACCGTTAAAGTTTGCAGAGCGTTTATCCCTCAATTCAGAGCACAACGTTTTGGGCAGTTTATCAATATTACCTCTATTGCCGGTTTGGTAAATCTCCCATTGGGAAATTTTTATCATTCTACAAAGCAAGCGGTTGAAAGTTTTTCGGAATGTATGTCGTACGAATTACTCGATTTCAATGTGAGTGTTTGTACGGTTCAATTTGGTAATGCTCCTACAGATTTTCAAAAAAATGTCAAAAAGAGCGAGCAAACAGCTATTGCTTCTTATAATAAGATGATGGAGACGATTAATGGTATTTTGAACAAGAAAACCAACAAGAATAAAAATTTAATTAACGATATTGTAAATACGATATTTAACATAGCAGAAAATCCAAAGCGTAGTTTTAGAAAGTACACGATTGGATTTGACGCAAATTTCATGAAAACTTTGAGACGTTTATTGGGTTACAGAGCTTTTAATCATGTTATTAAGAAAAAGGTTTTAAAAAATTAAACTTCTTGTTTATAAAACGAAAACGAATTACTTTTGCAAAAACATCACATCGCGAAATAAATGAACACAATTACTTCGACCAATTTTAATTTTCCTGGTCAAAAATCAGTTTATAACGGAAAAGTTAGAGAAGTTTACAATATAAATGATGAGCTATTGGTAATGATTGCTACGGATAGACTTTCTGCTTTTGATGTTGTAATGCCAAAGGGAATTCCTTACAAAGGACAAATCTTGAATCAAATTGCAACTCGTTTTATGCAAATGACAGAAGATATTGTTCCAAATTGGTTAATTGCAACTCCAGATCCCAATGTGGCTGTAGGTCATTTGTGTGAGCCATTTAAAGTTGAAATGGTGATTCGCGGTTATTTATCGGGTCATGCTGCAAGAGAGTATGCATTAGGTAAAAGAATGTTATGTGGTGTTGCGATGCCAGAAGGTTTAAAAGAAAATGATAAATTTCCAGAACCGATAATAACACCTTCTACAAAAGCTGACAATGGTGAACATGATGAAGATATTTCGCGTGAAGCAATTTTAGCAAATGGTATTGTATCTGAGGAAGACTATTTGGTTTTAGAAAAATATACGCGTGCTTTGTTTCAAAGAGGAACGGAGATTGCAGCTTCTCGAGGATTAATATTAGTAGATACTAAATATGAATTTGGAAAAACAAAAGAAGGAAAAATTGTTTTGATTGACGAGATTCATACACCAGACTCTTCTCGTTATTTCTACGCAGACGGTTATCAAGAGCGCCAAGATAAAGGAGAAGCACAAAAACAATTATCAAAAGAGTTTGTACGTCAATGGTTAATTGCCAATGGTTTTCAAGGAAAAGAAGGGCAAGTAATTCCTGAAATGACAGATGAGTATATCGCTTCAGTTTCTGAGCGCTATATTGAGTTGTACGAAAATATTTTAGGAGAGCCATTTGTAAAGGCAGATATTTCAAACTTACATAATAGAATAGAAGAAAATGTTGTTACATATTTAACAAAGTAACGTTTAATAACATATTTTTAATACTATATTAACCACGCTTTGCGTGGTTTTTTTGTTATTTGTACTTGTAATTCAATTAGTTAAAAAAATGTTATAATTTCTAAAGAGTGTAACATATTGAAACGAAACTCGTCTATTCAAATATCAATCATTAATCATTAAAATTCTATTATCATGAAAAAAACGATCAGTTATTTAGCGCTAGCTTTAGTAATGTTGGGTAATGTTACAATGGCTTCAAACAACGAAATTATTTCTGAAACAACTTCAATAAATGAAGTATTTGACGCAACTCCTTTATGTGTAGCAATCAGTAAAGGAGATTTTTCTTTAGTAAAAAAAATAATCGACTATGGTGCAGATGTTAATGAAACGACAAACAGAGGAATGACGCCTTTGATGTTTGCTGCGCGATATGGACATGTTGAGATTGTAAATTTATTATTGGATAAAGGGGCAAAATTGGATAAAAAAGATAGTAGTGGTTTTACGGCTTTGGATCACGCTAAATCAAGTCATTCAGATAATATTGTTACCATACTAAAGGAAGCAGAAAAGAAATAATTTTTTTTAATAAATTTGATGAAAACAAAGCCCTGAATAACAGGGCTTTTTTATGGTAATAATTTGTATTTTCTTTGTTAGACTTTGGTCAATATAAAAAAGTACACTCATTTTCTAATTGGTAATAAACAAATCAAAGTAAAATTGACCAGCCCAGCATGCTGCCGCTGCATTATTTCCGAACAAGTCGGTTCTAGCAATATTCACAACAATTTTATCAGCCGCTTTTGATGCATAGTTTAAAGCAAAAACATCGGGTAATGAACCACTATTGTTAACTGTAAACATAATGGTATTTGGGACAAAAGGGAGCGGTGGGTTAAATGAATATTCTACTTGTAAACGTTCTGCATTTATAGGGCCTGATGCTACTTGAGCTGTTCCTGTTGGTGTACTAGCAGTAATTGTAGTTGTAGCTATTTGTTTTTGTAAAACTTTCCAAGAAATAGTAGTGTTTACTCCGTTAATTGTTTTGGTTAAACTTCCTGTAGCGTTAACACTTGTAAAGTCACAAATAGGAATAGTTATTCCACCAACAGCAATTATTTGAGGTAAATTAGGAATTGAAGTGTTACTTAAGGTTTGCCAAGTAGCATTTCCATTGGCATCCGAAGTAAGTACTTTTCCTGTTCCTTCACTTCCATCTACTATTCGTAATGCTGGATTTAATGAAACTCCTGCAATTAAAATATCGTCTATATAAGCTTTGTCATCTAAACTATTTTGACTTCCATCTTTTGTATATCGCCAAGTTAGAGTGTGGTTACCAGCAGTTAGATTATAGGTTACAGTAACCCAACCCGAGCCACCTGACCAAGCATTTTGTTGAACACCATCAATTAGAAAGCGAAGAAAATCATAGTTGAATTCTGAACTTATTCGGTATTTAAAGCTTAGTGTTGCAGGAGCTGATAACGTTACGTTGGCAATTAAGTTGGTTTGTTGGTTGTGTGAAATTGTTCCAGAGGCAGCTGTATAAGTCCCGCCACCAACTTGCGTACTTTGGACGTACCACGGTTGGCTTCCAGAGGTAGTTAATGTTCCTAATGAGTTGCTTTCAAAGTTTTCATCTAAAATGTTTGAAGCTGTTCCTGCTCCTTCAATATGTAATTTTGTTGATGGAGTAGTAGTTCCTATTCCAACATTTCCTGTATTTCCGTTGTACATTTCATTTCCCGATATAATCCAATCATTATCAGCGCCTCCTCCAATAAAGGGAGTCCATTGTGTACCATTCCAATAATAAAAACCTTTTCCAGTCGTAATATTGGTATTATATACCAATAAGCTTTCAGCGGGATTTGTAATAGGTGATGAAGCGTTTAAATCGGTAATGGAAATTCTTGGAATTAATAGTCCCTTGTCAGTAGCATTAATATCAAGCATTGAACTTGCATCGGGCGTTGTAGTATTGATGCCAACTTGAGCTTGGGAGGTAAGATAAAAACAACAAAGTAATAAAATAAATTTGTTCATTGAATTTGGTTTTATGGTGTAATACTGTAAAAGTATTGGTGCCATAAAAAAAAAGTATTCAAATGGGATGAATCAAAGTTTTTTAGGGACGAAGCTTTGATGTTCTTAGGATGAAAAATTACTAAAGGCTATAAAAACTCTTTTAGACTATTTTTATATGATGTTGAAATAGGAATTTTATATTCGTCGATTTCTAATGTTGTTTTTGAAATTGTAGTTATTTTGTCTGTATTGATAAAAAAACTTTTATGAGTTTGTATAAAATTTGAAGGAAGTATTTTCGAGAACTCTTGTAGAGTGTTACGGTATTTATAAATTCCTTTTTTTGTAAATATATTCAAATAGTTCTTATCGCTTTCAATAAATAAAATGGCATCTAAATTTAATTTTATATTCTTATCACTATGTTTTATGATGATGAAATCCTCATTAGTATTAATATTTTCTTTTTTAAAATTGAGTAATGCAATTTCAATTGAAGTAACGATGTCGTGTTGCTGAAAAGGTTTGACTATGTAGCCATAGGGTTCAGTGTTTATGGCTGAAGAAATTGTTTTTTTGTCTGCATATGCTGTTAAATATATAAAGGGAATTTTTATGTGATTGGCAATGTAAGCTCCCAAATCTATTCCTGATTTATCTCCTCTAATGTTGATGTCAATAATAGCAAAATCAATTTTCTCATTTGTTAATATCGAAACTGCTTTCTCATAATCCATTGCTCGTCCTAAAACATGATGCCCTAAAGCATTTAAATTTTTCTCAATGCTTTTTTGAGTAATGTATTCGTCTTCCACTATTAAAAAATTCAAGTTACGTTCTTTCATAATTAGAAAAGTTAATTTTAAACTTCGTTCCTTTATTTATACTTGATTTCACAGTTAGTTTGCCGTTTATTTGTTCTGTGAGGCCACATATTAAGTCTAATCCAAGAGAATTACTATTATTATATAATTCAGGATTAAATCCACAACCGTTATCGGATATTTTTAAAGTATAATTTTTGTTGTGTTTGTTTTTAATAACGAGTTTTATTTTTTTATCTATTTGATTGTCAAACGCATGTTTGTAGGAATTACTAATGATTTCTGTTATAATCAAACTTAATGGAATGGCTATATCTAATGGAAGTAAAGTTGAATCAATATAAAAGTCAACTTTTACATCACTGTTTTTAGAAAATGAAGATTGAATTTGAGGCATTAGCTCTTCAAGATATTCTTTTAAATTAATTTCACTATATAACTCTTTTTGATACATGCTTCTGTGAAGTAATGCAATAGTTTGAATCCTGTTTTTTCCTTCTTGTAATATATTTTTAAGTTGGATATTATCAGTGTTTAGTTGTTGTAAATCAAGTATGCTAGAGATAATTTGTAAGTTGTTTTTTACTCTATGATGTATCTCTTTTAGTAGAAAATCTTTTTCTTTTAGTGATTGCTCAATTTTAGAGTTTTGAGATAGAATAGATTGATGCATTGTTTCAATCTGCTTTTTTTTTCTGTAAATATTGATATATAATATAAGGATTAAAGCAATAATACAGCCTGAAAAAATTACAATATAACGTAATGTTTTCTTTTGTTTTTGTTCAAATTCTTTGTTTTTTTCACGTAAAGTATTTTCATTTTCATCTAATAGATAATTGATTTCTACACTATTGTTTTTTTTTATTTTTTCGGATTCAAACTCATCAGTCCTATACTTATAGAGTTTCTTATACATTTCTAAAGCCTCTCTGTATTTGTTTGCTTTTATCAAATACCGAACCTCATAATTTAAGAACATGTGTTTGTAAATAGGGTAGTCATCTTTATGAAGAATATTGATTTTTTTTATGTCTAAATATTTGTCGAGCTGATTTGAATTTAGATAAGCATCAGCCAAGATGAAACAAGCTTCAGTATAAATTTCACTAGTGTCAGTAGTATTAGGAAAAACGCTATCTTTTATTATACTTATGGCTTCTTTATTATTGTTTTCAAAAGTTTTCAGCCGAGCTAAATTGTTATTAATAGTAAGATATAAAGTTTTATAATCAGAGGACAAATGGTCTAATGACTTTTTAGCTAATTGTAAAGATTTATGATAAAACTTTTCACTGTTTTTGAAGTCTTTAACAATAAAATAGTAAAACCCCAGGTCGTTTAAAGCTGAAGGAATTATAAGCGAGTCTCTTTTTGGCGAATTTTGTAAAACTCTAATTTCTTTTTTTAATAAATCTATTGCTTTATCATATTTATTCATATTGAAGTAAAGACGACTTTGAAAATTGTAGTTCCAAAGAGGGTATTCGATGCCTTTTGAGTGTAGTTTTTCAATTTCTGAATTAATCTCAATTACTTTTGAAAAGATATTTAATTTTAAATATGATTCTTGCAAGGAAAAATAAACTATCATTAAATAGTCTTCTTTTATGGGATTTTTATTCGAATTTTCAATTAAAATTTTGTTTAAAGTCAATATAGACTGAACGTTATTGCCTTTAATTTTTTCGATTAGTCCTATACTGATGTTAATGTTCAATAAAGAATTCGAGTCATTCGTTTTATTTTTAAGTATTTGAACTTCTTTATTAAAGTAATCAATATACTTGATTTTATCGTTTTCAGGTAATAGGATAAAATATGAACTTTTTTGAAAATTGTTTAATTTTTTAAATTCAGTAATAGGTGAACTTTCTCCATAAACTTTTAATGTTATGAGAGTCATTAGTAAGAAATAGACGTACGTTTTAAATGATTTTGTTTTCAACCCTATTGTTAATTTTTAATAAAAAATTTAAATAATAAGGGTGCTAAGGTATAAAAATGAAAATTTTTATATTACAAAGTAGTAAATTATTATATAAAAAGCTCCAAAAATAGGAGCTTTTTATGTTTAAGATATTTTGAGATTGATTATTTAAAATAAGAAAATGTTTCGTTATTCTCGATTTTTAATAAAGTTTCGTAAATTAATTTAATCACGTTTTCAACATCTTCACGGTGTACCATTTCAACAGTTGTATGCATATAACGAAGGGGTAACGAAATTAATGCAGAAGCAACACCACCATTGCTGTAGGCGAAAGCATCGGTATCAGTTCCAGTTACTCTTGAAGATGCATGGCGTTGGAATGGAATTTTATTTGCTTCAGCAGTATCAACAATCATCTCGCGTAATACGTTTTGAGTTGCTGGCGCATAAGCAATAACAGGACCACGTCCCATTTTTAAATCACCTTCAATTTTTTTGTCAATCATTGGAGTAGTGGTGTCATGACAAACATCAGTAACAATGGCAACATTTGGTTTAATGGTTTGTGTTATCATTTCAGCACCACGTAAACCAATTTCCTCCTGAACCGAATTCACTACATATAATCCAAAAGGCAATTCTTTTTTATTTTCATGCAATAAACGAGCTACTTCAGCAATCATAAAACCACCCATACGATTATCAATGGCTCTACATACAAATTTATTACCGTTTAAAACCTCAAAAGTGTCTGGATAAGTAATAACACAACCTACGTGTATTCCTAAATCTTCCACTTCTTTTTTAGTTTCGCATCCACAGTCAATAAAGATGTTGCTTATTTTTGCAGGTTCTTCTTTATCTCTGTTTCTAGTGTGGATTGCTGGCCAGCCAAATACTCCTCTTACGATTCCTTTTTTGGTATGGATGTTTACTCGTTTTGAAGGTGCAATCATATGATCGCTACCACCATTTCGAATTACATAGATTAGCCCATCATCGGTAATATAATTTACATACCACGAAATTTCATCAGCATGTCCTTCAATAACTACTTTATATGGGGCATCTGGATTGATAACTCCAACGGCAGATCCATAAGTGTCCGTAATAAAAGTGTCTACATATGGTTTTAAATATTCCATCCATATTTTTTGCCCTTCTGCTTCATAACCCGTTGGAGAGGTGTTATTCAAATAACGCTCTAAAAAAGTGAGTGAATTTTCATTCAATATTGATTTTGTACTCATTGTTTCAATTTTTTTGCTAAATTATAAAAATGGTATAAGAATTGTTTTATTATTTACTTATTTTTGAATACTATTTTTTTGAAATGAAGCACTATTTGAGTACATTTTTTTTAGTTGTTGGGTTGTGTACAAATGCGCAAATCCAAGATACGGTAAAGGTAACACCGCAGGATTCTGCTGTTTTATATTCTATTGAATTAAAAGAGATTGTTGTTGGAAATGATAGAATGGAGGAAGAAAGAAGAAAGCTGTTAATTTTAAAACGAAGAGTTTATAAAACTTATCCTTATGCAAAAGTAACTGCAGATAAATTAGTTCAGATGAATGCTACTATGGCTAAGTTAAAAACTAAAAAGGAGAAGAAAAAGTATTTTAAAATAGTAGAGAAGTATTTGACCGACGAATTTGAGCCGCGTTTAAAAAAATTATCACGTAAGGATGGACAAATATTGGTAAAGTTGATTTACCGTCAAACTGGAGAAACTACTTTTGATCTTATTAAAGATTATAAAAGTGGATGGAAAGCTTTTTGGTCCAATAATACTGCTAAACTTTTTGATATAGATATTAAGGAAGATTATAACCCTTATGATGAATTAGAAGACTTTCAAATCGAAAGTATATTGGTTACAGCATTTCGTCAAGGACATCTTTCAAGACAAGAACCGGCTAAACCAATTGATTTAAAGGACTTGGCAAATTCTTGGCGTGAAAAATTAGCTGTTTCAAGAAAAGCACGTGAGAATAAGCAAGGAGAAAATTAAATACACCTATAATATATAAGGTCATATTTTGAAATTTATGGGAGTTGTTGTTAAAGAGGATGTTTTAATTGGTTTTGCTCTGATATAGTAGTAAGGCTTATTGTGGTGATATTAGGAATTACTAACTTTTTCTTTTTTACGATACACGATTATAAAACATTTCGATTTGTAAGTGCTTTATAATCAAATAGTAGAAAAATACTTTTAAAAATAGTTGGATTAAGTCTTGTTAATGGTAAAAAAGATACTACTTTTGCACCCGCAATACAGGCAAGTTCATACAGATATTTTGGTTTAAGGGATGAGAATAAAAAAAGAATTTTT